>CANSSG010000013.1 GCA_947649615.1 uncultured Clostridia bacterium | reverse complement strand
GGGCGATCTCCCCCCTTTTTTTGGGGGGGTGTCACCATTGTAGCAAGCAATGCGCAAGCGCATCTTCCCGCAGCCCTAAGCCATTCAGAACCAACGTAAATGCGCAAGCAATCTTGCAAAATGGCACTGTGGTTGGCGCTGATCCGGCTGTGATCCACGCGGACGGGGGCTTTATTTTGCAGGATAGGCGTCACGCGGCACCGCCCGGATATGCTCCGCCAGATGCCCCAGCCTATTTCTCTTGCTTCGATGCCCTGGACAGGCTTTCGCCCTACGTTTACCTAACCGTTGACTACCCGCCATATAGCGGCGCTCCACCTGCCTGGAGGGATACGCACAAGCCTTTGTTCACGGCTTCCTCACGGCTTCGATTGGGCCGTTGTTCTCTGTTCGTACGGAATCCATATACACCCGGTATAGTAAAAATAGTTGAAAAACGGTAGGGCAACGAGTAGAATAAGAACATGAGCTATTCAAAAAGATATAGGGAACGCACAATAGCCTACCGGCCATCAGCACAGCCAGCCCTTGACCAACCGTCCGGGCGCTTGCGCGGCAGGCATTCAGCGCGATTCCATATGGCCCTGCGCGGCCCAAATTCGGTCAGTCTTTGGTCGGCCTTTGGTCTACCCCTCCACCCGGGCTTTCATATACCGGTAGGCGCGGATCCGCGCGCTCCTGTCGGTGTTACCGCCGCCGGTCAGCGCGGCTACCTCCTTCCAGGTGAAGCCGCAGATATAGCGCAGCCGGAAAATTATGCGCGTCTGCATATCGTCAATGTTCCCGGTCCAGGCCGCCGCTTCCTCTAACCGCTGGCGCAATGCCAGATGATGGTTCAAGTCCTGCTTTGTCATTGCTCCGCAAGCCCTCCTGCGGCCCTAGTCTCTTCGTAAAGGTCGCTAATGATAGCCTCCAGCAGGTCACATGCTCCGACAAGGCTCATTAGACTTGAAAGAGCAACCCCGCTAGTGTGCGCGGTCTGAATGCCTTGAACAAAAATATCTGTACAGCAGGTCAAGCGCGTTAGCGTATCTAGCAAAACTCTGGAGGGCATAGCGAGTTTAGTCCCCGCGCCCTTATTTCGCCGCCAGTACGCGGTCATAAGTTCGTTATTCATACTTGCGTTACCTCCGCTTTTCTGATATATTGGGGACGGGATTGGGACCTGTCAGATCCATTCCGCCTTTGCCGCTCTGGGTGTTCGTAGTACCGGGGGCGGCTTCTTTCTGCCCGTCCGACTGGGCCTTCACCCATTCCGCCAGTAGCTCCCGGCTTATCAGCCGCCGTGCCAACCTTCAGCGTAGGGAAGCCCTCGCGGTTGATTAGATCATACATGGTTCGGCGGGATACGCCCAGGGCTTCCGCCGCTTCCGTGACGTTGTATGTAAGCTCTGCCATTGACAATTCCTCCTTGTTTGTGTATCATGGAATCAGTCTTTTTCAAGTCCTTTCCCATCTCTCCCCCCGCCAGCTGGCGGGGGGCTTTTGCTTTCATAGGCGCCACCGGGATATGCTCCGCCGGTGTTACCAGACCTGGCGGGGGCTTTTTTTCTTTCAGAGTGGCACGGAACATTTGTAGCCGCTTCCCAGAGACATAGCCACGGCTGCTGACCTTCACGCGCCGGAATGTCTTTCGCTTACGCATCGGTATCCTCCTGAAATTCTTCCGGCAATTCCATCTGGTCGCCTTCCAGCCCCTCGAAACTGCCGATATCCTGGTAGTAAAAATGGTGCTTCTTGCCTGCGTTACCATGTCCTGAAACGGCGTGGACAATCCCGTCGTAGTCGAACAGGGGCTTTTCTAGGGCCTTGATCTCATGGCCCATTTTCTGAGAATTGGGGGCTAGATAGGCCCGGGCGATGTACTTCCCAGCTTCCATCAGGTCCTTAGCCGTGCCGTCCCACCGGCGTCCGGCACTCTGCTCTAGCAGCTTCTTAATGGTTTTGACAATGGGGCTGCTGTCATAGGCCAGCCTTGCCCGCTGCTCCGCCAGCCAGTCCACCGCCCCTACCAGCTTCCACGTCCACGTATCCTTGTCGAAGCGGACCACAAGGCTGCTCTGCGGTACGTCCCGGCCCGTGATATGGAGTACCGCTTCTTCATCGGCCCGTTTCGCTTTCGCAATCGTCCAGATGGTATCTGCCGCGCCCATAATGCCGTTCGTCCCGGAAATCATGTTAAACGGGTCGTCATCGTCCCGCATCTTCCGGTTGTGGTGGACGAACAGCACCGACACACCCCGCTTGTCCATAAACGCTTTAATGGTCTCCATTTCCCGGTAGTCCTGTGCGTAGCCGGATTCCCGGGGGAGGGCCTGCCCGCGCACCTTTTGAAGCGTGTCAATGATAATCAGCCTGGTGTCTGGGGACTTCTTCAAGTGGTCGCCCAGTGTATCCAGCAGGCCCATATCCAGCTTGGGGGCGTCTGTGGAGAAATAGAACTGCTCAGGGGCCGGCCTGCCGTTCAGGACCTTGTTCATGCGGTCTTGCAGGCGGTTTAAGCTGTCCTCAAGGGCTAAATATAGAACGCCAGCCCGGTTCGTCTTACGGCCTAAGAATGATTCTCCGGCGGCAATGCAAAGGCCCAAATCAAGAACCATCCAGCTCTTACCGATTTTCGATGCAGCAGTTAGCAGGCCTGTGCCATCCGGCAGCATCCCATCTACCAGGTACCTGACCGGCGGAAGGTTCGCGCGTTGCAGTTCCGGCGCGGAAATCATGGAGAGCGGGCATACTTCTTTCGGCGGGGAATTCTCCGCCGAACCGTCCCAATTGAGGGGCTGCCCATCCCCCGTGTTTCCGGGAGGATGTTTCCCCGCGCTCCTGGCGATTTTCTCCACCTCCCCATCGTGGAGCGGCGGAACGCATCTGGCGCGGTTCTCTTCCAGCAGCGCAGCGACAATCCCCGCTTCTGACAGCCCCTTTCCCCGCAGAGAACAGGCCAGCCGGTATAGGGCATGATTGCGCCCACCCTCTGCAATCTGCGCAGGGGCTTCTCTACGGCCCTCAGAGACCGTTTTAACGCCGTTTAACATCAGGGTATGTAACCAGTCAGGCAGGGGGGCCAGGGGCGTATTCCCGGGCGTGTGGGCCGCTTCCCAGACGTATTCCCGCCCGCTTTCATGGACGCTGGGCGGAGCCACCACATAGCCGCCCGCGCCCCGGTAGTCCAGGCCGGGGGCAAAGCCCGTCCCCACAGTTAGCGCAGGGTCATCACAGCGGAAATAATAGTGGATACCGCCCCCGCCGGTCAGACAAGTCCAGGTCTCCGGAAGCGGCCCGTGCTGCTGCTCCAACTCCGCCATGGTTTCGTCGCCGTATTTCCCGGCGTTGTGATTCACGTCTACATCTAGGACCACCAGCCCGCCGCCTGTAGCAATAGCTACGTTGTATAAGTGGATTCCATCCCACCACGCCGCGACCTGGCCGGGGTCTGCGCTGGCGTCCTTGCACCCGTGGGCCGTGGCTGGGACCTTCTCCTTGGGCTTGCAGGGGAACACCCGCAGGCCCAGCCGCGCATAGTTCCTCGCATAGCCTGACAGTTTCTCGTTATAACTCAATCAATCACCGCCCCCGCCCTTTGCCTGCGCCTTTACCCACTCCCGCATCGCTTCTACAGAGAATAGCGTACAGTTGCCGAACTTGAAAACGCCCTGGAAGTCGTCCCGCGCTGCCAGCTCATATATTTTGGGTACCGACACGCCCAGCATTTTTGCGGCTATGGATGCCCTTACAGTTAACGGTTCGATACAGACAATGGGCTTTTCCTTGCTGGGTACCGTCAAGATTTCATCATTCACACGCTCACCTCCACCGGCCACGCCGCCAGTAGCGCCGCCCTAAGTGTGGGATATACGCTGCCCTGGTAGCACCTCATACCGTGACCTCCCCTTGTTCCAACATCATACGGGACAAGGCGTCTACAGCCATTTTCAGCAGGCTGCTTACCGCAGTCAGTGCATCAGGCGACGTGACGTTATGGTCTGCGGATTCCGCCAGAGCGTAGAGCAAAGCGCAGCACCCGTTCAACTGATCCACGATAAGCTCCATAGTGATCTTAGAAGCCTTCATGTTACCACCTCCTTCTGCTTGTGCGGGTTCCTTGCATAAACTGTTCTCATAGTTTTCCTTCCTGCCGCGAAATCAGCGGTCTTTTTCGTTGCCGCGCCCCTTCGCTTTCTGGTATCCCATCCAGATACTAGCGCCGAACAGGATCAGGTCAAAGAGTGCTACCACTAACGTTAAAGCTGTTAACGCATCCATAATTGGTTCCGTCACCTCCTGTCTCCACTCCGGACGGCTCTTTCCCGCGCCAACAATTTCCGTCCTTGCTCAACCAGAGCCGGTAAATCCCGGAAGCTCTTGGCATGAACCATAACACCGTTGTTTTCCCGGTATTCAACCGTGTTGCCACAATTCGTCACATTCACCGAAATAATCCACCAGCCGTCCAGCTTTTGCCGATGGAAACCATTCTGGATATCAATTACGGTCCCCATGCGTCACCTCCTTCCTGCCGCCATTCCGGGCGGCTATTCTCATTTCCGCCTTTCTTCCAGTGCGCTCATAAGCCGTTCACGCGCAGTCATGCCATTGATGAACGCATCAGCCATCATGGATGCCAGCAGCGCCTTGCCCGGCTCGGTGTTGGGTACAACGTGACACAGTTCACTTGCTGCCGACAGACTTTCCTTTGTGTATGTGGTATTCATGGGTGTCCTCCTTTCTTTGTTGATTGCATCACTATTGCATGCTATAACACCACTTTTGTCAAGCTTGTTTCGTCGCAACGCGTCTTTTTGTTGACATCATCACTTTTTTATGCTATCATGCCATTAGGGCGTGTGGCAGACATACCCTAGAAAAAAACGTTCATTTCATTCCAAACATTCCAGGACGCGCAGGTGGTGGAATGAAATGAATGAAATGAACGTTTTTTAACTACCCTTGTATGCCACACAGCAAAGAAGGGAGGTGAACAAGACGAATACACGCATAAGAAAACTGCGCAAGGCCCTCGACCTCACGCAGCAGGAATTTGCAAACCGTATCGGAGTTAAAAGAAATACAGTTGCAACGTATGAAATTGGGCGAAATACGCCGATTGATGCAGTTATATCTAATATCTGCCGTGAGTTCCGCGTCAATGAGGAGTGGCTGCGGACGGGCTTTGGGGAGATGTTCCTGCCCCCGCCACGGGATGCGCTGGACGATATAATTGCAGAATACAAGCTGCCCCGTGAGTTCCGCGCAGTGGTAGATAAATACCTTGCATTGACGCCAGACCAGCAGGAAGCGGTTGTGGAGTACGTGAGAAGCATAGCCGCCGATATTATGGCTATGGACCTTCCGGAACAGTCTGCGCCCCGTGTCCCCCCTGGCTACTCTAGCCGGGCAGAACTGGAAGCAGAAGCGGACGAATTCGCCGCAATGGCGCGAGAACAGTTCCTTTCTGAGAAGATACCGGGATATCAAGCGTCCTCTGCGAACGGCTCAGACGGCCCCGGTGTGGCCTGAAGCGATGAAGAAGCAAATCCCCAGACGTTTGGGAATTTAAGCAAACAAAAGAACCGCCCCCGGTACTCGCAATACCAGGAGCGGTACAACCGAAAGATTTTCCCTTTGCAGGCTTCTGGTAGATTCCGTTGGGTCCCATCAGATGCCACCGCTTGACAAAATGAATGTGTGCGGTTATACTGGAAATAGAAAGGGCGCTGCCGGTAGACGGTTAGCCCCTCCGGATAGTTACAAGAAGTAACCGCCTTGGTTGGAGCCTGGGGCGGTTACTTCTTTTTGCTGTTATGTACCTGTAAGAACAGGCCGCAAATGCCGATGATAACCATGCAGAACTGAAACAGTTCCGAATATGTCATTGGCACCCCCTCCTTTCGGCTGGAGGGGGCAAGAAGTCCCCTCCGGGATGGAGGGATTAACCGCCTACCGTTACTGGCAACGCTGAAAGATAATTCTTTCCTGCTGCCAGCATAACACAACAATTGTTCAAAAGCAACAAAAAAGATTCCGCCCCCTGGCGCTGGTGGCACCAGAAGGCGGGGGAAGGGTAGGAGTTTGTTGAGCACTCACTGCCCTTTCATTCTAACAGAAATGAGAGGAAAAAACAATGGCACGAAAAGCAACACGCAGCGCCCAGGGCGGCGGCACGATCCGGCAGCGTCCGGACGGACGCTGGGAAGCCCGCTTCACCGTAGGCCGGGACCCCGGCACCGGCAAGCAGATCCAGCGCAGCGTCTACGGCTCCACGCAGAAGGAAGTACAGCAGAAACTCTCCCAGGCCGTTGCAGAGGTTGACTGCGGCACTTACCAGCCCCCCAGCAAAATGACCGTGGGACAATGGCTGGATGTCTGGCAGCGGGAATATCTTGGCGGGGTGAAGCCGTTCACAGCACAAGGCTATGCGAAAAATATCCGTGTGCATCTGAAGCCCGCTATGGGCGCGATCAAGCTGGACGCACTGAGCACCCACACCGTTCAGAAATTTATTAATGACATGTCAAAGCCCCACGGTGACAAGCCCCCACTGTCCCCCAAGACGGTCAGAAATGCCCACGGTGTCCTCCACAAGGCCCTTCAGCAAGCCGTGAAGGTAGGCTATATCCGCTTCAATCCCGCCGACGCCTGTGAACTTCCACGACTGGAACGCAAAGAGATCACTCCTTTGGACAGCAGAGCAATAGCGGCGTTTATGCGGGCTATAGAGGGACACCGCTTCGAGACGGTTTATCTGACCATGTTATTTACCGGTATGCGCCGTGGTGAGACATTCGGCTTGCTGTGGGATAGCGTAGACCTGGACAAAGGTACGATCCGCATTGACCGGCAGCTCCAGAACATCCCCGGCAAGCCCGGGGAGTTTCGGCTAATCTCCACCAAAAACGGCAAGGGCAGAACGGTTGCTGCCGCCCCATCCGTGGTGGAACTGCTGAAGAAGCACCGGGCGCGGCAGCTCCGGGACCGGCTCAAAGCTGGCCCGCTCTGGCAAGATCACGGCTATGTATTCTGCAACGAGGTAGGTGAGCATCTTTCCCCCAGCACAGTCTATCACAACTACAAGCAGATTGTGGCTTCCATTGGGCTGCCGGGTATGCGCCTGCATGACCTTAGACACAGCTACGCCGTGGCAGCTCTCCGGGCCGGGGACGATATCAAGACGGTGCAAGGCAATCTGGGCCACCATGCCGCGTCCTTTACGCTGGATGTGTACGGCCACGTCACCGAGGAAATGAAGCTGGCCAGCGCAGCCCGCATGGAGCAGTACATAAAGGGTATTGCAAACTTGTAAAGGGTAATTTAAAGGGTAAATCCGCCTAAAACGGCATTAAAAAAGCCCTGTACCCATTGCGGCACAAGGCTTTCATCATGGTGGAGGTGAGGGGAGTCGAACCCCTGTCCGAAAACAATTTCACGGGACATTCTCCGGGCGCAGGCGGTTATTCTTAGGAGCCGTCAGATCCCCGTTCCCCTTCCGGCAGGCAAGCCGCCACGCCTGCCGGTCAGGTGAGAGTCATGATGCATGGCACGGTCAACTCTTTCCGTACTCACGTTCACCGCTAAACGACGCCCTTCTTAAGCCGCGGTACTCTTAAGTCGGACGGCCGCCTTTAATCAGGCAGCAGCAAGAACAGTGTTGTTGTTCTTTAATTTATAAAGTTGCCCATTTTTAAGGTGGCTGGGCGCCATCGCCCGCTAATCCCGCTTCCTCATCCCCGTCGAAACCGGTACACCCCCAGATATGCGGGTCAAGCATAGCACGGCCCGCGTAGGAAAGCAAGTTAAATATTTGTTACAACGTCACTTTTTTTCTGGCGCAGGGTATTCCACGCCTTGGGTGTCTACCCGGACCGACTGGATCACCTGGGGCTTTTTGGGGCGGTCGTCGCCCATAGACCGTGGGACTCTGGACACAGCCACAGCGGCTTCGGCATTTTCTGTGATTTTCCCGAAGGCAGCGTACTGGCCGTCCAGATGGGGGGCGGCGTCCACCATAATAAAGAACTGGCTTCCGGCGCTGTCCGGGTGCATGGAACGGGCCATGGACAAAACGCCCAAGGTATGCTTGATATCGTTTTTCTCGAAGCCGTTTCCGGAGAACTCGCCCCGGATGGCGTACCCCGGCCCGCCCATGCCGCTGCCCTCGGGGCAGCCGCCTTGGATCATGAACCCAGGAATAACCCGGTGGAAAATCAGCCCGTCATAATAACCGCTGTTTGCCAGCGCGATAAAATTATTCACAGTGTTCGGTGCCTTCTCCGGGTACAGCTCCCCCGTCATGACGGCTCCATTTTCCAAAGTAATGGTGACAATAGGATTGCTCATAGCGTTGATTTCCTCCCAAATTACCGGTTATAGGACTTCATGGCGCGGTCGATATCCCGCTTTGCGTCCCGTTTGGCCATGGCGTCCCGTTTATCGTAGTTTTTCTTGCCCTTGCACAGGCCGACCTCCACCTTCACCCTGGCATTCTTGAAATAGACGCTCAGGGGTACCAGCGCGTACCCGTCCTGCTGGACCAGGGCTTGCAGGCGGTTGATCTCCCGCTTGTGCAGCAGCAGGCGGCGGGGCCGCACAGGGTCTCGGTTAAAAATATTCCCGTGCTCGTAGGGGCTGATGTGCATTCCGTGGAGGTACATCTCTCCGTTTTTCGCAATGCAGTATGAATCCTTCAAATTCAGCGTCCCGGCCCGGATGGACTTGACCTCCGTGCCAAACAGCTCGATTCCCGCTTCATAGCGGTCCTCCACGAAATAGTCGTGGTGCGCCTTACGGTTTTGCACGGCGATTTTCACGCCTTTTTTCTCCGCCATCCGGCATCCATCCCCTTTCAGCAGCCGAGTTGCTTTATTATACCATAGTTTTCCGGCATTCGCAAGTCGTTTCTTGGCAGCATATCCGCCCTCATAGCCAACACAAGCGGCTATGAGGGCGGACATCTATCTGCCAGCAAAACCGGCGGCCCATAAAGGGATCCGGACACAGGCGGGAAGGCACAGCCGGCAGGGATCACATGTACTCCTTGGGCGCGCATCATTTAAAGTAGGACGTCTCCACCTCATGAAACGCATCGACCTTAGGCTGGGAAGCGCAGCCCGGCTCAAATTCACAGGCCAGGAACTCCAACGCATACATCTCCATGCGCTTGATGCCGATTGTAAAAGCGCCGAAACAGGCGATATTTGCATCATTGCTCTTCCGGGCGCGCTGCGCCGAATACATATCGCTGATAAGCGCCGCATAAGCGCCCTTTACCTTATTGGCTGAGACAGTCATGCCAATCCCGGTCCCGCAGATCAGGATGCCGCAGTCATAGACCTGATCCGCAACAGCCTTTGCCACATCGTGCGCAACATGCGCGTAAATCGGGTCCTCGCTCCCAAAATCCGTGATCTCATATCCTTTTTCGCACAGCGCCGCGATCAAGCGGCGCTTTTCCTGCGCCGCGTTGGGGTCACAGCCAATCGCTATCCGGTACATCTTCATCCTCCATCTGCTTCTGCATAGAAGAAGCCATTGCCTTTAAAATGATGCAGCAGGATACGGCGCCTGCGTCTAAAAACCCCCGGGAACGTTCGCCCAAGCGGGCGGAGCGGCCATATTTCGCCGCCAGATTCCGTGTGCTTTCTTTCCCTGTCTCTGCGGCGGTTTTCATGTCTTCTAAAGCCACGGTAAAGGATTTCCCCGCGCCCTCCGCCGCTTTCAGCGCTGCAAGCGCTGGATACAGCGTATCAACCAAGGTCTTGTCGCCAGGCCGCGCATCCACTATTTCATAAAGCCCCTCCATGCCGCTTTCCAGCATTTTAATGAACTGCGGCAGATCGATTCTCTCCACGTCCTCCGCCTGCTCCGACATATGAAGCAAGATCGTCCCATAGATCGGGCCCATGGAGCCGCCAATTTTATTGAGGAGGTTCGTACCCAGATCATAAAGGCCGTCAGACACGCTCGTCTCGTTTTCCCCCAGCGTTTCCGCATAAACGGAAAAGCCCTTGTTCATATTCATTCCGTGGTCGCCATCGCCAATCAAACCGTCTATCTCGCCCAAATAGGCTTTGTTCTCTTGAATGGCCCGAACCATGGACAGCAAGATGCCGCGTCCGTTTTTGTTTAAAACATACTCCATGGCCATCCTCCTCAAAACTGCTTCCATCCCGCGCAGTTGACAGGAAGGTCGATCAAAGGCTTCATTTCCTCGTCGACTTTCATGATGGTCAGCGTAGCGCCCATCATGTCAAGAGATGTAAACAGGTTGCCTACGTAAGATTTATAGATGCGGATATTCCTTTCCTTGAGGAGCTTTTCGATTTCATTGAACAGAACGTACAGTTCCATCAGCGGGGTTGCCCCAAGCCCGGATACCAGGACGACGGTTTCGTCCCCCGCCCGGAAGGGATAGTCCGGGACCACAATATCAACCATCCTTTTCGCCATCTGCCCGGCGGTTTCCAGCGGGCATACTTCGATGCCGGGTTCACCGTGATGGCCGATGCCCACTTCCATGGTGCCATCTTTGATCTCAAAATTCGGATGCCCCACAGCGGGAAGCGTACAGGGCGTTAAGCCGATGCCAACGCTGCGTGTAAGGTCAACGGCCTTCTGCGCAGCGGCAATAACCTCGTCCAGCGTTCCGCCCAGCGCGGCTTTTGCGCCGCCGCATTTCCACATCAGTATCTCGCCGGCTACGCCGCGGCGTTTTTCCCGCTGGTCCTTCGGCGCGGAGGCCACATCGTCGTTGGCAATAACTGTTTTGACCGCAATGCCCTCTTTTTTCGCCATTTTAACGGCCATCTTGACATTCATGTTGTCTCCGGAATAGTTGCCGTACAGGCAAGCGACCCCCTGCCCGCCGTTGGCGGCGCGGAACGCGTCCAGAAACGCCAGCGCCGTGGGGGAAGAGCAAATCTCGCCAACCGCCGCCGCATCGCACATATTTTTGCCAACGTAGCCAATAAACGCAGGTTTATGGCCGGAACCGCCGCCGGTGACCACCCCAACCGTCCCAGGAACGCATCCCTCCCGGGCAGCGACAACGCCGCGGGCATTGTCCTCGCTGGGGAAAACCCGTTTCACAATATCCGGATGGCATTTTGCGAAGCCCTCCAGCATTTCGTCCACTATATGGTCAGGATTATTTAAAATACGCTGCATAATTATCCTCCAGCTATCAACCTCAAATCCATCACTTGATGGTGTATCCACCATCAACCAACAGGTTATGGCCCGTAATCATACCAGCCCCTTTGCTGCACAGGAACGCGATTGCCGCCGCGATTTCCTCCGGCTCGGCAAACCGCTCCGACGGCATTTCCTTTTTGAATGCGTCGCCCACAGGGCCGTCCCACGCCTTGTGGCCAAGTTCAGTCAAGACGACTGTGGGAGATACGCAATTGACTCGGATACCGTACTTGCCCCACTCGTAGGCCAGGACCTTTGTCATGGCAATAATCCCGCCCTTGCTTGCACAATACGCAACATGTTTGTCCAGCGCGATTACGCCTGCCTGGGACGCCATGCTGACAATACATCCCTTAATGCCGTTATCAATCATATACCTGCCCACCGCCTGGGCCATAAAGAAGCTGGCGGAAAGGTTGATATCGATGGTGCGCGTCCAATCCGCTTCGCTGATAGACTCCGCCTTTTCGAGCGCAACGATGCCCGCACTGTTGAGAAGTATGTCAACCTGTCCGAAGGCCGCAACAGCCGCATCAATCACCTTGCCAGGGTACGTTCTGTCGCAGACGTTGCCGGCAACGCCAATACAGTTCTCGCCGATGGCCGCAGCAATCTGGCCGGCCTGCGGATTCAAATCGGCAAGGACGACGTTTGCCCCTTTTTCATGAAAAAATTTTCCGGTCGCTAAGCCGATGCCGGCCGCCCCGCCGGTGATAACCGCCGTTTTCCCCATCAAGGAATAGTCAAAATCTACGCCTGTATATTCCAGCATGGATATATCCTCCTATCAATAAATTGGAGCGCCGCAGCCCTTCCCTCAATCCTTTTCCACTCTGGGGAACCCGCTGGCCTGGCCGTTTTTTATAGAAGGCTCATGGCCGGGGATAATAAAATCGGCAATCCTGCGAATTCTCTCCAGGCTCGCCAGTTCGTCGACAAGGCTTACTGCAAATGTCACCGGGATATGCCGGTTGACATTTTCGACCAGGTTCGCAGCATCGCCGGTAATACAGAGAATCCCCTCCTCCGTGTTAACCAAAACGGACTGCTGCCCTGCGGAATGGCCCGGCGTAGGGATGACTTTTATCCCGGGCAGAATCTCCTCCTCCCCCTTGACGAACACCCAATCAAAATAGTTGACCGCGTTTTGATCAAACAGTTCCTTTTTATAGAGCTTCTTCTGGTGTTCTGCGGGATTCATCGCCGCCTGGTATTCCTTCTCCTGGACATAAAAGCGGCAGTTCTTGAACGACCGGTTCTCCCCGCAGTGGTCATGATGCAGGTGCGTATTGATGACAATATCGACATCGTCCGGCGACCACCCCAGCTGTTCTTTGATTGCGGAAACAATGTCCTCACCCGGCTGACGCTCACAGGGGCTTAATTTCTGGATGATCCAGTCGCACGCATCAATGCCCGTATCAACTAATATCTTGTGTCCATTGCCATAAATGGCAACCGACCACATAGGGATGCGGATTTTTTCGCCATAGTTCTGGCAGTAGAGGAGCGTAGATTTTTCCACGATTAAATCGCCCATCTTCAGCGCCTTTACTTTCCACTTCATGCTTTTCATATTTTTACCCCCTTACAAATGACTAAATCCATTAGCAATCGTTTACGCAATCAATTAAATGCGATGGACGATTCCGCCCCAGCTTCGTACGCAGACGTCCCGGTCAGATATTGATATTTTGCCGCAGCGCAATCACAATATGATTGGGATCTTTTATTTTGATCACTCTGGTATGAAACGCGGGCAGGTCCTCCATTTCGCATAACAGCGGTACGCCCTTTTCCGCAAGTTCTTCCCGGACGCTTTTCACATCATCGACGTCGAACGCAATATGATTTTTCCCCGCAAAAACGCAGGCGTTCTCCTCTCCGGGCCGCAACTCCACAATTTCAAAGCAGACGCCCTCTTGGCCGTACAGAAACACCGTGCGCTGCCCACCCTCCGGCGGCGGACCGCTCCATGTAAACCCGAGGACATTCCGGTAAAACTGAATGGTTTCTTCAAATCTTGCCGTTGCGATAGCAACATGATTGAGCCGTTTAATTTCCATACTTCCTCATTTCTGCCTCTGTTCTAGCATGACTCGCGGATAATGATTTTCGTAGGTACGCTTAGCTGTTTGTACTCATTTTCAGATGTACTTTTGCTGAGGATCCGCTCCATCAGCAGATCCGCCGCGATCCTTCCAAGCTCCGTCGACGGCTGGCTGACAACCGTCAGCGGGGGGGAAGTTATCTCCGTCCACCGAAAATCATTGCAGCTTATGACCGCAATATCCTCCGGAATCCTGAACTGATGCGCCTTGAGGCAGGCAATCGCGCCAATGGTCATCATCTCATTGGCAAAAAAGACCGCTGAAATTGACCGGTCTTCTATGATCCTCCCGGCAATTTCATACCCGGAGCCGTAAGAAAAATTGCCTTCCAGGATCAGCGAGCCATCAATTTCAAGGTCATGGTCAATTAACGCCTTTTTGTACCCCTTTATACGGTCATTCGTCGTGGACAGGGAGAGGTTACCAACGACAAGCGCAATCCTCCGGTGCCCTCTTTCGATTAAAAGGCTGATTGCCTTATATGTTGACTCTACATTTTCCAGGAAAACAAAATCACCCACAACACCAATAGGCTTTCTGTCCGCGAATATAATCGGGTACTGGTTCGTCAGGTACTTGCTTAGCCCTTGCTGGCCTCCGATGGCGGGAACCATGACCACACCGTCCACATGAAGGGAGTTGTAAAGCTTGATGATTTCGATTTCGTTATCCGCATTATCATAGGAGTTGCTCAAGATCATATGGTACCCATATTTCTTCAGTACGCCGTCTACGCCTTCAGATACGCCGGTGTAATAAAAGTTCCCCATATCGGGAATGACCAGCCCAATGGTCTTCGTTGCTTGGCTTCTCAATCCCCTGGCAAGAAAATTCGGATAATATCCCACCGTATCCATTGCCTTGCAGACCCGCTCTTTCACCTCATCGGATACAAATCGCGTCCCATTGATAACGTGGGATACCGTTGCCGTCGATACGCCCGCCAGTTCGGCAATGTCCTTCATGTTCGGCCGAGCATCTTTTTTTAGTGCCATGAATAGTTCCCCCGGTTCATATAGTTTCCAACCCAATTGCAGCCTCTCGCCACCCCCGATCTTCAGCAGTCGCTTTTCTTCATCGCGCCGATCGAGAGCGCAATCAGGATAATAACGCCATTGATGATATACTTATACGGCGCGCCAAGCCCCATCAGTGTGATCCAGTTGCCAATCAGGCCGACAAAAATCGCGCCGGCCGCCGTGCCAATCACGTTCATCCTGTTCTTTTTCGACAGGATCATCCCCAGGTACACGGAAACAAAGCACTCCATTAAATAGGACTCCACGCTTCTGGGAACTGCGCTTCCGGTTCTGGAAACCATGGCAATTCCCGAAATCCCACTGAGTATGGAGCCAATGATAAAAGCGGAGCCAAATACCAGCTTCACATTGATCCCGGACAGGAACGCAACCCTGACCTGGATGCCGATGGCGTCCATCTCCCGTCCCAGCACCGTTTTATGCCGGATAAAATGGGTGGCTGAAACGACAATTGCGGTAAAAATAATCAGGAACGGAATAGGGCCAATGGAGCCTGTCCCAAAGAAAAAGAACGCCTTTGTCACCTTTTTGGGAAGCGTGAACAAAATCTGCGCCTCCGCCCCATTTGTCATGGTCAGTTCTATGCTTCGAATAATCAGCATTGAGCCGAGCGTTGCAATAATCGACGGAACGCCCAGATACGACACAAGGAGACAATTTATCAAGCCGGCGGCGGCGCAGAACAGCAGCGGGACTAAAAACACCGCCCACACAGGCGCCTTGTTCAGCAGCAGCAGCGCCGCCAGGAGTCCGGAAATATCGGCAATCTGCGCGATGCTCAGATCGACGGCCCGCACAGACATGGCGAACATCATGCCAATGGACATGATAATCAGCAGGGAACTCTGGTTTAAGACGTTCACCAGGTTTTTGACCGCAAAGAATTTGTGGTTGATCAGTCCAAATACGATCAGGACGAGCACCATGCCCAGGATCACGCCGTTTTCCCGGATAAAGCCGGCAAAATGGAATTTCCGGTTATTGTCTTGACCGGCTGTCCGCAAGTTCTCCGCCCAGTTATGTTTCATCATCCAATCCCCCCTTAGAAAATCGTGATTTGCCCGATCTCACGCTTTTTGACGACGGTGAGCAGGACAGATGCGACCAGGATCATACCCAGCAGCCCAGGCTGAAGGAGGTTGGAAACCCCGTTGCATATCAGGACATTGGAAAGGGATGAGATAAACATAGCCGAGATGGACGTTCCGATTACGCTCAATTCGCCGGTCTTGGAATAGGTCGTACCCAGCAGGGCGGCGGCCAAGGCATTCAGGAGGAAGTCCATTCCCGTACTGACCGCAGAAGCGCCATAATTGTACGATGCCTGAAATACGCCCGTAACGCCCACGATCGCGCCGCCAATAATGAACGCCGTGTACAGCGCCTTCTTTCGGCTGATGCCGCGCAGCTGCGCGGCCTGCTCGTTTTCACCGACCGCGTACATCTGCATGCCGGTTCTCGTATTCTTCAGGAAAAGGTGGAGGGCCGCCAGCACAACCAGAAGGATGATGAACAGGAAGGGAATGACGCCCACATACCCCTGCCCAATAAAGAAGAATGCCGGCTTATCATACAGCGTAATCGCCCTGCCCTCATTATAATACAACGCAACGCCGCTCATTGCAAGCATCATCCCTAAAGTTGCCACGAACGCAGGGATTTTTAGCTGGACGACCAGCAAAGAGTTGATGGCCCCCGCCAGCACTCCAGCGGCAAGTCCTACAATTAATACAAACGCCGTCCCCCTGCCTCCGGCAATGCTGCCCGCTGCAAGATTGGCGGTCAATTGCAGCAGCGCGCCCGCCGACATGTCGAAGCCGCCCGCAATCAGTACGATGGTCTGACTCAACGCAATCAGCGTAAGGACGCACCCTTGCTTTAGAACGTCCATCAGGTTGTTTAATTCAAAGAAGGCGGGCGACCGGATGCCGAGGATTAGGATCAGGCCGATCATGCCAACCGCAGTACCTTTTTGGAGCAAAATGCTGCCAAGCGGTACGCGTGATTTCATTTTGCTTTTATCACTGCCCATATTCATACTCCCAGTTCATGTGTTAGGAGATGACCGTGGCATACGCAAGCAGCGTATGCTCCGTGGCTTCCCCATAGTTGAAGGTTTTTGTGATCCTGCCGTTTGCAATCACCAGAATCCGGTCGCACATCCCCAGCAATTCTTCAAAATCCTGCGAGATCATGATGATGCCCGCCCCCTCCGCAGCCAGGTCGGTCATAGACTTATATATCTCAATTTTAGAGCTGACGTCGACTCCCGTGGTGGGCTGGTTCATAATAAAAACATTTTGCTTCCCGACAAGCCATTTGCCGATGACTGCCTTTTGCTGGTTTCCGCCGGAAAGCGTATTGACAAATTGATCCATGCCGGCGCATTTAATCCGCAGGCGTTCCGTGATGCCAGCGGACACCTGGCGCTCCCTCGTCTTTTTGATCCACCCCTTCACGGAGAGCAGCTTGGCAAAAGCTAGGGAAAGATTTTCTTTAACGCTCATCGTGCCGGCGGCGCCTTCGTTCCTGCGGTCCTCCGGAATGAGGGCGATGCCCATTTTCTTGGCCATCTGCGGAGAGCGGATTTGCACCGCCTGATTGTCCAGGAATATCTGCCCGCCGGTAATCTTATTGACGCCGAAGAGGTTCATTGCCAGTTCATTGGCCCCCGAGCCAAGGATTCCCGCTATCCCCAGTATCTCCCCGCGGTGAAGTTCGAAGCTCACGCCGTTGACCCGATCCTCAAAGCATAGATTTTCTGCCCTGAGAATAACGCCCCCCTTCTCCAATTCCTTCTTTGGATACAGTTGGGAGACCTCGCGCCCGATCATAACCCGTATGACTTCGGACTTGCTGCATGCATCTACATCCAGGGTAGCGGCCTTCTTCCCGTCCCGGAGTACGGTTATGCGGTCAGACACTTCAAAAATCTCATCAAAGTGGTGGGAAATATAAATGATGGTAACGCCCTGCTCCCGCAGGCTGCGGATGATTTCAAACAGCTTGTCCGCTTCCTTCCTGCTCAAGGACGCAGTCGGCTCATCCAGGATCAGTATTTTGGGCTGTTTCAGCAGGGCCGCTGCAATCGCAACCTGCTCACGCTGCCCAACGCTGAGATTACAGATCAGGTCATGGGAAGAAAAATCCGCATCAATCCTTTTCAGCACTGCGTCCGTCTGCGCCTGCATGGCCCGGAAATCCAGGAACCCGCCTTTCGTCAGCTCTCTTCCAAGAAACACATTTCTCTTCACGTCAAACTGTGGGACTAGCTGCTGGTCCTGATGAATAATAGACAGTCCGGCCTGTTCGGCATCCCGCGGGTTTGCCAGCTTGGCCAGTCCGCCATCAATATATATATATCCTTCGTCACAGGCGTATACGCCGGTTATTACCTTCACCAGCGTCGATTTCCCCGCGCCGTTTTGCCCGAACAGCGCATGGACTTCCCCACGCCGTATTTCCAGGTCAACATGATCCAGCGCCAAGCTTCCGGGGAATCTTTTCACAATCCCCGCACAGCGAAGGATAAGATCGCCCTTTTCCAAATTCTTTGGTTCTGCCATATATGATACCCTCTATCCATTTTGATGTCTTTCCCTGCCGGCGGGCTGACGCCCGTCAAAGGGGACGGCGCCTCCATACGGAAACCCAGCCCAAGCCAAATGCACGTTCCCGGCTTGGCGGACTACTCTACTGGGTTCTCGTTCTCCCATGCTCTGCCACAGGAGAACGGGAACCGGAATTTTTTACATGCGGTTAGGGAAGAACGGGCTGGACAACATATACATCCTGTGTTTGCGGAAAGGCCTTGGCGATTTCGGCAGAGTCGAGACCCAGTTCGTCCCAGACCTCAGAACCATAACGCACCTCTGCGGCAGCGATGCCGTTATTCCTGTTTGCCCCGAAGGCGGTGGTATACATCGACTGCGGGACGGCGGAAACATCTTCCCCCTGAATCGCCCGGATCAGCACTTCAGCGCCAATAGTCCCAATCTTCTTGACATCCTCGCAGCCGATTGCAACCAGCGGGCTATCCTCTGCAAACAGCATTTGGTAGGATATCTTGTCTCCGTCGCAGGAAGCCATTTTAATTTCGTTTCTGCCCGCATTCATAATCGCCTGATAGGCGCCGGTACCCAACTGGTCATAGGCTACCCAAACGCCGGCGATGCTGCCGGCGTCAGGATTCGCGGTCAGGATGTCTTCCATCTGGCTCTGGACCTTTGCCGGGTTGTGCTCGGTCGGGACCTCGATCAAATTGACCTGCGGGAAATCGACGAGCATGGCCTCCAACGCGCGCTTGCGCTGTTCAAGCAAGGGCGCGCCCGGCACCCAAAAAGCATATAGGTCTCCGCTGAAATCCATCGCGGACAGGAGCATGCGGCTGCAAAGCGTAGAAACAAGGATTTCGTCGGCGGAAACATCGGTCAGGGAGCCTGGGACGTGGGACATGATCGCACAGGTAACAACCGGGATTCCGGCCGCCTCGGCCTTTTCCACGACGGGCGCCATCTGCTGCGCGTCTCCAAGAATAATCACAATTCCATCTACGCCTGAGTTGATCAAATTTTCAATGTTTTCATTGTGCTTGCCGACATCGGCGCCTGTGTCAACGACTGTAACTGCGCCGCCGCCCGCTTCAATCAGTTCTTGCGCGCCGGCGATGATATCGCGGTCGAAGTCATTTACGATCTCACGGATTGCGATGCCGACCTTTTTGCCTTCAAGCGATGAAGCGGCAGATGCAGGACCGGTTGCCGGCAATTCGGGAGACTCGTTGTTTTCCTTGCTGTCTGCGGGGGGATTTTCTGTCGGCGTGGAACAGGCCGCTAAAGAGAGCGCGAGGATGAGTGCGAGAAAAATGGCGGTAATTTGCTTCATAGTTTTCATAGTTTTTCCCCTTTCGTTTTGGCTGGTCCTGTGTAGGCGGCGTTATAAATCCTCTCCCATCACCTCCCCAAAATATCGCAAACGGTAAGACCCTGTATGCATAGGCGGCAGCAGCGCCCGTGCATATAAGTTCTAAGCGTGAGACATAGCAGAAAGAAGGCGGCATCCCCTTCGCTGCGGTGCAAGCTTAGGTTCCCTCAACTTCATACGATTTAAATGCGCTCTGCGGAAATTGCGCAGGCTTTGTTCCCTCCCAGATATGGTGTGGCGGTTTCCCCTTTGTTTTACGCGCTTCCAGCGGCCAAAGCAGAAAAAGGCATACCAAATCCACCCAATTTTTGCAGTTAATCGTTTACGTATTCCTTTGCTCAGATTATAGCTGAAGAAAATTGGTTTGTCAATAGGCAAGCATTGAAAATAAGCGCCGGCGCTTTGTTTTGTAAATTTTGCTTGCTTTTACACCCATCCTCCTGTGCAAATCGCCATAATAATCGTCAACTGCGGCCCCCACATTCATCCCGCCCACATCCTCTCATTTTGTAACCATTGTAAAAAAACTTGTAACTATTTTCCCAACCCAGCGCCAATATTTGCCACTGTTCGCCCTGATTTTACAAGACTTATGTAAATCAATTTGAAGAAATCCTTCAAAAAAGCTTGACAAACAAAGGATTATCAGGTATACTACACGAAGTTTTTAAAAAAGTTACAAAGGTTACAAATTGGTATCCGTCCCGTATAAGATTTGGAAATTTTGGAAATCCTAATCTTACCAGGCGCACCACGGAAGCCGTCTGCGCACCTCTTTTTTGAAAATGATCGGAGGAACAAGTATCATGTTTGAAAGAAGCAAGAAAGCCGTTGTTCTGATGCAGCGGCTAACCGTTGCCGCAGCATTGCCTGCCCTCTTTATCCTGTCTCTGTTTTGTCTCGCCGCCCCCATGGAGGCGGAGGCACTGTATATTGTATCCAACGCGGCCCCTGTCCGGGTGGATGAACTGGAGGGCAGCGTATTCCTCACCGACGGCGCTGCCGGCCTGGTGTCCCGCACCTCTGAGAGCGAGTTGAAGTTGGCGGAAGGCTTGGAGGTAACGGTGTCGTATGAGGGCCAGCAGTATGATGCCATCTCCGGGGAAGAGACCCTGTCGGAGCTGCTGGCGCGTCTGGACATCCAGCCCAGCCCCCTGGAAATGCTGTCCGTCTCCTTTCCCGACGGCGGGGTAGAGGTGGAGATTGGCGGGGAGTTTGTATTTTACGAACACATTTCCACCGTCAGCGAGCACGATATTGAGTACCGCTATGACGACTGCAAGCCCGACTGGTATGAAGCGGTCGTCCAGGAGGGCAGCGACGGCGAATATACGGAAATATACGAGATTATCTATCAGGACGGCCAGCAGACCGCCCGGCAGCTAATTGACGTAATTGATGAAGAGCCTGTGCCTACAATTATTGTAAAGGGTACCATGGAGAACTTTGCCAACAACGACGATGAAGTCGCCGGCATTTCCGTCAACGAGGACGGCACCGGCGTCATTACGCTGGCCAACGGCGAGACGGTAACATTCAGCAGCGTCCGCAGCATGCGGGGTACAGCGTACACCACGGGCGGCAGCGTAGGCACCCGCACTGCATCGGGTACCCAGGCCCGCGTAGGCGTGGTGGCAGTAGACCGGAACGTGATCCCCCTGGGGACAAAGGTCTACGTCATCAGCAACGACGGCGTATACAACTACGGCTTTGCGGTAGCGGAGGACACCGGCGTCCGAGGCAACACGATAGACCTCTATATGAACAGCAACAGCGAGTGTCTCCAATTCGGCGTCCGGGACTGCACCGTATATATCCTGGACTAACGGGAACGGTTGGCATATAAAAAGCGTGGGCAGCGTCAGGCTGTCCACGCTTTTTCATGTCCTGCATAAGGCGCCGGCATCTTCTCGGGGGGTACCCGCCAGCGCCATCAGAAATGTGATGGAAACGCCCCCCAAAACGCCGCAGGCAAGCCTGCGGCGTTTCATATCATACGCATCTCAAGCAAAGGGGCTATCGCATCATTCCCCCACTAAAAACCGGTATAAGAACGTAACGATCTGCCCTCTGCTGCAAACGGCGTCGGGAGAGAACTGCCCATCTCCGCTGCCTGAGGTAATCCCCGTTTCAACGGCCCACGCGACTGCCTGGGCGTACGCCGCGTCAAGGTCCACATCATCGAACGCCGCCGCCGCCCCGGTGGGGCAGTCCGCCGCATACCACAAATAAGCCACCGCCATAGCCCGGGAGCAGAGCGCCGCCGCGCCGAAGGTTCCGCCGTCCACCATGCCGTTTTCATAGGCCCACAGGGCCGCCTGGTAGTAGTAGTTGCTGGGCGAGACGTCGGTAAAGGGATTTTCCGCATCTGGTTCCGGACGGCCCAAGGCCCGCCAAAGGAAGGTCAGGATTTCCCCGGTCGTGCAGGGTTTGTCTGGGGAGAACTGCCCGCCGCCGGTGCCGGTGATCACATCATGGTCTGTCGCCCAGGTCACCGCCTCGGCGTACCAGGCCCCGGCGGGAACGTCGGTAAAGCCGCCCACGTCGGCCGCCGCGCCTGCCGGCGCGGCCTGCTTGGCGTCAATGACCTCATCGGTGTCATAAATGCGCCAGATATCGCCTCGCTTCAGCCACAGGAACCCGCCCCAATGGTAGGCCTCATCATATGTGAAGGGGGCCAAAAGCTTGCCGTCCGCGCCGCTGACGCCCCAGGAGCCGTCAGACTGGACCAGCGCCGTCACGCCGCCGTCGAAGCCCAGGCCGCCAACGGCGTCCGAGACAAACAGCACCTCGCCGGCCTCATCGACGGCATGCAGCGCCCCGCCTGCGTAGGCCAAGGCTGCGCCGTCCCGGAAGGGTTCTACCCGCTCGAAGTCAAACCCGGTAATCTGCCGGCCGTCGGGGTCCACGTAGGCCCACTTTTCATCCTCAAGCAGGGCGGCGAAGCCGTCGGGGTAAGTGATTCCGCCATCATATTCCGGAGGGACCATCCAATCCCCTTCCGGGGAAATGAAGCCCCACCCGGCCCGGTTGCTCTCGCCCTTCACGCATACTGCGGCCTTGCCGCCGGAAAACGCTTCTACCTCTTCAAATTGATACGGGATCACCAGTTCGCCGTATTTGTCCCGGTAGCCCCAGGTGCCGGGGGTAGGGAGGAAGGCCGTAGGATTGCCGCCCTCGTCCAGCTCCCACTCGCCCTTTTCCGCTACGGCAATCAGGCCGTCCTGGAAGCCGTTCCGGCAATCCACCCAGGCGTCGGCAAGGGTGCAGAGCTCCCTGCCGCTGCCGTCTACCACCAGGTAGACGGTTGCAGGCTGTTCTTCGCCGCCGTGGATAGGGATCACGGCAGCGCCGCTGCTGAATTGGATGCAGCTAGCGTCATCCAGCGCCGCTTCCGGGAAGGAAGCAAGCTCCGCGCCCGTCTTGTCCAGCAGGACCAGCACGCCCTCGGCGTTTACCGCGAAGGCGCGTTCTTCGGCAAAGGGGAAGGCCCGCAGGTATTGCATCGGGATCACCAGCGTCCCCTCGCTGTCAACGTAGCCGTAACGGCCGCCCTGGAAGCGCGCCATGCGCCCCCATTCACCGGAAAGGGACACCACGGCCAGCCCGTCGTGAAACGCCCCGGCGAAGGCGTAATTTGGCTCCAGCAGGGGTGTGCCGTCCACCCGGTAATAGCCGTAAAGGCCGTCCTCCATGACGGTATATATTTCTTCCTCATGGCTATAGGCGGCGACCCCGTCGATGCGAAGGCTGGCCAACTCCTCCACTGCGGTCAAAGCGGGGGCGGTCAGGCCCAAGCACAGCAGCCCCGCCAAGGCAAGGGCAAGCAGCTTTTTTTTCATAGTACGTTCCTTTCCTGCGTGTGCGTAAGGTAAGAACTTGTATGTGCAGGCATCGTGGGTGGTCCGGCCGTGCCTTTTGCCTCCTGCGCCTGCAAGTTCTGATTTTTGTTTGCCCCAATTTTACCCGATGGAGTTGGATATTGCAAGCTATTCCAGACATTCGTAATGGAATTGTAACCAAAAAGGCAAAAAATTCCGGAAAAGGCTCCCAGGGGGCTGGCCCCCGCGGATGCGTTTGCCTTTCCCGCATGGGGAAAGCGGGAAAAAATTTTTCAAAAGGTTGCACAAAACACGGCAACTTTCGCCCAAATGCGGCCTATTGTTGTAGTGGGCGTCACCTACCGGAACTTCGCGCGTTCGAACAAAAACGCCCACAGGGATTGATCCCCCTGGAAAAACCCCGGCGCCGGTTGCAAACGGCCGTACCTTGAAAACTGAATCGCAAACAGGACAAAATTAGCTATTTCCCAACTTTTCCAGAGGGTGCATGTTTACATAATGATGTGGATAACTCTGTGGATAATGTGCAAAACCCAAGAAATGGGGGCGTTGCCAGCGGTTCCGCCTGATTATGCAGCGCAGGGGCGCGGTCACTTTTTTTCGGGTTGTTTTAGTTTTTGGCGAAGCATAACGGCGGGTAGAATGCCTTCCCATTCTACCCGCCGTTATCAGACGGCCCGCCGCCGGGACTGAGAATCCCATAGGCGGCGCAGACGGACAGCAGGTGCTCCAAAAACTGATGGACCTCCCGCCGCTTCAGGCTGCTGCGCAGGCAGATAAACCGCAGGGACGCTTCCTCCGCCGGGACCAGCGGCACCGCCGCCACCCGGTAGTATTCCGCAAAGGATTGGGGTCCAAGGACGATCCCCCGCCCGCTGCGGACAAGGTTCATACTGGTCTCTATGCCGTCGGAGCGGTAGACGCGGCGGAACGCGATGCTGAACTGCTTACAGGTCTCCTTCAAAATGCGGTCCTCCGCCGAATTTTCCAAGCCGGAAATCATGGCGCAGCCCTGCAAGTCCTGAAGGGACAGGGATTCCCGCTCCGCCCGCGGGTCCTGCGGCGAGGTCAGGACGCATTGACGCTCCCGCACCAGGGCATGCGTATAGAATTCGGGGCGCTTGGCCAGGTACTCCTCCGCCGGGAGGCGGTCCAGGGCCAGGTCAATGGTTCCGTTCCGCAAATCCGACAGGTAGTCCCGGCCCGCTTCCGTGACAAAGACGGCCTCCATATCGGGGCGGGCGTCAAAAAACCGGACGATGTCGGGGAACAGCCCATTTGAATAAACCCGCGCCCCTATCTGGACGCGCAGGCAGAGGTTTTTGGGCTTCCCCATAGCCAGGACGGCGTGGTGGAAAGCCATCCAGGCTTCCACCGCCGGCTGGGCTTCCCGGCAAAAGACGCTGCCGTCCTCCGTCAGTTCCAATCCGCGGGCGGTCCTGGCAAACAGGGAGAAGCCCAGCTCATGCTCCAGCCGGTGGAGCTGCTGGGACAGGGCGGACTGGGAAATAAAGAGCCGTTCCGCCGCCCGGGAAATATTTTTACAGGACGCTACTTCCAAAACATACTGCACCTGTGTTATGGTCAAGCTGCGGCGCCCCCCTCTCCAACACAAAATCCGCCGTCCCGTTTGGGAGCGGCGGATTCAGTGTATAGTAAATATACCAAGATGTCAAGGGCGTCCCCAAGGATTTTGCGGCATTCCGACAGGGCCTTGGGGCTTGTTTGACAGACGCCCTAAATCAGCGAGACCAAAACATATATCCAGTGGGCCGACACGCCGGCGCAAAGCCCGCCGATGGTATGGCTGATGAGCGCCTTGCTGATCAACTCGGTGCAGTCCAGGCTGTTCATCATGGAGACGTGGGTGCTGAGGTAGCCGCTCCAGCACATGCACATAGCCGTAAACACCGCGATGTCCCCGGCGTTGGCAAGGCCGGCGGAAACAAGCTGCGCCGCCATGCTGGTAGCCGCCCCGGCGGCCCCAAGGGCCGTGATGGGTACGCCCACCGCTTCGGGGGAGGAGAAGCCGAACAGCGGCTCGAGGATAAAGCTGAGCTTATCCGCCAGGAAGGGCAGCAGCCGTACGCCCTCATAGGCCGCGCCGGTATAGCTGCCGTCCGCGCTGGGACCGTTGGTCAGCATCATGACAATGGTGCAGATAATCAGGACGCCGGGGATGATGCTGAAGCCCATTTTCACGCCGGCCATGCCGCCGTCCAGCAGCGCGCTGATGAACCGGTTGCTCAGCCCGCCGTGGCGGATGGGCCGCATATGGCGGTTAGGATTCTCCGCAGGCGTGTGGGCTACCGCTTCCTCGTCCCTGCCGTAGAGCTTGGCGGTGAAGCGGAGCATGATGCGGGTGCTTACCACGCTGCCAACCACCGCGCCCAGAAGGCCGACCAGCACCGCTACGGCGTAGGATTCCCCGGAGGAGATGGACAGGCTGAGCATGTATGTACAGACAATCAGGCCCATGCCGAAGGAGGTTCCCAGGTTGGTCAGGGCGGGGAACTGGTACCGCTTGAACAGGCTTTTAAAATAGTGGTCCTCCGCCAGGGAGAGGATGGCCGGGTTGTCGGAGAGGAACGTGGTGACAACCCCCACCGAAGCCGCGCCGGGAAGCTGGTACAAAGGCACCATCAGCGGGTTGAGGAGGCGGTTTGCCAGGGAAACCAAGCCGAACTCTGAAAACAGCGCCGACACCGCCCCCATAAGGACGCAGATGGCCATCAAGTAAAATACCGTGTCAATCAAAAGGGAATACGCCGTGTTCATCAGGGTGTTCAGGGTGTTCATAAGGCCCATCCGGCCTGCAAAAAGTGCGAAAAAGACAATGAAAGCGGCTATAAATATGAAATTCTCCGGGCCAATTTCACGCTTTTCCGGCTGGGGGGTGGTTTCTGGATTCATAATGGTCGCCCTCCTGTGTTTTTTACAAAAGCATCGTGGTCATTATAACGAAATATGTCGAAGTTGTGAAACAAGATTTTGTTATATCTGTATAAGCTTGCCTTATATGCCGGAAGGGGGGCTATTTCGCTTTGGGCTTGGGCTGGTAGGTCACGGAACTAACCGCGTAGACGGTGACGAAAGCCTTGGGGTCCGTCTTTTCGATCTTGGCCATCAGCATGGGGTACTCATGCTTGTTGACGATGACCACCAACTCTTTCCGGGAAACGTAGTCGTAGGCGCCGATGGCCTCGTAGATGGTAGCGCCGCTGTGGAGGTCGTCGAGGATGTAAGTACGTAGCTCGTCCACCTTTTCCGACAGAATGCAGACCTTACGCTTCTGGTCGAAGCCGAAGATAAAGTGATCCAAGACAATGCCGTTGAGGTAGGTACCCAGGACGCTCAGGGCCACCGTTTTCGCGTCGTAAATGAAGGCGGAGGAGAGGGCCACGCACATGCCCGCCAGGGAGAGGGCCTTGCCAAGCTCCATATGGAAAAACTTGTTGAGCAGCTTCGCTACCACGTCCAGCCCGCCGGAGGATGCGTTGCGGGCGAAAAGGACCGCCTGCCCCGCGCCCACCACGAACAGGAAGCAGAGCATATCCAAGAAGGGGTCCCCCATAATGGATTCCTGCTCTGGGAAGATCCGTTCCAGCACCCAGAGCACCACCGGGACCAGGGTGGAGGTATAGACGGTCTTGGCCCCGAACTCCCGGCCAATCAGCAGAAAGCCCATCAGCAGCAGGCCGGTGTTCAGCAGGAAGGTGACGATGGAAACGGGCAGATGGACGATCTCGCTGATAACGATGGCGAGACCGGAACTGCTGCCCACCGTCAGGTGGCTCGGCACCAGGAAGAAAAACACCGCCGCGCCGCAGACCACCGTTGCAAAGGTAATCACTAAAAATTCGGAAATCCTCTCTTTTTTGCTCACTTGGAAGCCCCCTAATCATGAAAATCCAAGCGCCCCCGGCCGCTGGCGTGAAACGGAAAAACGAGGGCGTTCTTAATAAAAATGTATCACGGGACGGCGGCGTGTGTCAACAATGGAGGGAGGCCGCAGGGATGGAAATTGTTATGAATCCATAAGCTGGACTTATGGTGGCGGCAGGGCAGATAGAATGGAGTTTTTTCGTTATTTTCCCCATCCCGCGCGTTGACAGCAATTGGGGAAAATGTTAGGATAGGGGAAGAATGCCGCCCGTCAGGGTGCGAAGGAGGACATACCTATGAATCTGCTAACAAAGGCCAGCTTCTCCAGCGGCGTGGGCCAGCGGGAAAGGGACAACCGCCAGACGGCGTACCAGGCCGCCTGCGAGGGCATGGTGCTGCTGAAAAACGACGGCGCACTGCCCTTCCAGGCAAAGAAAATCGCCCTGTACGGGTCCGGCGTGTCTAAGACGGTCAAGGGCGGCACAGGCTCCGGCGAGGTCAATGAACGCCGCTCCGTCTCCATCCTGGAGGGCCTGATGGACCGGGGGTTCGAGATTGCCACCCACCGGTGGCTGGCGGATTTCCACACGGCCTACGAGGAAGCCAGGGAAGCCCAGAGGAAGGAAACCATGCAGAAGCTCAAACGGCTGAAAGGCTCCTTGGAGGAACTGCTCTTTGAGCAGTTCCAGCCCCCCTGCGGGCGGGCCGTCACCCAGGAGGACGTAGACGGGAGCGGGACGGATTCCTGCATCTACGTGGTCAGCCGCCAGGCCGGCGAGGGCGGCGACCGCAGGGCGGAAAAGGGCAGCCTGTTCCTTACCGATGAGGAGCTGGCTTCCATCCGCTTCTGCGCGGAAAAGTATGCGCGGTTCGTGCTGGTTATCAACAGCGGTTCCGCGCTGGATATGGGGTTTGTAGAAGAGATTCCCGGCATCAACGCCATTATCTTCCTGTGCCAGCTGGGACAGGAGGGCGGCGGGGCCTTCGCAGACGTAGTCAGCGGCAAGGTCTCCCCCTCCGGCAAGCTGTCCGACACCTGGGCGAAACGGTACGCCGACCTGCCCTTCGCCCAGGAGTACAGCTACCTGAACGGCGACCTGGACAACGAATTCTATAAAGAGGGCATCTATGTGGGATACCGGTTCTTCGACAGCTTCGGCGTGGAGCCTGCGTTTCCCTTCGGGTATGGGCTGAGCTACACCACCTTCGATATCCGCTGCCTGGGGGTCGAACTGGCGGGCAATGGACGCCGGGCGGTGGTGCGGGCCGCCGTAACGAATACCGGGAGCGTTTATGCCGGGAAAGAAGTGGTCCAGCTTTACGTCTCCGCCCCGGACGGAAAGCTGGATAAGGAGTATCAATCCTTGGCCGCTTTCGCAAAGACGGCGGCGCTGGAACCCGGCGCGGCCCAGACGGTGGAGCTGTCCTTCGATATCGCCGGCCTCGCCAGCTTCCGGGAGGAGGACGGGTCCTATGTGCTGGAACCGGGGTGCTACCTGCTGCGGCTGGGCAACTCCTCCCGCAATACCCAGGTGGTGGGCGCGCTGGCCCTGGACCGGGAAGTTGTGGTGTCACGGCATACCCATATCTGCCCCCTGCATCTCCCCCTGGAAGAACTGCGCGCGGAGCATTATGGGTTTGCGCCGCTGCCGGACGGGCTGCCCAGGCTGGAGGTTCCGGCGGACGCCTTTGAGACAACGGTTTATACCTACGGCAACCTGCCCCCCTGCCCGGAGGACGGGCGGGTGAAGCGGGCCTTGCGCCGGCTGACGGCGGGGGAAATGGCCGATATCGTCGTGGGCGCGGGGATGGCAAGCGGGAAAAACCGGTTCCAGCTGCCCGGGTCCGTGGGCAATACCACCTCGAAGTTCTGGGACCGGGGGCTGGCGAATGTGGCGCTGTGCGACGGGCCGGCGGGCCTGCGCATCCAGCGGCGGTCTGCGGTGGATAAAAAGGGCAAGGTCAAGCCGGTAGACCCGCCCTTTGCTTTCATGAACGATTTGCCCGGCGTGATGAAAAAAATCGCCCTGGGCAGCCCGGAGAAGGACGAGGTCCTCTATCAGTACGCCACCGCTTTTCCTGTGGCCTGCGCACTGGCCCAGACCTGGAATACAGAGCTGCTCTACCAGGTGGGGCAGGCGGTGTACCGGGAGATGAAGGAATACGGCTGCACCTTCTGGCTGGCGCCGGGGATGAATATCCACCGCAACCCCCTGTGCGGGCGGAACTTCGAGTACTTCTCCGAAGACCCCAGGCTCACCGGCGCGGCGGCGGCGGCCCTGACCAGGGGCGTTCAGCAGGAGGAGGGGTTCTATGTGACCATCAAGCACTTCGCCTGCAACAACCAGGAGGAAAACCGCACCGCCGTGTCCAGCAACGTGGGCGAACGGGCGCTGCGGGAAATCTACCTGCGGGGCTTTGAAACCGCTGTCCGGGAGGGCGGCGCCAAAGGGGTCATGACCTCCTACAACCGGATTAACGGCGTATATACCCCCAACAGCCACGACCTCTGCACGAAGGCGCTGCGGCAGGAATGGGGCTTCCAGGGGGTGGTTATGACCGACTGGACTTCCACCATGAAGGGCCGGGCCAGCGCCGCCGCCGCCCTGCGGGCCGGGAACGACCTGATTATGCCCGGAAATATCGGGGACAAGAGGGCTGTCTTGCAGGCCCTTAAAAACCGGCTCATTGATGAGGCGGACCTGCGGCGCTGCTGCGGGAACGTGATCCTCGCGATCCTCAACAGCGCCATCCAGAAAGAGTATATCGACGCAAAATCTGAAGAAAATCAATAGGAGGTTATCACAATGCTGGAAGAACTGAAACGGTTGGTCTATGAAGCCAATATGGAACTGCCCCGGCGGGGGCTGGTGACCTACACCTGGGGCAACGTCAGCGGCATCGACCGGGAGAAGGGGCTGTTCGTTATCAAGCCCTCCGGCGTGGATTACGATGATCTGCGGCCGG
This sequence comes from uncultured Clostridia bacterium, assembly GCA_947649615.1. Classification (GTDB taxonomy): domain Bacteria; phylum Bacillota; class Clostridia; order Oscillospirales; family Oscillospiraceae; genus Pelethomonas. Next base: position 35,283 of record CANSSG010000013.1, on the reverse strand, counting down.
AGCATCTGGTGGTGCTGGATTTGGAGGGCAACCAGGTGGAGGGGGATTTAAACCCGTCATCCGACACCAGGACCCATTTGGCGCTGTATAACGCCTTCCCGGCCCTGGGCGGCATCGTCCATACCCACAGCCCCCACGCCGTGGCCTGGGCTCAGGCGGGCCGGGATATCCCGGCCTATGGCACGACCCACGCGGACTACTTCTACGGCCCGGTTCCCTGTGCGCGGGATTTGACCGCGCAGGAAATCAATGAGGACTATGAGGCCAATACCGGGCGCGTAATCGTGGAGACCTTCCGGGAGCGGGAGGTGGACCCCGTCCATGTACCCGCCGTGATCTGCCGCAGCCACGGCCCGTTTACCTGGGGCAAGGACGCCGCACAGGCGGTCTATCATGCCGTGGTGCTGGAAGAAGTGGCGAAAATGGCGCTCTTTACGGAAATTATCAATCCTAAGGCCGCCCCCGCCCCCCAGCGGGTCCAGGATAAGCATTTTATGCGCAAGCATGGGCCGAACGCTTACTACGGCCAGAAATAAGACGTTTGCGCCGGGTCTTGGGCCGCGCGGCGCAGGACGGCCCGCGGTGATGACAGCCGAAGCGGTTGAAAAGGAGCCTATTCCTCCTTTTCAACCGCTAAAATATTTTTTCGGTTTTTTACCGCCGCCGGGCGTCCCTGTGAAAAAAGTAGCCCAGGTTAATCCGTACTTCACGCCGGCCAATATCATTGTTTGTGTAGCAGCATGTGTCAAGGCCAATCAGCTCAAATCCCTCGTGCAGGTAGAAGCCGATTGCGCCCGTATTGCAGGACTGCGTTTCCAGAATGATGGCGCGCCGGTTCTGGCTGGCGGCAATTTCTTTTGCCTTATCCATCAGCCGCTTCCCGATTCCCTGGCGGCGAAGCCCTTCGGATACCCATAACTCCGTAACCATCAGCCTGTTTGACCATTCCTCCGGGCAGACCTCGATGCAGGCCAGCAAATCCCCGTCCTCGCTGACAATGCCGAAGGCTTCCGCGTTCTCCCAATGCGCCTGATATAGTGAGTCGGGGAAATCATACTCTTCAGGCGTATGCACGATCTCCGCTTCCGCCTGCTTCCTGGTCAAGGAAACGGTACATCCGCTGCCGTCGAGCGGCTGTATTTCTACGTCATAGTAGCTGTCGCTCCTCGTCACCAACGGTATGACCGCGCCCTGCCACGCCTCCTTCGGCAATGCTACGATTTCGTTTCTGTCATTCGCCGTCTTCTTTTCCATACGCAGTCTCCATACATTCCAGTTTATCCCCTCTATTTTACCATATCCGCCGGCATTCCGCAAGGCCCAGATTGGGCCATGCGGCCGGGGCGCCCGCCGTCTACGCGAAAGGTAAACGGGATAATTTTTTTCTTTTTTGGTGACAGAATAGAGAAAGCATGGTAGAATGAAAGGGTATCTTTACGGGAGGTGGACTATGGACAAATGGCTGTATGTTATGATGATTAAACGGGGAAAGGCCTACAACAAGGTTACAAAGGCCGTCATTACAAGGCATGTGGAGAATCTGCGGCGGTTGGACGAGCTGGGGAAAATTGCGCTCTGCGGGCCGTTCAAGGGGTTCCCGGGGGTTGCCGGCATGGTGGTTTTTAAAACGGAGAGCCTGGAGGAAGCGGAAGCCCTGTGCAAACAGGAGCCGCTGGTGGCGGAGGGGTTCGCTGCCTATACCCTGGCGGCGCTGCAAGTGGCGGACAAGGATAATAACTATTTGTTGTAATTTGGCGGATAATTGCTGGAGGGAATGTGTATGGATGTATCTGTCTGCGGCGCGGAATGCGCCGGATGCCCCTCCGCCGCGTCCTGCGGCGGGTGCCGGGAGACCGGCGGGAAGCCCTTCGGAACGGAATGCCCCGTGGCCGCCTGCTGCCGGGAAAAGGGGCAGGAGACGTGCGGCGCCTGCGGCGGAAGCTGCGGGCTGAAAGCCCCGCTGATTGCGGAGTTTAACGGATTGGGGATTCCCGGCCTGGGGGAAATTGCCGATTTGAACGCGCTGGCGGGGGCGTATATCAATTTGCCCTACACCCTGCCCAACGGGCAGGTGGTGAAGCTGCTGGAGGACGGTAAAATCTACTTCGGCAATCAAATCGAAAAGCCAGATGGGCGGTGCTATGGGCTGGCGGCGGACGATTCCTTCCTGCTGGTGTGCGAGTACGGCTGCGGCGGCGCGGATGCGGAGATCGTCCTTTATAAAAAGCGGAACGCCTGATACATACCCGGCGGGGCCGGGTGATGAAAATTTTGAGAGGAAATGAGGAAACTGCTATGCTGATTAAAAACGCGAAGGTCCTGATTGGAAAGGCTTTTGTGGAGGCCGACGTTCAATTCGGAGAGACTATCACCGCCGTGGGGAAAATTGATGGGGCGGCGGACCTGGACGGGTCCGGGTGCTATGTGATCCCGGGCCTGGTGGACATCCACACCCATGGGGCCGTGGGGGAGGATTTCTCCGACGGCAAGCCGGCGGGGCTTCAGCCCTTGGCGGACTATTACGCCGCCCACGGCGTCACCAGCTATCTGGCCACTACGATGACCTTGAAGGAAGAAACCCTTACCCCCGCTATGCATGCAATCCGGGACTTCCGGCCCGTTACCGGCGCTAAGTGCGCGGGCGTCCATCTGGAAGGGCCTTTCCTCAGCTACGCCAAGCGGGGCGCACAGGCGGCGGAAAACCTCCATAAGCCCGACGCCGCCCTGTTCCACCGCCTCAACGAGGCCAGCGGCGGCCAGGTGAAGCTGGTGACCGTGGCCTGCGAGGAGGAAGGGGCGCTGCCCTTTATCCGGGAGGTTTCCCAGGCCTGCACCGTGTCCCTGGGCCACACTACGGCAGATTATGATACCGCTATGGCCGGGTTCGCCGCCGGGGCCAGCCACGCCACCCACCTTTATAATGGCATGCCCTCCTTCCTCCACCGCGCGCCGGGGGTCATCGGCGCGGCCTTCGATTCGGAGGCCAGCGTGGAACTGATCTGCGACGGGCTGCACATCCATCCCGCCGCAATCCGGGCCACTTACCAGCTTTTCGGGGACAAGCTGAACCTGATTTCCGATTCCCTGCGCTGCGCGGGGATGCCCGACGGGGACTATGAACTGGGCGGCCAGCCTATCGTGGTGAAAAACCATAAGGCGACGCTGCTGGACGGCACTTTGGCGGGGTCCTCCATCTCCCTGCTGGACGCGGTGCGCAATGTGGTCCGGTTCGGCCTGCCTCTGGCCGAGGCCGTCTATGCCGCCTCCGCCGCCCCCGCCCTGGCCGTGGGGTTGAAAGCGGGCGTCATCCAGGCCGGACGCGCCGCCGATTTGCTGGTGCTGGACGGGGGCCTGAACCTGAAGGCCGTCTATGTGGACGGGAAGGCCCAGGACTGCTGTCCGTGAGCGGCGGAAAAAATCGCTGTCAACTGTCTTTTCCTCCAAATTTGGGCAATGGTTTTTGGCAATTATCACGATACACGGCGGAGTGCGGGAAAAATTTTATGCAACATCAACATTGACAAAAAGTGCTTGAAACTGGTAAAATAAAGCCAGTTTAGGAGAGAAACCTAAACTGTTGTATCGTTTTTCCTCAATCTTCTCCATCAAAGAAAAAGCCGCCCTCGGGAGAGGGCGGTTTTTTCTTTGCAGCAAAATGAAAAGAGACTGGGAAATATAGGAATACCTGGGGAAAATTGGTAAATTGTTAAATATTGCAAAGCTTTTGCTTGACATCTAAACATTTTTCGTGTATAATGTACTTAGTGACCATGTTTTTTAAGTTTCGATTTTGTGGATGGACAGAAAGGAAGGTTATTTATGAAGCGTTTTAAAAGGATTCTTTCCCTGGTGCTCGCGTTGGGTTGCGTCTATTCCCTGGTGCTTCCGGCAATTGCATGTTCGGATACAGACTGTGCTACTGAAGTTTGTGTTTCCGAAAATGAAGATGGTGTGATTATGCCGAGAGGGCCTGTGTGTCCTGATTGTGGGAGTACTTCGTCTAGAACGGAGACAGGTATTCGTCTTGACAGATCTTTTGGGTACAGATGTAGCTTAAATTCATCCTGGGGACATTTTCAGTGGGTCATGGGGGAGCATTATTTTTGTTTAGATTGTGACGCTTATGTTGGTACAGGTAGAGTATACGATAAGGGCTATGTGTGTTCTGGAGACCCATCAAATTATTATCCAAATCATGGTCCAGAGGTATAAGGGGGGATACAAAATGACACGCAACAAGCCTTTGTTCTTGTGTTTAAGCTTAGCATGCTTCTTCCTTTTTACCGGAATGGCATACTCCACGCAGATTGAGACCGGTATCCCCGTCAGTGAAAACGCCGTTATCCGTGATCCGGACGGCTGCCTATTTCTTATTGAAGCAACCGTGGATGAGATGATGGAATCTACAAAGCCATTTCCTTTTGAGGAACTTTCCGATCAATTTCCTGGCAGTACCATCGTTTTTCACAGATATAAAGACTGCTTGGATTTCTATTGTGAAAATCCTGGTCATGACCACTTCTCTGTGATGGACAGAACAAAATAATACGCTATGAAGCAGGGATAGAGGAAAATACCTCTATCCCTGCTTTCCCTATGCCTTTTGATCCGCTGCTTTTTGCGCTTTCATTTTCGCAATCAGCGCTTGCAACTCCTGCGCCGTATAGCGGTAGACCTTGTCGCAGAATTGACAGCCCAGCTCACAGCCGCCCTGCTGGGCCAGCATGTCCTCCAGCTCCGGTACGCCCATGCTGATGAGCGCGCGTTCCACCCGGCTGCGGCTGCAATAGCACTTGTAGGTAACAGGGGCGGTTTCCAGTATCTCTACCTCAAAGTCGCTGAGCACCGTCCGCAAAAGCGCCGCCGGGTCCGGATCGGCGTCCAGCAGGGCCGTTACCGGGCCGGCGGCCAGGACGCCGCCCTCGACCTTGGCAATCACGTCCTCCCCCGCGCCGGGAAGAAGCTGGATGATATAGCCCCCCGCCGCCTTCACGCTCTGGTCCCGGTCTACCAGGACGCCCAGGGCGCAGGCGGTGGGAATCTGCTCGCTCTCTGCGAAATAGGCCGCCAGGTCCTCGGCGATCTCGCCGCCCAGAAGGCCCACGCTGCCGGTATACGGCTCCTTCATCCCCAGGTCCTTGATGACCGTCAGCGTCCCTTCGCTGCCTACGGCCGCGCCGACGTCCAGCTTGCCGTCCGCCCGAAGGGGCGGGTCCGTGTGGGGGTTCTGGACATAGCCGCGGACGTTGCCCAGGTGGTCGGACACGGCAAGCACAGTGCCTAAAGGGCCTCCGCCCCTGATCTGGAGGGTCAGGCTGGCAGCATCCGTCTTGAGGGCATTGCCCATCATGGAAGCAGCCGCGAGGGCGCGGCCCAGGGCGGCGGTGGCGGTGGGAAGCGTCTTGTGGATGTTCCGGGCCTGCTCCGTCAGGGCGCGGGTGGTGACGGCGGCGGCTTTTACTGCCCCGCCGGCAGTGATGGCGCGTACTAATTGATCCATGGCTTCAGGGTCCTTTCTTAAGCTCTGTGAATATACATGCGGGAGGGTTCTTCCTCCCCGTCCCCCAGGACGGGGCAGAGGTATTCCCAGCCGTAGCGTTCGTAAAAGGCGGTGTGGTCCGTCAGAAGGTACAGCGTGGCGACGCCCCGCGCGCACATGTCCCCGCAGGCGTATTGCAGCAGTGCGCCCGCAACGCCCTGGCGCCGCCTGGCAGGCTCGGTGTAGACCGCGCAGACGTTGGGCGTCAGGTCCGTGCGGGGATGGAAGTCGTTTTCAATTACCCCTAAGCCCCCGATGATTTGCCCCCCTTCCAGGGCCAGATACCAGGAGGGGACGGGGGACGTCTGGGCCAGGCTCCGGGCCATGCTCTCGCGGTAGGCTTCCAGGGGAACGGCCCATTTTTCGTGGAACCACTGGGCGGCGGCGGGGAGCAGGCCGGGGCGGCTGGCCAGCGGAATGATTTCATAGGTCATGGCGGTCCTCCTTTTTACATGGGTTGGGCGGCTTATGGCGCGGGGCCTTCCAACGGCGCGGCGCAGATCACGCCGCCCCCTACTACCATTTCCCCCAGGTAGCATACCAAGGACTGCCCGGGCGTTACCGCCCGCTGGGGCTGGTCGAAGGCCATCCGTACACCGCCGCCCGGCTCCGGGAACAGCGTCCCGGCGGCTTCGCTCTGGCTGTAGCGGGTCTTGGCGGTGACACGCAGGGGTCCCTGGGGCGGGACGGACACCCAGCAGAAGTCTTCCGCGTAGACCGTGCGGCTATATAGGCGGTCTTCGCCCCCCAGGACGATTTGATTGCGGGCCAGGTCCTTGCCCAGGACGTACAGCGGACGGCCGGCGCTGACGCCCAGGCCCCGGCGCTGGCCCGTGGTGTAGCAGGGCAGGCCCCTGTGCCGCCCCAGCACACGGCCTTCTTCGTCTACAAAATCCCCGGGGGCGAAGTCCGCGCCGCCGTACCGCCGCAGGAAGCCCGCGTAGTCCCCGTCGGGGACGAAACAGATGTCCTGGCTGTCCGGCCGCGCCGCGCTCTGGAGGCGCGCCTCCGCCGCCAAGGCCCGCACGGCGGGCTTGTCATACCCGCCTACCGGCAGCAGCAGGCGGCTTAAAACCGCCTGGGACAGCGGGTAGAGGAAATAGGTCTGGTCCTTCTTCCGGTCCTTCCCCCGCAGAAGCCGCCAGCGGCCGGACGCGCTGTCGTAGCCGGTCCTGGCGTAATGCCCGGTGGCGATGTAGGGAATATCCAGCTCGTCCGCGCGGCGCAGCAGGGCGTTGAATTTGATGGCCCGGTTGCACTGAACGCAGGGGTTGGGCGTACGGCCCGCCCGGTAGCTTTCTGCAAAATCGTCCATAACGCACCGGCGGAAGGCCGCGCTGAAATTGAATACATAGTGCTCCATCCCCAGCCGCCGGCAGGACGCACGGGCGTCCTCCACCGCTTCCAGGGAGCAGCAGGCGCCCTCCAACGGCTCGCCTATGTCCTCGTTGCTGTACAGCCGCAGGGTGCAGCCTACCGGTTCGTACCCGGCTTCCCGCAGCAGCAGGGCGGCGGCGGCGCTGTCCACGCCGCCGCTCATGCCCACCAAAACTTTTCCTCTTCCCATGGCGCCCTCCCGGTCAGTCCAGGTATTTCTGGGTAAACGCCTGCTTCGGCAGGGCGTCGGACAGCTCCACCAGCGTCCGGTTGAACCCGCCGGCCGGCTCTACAAGAATCTGCCGCTCCTTCACGCTTACCGGCGCCTTCCGGTTGGGCAGGGAGACGGTCATGGCGGTCCCTTTCCCCGCGACGGACAGGGCGCGCATGCTGCCGCCGTGCTCCTGGGCGATGCGCTTGCAGACCCCAAGCCCCAGGCCCAGGCCGTGGGGCGGCGGCTCCATCCGGCCGGGCTGGCGGCAGCGCTCGAAAATCGTGGGCAGCTGCTCCTCCGGTATCCCGCAGCCGGTGTCCGCCACCGTTATGTGGACGAACTCCGCCTCGACGCGGACGGTTACCGTGACCTTCTTCTCGCCCGTGCCGGTGAACTTGAAGGCGTTGGACAGCAGGTTCAGCAGCAGCCGCTCGATGCGGTCCTTGTCGATGGCGATATACTGCCGCGGCTTGTTGCTCCGGAACGCCAGCGCAATGCCCAGCAGGGCCGCAGGACCCTCCGCCCGCTCCGCCACGCCCTGGCAGAGGGCCACGATGTCCTCGTTGTGCTGGCCCTTCCCCTCCCGCCGGGGCGGTTCGGAAGCGTCGGCCAGGTTGTTGACGATGCGCAGGATGCGGTAATAGCTCTGGCACAGCACCGCCGCGTTAAGATCGACCTCCGCCGCCCCGTCCCGCGCATCCGGCGGGGCCAGGCGGGACAGGGCGCCGTGAATGTTCGCCAGGGAGAGCCGGAGCTGGCTGGACACCTGCTGCAAGACCTCGCCGGTAGGCTCCTCCTGGTAAAATAATTTTTCTGACATGGGCCACCTCCTGCCAAAATGCGGATGCTGTGGATATTGTATGCGGCAAAGGGAAAATTTCAATGGTAATTTCCCCCAAGGCTCCGGGCGCTAATCCCCCGGCACAGCAAATTTCCAAGAATTACAGAGGTATCATATCAAAATTTTGTCGAAATTACAAGAATTTTTTACCTCCCTCAAAAATTCCGCAAAAAATACTTTTCTTTTGAAAAAGCCAGGTGTATAATACTCCCAGATTGTCATATAGCTACTATTTGTCATCGAAATTCCAACAAAATCTGAGAGGAGTTTTTTCTTATGAGCATTAAAGTTGGCATCAATGGTTTTGGCCGCATTGGCCGCATGGTCTTCCGCGCCAGCGTCAACCACCCTGAAATCGAGATCGTGGGCATCAACGACCTTTGCCCCGCCGATTACCTGGCTTACATGCTGAAGTATGACACCATGCACGGCCAGTTCGCCGGTACCGTCGAGTCCACCGAGAACTCCATTATCGTCAACGGCAAGGCAATCCCCATCTTTGCCGAGCGCAATCCCGCCGACATCCCCTGGGGCAAGCTGGAAGCCGAGTACGTGGTGGAGTCCACCGGCCTGTTCCTCACCAAGGAGAAGGCCCAGGCCCATCTGGACGCTGGCGCCAAGAAGGTCGTCATGTCCGCCCCCTCCAAGGACGACACCCCCATGTTCGTGTGCGGCGTGAACCTCGACAAGTACACCACCGATATGAACTTCGTCTCCAACGCCTCCTGCACCACCAACTGCCTGGCTCCCATCGCCAAGGTCCTCAACGACAAGTGGGGCATCACCGACGGCCTGATGACCACCGTCCACTCCACTACCGCTACCCAGAAGACCGTTGACGGACCCTCCCTGAAGGATTGGCGCGGCGGCCGCGCCGCTGCCGGCAACATCATCCCCAGTTCCACCGGCGCCGCCAAGGCCGTGGGCAAGGTCATTCCTGAGCTGAACGGCAAGCTGACCGGTATGTCCATGCGCGTCCCCACCCTGGACGTGTCCGTGGTGGACCTGACCGTCAACCTGGCTAAGCCCGCCAAGTACGACGAAATCTGCGCCGCTATGAAGGAAGCTTCCGAGGGCGAGCTGAAGGGCATCCTGGGCTACACCGACGAGGCCGTCGTTTCCGCCGACTTCCTGGGCGACGCCCGCACCTCCATCTTCGACGCCGGCGCCGGCATTGCCCTGACCGACACCTTCGTGAAGGTGGTCTCTTGGTACGACAACGAGATCGGCTATTCCAACAAGGTGCTGGAACTCATCAAGCACATGTACGCCGTGGACCATAAGTAAGCGGCAAATATAAGCAAGATGCAGCAAAACGCCCCCGGCGCAAGTCGGGGGCGTTTTGTCGTATCTTGACAAACTGCGTTGTAAATGCTACACTTCCTATAGGTAGTATTGACAACATTCTCTGCGGCTGGGCCGCAGAATGCGGCCTGATAGAAGAATTGCTCTCTTTTATTGGGATTCGTATAGGGCTTGTTTGATAAATGGCGGAATGACCAAAAGCGAGAGATTTTTTCGATGGACAAGGCAAAAAATCGCAGGAATACTTTGTGTATTTCAAGATTTTTTAACGCTGTACAGCGGAAAAAGATCCGCCGTTTGGGCGTTTTGACATTTTTCAAACACGCCCCAAAACAGGGCGGACTGCAACACGCTTTTTTTCTGCTTAGATGTGAGAGGAGCTGCCAATATGGAAAAAACGGATTCTTGTTACCCGCATTTTGTCCAAATCCTTCGGGAGGAGCTGGTTCCCGCCATGGGCTGCACGGAGCCTATCGCAATCGCCTACGGCGCTGCAAAGGCGCGGGAGGTGCTGGGCCGCCTGCCGGAGCGGATGCTGGTGGAAGCCAGCGGGAATATTATCAAAAACGTGAAAAGCGTGGTCGTCCCGAATACCGGCGGGCTGAAAGGCATCGAGGCCGCTGCCGCCGCCGGGGCCGTGGCCGGCGACGCGGGGAAAATCCTGGAGGTCATCTCCGCCGTCACCAGCGGGCAGAAGGAGGATATCCGCTCGTACCTTTCCTGCCACGAGGTCCGGGTGAAGCCCGCGGAAGGCGACGTTATTTTTGACATCACCCTTACCCTCTGGGCGGGCGGGGACTGCGTCCGGCTGCGGATTGCGGACTACCATACCAATATCGTCCTTATCGAAAAAAATGGCGAGGCGCTGCTGAAAGGCGGCACGGTGGTGGCCTCCGGCGGCGCCGCCAGCGGGCTGACGGACCGGAGCTGCCTGTCCGTGGACGCCATCGTTGACTTCGCGGATACGGTGGACGTGGAGGATATCCGGCCGATGGTGGAGCGGCAGATTGCCTATAACTGCGCTATCGCCCAGGAGGGGATGTCCCACGCGTGGGGCGCTAATATCGGCAAGGTCTTGCGGGAGTACTACGGCGAGGATGTTAAGGTCAGGGCGCGGTATATGGCGGCGGCCGGGTCCGACGCCCGCATGAGCGGCTGCGAGATGCCCGTCATCATCGTCTCGGGAAGCGGGAACCAGGGGATTACCGTCTCTGTGCCGGTGGTGGAGTATGCCAAGGAGCTGGGCGTAAGCCGCGATAAAATGCTGCGGGCGGTAGCCCTCAGCGATTTGCTGACCATCCATATGAAAACCGGCATCGGACGCCTGAGCGCCTACTGCGGGGCGGTCAGCGCAGGCTGCGCCGCCGGCGGCGCAATCGCCTACCTCCACGGCGGCGGGCGGCGGGAGGTGGCCCATACGCTGGTCAACGCCCTGGCGACCATCTCCGGCATGATCTGCGACGGGGCGAAGCCCTCCTGCGCCGCCAAAATCGCCGCCGCCGTGGACGCGGGCGTTTTGGGCTACCATATGTTCCGCAGCGGGCAGCAGTTCCGGGGCGGCGAGGGAATCGTGACCAAAGGCGTGGAGGAAACCATTGCCAATATCGGGCGGCTGGGCCGCGTGGGGATGCGGGAGACGGATAAGGTCATTATCCGGATCATGACGGGGAACCAGGACTGAACCGCAGGCCAGGGCGTCCCATCGTACAACAACGGCGCATGGAGCCAGTCCATGCGCCGTTCTGCGTGTCAAAAGCGTTGTCTCCGGCAGTTTGCGGACAGATGTTCCCTTTTTCCTCTTGCCTCAGGCGGTTTTTTTTGATATACTGGGGAACATGCAAATTTTACTTCGGAGGAACTACATGGCAGCGGAAAAAAGGCAGAATTATGGCAACGACTCCATCAGCGCGCTTAAAGGCGCCGCCCGGGTGCGGAAACGCCCGGGCGTGATCTTCGGTTCCGACGGCTTGGAGGGCTGCGAACACGCCGTGTTTGAAATTTTGTCAAACTCCATCGACGAAGCCCGGGAGGGCCACGGCAGGCTCATTACCGTCACCCGGTACCTGGACCACAGCGTGGAGGTGGAGGACCAGGGGCGGGGATGCCCCGTGGACTGGAACGAAAAGGAACAGCGCTGGAACTGGGAGCTGGTGTTCTGCGAGCTTTACGCAGGCGGCAAGTACGGCAACAACGAGGGGGAGAATTATGAGTTCTCCCTGGGGCTGAACGGCTTGGGGTCCTGCGCGACCCAGTACGCGTCCGACTATATGGATGTGACCGTATGGCGGGACGGTTTTGAGTACCAGCTTCATTTTAAAAAGGGCGAGATTACCGGGGAAAAGGGCCGGGAGTTGGAAAAAAAGCCCCTGTCAAAGCGGAAAACCGGCACCCGCACCCGCTGGCTCCCGGATTTGGAGGTCTTTACCGACATCAATATCCCCCCGGAGTACTTCGCTGGGGTCATGAAGCGGCAGGCGGTGGTCAACGCCGGCATTACCTTCCGGCTCCGGGTGGAGACTGCGGCGGGGCGGTTCGAGAATACGGAATTCCTCTACGAAAACGGCATTGCCGACTATGTGGCGGAATTGGCCGGGGACGGACCCCTAACGGAGCCGGTCTTCTGGGAAGCCGAAAAACGGGGCCGGGACCGGGCCGACAAGGACGAATATAAGGTGAAGCTGTCCGCGGCCTGCTGCTTTTCCAATAAGACGGCGGTTGTCGAGCATTACCATAACTCCAGTTGGCTGGAACACGGCGGAAGCCCGGAAAAGGCGGCCAAATCCGCCTTCGTCGGGGCGGTCGACAGCTGGCTCCGCCAGAACAACAAATATCAAAAGAGCGAAAGCAAAATTACCTGGGCGGATGTCGAGGACTGCCTGGTGCTGGTCAGCAGCAATTTTTCCACCCAGACCAGCTATGAAAACCAAACCAAAAAGGCCATTACCAACAAGTTCGTACAGGACGCCATGGCCGAGTTCCTCCGCAGCCGCCTGGAAATCTATTTCATCGAAAATCCCGCCGCCGCCGCCCGCATCGCCGAGCAGGTGCTCATTAACAAGCGCAGCCGGGAACAGGCGGAAAAAGCGCGGCTTAATGTGAAAAAGAAGCTCTCCGGCTCCATTGACATCGCCAACCGGGTGCAGAAGTTCGTGGACTGCCGGACCAAGGATGTGAGCCGCCGGGAAATCTACATCGTGGAGGGCGACTCCGCCCTGGGCAGCGTCAAGCTCAGCCGGGACGCGGAGTTCCAGGGGATCATGCCCGTGCGGGGTAAAATCCTGAACTGCCTGAAGGCCGACTATAACCGGATATTTAAAAGCGAAATCATTACCGACCTGATGAAGGTCCTGGGCTGCGGCGTGGAGGTGCAGAACAAGCATGTGAAGGATTTGAGCAGCTTCGACCTCAATAACCTGCGGTGGAGCAAGGTGGTCATCTGCACCGACGCCGACGTGGACGGCTATCAGATCCGGACGTTGATCCTGACCATGATCTACCGGCTCTGCCCTACCTTGATCGAAGAGGGGTATGTGTATATCGCGGAATCGCCGCTGTTTGAAATCAACTGCGGGGATAAGACGTGGTTCGCTTACTCCGAAAAGGAAAAGGGCGACATCGTCCGGAAGCTGGAAGGGAAGAAATATAAAATCGACCGCTCCAAGGGCCTGGGCGAGAACGACCCGGATATGATGTGGCTGACGACCATGAACCCGGAGACGAGGCGGCTTATCAAGGTCATGCCTACCGACGCGGAAGCTACCAGCTATATGTTCGAGCTGCTGGAGGGCGATAATTTGCAGGGGCGGAAGGAGCATATCGCCAACGAGGGGTATAAGTTCCTCGACCTGGCGGATCTGTCGTGAGAGGGGCGTCTGCAAAAAATTCCTTGCCATCGCCGGAGGTTTGCTCTATAATATCCCTATAAAATCAATCCCCCCGGTCTGGCCGGGGAATGGGAGGCTATTGTGGGATTATGGGAACTGCTCCGCAAAAAAGGCGGGGATAAAAAAACCGAAGCGCCGGTGCAGGCGGAGGAAAATGAACTGGAAGCTTACGCCGGCATGCGGGTGGAGGTGACCACCTTTGCCGGAGAGCTGCTGTTCGTGGCAAAGCTGATGTGCCTGCATGGAAACGCCGCCGAACTGCATCAATATTCCGAAGCCGCGGAGGAGCCGCCGGAAGACGCGGAGCCGGTGCGGGTGCAGATCCGAGGCTATTACGACCGCGACCGGAAGGCGGTTTATATGGAAGGGACGATCTCGCCCCTGCCGAAGCATGTGTGGAAGGTGGAGGACCTGGCGCTGATCCGTATCACCAACGACCGGGCCTTCTTCCGGCTGGATACCAATATAGACGCCACCGCCACCACCTTCGGCGGGCTGAACGCGGGGGAAAAGGCCTGCAAGCTGCTCAATATCAGCGTGGGCGGGGCATGCATCTCCTCGGACTTTGCGTATCGGGAGGGCGATAAGTTCCTGCTGAAGGTCAAGCTGCTGGAAGACCGGGACATCTCCGCCATGTACTGCGAAATCATTCGGGTAATCGACAGGGGGGAGGACCGGCTGGAGTACGGCTGCCGCTTCCTGGAGCTGAACGAGAACGACCAGGAGAAAATTACCCAGAATATCTTCGCTGTCCAGCGGAAGCAGCGGGGGAAAAATTGAGAACCTGTATCATAGGCGGGCCGCCGGAAAGGCCCTCTGCGGGCATGAACGCCTGCGGAGGGCCTTTTTGCCGGGTTCTTCATAAATTGTATTCGAATTGTTTATAATCTCTACGAAGTTTCTTCATATTTTTGACATAAATCCCTTGTATCCTAACACTATCGAAAGCAAACGCCGCCGGCGGAAGCAAAAATGGGAATTTTCATAAGGAGACGATCTTATGTATAACGATTATAACGAACAGAACAGAAGCGATTACGAATACCACTACAGCTACCGCTCCGACAGCGGCGGCTTCCAGCCCCGGCAGGTGCCTGCGGCGGTCCCGTCCAGAAAAAAGGGCGGGGCGAAAAAAATCGTCGCAGGGGTTTTGTGCGGCGCGCTGCTGCTGGGAGGCGGCTTCGGGGCCGGTTGGCTGATCCAGGGCAACAGCAAAAACCAAAGCCAGGTCATGCTCAGCAGCCGCCCCCTTACCGAGGTATCTACCGTCAGCGTCAACGGCAATGAGAAATTGACCTTTACCCAGCTCTACCAGGCCAATGTGGATAGCTGCGTGAGCATCAACACCTCTACGCTGGCCGGGTACAACTTCTTCGGCCAGCCGGTGGAAGCGCCCAGCGCGGGCAGCGGCTTTGTCCTCACCGCCGACGGCTATATCGCCACCAATTACCACGTCATCAAAAACGCCACCTCCGTCCAGGTTACCTTGAACGATGGGACGTCCCTGGCCGCCGAGGTGGTGGGCGGCGACGCGGACTATGACATCGCCGTACTGAAGGTGGAGCCGGGCGAGACCAAGCTGAAGCCCGTAGTGCTCGGTTCCTCCGCCAACCTGGCGGTGGGGGAGGAAGTGTCTACCATTGGCAACCCCCTGGGCGAATTGACCTTCTCTCTGACCCATGGCGTGGTGTCCTGCCTGGACCGGGAAATCAACCTGGACGGTACGCCCTTTAATATGATCCAGGTGGATACCGCCATCAATCCCGGCAACTCCGGCGGCCCCCTTTTTAACAGCTACGGCGAGGTGGTGGGCATCATCACCGCCAAGACTTCCTCCACCGGCAACGGTTCCGCCGCCGAGGGATTGGGCTTCGCCATTCCGATCGACGACGTTTTGAATATGCTCAAGGACATCATGGAAAACGGGCAGGTTACCAGCCACGCCTACATGGGCGTACGCCGGGACAACGCGTCCAACTATCCCCAGACCGGCGTACGAAGCGGCGCCTATCTGGTGGAGGTCACTGAGGGCGGACCCGCCGAGGCGGCAGGTTTGCAGGCGGGGGATGTCATCACGATGCTTGGCACCACCACCATCACCTCCGGCAGCGACCTGTCCGCCGCGGTGGGCAGCAAGTCCTACCAGGCGGGGGACACGGCCACGGTGACCTACGTCCGGGACGGCCAGGTGTATACCACGGAAATCACCTTCGGCAGCACCTTGGATATGCCCGAGGAGGACGCCAAGCCCCAGTCTGCACCCCAGCAGCCGGAAGGCTACGGGGACGGCTATTACGACGGCTCCTATGGCGGGTATGGCAGCATGGAAAACTTCTTTAACCAGTTCTTCCGCAGCAGCTATGGGCAGCCCGCCGCTTGACACAGCTTACGAGTTTTTTCTCTTCACCCCTCTCTCTTTTCTTCCGTCCGCAAGGATGGGGCATGCCCCGGAACGCACACGCGTTCCGGGGTACGCTTTTTTTGCTCCGGCGGAAGATTTTTCTTGTTAAAGTATTGGTTTTTCCCGGAGAATAGTGTATGATAAAGGCCGTGAGAATTTATCCCAATGCGAGGAGGCAATGAAATGAACACCTGCACCATCCCCCAGGGCTACCGCTCCCCCCTCTATGGCTACGATATGCAGCGGGCCATCGAGTTCGTCAAAAGCAGCTTCCAGGAAAATTTGAAGTTCGCGCTGAACCTCCGCCGGGTGTCCGCGCCGCTGTTCGTGGACAGGGACTCCGGCTTGAACGACAACCTTAACGGCGTGGAGCGGCCCGTGGGCTTCGACATCCCCGCCGTGGGCGGCGCCCAGGGGGAGGTTGTCCACTCCCTGGCCAAATGGAAGCGGCTGGCGCTGAAGCGGTACGGCTTCTACCCCGGCAACGGCTTGTATACCGATATGAACGCCATCCGGCGGGATGAGAGCCTGGACAATATCCACTCTGTCTATGTGGATCAATGGGACTGGGAAAAGGTGATTACCCGGGTGGACCGGAATATGGACTTCCTGCAATACACCGTCCGCTCCATCGTGGGCGCGGTGTGCGACACCTGCGACGCCCTGCGGCGCGCCTTCCCCCAGGTAAAGACCCGGCTGGAACGGGAAGTCAGCTTTATTACCACCCAGGAGTTGGAGTACATGTACCCCCACCTGACCCCCAATGAGCGGGAAACCGCCTATATGCGGGAGGGCCGGAAAACCGTGTTCCTCATGCAGATCGGCAAGACCTTGAAAAGCGGCAAGAAGCACGATGGCCGCGCCCCGGACTATGACGACTGGGAGCTGAACGGCGACATCCTTATGTGGAACGATGTGCTGGGCCGGGCTTTTGAAATTAGCTCCATGGGCATCCGGGTGGACCCGGAGAGCCTGGACCGGCAGCTTGCTTTGGCCGGATGTGAGGAGCGGCGGGCGCTGCCCTTCCACAAAATGCTGCTCAACAACGAGCTGCCCCTGACCATGGGCGGCGGCATCGGCCAGAGCCGGCTGTGCATGCTGATGATCGGCTGCTGCCACATTGGCGAGGTCCAGGTGAGCCTGTGGGATCAGGAGACCTTGGATACCTGCGGGGAATATGGCATACAATTGCTTTGAAAAGCTTGTATAAGGAGGAAAAACGATGGATTTAACAAACATGGAGCCGAAAAAGGTGTTTGCCTTTTTCGAGGAACTGACCCGCATCCCTCACGAATCCGGACACACCGCCGCCGTCAGCGGATGGGTGGAGGACTTCTCCCGGACGCGGGGCCTGCGCTGCCGCAGGGACGGGTTGGGGAATGTGGTTGTCTGGAAGGACGCAGCCCCCGGCTATGAGGGCCGCCCGGCGGTGATTTTGCAGGGCCATCTGGACATGGTCTGCGTGAAAGACCCCGGCGTGGACCACGACTTCGGCCGGGACCCGCTGAAGCTGGCCCTGGACGGGGATTGGCTGAAGGCGGAGGGTACCAGCCTGGGCGGCGACGACGGCGCGGCGGCGGCTATGATGATGGCCCTGCTGGACAGCGACGGCATTCCCCATCCGCCGGTGGAAGCGGTGTTTACCGTGGACGAGGAGATCGGCCTTCTGGGCGCGGCGGGGCTGGATTGCTCTGATTTGCAGGGGCGGCTGCTTATCAACCTGGACAGCGAAGCGGAAGGCGTACTGACTGTGGGCTGCGCCGGTGGGGCGCGGTGTGACCTGGAAGCCGCCCTGCCCGTCCGGGAGGCGTCCGGCAAACTCTGCACCCTGGAGCTGAGCGGCCTCCCCGGCGGACACTCCGGTACGGAGATTCACAAAAATATCCCCAACGCTAACCGGGTGCTGGCGGAATGCCTGCGGACGCTGCCGGACGCGCGGCTGGTGTCCCTCTACGGCGGCGAGCAGGACAACGCCATCCCTGACCGGGCCAAGGCGGTGTTCCTCCTGCCGGAGGAGCAGGCGGCCAACGCGGCGGGGAAATTCCGGGAGGCCATGGCCGGGGCGGCCTGCGCCTTTACCGCAGCGCCCAGCGGGCCGGTGGACGCCCTTTCTGTAGAGGACAGCCGTAAGGCCGTCAGCCTGATCCTCTCCGCGCCCAACGGCGTACAGGCCATGGAGCCTGATCTGCCGGGGCAGGTCCGCACATCCTTGAACCTGGGGATTCTGCGGCTGGAGGGCGGAAGCCTGCGGCTGACCTGGAGCGTACGCAGCTCCGTGGCGGCGGAAAAAGAGGGGCTGATTGAAAAGCTCAAGGCCCTGGCGGACGGCTGCGGCGCAAGCTTCGGCCGGCGGGGGGATTATCCCGCCTGGGAGTACCGTCCGGATTCCCGGCTGCGGGACGTGATGGTCCGGGTCTACCGGGAGATGTCCGGCAAGGACGCGGTGGTGGAGACCATCCACGCGGGATTGGAATGCGGCCTGCTGGCGGAGAAGCTGCCCGGGCTGGACGCCGTGTCCATTGGCCCGGATATGCAGGACATCCACAGCCCCAGGGAACGGCTGTCCGTATCCTCCGTCCGGCGGAGCTGGGATTACCTGCTGGCAGTGCTGGCACAGCTTTAAAGCCTGTATTCACAGGCGTTTGACGCCGTCTACGAGTACAAGCTCTTAAAACAAATATGGAAAGGATTGGAAAAGCCTTATGAAATTCAGTGAAATGCCCTATACCCGCCCTGATTTGGAGGAAATTAAGAAAGAGTCTGCCGCGGTTTTGGAGCGCATCACCTCCGCCGCCTCCGCCCAGGAGCAGATTGACGCCTACCTGGCTTATGAGGAAAAGAGCAAGGAGATCAATACCCTCTGCTCCCTGGCCTACGTCCGCCATACGATCGACACCAAGGACGAGTTTTATGACAAGGAAAACGACTATATTGACGAAATCAGCCCCGCCCTCCAGGAAATGGGGCAGAAAATTGACCTTGCCATGCTCCACTCCCCCTTCCGCCCCCAGTTGGAGGAGCGGTTTGGTTCCCTGCTGTTTAAGAACATGGAAATTTCCGTCCGCTGCATGAAGCCGGAGATCATGGATCTGATGCAGGAGGAAAATAAGCTGCAAAGCGAATATCAGAAGCTTTATGCCTCCGCCGCTGTGGAATGGGAGGGCGAGATGCTGCCCCTGCCCAAGCTGGGTCCGTATATGCAAAGCCCTGACCGGGCCGTCCGTAAGGCCGCTTTTGCCGCTAAGGGCGGCTGGTTCGAGGCCCACCGGGAACAGTTGGATGAGCTGTATGACAAGCTGGTGAAAAACCGCGACAAGCAGGGCAAGGCCATGGGGTATGAGAATTACATTCCCCTGGGCTACGACCGCCTGGGCCGCAACTGCTGGGGTCCAAAGGAATGCGCCGCTTTCCGGGAGCAGATCGCCGCCGACCTGGTACCCCTGGTGGCTAAGGTGAAAAAGGACCAGGCGGAGCGTATCGGCGTGGACGCGTTGAAGTTTTATGACGACAGTCTCCTGTTCCCCGACGGCAACGCCAAGCCCCAGGGGACGCCGGATGAGATTTTGGCCGCAGGGCGGGAGATGTACCACGCCCTCAGTGAGGAAACGAAAGAGTTCATTGACTTCCTCTATGACGGCGAACTGCTGGACGTCCTGAGCAAGGACGGCAAGGCCCCCGGCGGCTACTGCACCAGCTTCCCCATCTACAAGGCGCCGTTTATCTTCTCCAACTTCAATGGCACCAGCGGGGATGTGGACGTGCTTACCCATGAAGCGGGCCATGCCTTCGCCGACTACCGGGCCGCGCGGAAGGGATATTTGTCCGCGCTGATAAGCCCCACCATGGAGGGCTGCGAGACCCACTCCATGTCTATGGAGTTTTTGACCTCGCCTTGGCATGATAAGTTCTTTGGGCCGCAGACCCGCAAGTATGAGATTGGCCACTGTGAGGATTCCCTGATTTTCATTCCCTACGGCTGCATGGTGGATGAGTTCCAGCACCGCGTTTATGAAAATCCGGATATGACGCCGGACCAGCGCAACCAGGTGTGGCTGGAACTGGAAGCCAAATACCGTCCCTGGCGCGATTATGAGGATGCGCCGTTCTACAGCCGCGGCGCGTGGTGGCAGCAGCAGCTCCATATTTATATGTATCCCTTCTACTATATTGATTATTGCATGGCCCAGACCATGGCCTTCCAGTTCTGGACGGCGTCCATGACGGACCGCCAGGACGCCTGGAAGCGGTACTTGGCC
Source organism: uncultured Clostridia bacterium (assembly GCA_947649615.1). Classification (GTDB taxonomy): domain Bacteria; phylum Bacillota; class Clostridia; order Oscillospirales; family Oscillospiraceae; genus Pelethomonas. Next base: position 15,466 of record CANSSG010000013.1, on the reverse strand, counting down.
TTTGTAGACCAGGGCGGCACCAGAACCTTCGACGAGCTGGCCCGCAATGCGGGGATGAAAGTCCCCTACGATCCCGGCTGCATCAAGGAGATCGGCGGGATCATCTCTAAGTGGATTGACGAGAATCCGCTGTAAGTGAATGGGCGGGGATCGCCGGAGCTGTTAGGTGGGCGCGGAACTTTGTTCCGCGCCCACACTTTTTAGCACGGCCCCCGCACTTTTCTCTTTTCGCTCTTGCGCTATGGGCAGATTGTGGTATAATAGAGTTGAAAAGCTAGACCTGTTTGCAGGTTTGGGTGATGTCGTTTCAAAAGAAAGGATTCCTTGTATGAAAGATTATGTCATTTTGACGGATAGCTGCTGCGACCTGTCCGCCAAGTTAGCGGCAGAACTGGAACTGAATGTCCTCCCCCTCAGCTTCATGATGGAAGGGAAGGAATATTTCAACTATCTCGACAACCGGGACATCGAACCGGCCGATTTCTACAAACGCCTCCGCGGCGGCGCCTTGGGAACTACATCGGCTATCAACGTGGCGGTGTTTACGGAAGCTATGACCGAATTGGTGGGCCAGGGCAGGGACGTGCTGTGCATCGCTTTCTCCTCCGGCTTGTCCACCACCTATCAGTCCGCCTGCATCGCCGCCGGGGAAGTGGAAGCCGCCCACCCCGGCAGCAAGGTCCTCGTGTGCGACAGCCGCGCCGCTTCCCTGGGGCAAGGCCTGCTGGTCTACCTGGCCGTCCAGGAAAAGCGGAAGGGCAAATCTATCGAAGAAGTCCGGGACTTTGTGGAGGAGCGCAAGGACCATATCTGCCATTGGTTTACCGTAGACGACCTGAACCACCTCAAACGGGGAGGCCGCGTCAGCACGGCGGCGGCCCTTCTGGGTACTATGCTGCAAATGAAGCCAGTCCTCCACGTAGACGGTGAAGGCCACCTGATTCCTGTCAGCAAGGTCCGGGGCCGCAAGGCGTCTATCAGCGCCCTTTTGGACAAAATGGATGAACTGGCAGAGGATCCTTCGGTGGTATTCATCAGCCACGGCGACTGTGAGGACGACGCTAAGTGGCTTGCCGAAGCCATTAAGGCGAAGTATAAGGTGGAAACCCTGGTCATTAACTATGTAGGACCCGTGATTGGCAACCACTCCGGTCCCGGCACCCTGGCCCTGTTCTTCCAGGGGAAGCATAAGTAAACGCTTTTATTTATAGGCGGCAGCGGGAACCGCTGCGGAAAGCCTGGCAAGCAGCTCTCAGACGGCTTCAGCGTGAAAAGCGCCCCATGCAGGCGGTGAACAGCCCCAGTAAAACCGGACAATAGACAAAAGCCCCCTGATGTAGGAAAATAGGACTACATCAGGGGGTGTACTATATGGCAAGGAGGTACACGCATATGCAGGAGCTATTACCAGATGAAAAAGTATAGCATCCTGGCTGAAATCCGCAGGCCAAGGAAGTGGGTACAGATGGGGCAGCAGATGCACAAGTATGAGAATCTTCTCAACAGAGACTTTCACACAGATGCTCCCAATCAAAAATGGGTAACAGATATTTCTTATATCCATACCGACGAAGGGGTTATCTATCTGTCCATGATCTGAGATCTCTACGATAACAGCATTGTGGCCTACAAAACCACTGTTCAGCAGACGGTAAGCTTAGTTCTGGACACGATACGCCTTGCCATGAAAGCGGAGAAAAAGAGGGCCGCTGCGGAGTTACAGCTCCACAGCGGCCAGGGGTTCCAGTACACTTCACAGGGGTATTTCAACCTGACACAAGAATACGGCATTACACCGTCCATGTCAAAACGTGAAAACTGCTATGATAACGCTATGTCTAAAAATTTCTTCTCTATCTTTCAGACTGCGTGTATATACCGGCAGAAAATCAGGACTTTTCAGCAAGCCCGAAAACTGATTGATGATTTTATTTATTTCTATAACCACAAGTGTATCCAGTTGAAAACGGGAGAGACGCCGCTGGCGCAGCGTCTCTCCGCATAATTCTATTTATTTCCTGCCAGGGGCCTTTTTGTGCTGTCCGCACAAGTTGGGGCGGTTCAGTTCATTCAGGTGGGGGGATTTTAAAAAGTAAGGACTTGATCCAAAAATTCCGGAGGATTCATACTAATAATAAAGCATTTCTTTTTCATGGATAAATTAGGACAGAACAACCCGATAACTTTCAGAATGCTTAGGTGCCTCCACTCCTTTTTGTAGGTTAGCCAAGAGATATTCTCCGTCCTTACTTCTGGCCTTTTCAATGGTTCGTTTATACCGCTCGGATGTCCGTAGTGCCTGTTTCAATTCCGAATCCCTCAGATATAGCTTCACATCTTCATGCAGATTACCCTGGTTTCTCTTCAGTGCCAACACGTAATCTGCATACTTTTTCTATATTTTTCCTCGATGGCTGTAGATACTTCTCCTGACATTGGGCGAAATACTCCATTTCCTCCTGTCCGTCCACATTTGCCAATATGGCAAACAGCACAATTACTATGATGTCCTGAAGCTTGTGCAATATCTTTTTCTCCTGCCTTTTTCCTCCATTTTACCACACAGCCGGCCTGGTTTATAGTTTTTACTCATGCGTTTGGCGCGCCCTGCGGGAAAAAACTTAGGCCTTGTCTGCCAAAACACTATCCTTCGCGCCCGCCGCAGATTCCAGTTGAAAAAAATCCTGAAATATATTATAATGAAAGCCAGAAGCCTTAGGGAGGTTTTTTTACGAAATATTTGCTTATCATCGGGGACGGCATGGCGGATGACCCCGTACCCCAGCTGAACAATAAAACACCCCTGCAAACCGCGTCAATTCCCGCCATCGACCGCTTGGCTGCCAAAGGCGTCGTGGGCCGCGTCGTGAACTGCCCGCCGCCGCTGCCGGCGGGCAGCGAAACCGCGATCCTCTCCATCTTCGGCTGCGACCCCAAGGAATGCTTTACCGGCCGGTCGCCTATGGAAGCCGCCGCCGCAGGCATCGCCATGAAACCGGGGGATGCGGCGTTTCGCTGCAACCTCGTTGCTTTCGAGGACGGGGATATGCCGGTGGATGAGAAGAGAATTCTCTCCCACTCCGCCGGTTCCATCGACGGCGGGACGGCGTTGGAGGCCGTTTCCGTTCTGCTCGATGACCCGCGCTTCGCTAAAGCGCTGGCGGACGCGAATATGGAAATCCACCCCTTCCCCGCCTTCCGGCAGATCGCCGTGCAGCATGCCTGCAACCTCACAGGCATCCGCTTTACGCCGCCCCATGACCACCTGGGGGAAAAGACCGGGCCGTATTTCCCCGCCGGGAACGAACGGGCGGAGGTTTTTGCAAACCTGATGCGGCTGGCCCATGAAATCCTTGACCGCCACCCCGTTTCCGAAAAGCGCCGGATGGCGGGCAAGTTTCCGGCTAACGGCATCTGGTTCTGGGCCGAGGGGACGGCGGCGGCGCTCCCATCTTTCCGGTCCCAGTACGGCCTGGACGGCGCAGTGGTCAGCGCAGTGCCGCTGTGCCATGGCATCGGGGCGCTGCGTGGCCTCGAAATGGTGGAGGTAAACGGCGCTACCGGTGAGCTGGATACCAACTTCCAAGGAAAACTGGACGCCGTTTGGGAGAAACTCCAAGAATACGACTTCGTCTGTCTCCACCTGGAAGCGCCGGATGAGTGTACCCACAACGGCGATTTGCCCGGAAAGCTGCAAGCCATCGAATGGCTTGACAGCAAGCTGACCGGCCCGCTGGTTTCCAGGTTGGAACAGGCCGGAATCGACTTTCGTCTGCTGCTGCTCAGCGACCATAAGACCTTAACCGCTACCAGGCGTCATGGCGCGGATCCGGTTCCGTTCCTGCTGTATGACAGCCGGAGGGACTCCGGCCGGGGCGGCGTTTACGACGAGCCTGCCGGTGAGCGGGGGCCTTTTGTGGAGAATGGCAGCGTTTTGCTGGACCTCCTGTTCGAGCGCACTGCGCACACCATCCGGCGGGAGCGGAAGGAAAACCATTATGCAGTGGAAGCCCTGGTAAAGCGGGCATTCTGGAACCAATACGTTCCAGGCTGCCACGAGCACTATCTGGCCCACGCCATGCGCTCCCATCCGGACTTTCTTCCGGAATTGAGCCTCGTTGCCGAAGACCTGGCGCAGGGTATCATTGGGTGCATCCTATATACAAAATCCCGGCTGACGGATGAAAACGGACAGGAAAAGGCTATTCTAACCTTCGGACCCATTGCCGTTGACCCATCCTGCCAGAGACAGGGGATAGGCAAGGAATTGATGTCCCGGTCTTTCCAGCTTGCAGCGGAACTAGGGTATGAAGCGATCGTCATCTTTGGGAACCCGGATAATTATGTAGGGAGCGGATTCCGGAGCTGCTTAAAATATAAGGTATGCATAGAAGGAAACGTATATCCGGCGGCCATGCTGGTCAAGGAACTGAAAGAAGGCGCGCTGTCGGGGCATTGCTGGACTTACGCGGAAAGCGGCGCGTACCAGATGGACATGGCAGGATACGCCGCATTTGATAAAAATCACAAAGCCATGAACCCAGCCCGCCAGCCTTCCCAGGAAACCTTCTACATTCTCAGCCACGCCCAGCTAAAAGAGCAGCCCCCAACAGAACCCTGAATAAGCAAGCAAAGCTTGCGCAAAAAGTTCTTTTTGATACTTTTTCTTTCAAGAAAAAGTATGAATACCCAAAATAAATTGATGGAGGAAGAACCAATGAACAAGAAGTACGCGCCCCTGGGCGTAAAGCCTGCGGACATTCTGCTGCCGAAGGACTGCGATATGAGCAAGTGGGCGGTAGTCGCCTGCGACCAGTTTACCAGTCAGCCGGAGTACTGGGAGGAGGCGGACCGGATTGCGGGGGACGCCCCCAGTACCCTGCGGCTGATTCTCCCGGAAAGCAAGCTGAACGATCCCAACGTGGACGAGCACATTGCCGGAATCAACCACTCCATGGAGGACTATCTGGCCCGGGATATCTTCAAGACCTTAGAAAACTCCATCATTTACATCGAGCGCACACAATCCGATGGGACTGTCCGGCCCGGGCTGGTGGCTGCGGTGGACCTGGAGAAATATGACTACACGCCCGGTTCCGGGTCCCTGATTCGGGCTACCGAGGGGACGGTGCTGGAACGTATCCCGCCCCGCGTCCGCGTACGGAAGGACGCCCCCATTGAACTGCCCCACGTTATGCTGCTCATCGACGACCCCCAGAAAATCTGCGTAGAGCCGATTACCGCCGCCAAGGATTCCATGGAGGTCCTCTACGACTTCGACCTGATGCTCAAGGGAGGCCACCTCAAGGGCTGGAAGCTCTCAGAGCAGCAGATGGACAACTTGGCGGACGCCTTGAGCCGTCTGGCCAGCGATGCGGCCATGGAGGAAAAATACGGCCTGGGCGGCGTAGCCCCCCTGCTGTTCGCCGTAGGCGACGGCAACCACAGCCTTGCTACCGCCAAGACCTGCTACGAAAACCTGAAGAAGGTTACGCCGGAAGACCAGTGGGCCGGTCTGCCCGCCCGCTACGCGCTGGTGGAAATCGAAAACCTGCACGACGACGCGCTGAAATTTGAGGCCATCCACCGGGTAGTGTTCGGCGTGGAGCCGGAAAAGCTGATCGCCGCATTCCTGGACTTTTATCCCAACGCCCACGAGGGCCAGGGCGTGGGCCATACCATCGCCTACACCTGGGCCGGCGGCGAAGGCTACCTGACCGTCCCCAATCCTCGGGTGCAGCTTCCGGTGGGGACCCTGCAAAACTTCCTGGACGCCTATCTCAAGGAGCACGGCGGCGAGGTAGATTACATCCACGGCGAAGCTGTCACCAGCGAACTGGGCCGGAAGCCGGGGAACATTGGCTTCCAGCTCCCCGCCATGGGCAAGGACCAGCTCTTCAAAACCGTCATCGCCGATGGCGTCCTGCCCCGAAAGACCTTCTCCATGGGCCATGCGGAGGATAAGCGCTACTACGTGGAAGGCCGGAAAATCAGATGATTTTCCCGCAAAACCTCCACACCCACACCGTTTACGGCGACGGAAAGCATACGCCGGAGGAGATGGCTGCGGGGGCGTTCCAGGCGGGATGCGCGTCCCTGGGCTTTTCGGAACACAGCCCTATGCCGGGCCAGGCGGACACGGACGGCTGGTCTATGAAAGAAGGGGAAGTCCCCGCCTTCCGTCAGGAGGTCCTGCGGCTGCGGGACGCCTGGGCGGGGCGGCTGGACGTCCTTCTGGGGCTGGAACTGGATGTGGATTCCGCGCTTCCGGAGGAACCCTACGACTATTTGATTGGGTCCGTCCACGGGGTCTGGGCGCAGGGCGCGTATCTCTCCGTAGATGCCGGCCCGGCGTTTTTCGACCAGGCGGTGGAGGCGTATTTCGGCGGAGACTGCTTCGCCCTTGTGAAAGCCTACTACCGCCGCGCGGCGGAAACCGCCGTCAAAACCGGGTGCCAGATCATAGGTCACTTCGACCTGCCCACAAAATTCAACGAGGGCGGCTGCCGTTTCAACGAGGAGGACCCCCGTTACCGCGCCGCCGCGCTGGAAGCCCTGGACGCGCTGCTGGCCCATGACGTGATTTTCGAAATCAACACAGGCGCGATGTCCCGGGGATGGCGGACCGCGCCGTATCCCGCCCCCGCTTTGCTTCGGGCCATCCGCCAGCGGAACGGCCGGGTCTGCATTACCAGCGACAGCCACCACGCCGGTACCATCGTCCACGTCTTCCCCCAGGCGGCGGAGGCCGCCCTGGCCTGCGGCTTCCGGGAAGCCTGGGTCCTTGCGGGGACCGGCTGGAAGCCGGTGCCGCTGGAAGATTATTTACCGAAATAACGCTTCAAAAAACCTGCCCCCTGGCACAGGAACAACCTGCGCCAGGGGGCGTGTCTATGTAACTGCGGCGGGTTATCTCAGCCGCACCGCCGTGCCGTATGCAATGACTTCCGCAGCGCCCTGCATGACGGAGGACGAGCCGTAGCGGACGTTGATGACCGCGTCGGCGCCTAAAGCGGCGGCCTCGTCTACCATCCGCTTGGTGGCAATCTGACGGGCCTCTATCAGCATCTCGGTGTAGCCGGTGATTTCACCGCCCACCAACGTCTTCATTCCGGCCATGAAGTCCTTGCCGAAGTTCTTCGACTGGACGACAGTACCCTTTACCAAACCCAAAGGCTCGATCTCTTTGCCGGGAACATAATCAATATTGAGCAGCAGCATCTTCTTCTCCTCCTTGAATTTCTTTTAATCTAGTTTTGAGGCTTACCCAGATCAAGGGAATGCTCCCTAAATCCAACACAATAATGATAAGGAACACCTTCGCGGCCAGCCGCGCCGGGTCCATATCCGCCCGCAGCCACAGCAGCGCAATGACAACCACAAGCCGCAAAAGCGTGGATGACACGGCGCCCAAGATGGCGTTTTTGCGGCGGGCGGCCTGGGAATCAGTACTTTTTGGCTTCATCCTCTTCTCCCCCGTCGATCTCCTTGAGCCGCTGGGCCATGGCGTAGACAACGCCCACAATCACCGCGCCGCCTACCAGCGCGTACAGCAGCAGGATAGGCGCCACAGGCCCCGCGCCCTGGGTTCCCGCCAGCCCGGCGGCGTAGGCGAGCATGCCCAGCATGGGCGCGACATAGGCCACCACGATGACCGTGATAACGATAGGCGCGATTTTCTTCTTAGTATTTTTTTGCATCGTCAATTTCTCCCTTCCCGATTTCACGGATGCGCTGGAACAGCGCGAACAATACGCCGCAAATCAAAAAAACCGGTATGGCGATCAATATCAGCACCGCCGCCAGCGGCGGCGCGGCGTCCGGCTCCGTCAGGATGCCCCAGATAAACAGCCCCGTGACCGCCCCCAGAAACAGCACCGCCGCCGCCGCAATTGTGATGGGCGCTACATAGCGAATGCGTACATCCTGCTTCTGCTTGTTCTGGAAGGTGGTGCCGGTCTGTTCCAGCTTTGCCATCTCCGCCAGGACGCTCTCCGCATCCAATTCTCCCAGCGGCTCCGTACGCGCCTGGAGCAGCTCGCACAGGCGGACCGATTCCTCCAAATTCCGCTGCTCCCGCTCCAGCGTCACCAGATGCCGCCGCATACCGTCCCCCACCGTCTGGGTTCCCTCCTGCATCCGGCGGATTTCCTCAATAGGGACGCCCAGCTTCCGCATGAGTTTGATGCGCCGGAGGACGTCTACCTCGGCTTCGCCATAGTCCCGGTAGCCGTTTTCGCTGTTGCGGCTGGGGGACAGCAGGCCCTTTTCTTCATAAAAGCGGATGTTCTTTTTTGTGATGCCAACCAGGGATTCCACCTCGTTAATCTTCAGGCAGACCACCTCTTTTCTCTCTTATCTTATACCCTACACCAGGGGGAAGGTCAAGTGTTTTCTGGTTTTTCCGCCGGAAGATTTTTATAAACCCCCGCCGCCCAGGCTGCCGCTGCCGCCGTCAGGAGCAGCACCAGCCCCTCCGTCGCCGCCACCGGCAGGCAGGCATTGGATACCACCGCCGCGAAGTTGACCGCCCCATGGAGCAGGATGGCGGCCGGGAACAGCCACAGCCTGCCCGTCCGCAGGCTGGAAAACACCAGGACGGAAAGGGACACATGCAGGGCAACGGCGGATGCCCGCTCCACCCCGCTCCACAGGAACATGGAGGCAGGCGTGGACGCCAGGACTTCCATGGCGGCGGCAGCTTCCGGCGGCAGGGCCGCCGTCCCGGCAGTGAAGGCCAGGACCAGATTCGCCAGCATGGTCAGGCCCACCAGCATGACCGCTTCTATACCGCCGTGGCCGATGCCGTAGGCGAGGGCGGTGATGCGCTCATGCCGGCTGCGCAGGACGAAGCGGAACGCCAAAAACCGGCCCGTCTCCTCAAACAGGCCCGCCGCCAGGCCGCCATACAAGCCGTAAAGCAGGATGTTTTCCTGAATCGCCGCCCCAACGCCTGTGCGCAGGACGAGGTTGTGCAGCACCGGCTCCAGGATCAGAGCGAAGAGCACAAAGGTCCCTGCGCCTACAAAAAACGTTTTCCAGGACCCGCCCCGCCTGCGGAGAAACAGCATCCCGCCAACGGGCAGAATCACGGTAAGCAGCAGCACCGCCGCCATAGCCGCTATAGTTGTTGCTGGTATCATCGAACCCCTCCTTATCGGGCCGCAGGGGGCTGCGGCCTGTTTTATGGGACTATCGTACACCTTCCACCAAGGGGAAAGTCAAGGTTTTTTTGCAGAATGTGCAAAAAAGGCCCGGCAGGCCCTACCCGGCCTGCCGGACTTTGCACATATGGCGTCAGTGGCGGATGGCTTCCGCTTCGAACTCGATCACCGCGCCGGTGGACGCATTGATCTCCATTTCGTATTCCATCCCGTTATAGATAATCTCAACTTCGTAAACCGCTACGCCGTCGTCGTAGTCAAGCTCCAGCTTCACGATATGGCTTGCCGCAGCGCCGGGGACTTTGCTTAAGGCGATTTCCTGGGCCTTTGCCTGGGTGATGCGTTCACCGGAGGGCGGCGTATAGGACTCCGCGTCATAGTCGAACGCAATGACGGCGCCCGTTTTGGCGTCCAATTCATAGTCGTACTCTTTGCCGTCCGTGGTATAAAATTCCACCTCATAGACCTGCCGTCCGTCTTCCCACTCCAATTCCACCTGGGTGAAGGTGGCGTCAGACGCGCTTACGCCCGCGTAAGCCAGCGCTTTCGCCTTGGCGTCCTCCAGGGTAAGCAGGCCTGCGGCTCCGCCGGAACTTCCGGCAGGGGTCCCCCCATTGCCGCCGGAGAAGGAATCGGCGTCCGTCACCGTGCCGCCGGAGAGGGTTACGGTATTGGAGGCGCTGTCCCATGCCACGCTTTTGCCCATCAGTTCGCCGACCGCCCGAACGGGGAGGTAGGTGGAGCCGTTGTACAGGACCGGATACACTGCCTGTCCCTTGGCGTCGGCAAAGGTCCGGGCAGTCCCGTCCACCACGACGGTGAAATCATCCCGCACCTCTACGGTGATGTCCTGCGCCCTGGCCTGCGCGTCCGGCGTACCGGACGCGGCGGGGGTGGTTCGCGCGCCCCCCAAAGACACGGTCTTGGTATCCTCATTCCAATCCACATTCTTACCCATCAGTTCCCCGATGGCCCGAACAGGCAGGTAGGTGGTGCCTTCATAGAGAATCGGATGGACCTGCTGGCCGTTTACGTTGTAGAAGGTCTGCTTCACGCCGTCGATAACGATGGCCACATCCGGCCGCAGCCGCGCGGCGTCCGCGCTTTCCGCGTTGGCCTGTCCGCCGCAGGCGGAAAAAGCGCACAGAAGCGCCGCGCACAGAAGGGGCAACACAAGCCGTCCGGCCCATTTCTTCGCAAAATTTTTCCCCATAGACAATCCTCCTAAAAATATTTGTATAGACAAGGCCCGGCAGCCAGGGTATGTTAAAAAAGTGTCAAAACGCCCACATGGCGGCTTTTTCCACTTATCAAACAAGCCCTACTCCGCCAAAAGCCAGTATCCCTCGCCCGCTTCCTGGGTGAACGGCGTCCCGGCTTCCGTCAGAAGCGCCAGCACCCTGGCGTATTCCTCCGCGCCCAGGGGGTATAGCTCTCCCGGCTCCCACGCCAGGCCCAGTTCCTCCTCCACCCACTGCCGGACCGTTTCCCCTCCGGCGGTGATGGTGCCGGCAGGCGGCCCGGAGGCGTTTTCCTTCCCAGCCGCCGCCGGGGCGGGGACCGGGGCGGAATCCTTCTTAAAAACGGCTTCCTCCTCCGCAGGCGCCGCTTCCAGTTCTTCATCATATGCCGCCCCCTGTGCAGAGCGGAACACAGGCACATCCTGGCACTGCGGCGCTATACCGTCCCCGCCGTTGTAAGCGGCGGGCGCGCCCTCGTCCGCTGCCTCATAGGCCGCCACGGACGCCTGGCCGTCAGGCGGGGCGTTTCCCAGCCGTTGGAAGGAAAACACGCCCAGCACCGCAGCGGCGAAGCAGGCGGCTAACGCCGTCCACCGCTTCCACTGGGGAACCCGGACCACCTTTTCCGGCTGTGGGCGCTCCTGTACGCTTGCCCGGACCTGTTCCATGACGCGGGCCGAAAACCCCTCCGGTACAGCCGCTTCCTCCGGCGCCATCGCCGCGTGGATTTCCACCAGATCGTCAAAATACCGCTGGCAGACCAGACAGGACGCCATATGCTCCATCAGTTCCAACTGCCCGTCTCCGGACAGCTCGCCGTCCAGATACGCGCTGATGAACTCCTCATACTCCTGGCAGGTTTTCATAGCCGGCCGCCTCCCTCCCGCGTTTCTACTGTTGGTTTAGACGGCAGATAGCCGGATAGGTTCCCGTTTTTCAGCAGGATTTTTCGCAGCGAACTTCTGGCCCTGGAAATCCGGGATTTTACTGTCCCCAGGTCCACCTCCAGCACCGCCGCGATTTCCTCATAGCTCAACTCCTGCAATTCCCGCAGCACCAGGGCTTGCCGGTGGCTGTCGCTAAGCTGGGCCATGCCCGCCGTTACGGCTTCCCGCACCTCGGCCCCTTCCAGACGCTCCTGGAGGGACGGGCCGTTGCCGGCGGCGTCGATAGGCGCCTCCCCGCCGTCCAGGCTGGTCTCCCGCCGCCGCCCGGAGCGGCGCAGCAAATCAATGGAAGCGTTGCTGGCCAGCCGGTAGAGCCATGTGGAAAACTCTGACTCGCGCCGGAAGGCGGGCAGGCCCTTCCAGGCGGACAAAAACGCTTCCTGGGCGGCGTCGGCGGCGTCCTCAGGGTTGCCGCACAGCCGCAGGGTCAGGTTGTATACTCTTTTCTCATGGAGCCGCACCAGCTCCGCGAAGGCGTCCTCCCCGCCTTCGGCGGCGGCGCGGACCAGCTCGTCAACCGTCATGCAGATCCCTCTTAATGCCTTTCGTCACCCGGTATACGTCCTCCAACGTCTCCATATGGACGATTTGCTCTTTGTAATAGGAAGCGTGGGGAACGCCCTTCAAGTACCAAGCGTAGTGCCGCCGCGCCGTCAGCACCGCGATTTTTTCACAATTGTACGCCGCCGCCAGTTCGATCTGCCGTACGGCAACGTCGCACCGCTCCGCCAAGGGCGGGCGCTCCGGGAGCGGCCCGCCGGCCAGCGCGGCCCGGGCCTCCTGGAAAATCCAGGGGTTGCCGAAGCTCCCCCGGCCAATCATCGCCATATCGGCCCCGGTCTGTTTCAGAATCCGGACCGCGTCCCCGCCGGAAAATACGTCCCCGTTGGCAATCACCGGGATGGAGACCGCTTCCTTGACCTCCCGGATGGTGGACCAGTCCGCCGCGCCGCCGTACATCTGCACCCGTGTGCGGCCATGGACCGCTATGGCGGATACCCCCGCCTGTTCCAGCATTTTCGACAGCTCCACCGCGTTGATGCTGCCCTTGTCCCAGCCCCGGCGCATTTTCACCGTCACAGGAACGGGAGACGCCTTCACCACCGCTTCTGCCAGCCGGGCGGCTTTTTCCGGGTCCTTCATCAAGGCCGCGCCGTCGCCGGAGGAGACCACTTTTCCCACAGGGCAGCCCATATTAATATCCAGCAAATCCGCGCCGCTGGCTTCCACGGCGATTTGGGCGGCTTCCGCCATGCAGGGGATGTCGCTGCCGAAAATCTGGGCCGCGAAGGGCCGCTCCCCTGGGAAGGGTTGGAGCAGCAGGCGGCTTTTTTTGTCCTGATAGCAAAGCGCCTTGGCGCTGACCAGTTCGGTATAGGTAAGCCCAGCGCCCATTCCCGCGCAAATCTGGCGGAAGGCGGGGTCGGTGACGCCCGCCATGGGAGCCAGCGCCAACTGGGATGAGATGGTGAGGGTGCCGATTTGCATAAACGTCCTCCTTGCCGCGCCGCGTGTTCCAAGGGTCCGGATGCGGCCTGCGGGCGGCTTTGGGGGCATTATAGCATAATTCGCAGGATTCGGCAATAGGGGGCGGGCCGTCTCCCGCGGTATTTGCAGGATCAGGCGATGCACCTGCGGGCATAGGTGCTAAAGGGCAGGCGGAACGTCCAGCGTCTCTGCCCGGACCAGGTTTACAGCATCCTCCAAGCAGCAGGCTTCGTTTAAAATGGTTTTCAAATTAGAAAAAACAACCGGGACGCCGGGGCCTTCAATGCCCTCCAGCATGACATGGAAATGCAGGTGCGGGATGTAGCTGGAGCCGCTGCTGCCTACCCTGCCGATCTGTTGGCCGGGGGAAACGGACTGCCCTTTTGCTACCGGGATGCTGCCTTTTTGCAGATGGGCGTATAGGGAGAGCTCCCCGCCGGGGTGGCGGAGGAGGACGTGGTTGCCGTCTATGCGGGCATGCTCGCCATATTGCGCCTCTATTTCCTCTAAATCTGTGCCGCCGGTGGTGTCGGGCAGGCCGTCGAATACGTCTTCCACCGTGCCGCCGCAGGCGGCAAATACCGGCGCGCCCGCGATTGTGGGGCGGGAGAGCGTTTCGTCGAAGGCCCCAGCGTCAAAGGCAAACTCGCTGTTCCGGCACCAGCGGTGGGAGTTGATGGCGGGATACGTGTCCGTTACCAGCACGGTGCCGGACAGGGGGAATATATACCGGTTGGGGCTGACGTAGGGGCGGATGGGGACGCGGCGTTCTAAAACGCCGGTTTCCGTCTGGCAGAGGATGGCCAGTTCGTCCGCCGGCTGGCTGGCGAAAAAGGAAAAATGCTCGTGCATAATGGCTTTTTCGGGGCGGTAGGACAGGCCCAATATCCGTTTTAAGCTGCTGGCGCGGTAGCGGGCGGCTTCCTCCGCGCCGTGGCGGAGGCGGGCTGTAATCTCAGCCTTTGCGTAGCGGACCGCACAGAGTTCTATGCCGCCGGAACGGCAGGAGAAGGTCAGCTCTGTTGGCGTTTCGCCTGGCTCGAATTCCAGGTACCGCAAAAAGAAATCATTATGTATCATGTGCTCCGTCCGGGTAACGGAATATAGGATGGCATCGCTTTTCATTGCGCGGCGGCTCCTTTCTGAATGGGCGATTTCTCTGGGGCGCGGTGGAATAGAACGCATTCCTCTTGCAAATACTGGTCAAAAAGCAGAAGGAAGTGACGATATGACCACCGCCTTTTTTCGCACCTTGATCCTCTATTTCATTTTGATGCTGGGGCTGCGGCTGATGGGAAAGCGGCAGATTGGGGAGCTGGAGCCGTCAGAGCTGGTGCTGACGCTTATTATTTCCGACCTGGCCGCAGTGCCTATGCAGGATTTCGGCATCCCGCTGGTCAACGGGCTGTTCCCTATCATTACGCTGCTGTGCGTATCCATGCTGCTGAGCTTTTTCAGCTTGAAGTCCATCCGGTTCCGGGCGCTGGTCTGCGGCCGGCCTACCGTAATCATCCGGGATGGAAAAATCCTCCAGCAGAATATGGCGCGGAACCGGTTTACGGTGGACGAACTGCTGGAACAGCTCCGCAGCCAGGGCTACAGCAACGTTTCCGCCGTGAAATACGCCGTGCTGGAAACCAGCGGCCAGGTGTCCGTCCTGCCCTACACCAAGGACAGCCCCGCTACCCCCAAAGTCCTGGGGCTGGATGTGCAGGACGACGTGACGCTGCCCGTGCTGCTCATCAACGACGGCCACGTCATGTCGGAAAACCTGTCCGCCAGCGGGTACGACGGCGCGTGGCTGGACAAGCAGCTTAAGCAGCGGCGGCTGACGTCCCCCAGGCAGGTGTTCTTTATGACTGTGGACGAGGCCGGGGGGATTACCTGCGTGGCAAAGGAGGCGGGCGCGTGAAGGCTTTTATGATCCCGGTGGGACTGCTGGCCGTGATTTTAGGGTTCTCCCTTTGGGCGGGACGGTATGTGGAGCTGCGGACAGAGCACTGGTCCGCCCTGCTGGAAAACGCCGGCAGAGCCGCCCAGATGGAGGACTGGGACAGCGCCGGGGAGCAGCTTGAGAAAATTTACGCCGACTGGGACAGCAGCCAGACCTTTTTCCACACCATTATGGAACACGACGAGCTGGATCAGGCGGAGGAGCTGTTTGCCGGGGCGTTCGCCGTATGCAGGGAGCAGGATGGGGCCGACTTCCACACCATGCTGGCGCAGTTGATGAATCAGTTGAAGCTGCTGGCGGAAACCCAGAGCGTCAGCATCAAAAATATTCTGTAGCGTCCTCCCGCCAGAGGACGCGGCGGCCGTCGATGACGACCTCACCCTCTGTGCGCATCTTTTTCAGCTCCCGCATCATGGCGCTGCGGTCTGTGCTGATGTAGTCCGCCAGGGCGCTGAGGGTGAAGGGCAATGTGAAATCATCCGCCCCCGCCTCCAGGCGGCAGATACGGAAATAGCATTGCAGCTTCTCCCGGATGCTCCGGCGGCTGAGGACCTCTACCCGGCGGCTGAGCCGCCGGGTTTGCTCTGTAACCAGGCGGAACATGTTCTGTACCAGCTTGCTGTGGTGGGCGCAGGCTTTCTCGCACCGCTTCATGATGTGGCTGTACTCCAT
>CANSSG010000012.1 GCA_947649615.1 uncultured Clostridia bacterium | reverse complement strand
GGAACTTCGCGCGTTCAAACAAAAACGTCCACAGGAGTTGATCGCCCTGGAAAAACCCCTGGCGCCGGTTGCAAACGGAGGTACCTTGACAAGTAAATAACATGCGCCAGAAAGCAGATTCTTAAACTTAGGTCCGGGGGGTGGCGGTTTTGCGCCGCAAAACCCACAGCCCCCGGGCCGAATAAAAGATACGCTTATCCTTTGACCGCACCGGCGGCCACGCCTTTGATAATGTGCTTCTGACAGGTCAGGTAGAAGGCGATGACGGGAATGATGCTCAGAAGGATCAGCGCCATCGTCGCGCCTAAGTCCACGGTGCCGTAACTCCCCTTCAAATACTGGATGTGAATGGTAATCGTCCGGTAATCGTTGATATCCAGCACCAGCACGGGAAGCAGGTAATCGTTCCAAACCCACATGATTTCAAGAATCCCAACAGAGATCATCGTTGGCTTGAGCATGGGCCACACTACGGAAAAATAGGTCCGCAGGGGGCCGCAGCCGTCGATGGCGGCCGCTTCCTCGATTTCCAGCGGGATAGATTTCACAAACCCCGTGAACATAAAAATCGCCAGCCCCGCGCCAAAGCCTAAATAGACAATGGGGATCGTCCAGGGCGTATTCAGATGGAGCTGGTCCGCCGTCTTGGACAGGGTGAACATGACCATCTGGAAGGGCACCACCATGGAAAATACGCACAGATAGTACAGTGCCCGGCAAAAGACGGAATCCACCCGGGTAATGTACCACGCCGCCATGGAAGTGCAAACAAGAATCAGCGCGGTGGACAAAAGCGTGATGACCACGCTATATAGCACACTTTTGAAAAAGGGGTAGTTGCCGAAAGTCATGCCCTTGATAAAGTTGTCAAATCCCGCGGACATCTCTCCAATAGGGAGGGCGAAGGTGTCGGTCTTGACAAAGGTGTTGAGCTTGAAGGAATTGAGGACTACCGCGAAAACAGGCAGTACATAAATGACGGAAATAATACCCAGGGCAATGGATAAAACCGTCTTGCCCCGGCGTTCAGCGGCTAGAGAGTTCTTTTTCATTACTGCTGTACCTCCTTCTTGCGGGTGTAGCCAAGCTGGGCGAGACCCAGTCCGGCAACCAGGACAAAGAAGATGACCGCCTTTGCCTGGGCAACGCCCTGGGAGGCCGAGTTGGAGCCATAGAACGTGTTGTAAATATTCAGCGCCAGCATTTCCGTGGTCTTAATGGTGGATCCGTCCGGCTGAATAATGAAGGGCTGGCCGGCCGTCAGGGCCAGGTTCTGGTCAAACAGCTTGAAGCCGTTGGTCAGGGAGAGGAACATGCAGATGGTGATGGAGGGCATCACGTTGGGGATGGTGACACGGAACAGGGTTTGGGCCTTTGTCGCGCCATCGATCCGCGCGGCTTCGATCATATCCTCCGGCACGGCCTGGAGGCCAGCGATGTAAATAATCACCATATAACCGATCTGCTGCCAGCACATGAGGATAATCAACCCCCAGAAGCCGAACTTGGAATTAAGGAGGATGGAGGTATTAAACCGGCTGAGGATACCGTCAAAAATCATCGACCAGATGTAGCCCAGGACAATGCCGCCAATCAGGTTGGGCATGAAGAAGACCGTCCGGAAAAGGTTGCTGCCCTTGATATTCTGGGTCAGGGCGTAGGCTACGGCGAAAGCCAGCACATTAATCAGCACCAGGCTGGTAACCGCAAACAGCGCCGTGTACCAAAAAGCGTGGGTAAAGGACGCATCCTGAAAGGCCTTGACATAGTTGCCGAAGCCGATCAATTCCGCATCGGAAATCAGCCGGAATTTGCACAGGGAAAGATAGATGCCCTGGAGGAACGGCCACACGAAACCGATACAGAAGGCGGCGGTCACAGGGCCTAAAAACAGCGGCCACCAGCGCCGTGTGGATTTACGGATGGTATTGCCGCCCGTGATTTTTTTCTCTTTCAAGGTCTCGCTCCCTTTCTCAATTTTTGAGGATAAAAGGCGGCGGGACGGGCGAAAACGCCCGCCCCGCCGCCTGGTCTATTACGCTGTAGGGTTCGCTAAAATGGATTGGGACTGCCGGCGCATCAGCCGTTGGCAGCCTGGTACTGGGTAGCCCAGCCGTCCACAAAGGCGGTGCGGACAAGCTCCCAGTTGGCGTCGGACTGGTCGGCGTTGTACTGGTTCAGGGCGGACACCAGGGCGGCGCGGTAGTCGTCTACGTTGGGCTGGAAGTTGGTGGCCCAGTTCATGACATAGCAGCCGTTGTTGCTGTACTCGTTGGCGTCGGCCAGGAAGGCGTTGGTAGACTCGGCGGCGTTCTTGTAAGGCATAACGCCGAAGGTGTCAACCAGCATCCGGGAAGCCTCGGGATCGGTGACGCACCATACCATGAAGTCCATGGTGGCCTGCTGGTTCTCGGGGGAAGCCTTGGCATTGATCGCCCAGCAGTTCTCGGTGCCGCAGTTGAGACCGGCCTTTTCCTCACCGGCCACGCCGCAGTAGTAGGGGATCATGGCAGCGTTGGGGACAGAATCCTTCATGCCTTCGAACTCCCAGGAGCCTTGCACCTGGAAAGCGGCCTTGCCATCCTTGAATTCCTGGCTGGCGTCATGGCCGCCGGTCGCCAGATCCTTGGGGTCGGTCAGGCTGTTGTTGATGCACAGGTCGTACACATTTCTGCTGATCCCAAAGCGGATTGGGCGTTGCTGCACGATGGAAAAAGTGCAGACTTTAGAGGAGGTGTATTTGTGTGTATCATGAAAGGCTGTGCCAATATGTGCCGCCAATTTTATGCCAGCATCCGGGCTTGCCCCAGGGCTCCACCGCGGGGTAGCCGGTATGTTTTCACGCTTATGTGTGCGATGCTGCTGCTGACGGTTTCCGCCTATGCGGCCGCGCCTGCGGAGAAACCGGCCCCCGTCTCAGGGCCGGCAGGGCTGTTTTCCTGGAGTGCGGAGACCGTCAATAAAACGGACGGGGAACTGTTCAAGCTGATGAAAGAACAGGGATTGACGGTCTTGTATCAGAACATTTCCAGCAAAAACAGCCGCCAGGAGCAGATGTCCATTTTTGTGGAAAGCGCCATGAGCGAAGGGATTACCGTCTATTACCTGACTGGGGACGCATCCTGGGGCCTGGACCCGGACGGGGAGCGGCTGTGTGAAGCTGTAGAGGAGGCCGCCGCCTATAACCGCAGGATCAAGCGGAAGTTTTTGGAGCGGCGGGAGGAGGACGGAAAACAGTGGACCACCATCCCGCAGATGGCGGGAATCGTATTTGATATAGAGCCATACACGCTGAAGGAATGGGATAAAAACCCGGAAAAGGTGATGAAGAGCTTTGTGTCCGGGATGAAGGAGGCATACGCGCTGGCGCAGGACTACGGGTTGGAGGTCATTGCCTGCATACCCTGGTATTACGATGGCAAGGGCCAGCAGAAGGGCCTGGAGGAACTGATAAAAAATGGCTGCGACCGTATTGCGGTGATGAACTACTATCGCGGCGCAGAGGTCAAAAACATTGCCACAGAGGTGGAGTTGGCGCAAAAATATGGGAAAGGGGTCATCACCATATATGAGCTGAAAAAGGCGGATGGACACGGCGTAAAAGAAATCAATACCTATTACAATTCGGGCCTTGCCGCCTTAAAAAAGAGTTATGTCAGTGTGCTGGAAGCCTACCCGGAACAAACGATCTCCATTGCGTACCACGACTACCGGGCGTTAAAGGAGGTGCTGAAAAAGTGAACGAAGTCCTGCGGCAGGAGAAAAAGTTTCTGATTGGTCTGCCCGATTATTACTACCACAGCGGGAATTTGGCAAAATTCATGCTGGAAGACCCCCACAACCGGGGGGATGGGTACCCTATCCGCTCCCTCTATTTCGACTCGCTGGAAGACCGGGACTTTCAAGAGAAGGTGGACGGCGTGGCGGTGCGGCGGAAGATCAGGCTTCGCTGCTACGGCCCGGACAGCGGCTTTGCCCTGCTGGAGGTCAAGCAGAAGGAGGCGGGCCTGCAAAAGAAACGCTCCCTGCGTCTCTCCCGGGAGACGGCGGGGCGCTTGATCCAGGGCGACTATCGCGTATTGCTGTCTATCCAGGAGCCGCTGGCGCAGGAGTGCTACGCCGTCATGAATATCCATGGCTACCAGCCCCGCTCCGTAGTGGAATACCGCCGGAGGGCTTTTATCGCCAGGGAAAACAAAATCCGGGTGACCTTTGACCACCATATCGTGGGAACGGAGAGCGGCTTTGACATTTTTGACAGCGCGCTTCCGCAGTACCCGGTGCAGGATGCGTCATTGGTTGTGCTGGAGGTAAAATACAACGGCTTCCTGCTCAGTTATATCAAAGATATGCTTAGCAGCTGCGCCGCCGGGGAACTGTCGGTGAGCAAATACTGCCTGAGCCGGACCGTCGGCAAACACTTCAATTTTTAAGCAAGGAGACAAAGATTATGAGAGAATATCTTGCGCAGCTTATCGCGGAGAGCGGGACGCTTACCGCACAGGAGATCGTATTGCATATTGCGGCCTCGGCGGTCCTGAGCGCGGCGATTTACATTTCCTATTGGTATACCCACGCCGGAACGGCCTACAGCAAGAAATTCAATGTGTCCCTGGTGTCCCTCACCATCCTCACGGCTACTGTCATGACCGTCATCGGCAATAACATCGCCCTGTCCCTCGGTATGGTGGGCGCGCTGTCCATCGTGCGCTTCCGGACGGCTATCAAGGATTCCCGGGACACCGCCTACATCTTCTGGACCATCATCGTGGGTATCTGCTGCGGCGTAGGCGACTATCTGGTGGCCGGCGTGGGTACCGCGATGGTATTTGTGGTGCTGCTGCTCCTGGGACGGGTGCGGAACGAAAACCGCATCCTGCTGATTATCCGGGGCGCCAAGGAACAGAGCGGGGATATGGAGCGGCTGGTATTCTCCTATTTTGACAAGCGGGCCGTCCTGCGGGTGCGCAACACCACGGCGGAACACGTAGAGCTGATCTATGAGATGCCCCGGAAGGTCTGGCAGACAAGCTATCAAAAGGACCTGGACATCGCCGATGCCCTGTACGCCCTGGGCGGCACCGAATATGTAAACACCGTGACCCAGAGCGACGAAATCAGCGGGTGACGGCCATGCGGCGCGGCATCATTGCAATGGCGGGCATGGCGGTATGCGTCCTGCTGCTGTCCGTCTTTTTCCAGGACTTGGGGGATCGGACCGGCGTACTGCGCTACCAGCAGCACCGGGAACAGCCCTCGGAGGAGGCGCTTGGACCCTGCGGGGCTTGCGGCGGAACAGATGCGCTCTGCACCCACCTGCCCATCATCCGTATTGAGACCGGAGGCCAGACCATCCCGGGCCGTCCCTATGTGGGGCCGGACGGGGTGACGATGGGCTATTACACGGGGGATTTGGGCGAGGAAGAAATCCTGGTCCGGTTTTCCACTGTATCCAGGGAGGGCGTCTGGCATCACGGAGACGACGCCCCCACGGAGGAAGGGACCGCCCTTTTCCGCTACCGGGGCAACAGCTCCCGGTGGTTTGCCAAGGGCAGCTTCCGCCTGCGGACCGTGGAGGAGGACGACCCGCTGGCGGCCCGGCGGCTGGGGCTTCTGGGGATGAAGGCCGGCAAGGAGTGGGCGCTCCACGGCCCCTTCCTGGACAAGACGCTCATGCGTAATTACATGTGCATGAACCTCTCGGCGGAGGTAATGGGGACGTGGGTGCCGGATACCCGCTTCTGTGAGTTAATCCTGGATGGAGAGTATCAGGGGGTCTATCTCCTGATGGAGACCATCGGCGTAGAGGAAAACCGGCTTGACCTGCGGGAGTACGAGCCAGGGGATCCCGTGCTGAGCTATCTGGTTCGGATTGAGCCCTATACCAATCCGGGGAAGGTACTGGACAACTTCAGCCACTATTCCTACCGGATGGAACCGGGGAGGCACCTGGAACTGTTATATCCAGGGGTGGCAAATCAGACCAGGCAGGTGCGGGAATATGTGCAGGCTGATTACAACGAAGCGGAGCGGATGCTATATTCTGTAGAAATGCTGGACGGCTCCGGCAGCTGGCAGCAGGAGCTGGACATGGGGTCCTTTGTAAATTATTACATCCTCATGGAGTTTTTCGGCATTAACGACACCTTTGGCGCGTCCACCTACTTTTACCGGGATGCCCGGGGAAAGCTGGCCATCGGCCCAGTGTGGGATTACAACAATGCCTTTGACAACTTCCTGCGGCCCATCTCCAGCCAGGAGTTTCTGCTTTCCCAGCGGGGCTGGTATGCCAAGCTGACGCAGGACAGGGAATTTGTGGAGCAGGTGATCTCCCGCTACCGCCAGCTGCGCCGGGGCGTCCTCTCCGAAGACCGTCTGGTGGCCTATGAAAAGGAGATCGAAGCATGGCTGGGCAGAGCCGTGGACCGGAACTTCTCTGTTTGGGGCTGGACCTTCGACCCGGAGCAACTCAGCTCCCGGGAGCGCCAGCGGCCTGACCCGGCAACCGGTGAGACCCTGCAAGAGGCCAACCCCTCCAGCTATAAGGAGGCGGTAGCGTGGATGATGGACTACATCATAGGCCGGGGCCGGTGGATGGATGAGCATATTGAGTCCCTGCGCCAGTACTGCCACCCCTCCCGATTTGCCAACCAGATGCTGGGTTAGGAGGGAAGCGAAATGAAACGATTTGTAGCGGCGGCTGTTTTGCTGCTTGCCATTGGGATCGGGTCCTATTGGGCGGTATTTTATGGCGGTTATTATCTGCGCTTTGGGGAACGCGGCGAGGTGGACGTTCCCTTCCGGGCGGAAGGAACCGCGTTCCAGGCCTGGACCGGACAGGACTATATCCCGCTGGTTCTGCGGGGGGTAGACGTGTCCGCCAGCCTGCCGGGACACTATGCCACCGCCTATGACGCGGGGGAAGACGACTACCTTCGCTGGTTTGAGGCCATTGGGGACATGGGGGCCAACGCCGTCCGGGCCGCCAATATAATGAACGATGATTTTTACAATGCCCTCTATACATACAACACCAGCCACGACCGGACCCTGTATCTGCTTCAGGGGGCCAGCGTCGACGATGCGGTGGGGAACGGCTCCAAGGACGCTTATACCTCCAGCTTCCTGGATTCCCTGCTGGAGGACGGCAAATCCCTGGTGGACATTATCCACGGGCGGAAGGACCTCCCGGCTGCGGGAACCCGGAGCGGCGGGGTCTACCGGCGGGATGTCTCCCCTTGGGTGGCCGGGTTTCTGATTGGGACGGAATGGTATGCAGACACCATCTCCTATACGGACCACAGCGCCATCCGTTCCGGCGTTTACCAAGGCGCCTACTTTCAGACAACGGCGGAGGCCACGCCCTTCGAGGCGGCAATGGCCCGGATTATGGACGAAATCACCGCCTATGAGACGGATAAATACAGCGCGCAGCGGCCCGTCGGATTTATCTGCGACCCCTCCTGCGACTTTCTGGAATATGAGGAGGTCTACGCCCGCCAGCTGGAAAAGCATGCGCAGACAAACCCGGAGCATGTGGCGCCCCTGCCCGCCATGAAGGCGGGGCGTTTTGCCGCCTACCGGCTCTATGACTTCTGCGGCAACTTTACGGCGTATCTTTCCTCCGGCCAAAAACAGGACATCGCCCCCCTCCTGGCAGGGCTGCCCGTCAATCAGCCCTACGGCGGCTACCTGGAACTGATGGGCCGGTATCACACCATGCCGGTGCTGGCGGCGGGCTACGGCTTTTCCACCAGCCGGGGCGCGGTTGTGCAAAACCAGCCTCCCCTGAGCGAGAAGGAACAGGGGCGGCGCTTGGTGGAAGCCAGCCAAGCCCTGGAGACCGGTGGCTGGGCCGGGGGATTTATCTCCACCTGGCAGGATGAGTGGGACCGGAGAAGCTGGAACACCGCCTTTGCCGCAGTCCCTACGGAGCATTACCTGTGGCATGATTTGCAGACGGCGAATCAGAGCTATGGCCTGATGGCCTTCGAGCCGGGAAATGAGACGGTTTGTGTTCTGGACGGGAATGCCGCCGAATGGACGGAGGCAGACCTTTTGCTGGAACGGGACGGGCTGCGGCTCTCCGCCCGCTATGACGCGGAGGGGCTTTACCTGCTCCTGGAAGGCGTAAGCCGGGAGGAGGCGGTCTATCTGCCGCTGGATGTCTCCGCCGAGGTGGGAAGCCGCTCCTGCGCCAGCCCCGCCCTGGCCTTCCAGCGGGAGGCGGACTTTTTGCTCTGCCTGGATGGAACGGACAACAGCCGCCTGCTGGTGCAGGAACGCTGGAACCCGCTGCGGGAGCGGTTCCAGTATGAAACCGAGGGAGTCGATCCTTTCTTGGACATTCCGGAACAGGACAGCGCCAGGTTTGTCCCGCTGGGCATGGCGGTGCAGAACCCCCTGCTGGTGGATGCGCTGACCCCGGAGAACAGAGCCATCCAACGCTTGGGGGTATGGGAAACCGGGAAGCTTGTCCATGGAAACGGGGACAGCCAGTCACCGGACTATAACTCCTTGGCGGACTTCTGCTTTGGGGATGGCTGTGTGGAAATCCGCCTTCCCTGGCTGCTGCTGAATGTGGGGTCGCCCTCCTCCATGATGGTTCACCGGGACTACTACCAGCATTATGGCGTAGAGTTCAGACAAATCCGGGAGCTGTGGATCGGGGCGGCCCGGGACGGCGAGACGGATGAGGTTTTCATGGAGGCCTTGCGGGTCAAGGGCTGGAAGAGCCTGGCGTTTCGGGAGCGGCTGAAGGAAAGCTATTACGTGGTCCAGGCGTATTGGAAGGGAGGAGATTGAAATGCGGCTGCCAGTCAGGGCGGTCATATACTTTTATATCTTTATTTGTGTTGTCCTGCTGCTGTTTAACCTGCTGTATATCTTCCGGTCCGGCAGCGTCAAACGGCGGCAGCAGAGGAAAATCCAGCGTTGGGAAAAATATCTGGACAGCTTTGCAGAGGGGACGCCTATGTGGAGGCCAGACGAACTGCTCCGCCGGCTGAAAAATGTCCAGGAGCTTATGGCC
Organism: uncultured Clostridia bacterium; assembly: GCA_947649615.1. Classification (GTDB taxonomy): domain Bacteria; phylum Bacillota; class Clostridia; order Oscillospirales; family Oscillospiraceae; genus Pelethomonas. The sequence goes on along the minus strand of CANSSG010000012.1, from coordinate 60,823 downwards.
TTTTATACGGCGATGGAGGGCCGGGAGCAAGAACAGCCGGGGGAAGCCGCGTCCTTCTTCCAGAAAAATCATGCCGCAGTTTTGGAGCTTGCACGGGAGTACGGAGAAAAGGACGCCATGGAGCAGGCGTTTTTCGCCTATGTAATCGCCGCCTTTCATCCCGCTATGGAAGACCAGCGAAGCCCGCTGCTGGAACAGCTTTTGCACTATTTGGAGCACTCCACGGTATACAGCCGGGAAAATGTGCTGAACGCCCTCTACGCCCTTGGGAATATCCAGCCGGTGGAACACGCCTTCCTTCTCATGAGCCAGCGGGGCTGGTACCATGACCCCAGGCTTCTGTCCGATGGGCTGAACCGGTTTCGGGGAGAAAAAGAGGCCCTGGCCGGCCGGCTTTGGAGCTGCCGGGGCCAGCTAATCGAGTGCTTTCAGGTGGGAACCATCCGCTTTGCCGAGACCTTTGGCGGGGACCGCTTCGCAGAAGCTTTTTTGAGGGCGCTGGAGACGGAAAACCTGCCCGCAGAAACACAATTTACCCTGGTGCGTTATTTCCGCCGCCATGCAGTTCCCTATGCGCAGCCGGTGCTCCTGCGGCTCCTCAAGGGAGAGTCCGGGGGAAAGCGGGAACTGGCCATTGCGGCCGCAGCCGCCCTTGCGTCCTACCCGGATGAGAAAACAAGGCAGGCCCTAAAGGAGGCCCTCCACAGCCCCAACTGGTACGTCCGGCAGAACGCGGCCCGCTCTTTGAAGGCGCTGGGCGTTACCTGGGAGGCATGTGGGATTGACCCCAGCGTGGACCGCTATGCGACAGAAATGCTGGAATATATCCTTGGGGGACAGCCCGCCGCAAAGGGCGGAGAAACAGAAAGGGAGGCGCTGGCAGCAGTATGAGCCAATTGGTGTTTCAAATTCTGCGCGTGGTGGAGGCGTTTTTCCTGCTGTACCTACTGCTGTATGCCTCCTACCTGTTTCTGTCCGTGGCTATGGGCGCCTGGCGGCTTTACCGCCTGGACCGGATGCGCACCATTAAAAACGAGCTGAAACACGATTTCTATTTTCCCGTCTCAATCCTGGTGCCTGCCCACAACGAGGAGGTTACCATTTTGGATAATGTGAAATCCCTGCTGGAACTAGAGTACCAGCTCTATGAAGTGATCGTTATAGACGATGGTTCCAGCGATGATACCAGCCGGGCGCTGATTGACCACTTTCACATGAAGGAGGTCAGCCGCCCCATCCGGCTGAGCATCCCCTGCAAACCGATTCAGGCCGTCTACGAGGCCCCGGATGCCCGGGTCCGGCTGACGCTGCTGCGGAAGGAAAACGGGGGGAAGGGCGATGCGCTGAACGCCGGTATCAACGCCGCGCAATATCCGTACTTCCTCTGCATTGACGCAGACTCCGTGCTTCAATGGGATTCGCTGGAACGCATTGTCCAGCCGGTCATGGAGGATGACAGCGTGGTCGCGGTGGGCGGACTGATCCGGGTGGCTCAGTGCATTCAGTTTAACCCGGAAGGCGAGGGGGGCGCACATCGAAAGCTGAGCTATCATCTGCCCTGGAACTTCCTGACCAGTATGCAGGTCATGGAGTATGACCGCTCCTTTTTGGCCTCCCGGATTCTCCTGGACGGCTTCAATGGAAACCTGATTATTTCCGGCGCCTTCGGCCTGTTCAAAAAGAGCGTGGTCATCGCCGCCGGAGGCTATGCCACCGATGTGCTGGGCGAGGACATGGAGCTGGTGGCCAAGCTCCACGCCTACTGCCGGAACAACATGGAGCGGTACTCCATCCGCTATGAACCCAACGCGGTCTGCTGGAGCCAGGCCCCCTCCACGCTGCCGGACCTCTTCAAACAGCGCCGGCGGTGGCATATCGGCCTGTTTCAATGCATCACGCGCTATCGCTTTATGTTTTTGAAATCCCGCTTTGGAATGGTGGGTACGGCCTCGTATCTCTACTATCTGCTCTATGAACTGTATTCGCCCATCATTGAAGTGATTGGCCTGGCTGTAAGCGCTGCGGCCGCTCTGACGGGGCTGCTCAATGCGGGGTTTATGTTGCAGTTCTACCTGCTGTTTGCCATTTACAGCGCCATTCTGACGATTACCGCATTTTTCCAACGAATTTATACGCAGAATATCCATATCAGCCGTGGGGATGTACTTCGGGCCTGCATCATGTGCCTGATTGAGAATATCTTCTTTCGATTTGTCTTTGACTTCATCCGGCTCAATGCCTTTATCGGCTATCGAAAAAACAAAGGAACCTGGGGAACCATCAAACGGGTCCGGCACAGCGACGCCCGCTAAATCCTGTTGGCATAAAGCGCGCCCGGTATATGGCCTACGGCCATATACCGGGCGCTGCGTGTCAAAAAAGATGCCCCGCCTCATTTTAATAGGTGGGAAGGGTGCTGTACCCGGCTGTTTCATAGCCGGAGAAATCCGTGGCGGCTTTGCCCCCGGCAGTGAGTACTTCTCTTTGCCGGGATATCCAGTCCCGCAGGTAATCCAACCGCTCAATGATATGCGCGAAGTAGGTCAGGGAAATGTCAATCTCGGAAACCTTCGCCACTTGCAGCCAGATATTTATAAAGCGCATCTGCAAATGAACATAGCGCTTCGTAATCACCCGCACCTCGTCCTCCAGCAAAACCAGATCACGGACCGTCAGCCCGCCGCCCTCAAAGCGGCGGATAATTTTTCGGCTGAGAGCTAATTTACCGGTCATAAGTGCAAACGCGTCCGCCTGATAGCAGAGCTGCTCCCTGGCAGGGCATTCCGGAAGCTGAAGCGCCAGCGCCTTTGCCTGGGCCGCCGCTTCTGCAATCGCGGCGCAGGTGCTCTCCGGAATGGAGAAGACGGGGCGCAGCGGATGCTGGGAATGACGCTCCAACACGGTATGAACGCCCTCGGGCAGAGCCAGGTCATAGGCCTTCAGCCCATCGGGGGGCCGCGGCCCACGGACGGCCTTTCCAAAAACCGGCTCGTCAAACAGGGCCATGACGCACTGGCTGCGGTTCTTAGACCATATGGGGGGCAATTGATAGATTTTGGCAAATGTCTTGATAATCTTCGAGTAGCCCGGCAAAGCCAGTACACTGTCAATGTATGCATCCTCCCCCTTGGACGGCGGAGCCCCGCCTGCCCAGGCGGCCGCCGCCGCATGGCCGTAGGCATAGTAGCCCGCCGCAGGCTGCGTGTACCCGCCGTGATCGTTCCAATCGGTAAACAGCATTCCGCCGGCGTCAGCCGCCACGCCTTCACGGAGCAGGTTGTTGATATTGGTCAGGCTGCCGTCCAGCCGGGGGAACAGGGTATTCCAGTTGCCTGATCCGGGACAAACCCAGTAATCCAGCCCAAACTTGTTGAAAATGGCGGGCGTACCGTAATGAGACTTCGGATCATAGCACCAATCCAGATACCGGATGTCCTTGGGCATGGCAGGCAGCAATTCGGGATGGCGGAGGATTACATCGCCGAAAATCATGATCCGCTTGCCGTACTTAGCTGCCAAAGCGTGGATCTTCTTCAAATACTCCACATATAGCTGGGGACCATCCTTGCCTGAGTGCGCGCTCTTTCCCGTTCCTATATCATAAGGCTCATCAAAACAGATGTTTACCCATTGGCTGTCAAAAAGGGGCAGGTACTCAGAGAACATTTCATCCGTCAGCTGTACAGCGCCTTCTGATGTGGTGCAAAGCGACCAGAACATATCGCTTTCGGATAAATCCATGTGCTCCTTGCGCGTCAGAATCCGGTGAAAATGGCCCAGGCATTGGAGGTTGGCCTGGAGTTCAATATTCAATTCGCGGCACCGGCTTTGCAGAGCGCGGATATCCCCGGCGGTAACGGGGCCGCTGCCTTCACAAATCTCCGGATGCTTTTTGAAATCAAACGGGTGCTCTATATATAATTGCAGCACATTGTAGCGGAATTTGCTCAAAATCTGAACCAACTGAAGCAGGTATTCCCTTGTGTACACTTTCCCACGGGAAATATCCAGCATCAGGCCCCGGCTGCGCAGGGCGGGGTAATCCTGGATTTCCAGGCAATTGACCCGCCCGTCCGCCTGGTTCAGTATTTGGCGCAGGGTGTCGATGCCATAGCGCAGGCCGGCGGAATCTATGGCGGTTACGCAGATGCCATCTTCTGCGATCTGAAGCGTATAGCCCTGGGCCGTCCCCGGTGCGGGGCAGCTTCCCGCTTGCCCAACCCGGTAGCAATGAACGCCTGCATCTGACGCAATAACCGGGAGCAGGTTCTCAGGCAGGCCGGAAAACGCTTGCGCGTCCAGCTCTGTGCAAACCGCGCCGCGCAGCCGGCCAAGCTCGCAGAACGCTTTTCCGTATGTAATTTTCTTCACAGGAGGAAACAATTGATACGCCATCTTTTCTCTACACTTTCTATTGCTAAATTATTTCCAGGGATAGGCCCGGTCCCACATATTCCTGAAATCTGCCGTCCAAAGCACTTCGTAATGTCTGCCATTATAGCTTTGGAACGTAACATCCGCCTTTTCTCCCCGGAGGACCGCCTCGCGCTGAAGCGCAAGCCATCTGACGGTATGCGCCATCTGAACGGCGGCGTGGTCAAACAAAGATAGGCTGGTCTGAATGCCTTTGCGGCCTGCCCGAAGCATCCATACATCCTCAAACATCCGCCGGATAAGGCAGAACGCATCATACAGTTGATGGATTCTGAAAATCATATGCATAATGTCATCTGCGGATACGCCGTCCCTTGCCATATCCTTGCGGATCTGGCAGGCGAGAAGCCCTTTTTCACCGGTGAATTTCGTCATCCGGGCGCAAAGCTGAAGCTCCCGCAGATAGCTTTCCCCAAACAAGGCCTGCCAGTCCTTGTCCGGGTAGCGGCGCGTATCCACGCTCCCAGCGGATTCCGTCTGTGCCAAATGGCGGCATGCCTCGCTCCCGCAGCGCAGGAGGTGTTGAAAGGTATCCTCCGTGAGCGCTTCATAACGCTCATTCCCGCGCATGGAAAGCCCGTCCAGCATGTCGTCAAAGAAATAGTAGATGGACATGGTCTTAAAGTCCGTTTTTAAATGATGGGCCAAATTGGACTCCATCAGCGCCCGGAATCCAGCGCCCTGGCTTTTATCCGCAAAGAGCAGGGGCCAGATGGCTTCTTCTATCTCTGGGCCGGTCCGCGCCTTGGCGGAGGATGCCTGCATCGCGCCAATCAGGTACCCATAAAGGCTAAGCCCCGGGGGCTGCATATGCCCGTAATCCCCCCAGTCCGTCACCAGAAAGCCGTTCGCCCCGGCAGCCTTGGCCTGGGAAGACAGGTTTGTCAAATTGGTATAGGCGTTATAAGCCCTGGGGAAAATGGAATTCCAACTGCCAACGCCCCCGGCTGCCCAAAACTCCCGCCCGATTGTTTGGTATCCGGCAAGCGTTTCAAACTTCTCCAAAGGATTATAGTTCCATTCCATCACAATGGTCTTTTCGGGAAGCTGCGGAAGCAGCTCCGGGTACTTTTGGACGATATCCCCCCAAAGCTGTATGGTTTCCGCGCCGTGCCTTCTGGCAATCTCCGCTACCCGCAGAATGTGTTCCAGCAGGACCCGGCCGCGCCCCTTCTCCTCCACCGCCTGTTTGGAGAAGCCTGTGCCGATGTCGTAAGCTTCATCCATGTTGATATTCAATGTCTTGCTGGTAAACCAGGGCAGTACTTGGCTGAATTCATCCTCCAGGAAGCCGTAAACAGCCTCATTTCCTGCGGCGAAGGAGAAAAGGTCCGCATTTTCGGACAGATGGCTGTAGCCGGGAAGCCGCAGCAGGCCGTGCATGTGGGAATATGTCTGGATGCATGGTTGCAGCTCTATAAAATGGGCCTTGCAGTACGCGTCCAGCTCCCGAATCTGCGTCTCGGTGTAGGCGCCGGTAAGTCCGCCAAGCAGGGGGTGGCGGGCCAAAGCCAGCTTGTCTTCGCAGTAAAGCTGAAGGATGTTGTACTTCATATCCGACAGCACAGGAATCAGATGCTTCAGATAGTCCAATGTGGGCATTTTGCCCCTGGAAACATCCAGCAGCAGGCCCCGGTTCTTAAAGTCCGGGACATCCTCGATGGAACCCTGGGGCAGCACGGCATGATAGGCCGCAAGCAAAATCTTTAATGCCGCAAGGCCATAGTAAAACCCCCGGTCTCCGGCGGCGTAAACAGAAACGGCGTCCTCTTCAATTTCCAGCCGGTAAGCCCCGCTGCTTTGCAGTTGGGTACAACGCACAAGACGTAGCGTCCGGGAAGAACGTTGTACCACCGGCAGGCAGCTTAGCTGTGGCTGTAAGGCCCGGCACATGGAATCCGCTGCCTCCAGCCGGAAATCAGGCAGTTCCGTACTGCGCCCGCTTTTTTTGATCCAGTTATACAAGGGAAGGTAGTACATAATAGGTCCCCGTTTCCGCGCAAGCCCTGCGCAATTTTCCTTTTTAGTGATTCCCGCGCTCCCCTCGAAGGAGGAACGCGGGAGAATTGATTTTAACCCAGGGGTTTCAGCTCGCCGGTTAGAATCTTGATGACGGCAAAGCTGTCATCGCCGGCGCTGTTCTTGTACAGGCCGTCATTCCCGCCCCAGTCAGTCCGCAGGCCGTCGCTATAAACATACTTGGAATACTTGGTGTACAACGGCAGGACCGGCACAGTTTCATTGAGCGTATACACGATCTTCTCAATGGCTTCCTTCTGTTTCCCGGTATCCCAGCCGGCGGTAGAAGCGGCAATCAGTTCGTTCAGATCCACGGTTCCGTAACGCTCGGTCTCCTGAACCATGGGGTAGCTCAGGCCCTTGGCGCAGTTGACGTTGCTGGCCAGGAAGGGCGTCTCAAACGCGAACATGGGATGGGACTGGCTGGTGCCAAAGAAGGAAACCGCGACCTCGTAGCTGCCTTCATTTATGTTGCTCTGGCGCATGGTGGAATCAATGCCGGCGATGGCCGTCTTGATGCCGAATGCAGTCAATTGATTGGCAATCTCCGTACAAGCGGTGGAAGCGTCCGTCCAGGAAGTGGGGCATTGCAGGGAAATGGTAAACTGTGTACCGTCGGCCTTATACCAATTGCCGTCCTTCTTTGTCAGGCCGACTCCCGTCAGCAGTTCCCCAGCCTTTGCATAATCAACGGAGTAGTCAATCAGGCCGCTGGCGTCAAGCCAGGATTCGGTCATGGCATCGCCCAGGCCAGAGATATACTTGACGCCGCGGGAAACGCCCGGCAAAGCCAACTCGCCGACTTTTTCACGGTCAATGATGTAGGCAATGGCCTGCCTGACCTCCCGGGAGTCCAGAGGCTTTACCGCTTCGTTGAAATACAGCGCGATGCCGTCAACGCCTGCAACCTGTAAGGTAGAATAGCCGATGCCCTCAAAGGCTTCCAACGTGGCGGCAGGGAACTGGTGCGTCAGGAAGTCAACTTCACCGTTCAAAACCAGAGGCGTCAAGTCGGGAACGTCGCCATTGTAAACAATAACCTTGGAGAAATGGACGGAGTTGGCCAGGAAGGAGTTTTCATTTTTCAGCAGTTCAACGCAGGACTCGGTGACATTTGCCGGGTCCAGATAGTAAGGGCCGGTGGCATTGACAAGCTCAGGCCGGAACATATTGAATTCGTTGACAAGCGCCTGCCACTCGGCAGACTCCGCAGTGGCTCCGGCGTCGGACAAATCCTGAACCCTCTGCGCGTATTCGCCGTAGGTAGCAAAATCCACGATGGGCTTCCTCAGAACGTACCGCAGAAGCAGAGAAGTCGGCGTTTCGATTTCAAAGGCAACCTCGTAGTCAGAGGGCATGTCCACGCCTTTGATATAACTCCAGACCGGATTTCCAACCAGCTTGTAAATCATAAAGGTTGTCCAGACGTCCCGGGAAGTAAAGGCATCGCCGTTCAGCCAGGTGACATCGTCTCTCAGCTTTACAGTGAAGGAGGTGCTGTCCGCATTGGTCTCCCAGGATTCTGCCAGAAGCGCATGGTATGCGCCGTCTTCCGCGGTGTAAGTTGCCAGGGCCAACTGGTGCAGTTCTCTGTAGAACTTCAGCTCGATGGCATTGGAGACAAACATATTAAAGTGGCCGGTCGGGACGGTGGAATAGGGCCAGCCGCCAACAAATGCCACATCCTTGTCCACAGCAGGCGCATCCGCAACGTCATTGCGGGTATTTTCCGTTCCCTGAGCGCCGTTATTGGCGTCAGGCGCCTGCGGCTGGGGATCAGACCCGCAGGCCGCCAGCAGGCTGACCGTCATGGCAAGAGCAAGCAGCAGCGCAATTGTTTTTTTCATACTTTTTTCATCCTTTCAGAAATTATTTATTTTGCTTATTCTTCAGTATCAGCAGGTAGGTCATACCAAAGACAAACATAATAAATCCAATGACAATATCCATCAGGCAGAGTATATAGGAAGCGCCGCCCCGCTCATTGTAGCCCAGCAGCAGCGCCGAGACGGCGGCAGTCAAAATGCCGCAGACGGCAAGAACCTTTGCAAGGGTTTCCATATATGCCCTCCTGTTCTGCTTATTTTTCCCGGCACAGATGGCAGGCCACCTGATGCCCTCCGCCCACTTCATAGAGCGGGGGCATATCCTGACCGCAGACGCCGCTGATACGCTCCGGGCATCTGGGATGTAACGGACAGCCTGCCGGCATGTTATGGAACGACGCGATATCCGCGTCCTTCAGCTCGTATTTATGAAAGCCGGAATCCTCTAAAATTCCAGTATCGCCCACTGCCGCAGAAATAATGGCGCGGGAATACGGATGGCGGGGATTTGCAACTAGTTCATCCATACCGGCCGCCTCAACAGCCCGTCCCAGATACATCACCATTGCCCTCTGCCCCTTTGCAAAATATTTGCCCAGGGCCAGGTCGTGGGTGATAAAGAAATAGGCGACGTTCAATTGCTCCTGTATCTGCTTCAAGGTGCTCAGCAAATTGATGCGCAGGGACGTGTCAATCATGCTGGTAGCTTCGTCAACCACAATCAGCTTGGGATGCATCGCCAGCACACGGGCAATGGATACCCTCTGGCGCTGCCCGCCGGACAAATGGGCTGGATACTTGTCAACAAAATCCTCCACCGGCGTCAGGCCGACAAGCTCCAGCAGCCGGGCCGCCTCATCATAAAGCGCGGGAATTTTCGTAATCTTCCGATGGCGTTTAATCGGATTTGCAATAATATCAAATACCATCAGGGCCGGATTCAAGGATTCATAGGGGTTCTGGTGGATCATCTGGACGCTTTCCCGGAATTCGCTCCATTCCCTGCCCCGCAGCTGAGAGACTTCCTTTCCGCAAAAGCGGCAGGAACCGCTGGTGTAGCCGCTCAGGCCCGCAATGATCTTGCCCAGGGTTGTTTTGCCGCAGCCGGATTCCCCCATAACACACAGGGTTTGTCCGGCGGCAATCGTAAAATTGATATCCCGCAGAACCGTCACGGGATTTCCCCGCTTTTGGGGGAAGGCTTTGCCCAGCCCGGAAACCTCAATTATCTTTTCCAATGTGTTCACCTCTTGAAGCTGGGTTCCAGCAGGCGCAGTACCAGCCGTCCATATGGCCAACCGCGCCGGAATGCGGAACCTTCTCCTGACAAATGGGGATGCACCGGCTGCACCGGGGCGCAAAAGCACACCCGCGCTCCTCCGATACCATATCGGGCGGCGTACCAGGGATTGATATGACCGGCCGGTTGTCCAAGGTCAGGCGGGGGATCGCGTCCACCAGCCCTATGCTGTACGGATGCCGGGCATTCTGAAAGAAGGCCCTGACAGGGGCAGTCTCTACTGTCTTCCCGGCGTACATCGTAACGACCTTGTCGGCAAGTTCCGACACGATGCCCAGGTCATGGGTGATAAACAGCAGGCTGAACCCATACTGCTTCTTCAGCTCTTTCAGCAGGCGCAGAATTTTCTCCTGGGTCAGCAAGTCCAAAGCTGTCGTTGGTTCATCCAGTATCACCAGCTTGGGCTGCAAAAGCAATGCCAGCGCAATCAGCGTCCGCTGCTTCATTCCGCCGGACAGTTCGTGGGGATAGGCGTTTAGAACCTTTTCCGGCTCCAGCATCACGACCCGCAGCAGGCCGCTGGCGCGGTTCAGGATTTCTTCCCTGGACTGGGAGCGGTCATGGGTCCGGACCGTATCCAAAAACTGGGTCTTGATTTTCCTGACGGGATTGAACGAGCTTTGAGACGCCTGGAACACCATCGAGATTTCAGACCACAGCAGGGGGCGGAGTTGGTTTTTCTTCAGCTTCAGCAGGTTTACGGCCTGGCCGTCCTTATAATAGGTCAGGTTTCCCCCTGTAATGGATGCGGCCATTGGCAGGGCGTTTACAATGGCCGTGGCCAAGGTTGTCTTGCCGCAGCCGGATTCCCCAATCAGCGCCACTGACTCTCCTTCGCCAATTGTGAAGGAAGCGCCGGATACGGCTTTCAACGCGCCCCGCTTCGTGTTATAGCAGACGGAAACCTGCTCAACCTGCAATAAGGGCGGGTATTTCTCCTTCATATTCCATCACCTACTTTCTGAGGGAGGGGCTGCACACATCCTCCAGCGCCTTGCCTACCCACACCAAGGAAATAATCAGCAGGCAGATCATGACCGTAGGCGCAAGGATGAACAAAATGGATTTTGCGTTATAAATGACGCCCTGAGTCCATGCCTGATTAATCATGACGCCCCAGTTCTGTTCCAAAGGCAGTATGCCCAAGAATACGAGGCCAACCTGGGAATAAATGGACGAGCGCATCAGAAGGGAAAAATTAACCGCGATAAAGCCCATCAGATTCGGTGTAATTTCTTTGAAGACGATGTGGGCCTTTGTCATGTTCTGCATGAATGCTGCCTCGATAAAGTCCCGTTCCTTCAGGGACAGAACCTCTGCGCGGATTGTACGGTACAGGCCTGCCCAGGACAGGATGCCAAGCACAACGGCCAGCTTTACGCTGGTCAGGCTGAAAAAGGCAGACAGCACAACCAGCAGGGGAATGCGGGGAATGGACAGCCAGACATCCGCCAGGAACAGCAGTAGCCCATCAAGCTTCCCGCCGGTAATGGCGGAAAATGCGCCCAGGGTTACGCCCAGGACAATGCCAATGACCGCCGCCAGCGCCGCGAATAGTAGCAGCTCCCCGCCGCCATTGGCAATCTGCGCAAAAATATCCCTGCCCAAATGGTCTGTACCCAGGATGTGCTCTGCGCTGGGGGCGCTGAGGATTTGCGTGGGGTCGGATTCCGTGTCCAATGGGAATGCCACCGGCGCGGCCACAGACATGATAATGATGGCCGCAAGCAGGCAGAAGCCCGCAAAACCCGCTTTGTCATGGGAGATTGCAAACCAGATACGGTGCAACATTTTTTTGGCCCTGCTGGACTGAGAGAGGGTTACATAAGCCGTCTTATTTTCCATCTTTGCCTGCACCACCTGTTTTGATTCTGGGATCGAGCGCCACATAGAGGACTTCCGCCAGGAAATTGCACAGTACAATAGCAATGCTCATCATGAGGAAAATGCCCTGCATCATGGGATAGTCACGGCCATTGGTAGCCCGAAGCAGTTCCAGGCCGATTCCCTGGTAGACAAACAACTGTTCGATAATTAATGCGCCGCCAACTATGAAGCCCAAACGCATGAAAAACTCCGTGGTGACCGGCAGCAGCGCATTGCGGCCGATGTATGAGAACAACACCTTCCCGGAGGACAGGCCGCGGATCTTTGCCATGGTTACATAGTCCGTATTCAGGCAGCTTGTGGTGCAGGTCTTCATCAGCAAAACCCACACGCCAACCTGGGACAGCATGTACGTAAGGATAGGTATCATGCCGTGCCGCAGCACATCTGCAATGAATTCTATATTCCATCCCGGCGTAACCTGCATGCTGTAGGTCCCGCGCATCATGCCGATGGGGAGCAGGGGATTTTCCCCGTTCCAGCGGACAACGCCAAACAACAGCAATAGGCAGATGGCAATCAAGAAATCCGGGATTGCACTGAGGAAAGAAGCAAAGCCCGTTACAAGCGGTTCATACCACCTATCCCGCTTAAAAGCCATCACTGCGCCGATCACAATGCCTACCACAAACGACAGGATCAAGCCTATGCCCACGGTGAACAGCGTCCAAGGCAGCCGCGCGGCAATGATGTCCATCACCGGGACGCCAGGGGAAAGCAGGGAATTGCCAAAGTCCAGTTGAAATACCTTGCCGATGTATTCCCAATACTGTTCAAAAACCGGCTTGTCCAAATCCATGGAGAACAGCGCCGCCGCCCGGTTTTGTGCTTCAGCGTAGGTTATGCCGTACTGAACCATCTGGTCTTCCACGTAGCGGTCAATTGGGTTGGACGGCATTAACCGGACCAGAAAGAAAATGACCGACGTGACCAGAAGAACTGTTAACAGCATCTTCAGCAGCCTTTTCAGCAGGTAGATTGCCAAAGACAGGTATTTCACCGCTTTGCCACCTCCTCTACAAATCGTTCGATGTAATCATCAATGGCAAGCAGCGCGGCGCCGCGGGCGGGATTCAACTGCTGCCCCTCCCCGCCGTCAATGTCCACCGTCACCGGCACATCGCCAAAATAGGCGGACGCCTTTTCCAGCTCCCCCTCAGACAGGTTTCGGAACAAGCTGCCCGTCAGTACAATCCGTTCCGGGTCCAACAGGTAGACTGTCTGCAAAACATGGGGTAAAATCACAGGGATGATCTTATCCGCCGTACCTGCCTTGGCGCCTGCATCTGCGTAAACCTGCTGGGCCTTCAGGTTTTTCACGAAGAATTCACCGGCCGCGCCCTTGAAGCCGCGATAAACCTTGCCATTAACCATCAGGCCGCAGCCAATGCCAAAGGGAATATCATTGAGAATATAAAGCACAAAATTGTCGCACTTCTGGATATAGCGGTAGAGCGCCGCCGCGCTATTGGCGTCATTTTCAATGAGGATGGGAACGTCAGGAAACGCCGCCTTCAGATTATCCGGCAAATTTACCAGGTCCCAGCCGGCCTGGCCGTCCTGACCGCCCCGGCGGATACCCGACTTGATGCGCCCGTCGTTGTAGACAATCGCTTTAATGGTGATCCCGACGCCCCGGATGCTGCGATGCGCTTTCAGGTTCTTTTCGCTGATGGCAAAAATCATTTTCTCCACATCGCTGGGGGCGTATTCCACGTACTCATAGCCGAGCGTCTTGCCATCAATCCCGATTAAATACGCATGAAGGCAATCATCCTCCACATATACCCCCAAAAACTGCGCCTGTTCATTGTTCAAGCCAATCGTATTGCCGGGCTTTCCCACCCTGCCCTGGGTATCTTCCTTGCCGGCATCCACTATCAGATTGCACATCCTTAAATCGTTTACGAGGTATGAAACCGTGGATGCCTGGAGCGAGCAGGCTTCCTTCAACCGCGCCTGCGCCAGAGGGCCGGATAACCTGAGGGTGTCGATTATCAAACGCAAATTTTCCTTACGCTCTGTCTTTTTATTCATAAGCGCACACCTTCGTAAATTAATTCGTTCAAACTATGAATTAAATATATCACGGGCGTCCCCATCCGTCAATTCACATTACACCCAAAATTCGGCCTGCAAAAATATGCATATTGACTGTTTCCGGCTTTCTGCGGCAGCAAATTTGCCCGATGATTCGGGCATGTTACCGTCGGGCGGTGTGCCGCCAGTTGACGCGTACAGTTCCTCCGGAAAGAACGCCTGCATCAACGGGCGCAAAATGTATAATAAAATAACGAGAGTTCTCATAGGACATCCAGTCTATGAGGACTCTCGTTATAGCCGAAAATGGGCCGCGGGCCTGTTGAATGAAAATCGCAAATGATATTGCGCAATCGAGCGGCGTTACGCCTGCATTTCCCTCAGCACGTCCGCATACCAATAAAATACTTCAGAAACCCTTGCAAGGTCTCCTTCCTTCCCGATCCTGCGCCAAAGCGTCTGGAAAGAACGAAGGCATTTCTCCAAATTGCTTGCCAGCTCCATGCCGTCCGCAAGCTTCTCGCCTTTCTGCAAACAGCGTAAACGCAGGCCTACCTCATTCCAAACCCGGACGGCCTCCAGCGACGTCTGCGCGCATTCCAGAACGCCCCTGTTCCTGCTGTCCATGCTGCGGCCAATCATATACAGTTCCCTCTTCATCTCAAGAATACGGCGGTTGCAGTCGGGAACTTTTGCCATATCTTCTCTCTCAAACACCTCCCGAAGCTTATCCCGATCCACATTCTTTTCCGTCCACTCCTTGATGGTGACGACGTGATTCCAGCTGAATACGGTCAGGCCGTTCACGCCGCCAAGGAAATCCAACAGCCGGCCGGAAGAATCGCCAAACTCCAAGACAGAAATCTGCCTGTTGAGTTCCTGGTAATCCGGAACATTCTTCCCCCAGGACCATACGGCGCCATATATCATTCCCGGAATGCTGAAAACCGGCTGGTTGATATGGCCGTAATCTCCCCATTCCGTATTCAATATGCCGGCCGCCCCATACTGTCTGGCATAGCTGCACATCCTGCGGATATTTTCATAGCTGTCCTGGAAGGCGTTGACCCATGTGTTCCAGCCGCAGGCCCCGGGACACAGGTATTGTGCCGCACCCGCGTCGTGAAGAATTTTTGCTTCCCGGTCCGACTGCGTCGCGCTGTAGCCCCAGGTAAGGCAGACCGTCTCCTTCGGCAGCAGGGCGCACTTCTCCGGATAATGGGCAATGATATCCCCCCAAAACATGGGCTTCTTCCCTTTCTCTATCAGGAAGCCGAATAATTCCATAATGTAATCCATGTAGAGGCTTCCGACGCCCTTTTCCTCCGCCAAGGCCTTGCTTCTGCCCTTCCCTAAATCAAAGGTTTCATCTGCGCAGATATTGAACTTATCTGAACGGAACAGATGCATATATTCCTCGATGAGACCCTTTATCATGGGAAGCACATCCGGATTTGACACATTTACCGTATGGTGCTCCATCCTGTCGCGGAATGAGAATGCATTGCCCGCGCTCTCCGGCAATTCACACATGGGTTCAAAGGTTTTGGTTTGCAGCAGCTTGCATAAGTGGCCAAAGGAGGCGAGGGAAGGCACCAGCTCAATTCCCCTATCAGAACAGTACTGCTCCAACTCCAATATCTCTTCTGCCGTCAAAGGCGTATCATCCCTCCAAACCTCCGTCAAATCCCGGAACAGATACGTGTGCTCAACATATAGCTGCAACTGGTTCATTTTATAAAAAGCCATGGTGTCCGCCAGATGCTTCAAAGACTCTAATGACAGTATCCGCCCTCTGGTGATGTCAAAGAAGAAGCCCCTGTTCTTAATGTCCGGTTCATCATCAATAACCACTTGCTGTAGCAGGCCGCCGCTCTGACGCACGAGCTGCCGCAATGTCTGCACAGCCCATCCCATAGCATCCAGGCTGCCGCCGCACAAGTACGCGCCGTCCTCCGTAATCTCCAGCGTATAATGTTGATCCCCCAGCGCATCGTCCACCTTCAGCAGAATATCCCCCTTGCGGGAAGCCCCCCTGCCTATGCCGGTGGTCAGCCCTGCCCATGTCCGAATCTCATCCTGTAACAGCCGGGCGTACAGAAACGCCCCCTGGGGGCAGGATGCGTCCAGCACAATCATGCTATCCCCTTGGAGCATCCATTGTGCATTTCCTTCCTCCATTTTTTGAGGAACCGGTAATACGATCATACTTATACCTCCACGTATAATAAGTTTATATCCTGATGAAACAGGTTATAAGAATCATGAAATTCCCTATGGTCTTGATTTTTCAAAAGTGCAGCAGGGCTTATTCCATTAAAAAGCACCGCAGATGCTCCATCAACTGTTTTTTGCGGGTGCTGTATAATTCTGGATTGTTGTATTCGCCACACCCAACGTAAGTCTCCAAAAGGCAAAAGAACATTTGATACAGCTGCCGGCGCCTTGCATCATTAGGACGGGGGGATTTTGGTATGATAGAATCATATCCTTCCCGCAAGGGCAAATTGTCCATCCATGGGCTGGCAAACTCAAAATCCGGATCTCCATACATTGACCTGTCGCTGTCAATAATGGCGGCTATTTCTAATGTATCCCTATTTAAAAGGACATTCCCTTCCCACAAATCTGTGTGCAATAAATGAGGAGTCCTGATTTCATCCAGTAGCTCCCTGCTTTTTTCGAATTGATGCCGTATTGTTTGCGCTTCCTCCGCGCTTAATCCGCTAAACTTTTCCAAACGCTCTGTCATGTCCTCTACTTCAAAGATAAGTGCGCCGCTCCATTTATCAAATTTCTTTCCACTGCAAATCCGTGATAAAAATCCAAAACTATCACCTGTTACCTGATGAAATTTCGTTAGATAGATTCCCATTTGCCGGTAAAGCATATTTCGCTTTTCTTCCGTCAGATCTGCTTTGGACATGACTATTGATGGGATATATTCCACGATCATGAAATCTCTGTCAATTACCTGCTTTGATGTATCACATGCAAGGACCTTGGAGCAGGGAACGCCAATCGTCTGGCATACGGAATACGTATACACCTCAGCATTCATCAGATTTTCTTCAAACCCCATAAGCAGATGCCGGTTTACGGGGCCTAAGCGCAGTACGGCTTTCTTATGAAAAGAACCGTATTCTACAATATAAGTTGTATTGAACAGTCCTCCATCCAAAAGTATCGCTTCCCAAATGATTTCTTCCTGTAATGCGTTAACAAAAATATCCCTGATTATTTCTATTGGAATTTCTTGAAAAAGACTTGACTGCCTATTCATTCTTAAATCCTCCAAATGAATATTCAAAAAGGCCGTTACGATTTCCGCTGGCAGTATTATACTTTATTTATCCAGATAAGTACAGCAGGATTTTGTAAAACGCAAGTTTTTATGGGATTCTCTCCAATATCCCCGGTGATACCCATAAAAGGTAACATCGCACAAAGGGGATGCAAAATGAGTGAAGCTGTGGTGTAAGATTTTGCTGTCGTTGTCATGGAAAGGCGGGGAGTGTAGTTGCATCTCCTCGCCTTCTGTGATACTATTTTGATACAAGGGAGATTAGCGATCAAAAATAGCGGGTGAAATATTAACAAATTTGTTTAAAGAAAATCCATGGGGGAATATGATAATGATAAAACTGGGGTATGCAGAAACAGATATAACACCCAAGATTCCAATGCAGTTGATTGGGTTTAATAGAACGGATAATATGTCCAGAGGGATACTGAAGCCATTATTGGCGCAAGTGTCCATATGGGAAAGTGGAAACCGCTGCTGCTTGATTACAATTGACAGTATCGGGTTTAAGAAGGAATTGGCGGATATATTGCGGATTAAAGTGAGCAATATTTTGGACGTTACATGCGATAAAGTAATGTTGTGCTTTTCACATTGCCATTCTGCGCCCAATGTGGATGCTTCAAAAGAATATTTTGAAATGGTATGCAGTCATATTTTAACGGCGGTTCATCGTGCGGAGAATGCTATGCATCCGGTTTTAGTCGGGTGGGACAACGTCGAAGTAGATATTGGCGTTAATAGACGAGCGGATAATGTAAACTTGGATAAAAGAGCCGGCATATTGAAAGTATGTGGTTTAGACAAAAAAGAACGAAAATTGCTTCTAATTCGAGTGACGGCTCATTGCAATGTATTGAAACGCGACAATTATTTGGTATCACCGGATTATTTTGGAAGTATAAGGGAGCTGTTGCAGAAGAACTATGGCTGTCCGGTTATGGTGATACAAGGTTCAGCCGGAAATATAGCGCCTAAGTATTTCAATTCCGCAGAAACGCCTGTTGATGCAAGAGGCGCGCAATATAGCAGGTCAAGTACGGCGTTAGAAGATATGGCAGATGTTGTCTGGGAAAAATTGTCCCAACGGATAGCGCTGATTGAAGTGGCAGATTCGTTGGCGCTTGATATGTATTCAAGAGAAATGCGCTTGTATGCGGATGTACCACCTCTTACGATGGCGGAAAAAATTGCAGAAGACGCAAGGAATTATTGTGGGATAGACGGCAGGGCATGGTTGGAGGAAATAAAGAGATTGCATAATGCAGGGGTGCGCCGGCAAGAGGAAACGATAGAAGTTCACTATTTTGCTATTGGAAAATGGTGTATTTGCGGGGTTCCCTATGAGTTAATGGTTGAGTTTGCTCTTGTACCCATGGAGAAGTTAAATAATCCCTTCTTTTATGTAAATGGATATACAAATGGATGCTCGTCCTATTTTCCCACGGAAGAAGAGTATGATAAAGGCGGCTATGAAGTGTATTGGTCTATATTGCTCTACTACAAATATTTCAATAGAGTCTTTCCTTTTGTAAGAGATTCCGCAAGCAAATTGATTGCGTTTATTCTCGGGAACGCACCGGTAACGGAGTGATGGCTGCCTTTTATGAATACAGGGCTTTTGGCCTGCCGCTTTGCCGTGTGATACTGGTTTGATGCTATTTGATTCAGCCCGGTCGCACAAGAGACTGATTGCAGGGGGCAGGCGAACCGCCCTGCTGAACGACAAATTCAGCAGGGCGGTTTTGCTTGCCCTATTTCTCGGATAAAGCCGCCGCTGCATTTCCTCCGTTAATAGGAAGTTCTACAGTTTTTAGGTTTGACATCTCTTATTATTGACGTGGTGAGGGGTATATGGTATTATGACAGGGATTTTCTGACTCTTATCATGAGACGCGGAACAAAATGGCCTGTATGGAGGAGCGCGTATGGATTATTCAGGGACATTTTTGGAACGGGCGGGCGGCGGAATGCAGAATAGCCAAGACCTGGAGACCGTCATCAATGAGGGCCTGCGCGTCGCCCTGCTGGAGGAAACGCCGGATGGTTCGCTGAATGTGCTGCTGGAACATTTGGGACGGGCGCTGAACGGGGAGCGAACCTATATTTTTGAACAGAACGAGTCCGGCAGCGACGACAATACCTATGAGTGGACCGCCGCCGGCGTGGAGCCGGAAAAGGACAGCCTGCAAAACGTCCCGCCGGAGGTGTGTGCAAGCTGGTACCGGAACTTCAGCGTAGGAGAGCATATCGTCATTGAGAACCTGGAGGATATTCGGGATACGGACCCCCTCCAATATGAGAACCTGGCGAGGCAGGGCATCCGCTCCCTGGTGGTGGTCCCGCTTTATGACGGCGAGAAGATTATTGGCTTTTACGGTGTGGATAACCCCCCCGTGAAGCTGCTGGAATACGCGTCCAACACCCTTCAGACGGCGGCTTATTTTATCGTGTCCTCCTTGAAGCGGCGCAACCTGGTCCGGGAACTGCAAAAGCGGAGCTATAACGTCCTCCACGCCCTTAGCGTGGACTACCTGTGCATCTATCAGGTGAACTTTGACACGGGCGAATACGAGGTTTACCGGAACAGCGAGCAGGCGGGCATGGACTGGCCCGCCCATTTCAAGGACGGCTATCAGGCGGCAATGGAGCGGTATATTGCCGGGTACGTGGCCCCCAGGGACCAGGAACGTCTCCGGGAGGTGACGAAAAAGGACTATGTGCTGGCGCAGCTTGCGGTAAAGAAGAAGTTTTCCGTCCGGTACCGGGTGGAGGACGGCGCCTCCGGGCTGAACCACCTGGAACTCCATTTCTCCGCCACAGAGAAGCCGGCGGGGGAAAACTGCGCCATCTTTGCCCTGCGGGACGTCAACGCTGTGGTGGAGCAGGAGGAAAAATACCGGCTGGAAGCGCGGCGGAGCTTGGAGGACATCCTAAAAGGCGCCAGGACCGGCATATGGACCATTGAGATGGAGGAGGGCTGCCTGCCAAGGATGTACGCGGACCGGACCATGCGGATTCTCCTGGGCGTACCGGACAATATCGGCCCGGAGGAGTGCTACCGGCGCTGGTTTGCCAATATCGAGCCGGATTATGTGGGGATGGTTCAGGAGACGGTGGGGGAAATCCTGGCTACCGGACGCTCCGAGGTGATTTACCCCTGGAACCATCCAAAGCTGGGGAAAATTTATGTCCGCTGCGGCGGCGTGCCGGACAAAACCTTTAAAAAGCCAGGCGTATGCCTGAACGGGTACCACCAGGATATCACGGAGACCATGGTGACGAGAAAAAAGCAGGAGCAGTCCATTATGGAGCTTCTGGACCGGGTGCGGCAGGCAAACTCAGCCAAAAGCGAATTCCTCTCCCATATGTCCCACGATCTCCGTACGCCAATCAATGGGATTTTGGGCATGCTGGCCATCCAGGAAAAGTGCCAGGACGACCCGGAGCGGCAGAAGGCCTGCCGGGAGAAAATCCGGGTGTCAACGGAACACCTGCTGTCCCTGGTAAACGACGTGCTTCAGGTGAGCAAGCTGGAGAGCGGCCGCCCGGCGGAGGTGGAGGAGCCATTCGACCTTCGCGGTGCGCTGGAGGACTGCGTTACCATCATGTCCCCCCTGGCGGAGGAGCGGGGCGTACGCATGGAACTGGAGGCGTCCGGCCTGCGGCATAGCCGGGTGATTGGGAACCCGCTGCACGTCAAGCAGATTTTGACGAATGTTATTGACAACGCCGTCAAATACAACCGGCCCTGCGGCTCCGTGTTCATCCGGGCGGAAGAGGACGGCTTCCAGGACGGCACGGCAAGCTGCCGGTTTACCGTCGAGGATACCGGCATCGGCATCGGGGAGGACTTTAAAGAGCATATTTTTGAGCCGTTCACCCAGGAGCACCAGGACGCGAGAACCAATTACAGCGGCGTGGGGCTTGGGATGTCCATCGTGAAGAAGCTGGTAGACCAAATGAAAGGGACGGTTGTGGTGGACAGCCAGGCCGGTAAGGGCAGCGTGGTCCGCATTACCCTGCCCCTCCGGGTGGATCAGGACTGGAAGCCCCGCCCCCAGGAAGAAGGGCGCAGCGACGTTGCCGGCATGCGGGTGCTGCTGGTGGAGGATAACGAGATCAACTGTGAAATTGTGGAGTTCATGCTGCGGGACGCGGGGGCGGAGGTTGTAACCGCCAACGACGGGAAAGCCGCCGTGGACGCCTTTCAGGCGGCCGCGCCGGGGGCCTTCGACTGCATACTTATGGATTTGATGATGCCGGTCATGAGCGGCTATGAGTCGGCGCGGGTGATCCGCAGCCTGGACCGGGCGGACGCAGGGACGGTGCCTATCATCGCGCTGTCGGCGAACGCGTTTGAAAAGGATATCGCGCTGGCGAGGGACGCCGGGATGAACGCCCACCTGGCCAAGCCCGTGGATATCCGAAAAATGTTCCAGGTTATGAACCGGCTGCGGCGCTGACCGGGCGGCGGGCGCAAAACATTCCAAATTGTGGAGATGGAAAAAAATATGAAAAGCAAGGCTTTGCCGCTTTCCTTGAAAATCAGCATAGCGGTGGTCATTTGTTTGACGGTTTTCGTGTTTTCCTTTCTGGGAAGCTCCATTCACAATATGAGCGAGGACACGATTGAAGATATTGGCATTTCCTATATGGCCGGCATGAACGAGCAGGTGTCGCTGCATTTTGAAACCATCATCGAACTGCGGCTGACGATGGCGGAATCCATCGCGTATATCGCGGAGGGAGAAGGGCGTTCCGGCTACGGCTCCAAGGAGGAGATCGAATACGGCGCAAGGGCCAGGCGCTTTACGTGCGCCGCGCTGTATTCCTCCGGCGGTGAAATCGAGATGCTTTACGGCGACCCCGTGGAGCTGAACCACCCGGAGACGTTTTTGGAGAGCCTGCGGAAGGGCGAGCGCAAGGCGGCGTCCGCCACAGCCAGCGGCGGGGAGGGCGTGATTTTGTTTGGCGTCCCCTGCCGGTACCCTATGTTCAATGGGGAGGACAGCCTTGCTATCATTGTGGGGCTTTCCGTCCAATATATGGGCGAGGTCCTTTTCCTTGACTCGGACAGTTCGCTGATGTATTCCTTCGTCATACGGAAGGACGGCAGCTACGTCGTTGGCAATGAGGGGGACGTTCACAAAAATTATTTCGACAGGCTTTCCAGCATCTTTGAGGGGCAGGATGCCGATTCCTATATCAGCCAACTGACGGCCGCCATGGACGCGGGGGAGGACTATTCCGTTATCATGAAAAACGGAGTGTCCCGCCACCATCTGTACTGTACCGACCTTCCCTACTGCGAGTGGTATTTGGTGACGGTTATGCCCTTTGAAGGGCTGGATCACACGATTTCAGGGATGGGGCGGCAATGGCTGGCGCTCATGTACGCCGCCTCCCTTGCGGTGATCGCCATGCTGCTCTACATATTCTTTCAGTATTTGAAAGCATTCAGACGGCAGATGGCGGAGCTTAAGCGCGTGAACGCGGAAATGGACGAGGCGCGGCTGGAGGCTGAAAAGGCGCAGAAGGAGGCGGAACGCGCCAACGCGGCAAAGCAGGAGTTCCTTTCCAGCATGAGCCATGATATACGCACCCCCATGAACGCCATCATTGGTATGACCTCGCTGGCCATGGGCAATACCCATAACCCGGAGCAGGTCCAGGATTATCTGCATAAAATCTCGCTGTCCAGCAAGCATCTGCTGGGGCTGATTAACGACGTGCTGGATATTTCCAAGATTGAAAGCGGTAAGATGACGCTGAATATGGAAACCATGTCGCTGCGGGAAGCGATGGACAGCATTGTCAATATCATCCAGCCCCAGGTCAAGGCGAAAAACCAGCAGTTTAGCGCCGCCGCCTACGAAATCCTTGCGGAAGATGTGCGCTGCGACGGCGTACGGCTCAACCAGGTATTAATCAACCTGCTGGGGAACGCCGTGAAGTTTACGCCGGAGAACGGGGCCGTCAGCGTGTCTGTGTACCAGGAGGAACTGCCGGAGGACGCTTCCCGCGTCCGCACCCATTTCCTGGTCAGCGACACGGGGATCGGCATGTCGATGGAGTACCAGGAAAAAATATTTGAATCCTTTAGCCGGGAGGCCAGCTCCCGCGTACAGAAGACGGAAGGCTCCGGGCTGGGGATGGCGATCACCAAGTACATTGTAGACGCTATGGGCGGCGCTATCTCGGTCCGCAGCGAGCAGGGGAAGGGCAGTGCGTTCCATGTGGTCCTTGACCTGGAAAAGGCGGAGGGGCGGGAGGCTGGCGGGACGCTTCCCGCCTGGAACGTGCTGGTAGTGGACGGCGACGAGCGCTTGTGCAGCAGTGCGGCCCGGGCGCTGGCGTCCCTCGGCGTCCGCGCCGGATGGAGCCTGAGCGCGGAACAGGCGGTGGAGCAAATCGCGGAACGCCGGCGGCAGAAGGACGGCTATCAAATCGTCCTTCTGGGATGGAAGCTGCCGGGCATGGACGGGGTGGAAGCCGCCCGGGCAATCCGCGCGCGCTGCGGGGAGGACGGCCCGGCGCTGCTGCTCTCGGCCTGCGATTGGAGCGGGATAGAGACGGAAGCCAGGGAAGCGGGGATTGCCGGGTTTGTCCCCAGGCCGCTGTTTAAGTCCACTCTGTTCGACGCCCTCAAAGCGTTCGCCGGAGCCGCCGCAGAAGAAGCCGGCGGCGGTGAAAAAGCGGTGGATTTGGTGCTTCGTGGGAAGCATATCCTGCTGGCGGAGGACAATGAACTTAACTGGGAGGTTGCCCGGGAGCTGCTTTCCGCCCTTGAAATGGATTTGGATTGGGCGGAAAACGGCAGGATTTGTGTTGAAAAGTTTGAACGGTCTCCGATTGGCTATTATGACGCGATCCTTATGGACGTGCGGATGCCGGTTATGGACGGCTATGAAGCGACTGCGGCCATTCGGGGACTGGAACGGAAAGACGCGGGCGTCCCTATTATCGCCATGACCGCCGACGCGTTTTCGGAGGATATGCAAAGATGCCTGGCATGCGGCATGAACGACCATCTGGCCAAACCGATTGATATGCAGGCCGTAGCCTTTAAGCTGAAGAAATATTTGCGGTGACGGCCTTGGGACGGGCAGTGAAACGAGGCCGCGTCCCGGACCCGTTTCAGCAAATCCCGCCAAATGCCTAAATTTCAGACAAAAAGCCCCCCGTGGTGAATTTTTCATCACGGGGGGCTTTTTGTTTATTGTGAAAAACCGGCCTTTGTCATATCATAAGCACATCAAGGGATTCACCCCAAGTAACTATTTTGAAAGGATGCTTTTTATGTATTATTCCAGCGGCAACTACGAAGCCTTCGCCCGCCCCCAAAAACCGGAGGGCGTTGACGGCAAATCGGCGTATATCATCGGCACCGGCCTGGCGGCGCTTACCGCCGCCTGCTACCTGGTCCGGGACGGCCAGATGAACGGCGGGCGCATCCATATCTTTGAGAAGGACCCGACCCCGGGCGGGGCTTGCGACGGCTGGCGGTTCGAGAACGTAGGCTACGTTATGCGGGGCGGCAGGGAAATGGACAACCACTTCGAGGTCATGTGGGACCTCTTCCACTCCATCCCCTCCATTGAGACAGAGGGCGTCAGCGTCCTGGACGAGTACTACTGGCTCAACAAAAAAGACCCCAACTATTCCCTCTGCCGCGCGACCGTCAACCGGGGCCAGGACGCCCACACGGACGGCAGGTTCGATGTCTCCGACAAGGCGGCGATGGAGATTATGCGCCTGTTCTTCACCCCGGATGAGGATTTGTATGATAAGCGCATTACCGACTACTTCGACAACGAAGTCCTTGACAGCAATTTCTGGCTCTACTGGCGCACCATGTTTGCCTTTGAGAACTGGCACAGCGCCTTGGAGATGAAGCGGTATATTAAACGCTTCATCCACCATATCGGCGGCCTGCCGGATTTCAAGGCCCTGCGGTTTACCCGCTATAACCAGTATGAATCCATGATCCTGCCCATGGTCAAGTATCTGGAGGATCACGGCGTTCAGTTCCACTACAGCACCAAGGTGGTGAACGTAACGTTTGACATCCGGCCGGAGCGGAAGCTGGCCAAGCGCATCGAACTGCTCCGGGAGGGGGCGCAGGAGTTCGTGGAGCTGACGGAAAACGACCTTGTATTCATCACCAACGGCGGCTGCGTGGAGAATTCCTCCATGGGCGCCCAGGACAAGCCGGCCGCCTACAACACCGAAATCCGGCCCGGCGGCGGCTGGGATATGTGGCGGAAGATCGCCGCCCAGGACCCCGCCTTTGGCAACCCGGATAAATTCTGCTCCGCCCCGGAACAAACCAACTGGATGAGCGCCACCGTGGAAACGTTAGACCAGCGGATCATCCCCTATATCAAGGGCATCTGCCAGCGGGACCCCTTTACCGGCGGCGTGGTCACCGGAGGCATTGTGACGGTGAAGGATTCTTCCTGGCTCCTGAGCTGGACCATCAACCGCCAGCCCCAGTTCCGCGCCCAGCCTAAGGACCACTGCCTGGTGTGGGTGTACGCCCTGTTCAGCGATAAGCCCGGCGACTATGTCAAAAAGCCCATGCGGAGCTGCACCGGCAAGGAAATCTGCATGGAGTGGCTGTACCACCTGGGGGTTCCTGAGGATCAGATTGAGGAATTGGCGTCCAACAGCGCCAACACCGTGCCGGTGATGATGCCCTATATCGACGCCTTCTTCATGCCCCGCAACGATAGCGACCGGCCCAAGGTGGTGCCTGACGGCGCGGTAAACTTCGCGTTCCTGGGGCAGTTTGCAGAGATTGCCCGGGACACCATCTTCACCACCGAGTACTCTATGCGCACCGGCATGGAGGCGGTCTACACCCTGCTCGGCGTGGACCGGGGCGTTCCCGAGGTCTGGGGCAGCACCTACGACGTCCGCGCGCTGCTGGACGCTACGGTGAAGCTCCGGGATGGGAAGAAGATTACGGAAATGGATCTGGGATTCAAAGAGAAGCTGGTCCTCCATGAAGCGCTGAAAAAAATAGAGGGGACGGATATCGCAAAACTACTGAAGGAATACCATGTCATTTGACCGCTTAGCACAACAGCGCGGCGGACCATTCTGGTCCGCCGCGCTGTTTCCATGCGACGCAGATGCGTCAGGGCGCTTCTATGGCAAATTCCACATTCCCGGCCGCGCCTGCGGCAATGCTGTACTTGGGGAAGCACACAACGACAATGCCGTCCTCGCGGACGTAGAAATTGGTGCTTTCGTCCACCGTGGTAAAGCCCCCTTCGTCAGGCGCGAAGAATAAGGTGGAGCCACCGGCGTCCGTGCGCGCATCAATCTGCTTTCGAATGGAGGCGTTGCAGGTATTGACCCAATCCTCCCCCAGGAAGTCCCGAAGGGTCAGGCTGCGGCCCTCCGCAAAGTCCAGGTTGTAATAGTTCCGCTCCTCGTAAGAGGCCACCCAGCCCTCGGCGAAGGTTACGATGAAGGAGACCCAATGGTCCGTCTGCCCCTTGATCTCATAGTCGATCATAACGTTCATTTCACGGCCGCCCCATTCCTCCTCCGTGCCTCCGGTGGCGAAAAAGGCTTCCCGGTAGTCCGCCCAATCCTGCTCCGCTTTGGCCAGGTGTTGATCCACTTTCTCCTGGATGGCGGCATTGACCTTCTCCGCCAGGCTGCCCGCCGCGTCCACCTCGGGGACGGAGACGTCATAGTCGATGCCTCCTTCGGATTTGTCGTAGTCCACAAAGGTCAGCACTTGGAACAACCCGCCCAGGACTGGTACGCTGGAGACGGCGTTGGCCAGGGTGGGCGACAGGTTCAGCCCTGCCAGCACCAGGCCGAAGCAGGCGGCCGCAGCCGCCCAGCGGCGGACCGCCATGGCCCGGCGGTTCCGGCGGCGGTCCTTTCCCGCCCGGATGCCCTCCTGCACACGCCCGGCCAGTTCCGGGGGGATGGGGGTGCTGCCGTAAGCGTTCTTCGCATTCTCAAATTCGTTCATGATATCTCTGCTCCTTCCATTGCAATGCGCAATTTCTTCAAACCGGCGTATAGGCGGCTTTTTACCGTATTCAAATTCTGCCCAGTGGCCTGGCTGATCTCCTTCAAGGACAGCTCCTCGTAAAACCGCAGTTTAATGATGATTCCCATTTTTGGCGGCAGGGCGTCTACCTGCCGGGCCAGGGAGCCGCCGGCAGGCTCCGGGTCCTCGTGAGGAAGGTCAAAGCCCTCCGGGAATGGAACCGTCCGCGGCCTCTGCCGGAGGGCGTCGGTGCAGGCGTTCAACAAAATGCGGTAAAACCAGGACCGGACGGCTTCGGGGTTCCGGAGGCTGCTTTGGCGTTCCAGGGCGTGGCAGACGGCGGTCTGTACGGCGTCCAGGGCCTCGTCGCGGTCCTTCAAAACGCTATAGGCCAGCCGGTAAAACCTGGCCTGGTTTTCCACAAGGTACTGTATCAGAATTTCTTCCTTCGTCACATCGATGTTCCTTTCTGCTTGTGCCAAGATGCGGCGCCGCTCCGCCCGGCCGTGAAGAGCGGCGCCTGTATATTAGACGGAGGAGGGGGCGGGAAAGTTTGCGGGCAGAGAAATTTTTGGAAAAAGAAAAAGCGGGCTGTCAGGAAGCGCAAGGCTTGTATGCATAGGCGGGGCGCCGCCTATGCATACAAGCTTTTAGCCCTGCGGCCAGCGCCCTTTTCACCAGGAGAAGGCCTGAAAGAACCGCCAGGCGTTGCCAAACATAATATCCTCCGCCGTATGTTCCGGAATCCCGCGGGCGGTCAGATACGCCTGAATCCCCAAACTCTTTTCCACAGAATCCAACGCCGGATGTATGCTGGCTCCATCATAGTCGCTGCCCAGGGCAATGCACCGCTCCGCGCCCAGGTCCAGGAGGTGGCAGATGTGGCGGTAGAGGTCGTCCATATTCCCCCGCCCGTCCTCAGACAAGAAGGGCTGGGCGTAAGTCAGCCCAATCAGGCATTCCCGCCGCACCATTTCCCGGAGGAACGCGTCGGGCAGGTTCCGCCTGTGGCCGCAGACGGCGCGGGCGTTGGAGTGGGACGCGGCGAAGGGCCTCCCGGCGAAGCCCAGCAGCTCTTCCACGCCCCGGTCGTTGAGGTGGGACACGTCCACCACCATCCCCAGCCGCTCCATTTCCGCCACGGCTTCCCGGCCGAAGGAAGTGAAGCCTTTTTGGGTGTCGTGGCCGGAGGCCAGCTCATTTTCCCCGTTCCAGGTCAGCGTCATCATCCGTACGCCCGTCTCATAGAGGGCCTGCACCCGTTCCAGCCGCCCCGCCAGGGCCGCGCCGCCCTCCACGGTGAGCAGGGCGGCGCATTTTCCGCCGGCCACCGCCTGCTCCATTTCCGGGAAGGTCCGGCAGGCCGCGAGACGGCTTCCGTGGGCCGCCGCCTGGCGGTGGAAGCTGTCCGCCCACCGGTCGAAAAAGGAGGCGGCGTCCCCGCCCCGGAACTCGTCGGGAACGAAGACGGCGAAGCATTGGACCCATTTCGTCCCTGCCGGGACCTTGCCGAGGGCCAACTGGAATTGCGGGTTGTCAAGGGTCTCCCCTGCCCCCTCGTAAGGCGGGTAGAGGCTTCTTGTAAGGGTATCGCAGTGCAGATCAAACAATGGCATACTTACATCCTTTCCGCCGCGCCGGAGCGGCATGACCAATCTGATGGTTAAAAAGCCCCCGCAGGCGTGAATCCGTTTGCATTGCTTTTTCGGGGGCAAAACGCTGTCATTATAGCATTGCGGGCGGGCGGCTGCAAGGGGGATCGCCTGGCCCTGCGGCAGGCGCGGCGCCGGTATTTTTTGGAAAAAACGTTAAAGAATTGGATTCCGATGCCGATAAATTAGTGAAACTATGTAACCAATGCGGAGGTTCCGGCTCCGCTTTGGAATAAAATCAAGGAGGACACATGATGAAAACAAGACACAACCCGCATCTCTTGGCTCTGCTGTGCGCCTTTGCGCTACTGCTGAGCCTGGCGCCCACCGCCATGGCGGCGGGCGGTCCCGCGACATCCAGCAATATCAACCGGCAGGATTACTCGACCTATGGCGCGACCGTAAAGTCTTATCTCTATGACAACGGCAGCGGCCTGACCCGGGTGGAGTATGTTAACGGCTCCGTCGTGGTAGAGGACTATGACAGCAGCTTCCGCTTCCTCTCCAGCCGGACCATTCCCATGGAACTGTCCATCTGGGGCGGCTTCTATGCCGGGAAGGACGCGAACTTCCTGATTTTTGGACAGAGCAACCCCAGCCAGAGCGATTCCACCGAAGTGATCCGCGTGGTTAAATATTCCAAGGACTGGCAGCGCCAGGGCCAGACCAGCCTCAAGGGCGCGAACACCACGGTTCCCTTTGACGCAGGCTCCCTTCGTTGCAGCGAGTATGGCGGGTATCTCTACATCCGCACCTGCCATGAAATGTATACCTCTGATGATGGCCTGAACCACCAGTCCAATCTGACCATGGCGGTCAAAGAGAGCGATATGTCCATCTCCGACGCCTACTATGACGTTATGAACGTGGACTACGGCTATGTCAGCCACTCCTTCAACCAATTCATCCTGGTGGACCAGAGCGGCCGCATCATCGCCATGGACCACGGCGACGCCTACCCCCGGGGCGTAGTCTGGCTGGGCTACTACACGGACGCCGGGACGGGCAAGTTTACCGGCGGAAGGTATGAAAAGTGGTGCTTCAACCAGGTCTTGCAGCCCTTTGCAGGGGCGGTGGGGCAGAACGCTACCGGCGCGTCCGCCGGCGGCCTGGAAGAGACCAGCCAGAGCTACATCATGGTCTATAACTATGACGGCGTAGGCGGCAGAGGAAACCGGGACGTGTATCTGAACGCCGCCGACAAGGCGACTGGCCGGAGCAAGCAGTACAAAATGACCAACGGCGGAGACAATACTACGCCGGTCCTGGCGCCGATGGGGCTGGACGGCGGCTATATGCTGTGGAACGCCAAGGACGGCGGCAGGGCTAACGACACGCTGTATTATGTGGCGTACACGGCGGACGGCGCCCCCAGCGCGGTGCAGAAGGCCACGGGGTCCCTGTCCGACTGCCAGCCCATCGCTTATAATGGGCAGGCAGTATGGTATGTGACCAACAACTCGGAGCCTGTCTTCTATACGCTCAGCGCCAGCGGTTTGCAGGCCCACCCCGTGGGCGGCGCGGCGGAACCTGAGCAGCCTGCTGAGCCTGAGAAGCCCTCTGAACCTGAGCAGCCTGCTGAACCTGAGAAGCCCTCTGAGCCTGAGAAGCCCTCTGAGCCTGAGAAGCCCTCTGAGCCTGAGAAGCCTTCTGAGCCTGAGAAGCCCTCCGAGCCTGAGAAGCCCTCTGAACCTGAGAAGC
The DNA here is from genome assembly GCA_947649615.1 of uncultured Clostridia bacterium. Classification (GTDB taxonomy): domain Bacteria; phylum Bacillota; class Clostridia; order Oscillospirales; family Oscillospiraceae; genus Pelethomonas. The sequence continues at coordinate 30,639 of CANSSG010000012.1, read as the reverse complement.
CCTCCGAGCCTGAGAAGCCCTCTGAACCTGAGAAGCCCTCTGAGCCTGAGAAGCCCTCTGAGCCTGAGAAGCCTTCCGAACCTGAAAAGCCCTCTAAGCCTGAGAAACCTTCCGAACCTGAAAAGCCCTCTGAGCCGGAAAAGCCCGCTGCCCCCGGCGGAAACACTACCCGCAATCCCTTTACGGACGTTTCCGCCAATGCGTACTACTATGATGCGGTGCTGTGGGCGCTGGACAACGGCATCACCACTGGCACCACCGCTACCACCTTCTCCCCCAGCGCGGCCTGCACCCGGGGCCAGGTAGTGACCTTCCTGTGGCGGGCCAAAGGCCAGCCGGAGCCGGCTACCAAGTCCAATCCCTTCCGGGATGTCAGCGCCACAAGCCCCTATTACAAAGCCATCTTGTGGGCCTATGAAAACGGCATTACCACCGGCGCGACGGCGAACACCTTCAACCCCAACGGCACCTGCACCAACGGCCATGTAGTGACCTTCCTGTGGCGGGCCAACGGGGAGCCTGACGCCAGCGGCGATAGCGCGCTGGCCAAGACCTATCCCGGCAAGTTCTATACCAGCGCGGTCGCTTGGGCCGATTCCAACGGCCTGTTGGATGACACCGGCGCGGCCTTCGATCCCGCCAGCCAGTCCCCCAGAGCCAATATTGTGACCTATCTGTACCGCGATATTGCGGAATAACAGAGCAGCCTGTGGCGCGGAGCTGGCGCAGCTCCGCGCCATTTTCACAAAAAAAGCGCGGAAGCAGAGAATTTCACCGTTTCCAACGGCCGCAGGGACACGAGAGGGGGGCGGGAAGAAAAATCAACGCATTTTGCAAAGGGCTTATTGACAACCTCTGGTTTTTTCGCTATAATATTTTCCGGGGTAACGTTTCTCCTTTCGTGCGGTTTATCTATAAGGACGGGCCGCGCTTTCCGGCGGGACGGTTTCGCGCTTTAAACTGGTTTAAAGCGGCATCCGCCTTGCGGATGCCATGAGGATGCTTGCCCGTATTGCCCGAGGGAAAGACAATCCCTCTGCCATTTGTATTTAACCGGCGGCCAGAATCTTGCATCCGGCTGTTGGTTAAAGATAAATTAAATAGGAGGAAAATTATGAAAAAGAAGTTCCTGAGCCTGGTTCTGGCGCTGGTAATGCTCCTGAGCCTGGTTGCCTGTGGCAACAAGAACGAACCCGCAACTGACCCCGTTGATCCCCCCCCTGTTGAGGACGATACCCCCGATACCCCTGATACCCCCGACGAACCCACGGAAGTTGTTAACTACACCGAGCTTCCCACCGATGACAACGAAGTGTACGACATGGTTTTCGGCGAGTTCTATGAGGCCTACATGGCCGCTAAGGAAGAAGCCGATCCCGCCAAGCACCTGGGCCTGATGGCCATTGCTGAGGCCAAGATGCTGGAAGCCGGCGTTATGATCCCCAAGCAGGCCAACGGCGGTACCTACGGCCTGACCAGAGTGACCCCCTACACCGTCTCCCCCGTCCTGTGGGGCCAGGATCGGTACCATTTTGAGTACACCATCATCTGCAATGAACCCATCAAGAGCGAAGACTACGCAGAGATGAAGAAGATTTATGGTGAGTGCGAGACCGATGCTGAATACCGTGAGCGCCTGAAGGCTTTCATGGCTGAGAATGGCTATACCCAGCGCGACTCCTATATGGATATCGGCGAGTACCGCGCCGATCCCGAAACCTGGGATATCTTGGCCACCTCCAAGACTGGTGACTCCGAGTTCATCACCAAGACGGTCTGCAACCTGCTCCAGTACGACGGCAAGAACGTGGCGCAGCCCGCCGCCGCTGTGAGCTGGGAAGAGTCTGCGGATCACCTGAAGTACACCTTCAAGATCCGTGAGGGCCAGGTCTGGGTTGACTCCCAGGGCCGTAAGGTAGCCGATGTGGTTGCTGACGACTGGGTCGCCGGCTTCCAGCACATGCTGGACGCTATGGGCGGTCTGGAGTTCCTGGTGGACGGCATTGTGGTTGGCGTTACTGAGTATATCAACGGCGACACCACCGATTTCTCCACCGTGGGCGTGAAGGCCCTGGATGAGTACACCCTGGAGTACACCCTCACCAAGCCCACTCCCTACTTCACCACCGTGATGAACTATGGCCTGTTTGCCCCCATGAGCCGCAGCTACTTTGAGTCCCAGGGCGGCAAGTTTGGCGAGGACTATGATCCTGCCGCTGAGACCTATCTGTACGGCAAGGATCCCAACCACATTGCCTACAACGGCGCTTTCCTGATGACCAACTACACCTCCAAGAACGTCATGGTTTTCCAGGCTAACGAGAACTTCTGGAACTATGACAACATGGAGATCCACACCCTGACCCACCAGTATGACGATGGCAGCGACCCCATGCGCAGCTACAACGCTTTCATGGCGGCTGACAGTCTGACCAACGCTGCTGGTCTCGGGCCCTCCCAGTTGGAGCAGGCTAAGAAGGATACCGTCACCATTGACGGCGTAGAGAAGACCGTGTTCGACGCTTATCAGTGCCGCAGCAACACCGACGCCACCTCCTTCATGGGCTTCTTCAACCTCAACCGTAAGGCTTTTGCCAACTACAACGATGCCAGCAAGTGCGTTTCCACCCAGACCCCCGAAGAGAACCAGCGCACCCATGCCGCTCTGCTCAACCAGCATTTCCGCATGGCTCTGGTGACTGGCCTGGACCGCGGCATGTTCAATGCCCAGCGTAACGGCGAAGAACTGAAGTTCAGCAACATCATCAACTCCTATACTCCCGGCGACTTCCTGAAGCTGACCGAGGATCTGACCATTGACATCAACGGCCAGTCCATGAGCTTCCCCGCCGGCACCAACTACGGTGAAATCATGCAGGCCCAGATTGACGCGGACGGCTTCCCCATCACTGTTTGGGATCCCGCCGGTAACGATGGCGCTGGTTCCTCCACTGGTTTTGACGGCTGGTACAATCTGGACTACGCCAATCAGGAGATGGCCCTTGCTGTTGAAGAGCTGGCTGCCATGGGCCTTGAGATCTCTCCCGAGAACCCCATCCAGATCGACATCACCTACGTTGGCAACTCCGAAGTGTTCACCAACTGCGCCCACATCATGGAGCAGTGCTGGAACGCGGTCGGCGGCGGCGTTGTGAAGGTCAACTTGGTTGCTTGTGCCAACCAGGAAGAGTGGTATGACACTGGCTACAACCCCGCAACCGGTGCTGAGATGAACTTCGACTACACCGACGTGTCCGGTTGGGGCCCCGACTACGGCGATCCCGCTTCCTTCCTGGATACCCTCCTGCCCGATGGCGCGGGCTATATGGCCAAGAACTTCGGCCTGTTCTAAGATATAGGCGAGTGTAGGCCGTAAGGCCGGACGATCATAGCGCGTTGCGGGAGAATGGAATATTCCATTCTCCCGCAGCCACTTATCAGAGAGGTGGGGAAAACGAATGGCAAAATATCTGCTCAAACGACTGTTTTACGGCATTATTTGCATCATCATCGTGGTCGCCATCGTCATGGTACTGATCTATTCCTTGCTGCCCAAGCAGCGGATCTTTGCCACCGATGCGACGTTTACCAAAGTATTGAACAATACCCGTGAGACCTATATGAACCAGAAATGGGAAGATTATGGGTATCAGGACTACGTGACCTATCAGGAGTATCTCGGCGAGCTTGTGAAAAGGGGAGAGTTGGACGAGGAGACTCGTGAATCCGTAGCCAAACTGGGTGACACCGCTGAAAAGGATAAGCCCGAAACAGCGGTTTTTATCAAACAGTTCCAAGAGGAATATGAAGCGAAGGGCTATACGGTTACGCGCCTGGATACCAAAAAAGTAGGCCGTAAGGTGGTCAACGGCGGCAATGCCGCCATGTTCGCCACCAGACCCAAGCCCTTGACCAACCGCCTGTGGAAGTATTTCACCGGTCTGCTGTCCATCGACAGCATTCACAATGTGGAGGAGGATATCCCTGACCGTGGGCTTACCTTCACCTTGTACGATCCCTTAGCCGAGGGGAAATTCTCTCCGGCAATTATCGGCAACGGCACAACCCATAAGTATCTGCTTTATTTTGATTCAGAATTTCCTTATATTCACCAGAATATAATTTCCATCCGCCTGGGCATGTCCTACAGCGTCAGCAGCGGTGTGGACGTGTTTGATACCATGACCCGCAGCCAAGGCTCCTATGTCCTGCGGCAAGTCACATTCCCCACGGGCCTGGTAGAGAGCAGCGCCGACAACCTTCACACAGCGACTTATATGTCCGGTTCCCGCGACAGCAACATGGTGGCCAAGGACCGTTTTACAGATGACTACACCAATGTGGATCTGTACCGCGCCGGCCGCTCCAAGCTGGGTTACTCCTTCATCATGGGCATCATTTCTTCCGCGATTGCCTATTGCCTGGGTCTGCCCATTGGTGTGCTCATGGCCCGGCAGAAGGATAAGTTCATTGATAAGCTGGGCACGGTCTACATTATTTTCCTCATCGCCGTGCCGTCTCTGGCCTACATCTTCATGCTCAAGGCCATTGGTACCCGCATGGGGATGCCTACGACCTTTGATATGGACTCCCCCAGCAAACTGATTTACGTCATGCCCATCATCTCCCTGGCGATGCCGACCATTGCCAACCTGATGAAGTGGACCCGCCGCTACATGATCGACCAGATGAACTCCGACTATGTAAAGTTCGCCCGGTCCGGCGGTTTGACGGAGAATGAGATTTTTGCCAAGCACATCCTGAAAAACGCAGCTATCCCCATTGTCCACGGCATCCCCGGCACGATCCTCTTCGCCATGGTCGGCGCGATCATTACCGAGCGCGTGTATGTGGTTCCTGGCGCCGGTAACCTGCTGACAGAGGCGATCAACAAGTACGACAACAGCGTTATTGTTGGTGTCGCGCTGTTCTACGCTGTTCTGAGCGTGTTGTCCCTCGTCCTGGGCGACATTCTGATGGCTACCGTAGATCCGCGGATTTCCTTCTCGACAAAGGATAGGTGACCAGTATGGAATATGATTACAGTAAATTGGGCCTGAGCACGGCCGAGCTGTTCTCCAAGCAAGAGCACAATGACCTGGACTCTGAAAAGATCACCGCGCCCCGGTATTCTTATTGGAGCAGCGTGTTCCGCGTGTTCTTCCGCAACAAGTTGAACATTGTGATTCTGCTGCTGCTGGCGGTTGTCATTCTGTTTGCCTATTTGTACCCTGTATTTACGGAATATGACCGCTTCGGCCAGCTCCTCCACGAGGGTGCGCGGCACCTGGGGCCTAGTGCGGCGATTGAAAAGTTTGGTTTCTCCATTAAATACATTCTGGGTACCGGCGCGTCGGGCAACTCCACCTTTGACGCGGTCTGGAATGGCGCGGGCATTTCCATCTCCCTTGCCTTCATCTGCGCTGCCATCAACATGACGGTGGGCGTAGTGGTAGGCGCCATCTGGGGCTTTTCCAAGAAGGTGGACATGGTAATGACGGCGGTCTACCAGATCGTGGGCAACGTGCCGAACATCCTCTTGATTTCTGTTTTGATGATGATTCTGGGCGGCGGTTTCTGGACCATGGTGTTTGCCCTGACCATCACGGGCTGGATTTTCATTGCCTATGCCATCCGTGTGCAGGTGGTGATCATCCGTGACCGGGAGTATAACATGGCCTCCCGGTGCTTGGGTACATCCACAGTGAAAATCGCCATGCGGAACATCCTGCCCTTTATGACCAGTATCATTGTGACCATGGCCGCCACGGAAATCCCGTCCTATATTTCCAGCGAAGTGTTCCTGGCGTTCATTGGTATCGGCATGAGCGAGATGAGCTTGGGCCGTTTGATCTACGAAGCGGAAGCCGCCATGGTAACGCCGGGCTGGGGCTTTGAGTTCTGGAGCCCGGTAGCCGTATCCGCGATCATCACGGTCGTGCTGTATGTAGTGGGCCAAAACCTGGGCGACGCGTCCGATCCGAGAACACACATGTAAGGGGGGAGAGCCATGGCAGAAGAAAAGAAAGTATTGCTGTCGGTCAAGGACCTCTGGGTAAAATTCAAGGTTCGCGGCAGAATACTCACCGCAATCCGGGGCATCTCCCTGGATATTTATGAAAACGAATCCATCGCCATCGTCGGCGAATCCGGTTCCGGCAAATCGGTGTTTACCAAGACCTTCGCCGGCATGCTGGACTCCAACGGCTTTGTCAGCCAGGGCAGCATCATTTTCAACGATGACGAACTGACTGAGACGCATGTAAAGCTCACCCCCGCCGCCCACAAGCTGATTGCCCGCACCCTTGCCAAACTCAATGAAGCGTCCAAGCTGGAACTTGGCGCGGCCACCTACCAGAAGATTCTGGCGCTGGAGAGTGAGAAGCGGGAAAAGAGCAGCCTTTCCGACGAGGAAAAGGCCGCGATGGAAGCGGAACACAAGGAGCTGGTGGGCAAGCGCACAGACGCCTTTAACCTCAAGCAGACCTATGACCGCAGCAAGGAGAAGGATAAGATCAAGGAAGCCGACCGTCTGATCAATGACTACGACGAGCAGATCAAGGCCTTAAAGAAAAAGGAAGAGCAGCTTATCCAGGACCGCAAGGCCCACGCTGCCAACGACGCCGCTTTTAACAAGCGCTACGCCGAGCAGTCTGCCGCCTTGAAGGCCGCCTATGACAAGGAAATCCAGGGGAAGGTTTCCCCTGCCACCCTGCGGCGCAATGAGATCCTGGCCAAGGAGGTCTACCTCTCCGTAGGCCGCTACAGCTACCGCCAGCGGGTGCAGATGATTCAAAAGCTGGAAAAGGCTTTGGAAAAGGCCATGCAGCTTGGCGTGGACCTGAGCAATGACGCCCAATTGAACGCTATCTTTGATGAGGTGACCTTCCGGGTCAAGTACGTGGACGAGACGGCGGAGTCCCTCCACGGCGAATGTGTGCTGAACCTGGCAAAGGTGAAGTACGCCAAGGACTGGAGCCAGATCCGCGGCCGGCGCATTGCCACCGTGTTCCAGGATCCCATGACCAGCCTGAACCCCATTATCACCATCGGCAAGCAGATCACCTCCATCATCCTCAAGCACCAGGATTGCAGCGAAGCGGAAGCCCGCCGCCGCGCCTTGGAGTTGATGCGGAAGGTGGGCATTCCCAAGGCGGAGGCCCGTTTTGACGACTATCCCTTCCAGTACTCTGGCGGTATGCGCCAGCGCATTGTTATCGCTATCGCCTTGTCCTGCCAGCCCAAAATCCTGATCTGCGACGAGCCTACCACCGCGCTGGACGTGACCATCCAGGCCCAGATTTTGCAGCTTATCAAGGACCTGCAAAAGGAATTCAATTATACCATCGTATTCATTACCCATGACTTGGGCGTGGTGGCCAATGTGGCGGACCGTGTAGCCGTGCTTTATGCCGGCCAGGTAATTGAGTTGGGTAAGGTGGAGGAAGTATTCTACGATCCCCGCCATCCCTACACCTGGGCGCTGCTTAGTTCCCTGCCCCAGCTTGCCCAGAAGAACACCAAACTCTATTCCATCACCGGTACGCCCCCCAGTCTCTATAACCATATTGTGGGCGACTCCTTCGCCCCCCGGAATCCGTACTGCCTGAAGATCGACACCCTCATGGAGCCGCCGATGTTCCGGGTGACGGATACCCACTACGCCAAGACCTGGCTGCTGGACCCCAACGCCCCCAAGATCGAGAAGCCGGAGGGCATCCAGGACATCCACGAAAAGCTGATCCGCGCGTTCAATATTTAGGGGGGAGGAGAATAACGTGGCTACACTGAAGCAAGAAAACCAGGTCCGGTCCGGCCATCTGCCGGAACATGGGCCGATTGCTGATAACGGCAGGGAAATCCTGCTGTCTCTGAAAAACGTAGACATCACCTTCGGCAAGGGCGAGGACGCAGTCCGCGCCGTACAAGACGCGTCTTTCGATATCTACAAGGGGGAAACCTTCTCCCTGGTAGGTGAATCCGGCTCCGGCAAGACCACCGTAGGCCGGGCGGTTATCCGCGTCAACCCCCTGGCCCGGGGCGAAATCCAGTACAAGGGCGTCCGGATTTCCGGTAAGATTCCCCACAGCCTGGACCGCGAGGTCATCCGGAATATCCAGATGGTTTTCCAGGACCCCGCCGCCTCGCTGAACGAACGCGCCACCGTTGATTATATCATTTCTGAGGGCCTTTATAACTTCCACCTTTTTGAGAACGAAGCCGACCGCGTGCGGAAGGTGGAGGAAATGGTGGCGGAAGTAGGCCTGCTGCCCGAGCATCTGACCCGTTATCCCCACGAGTTTTCCGGCGGCCAGCGCCAGCGTATCGGTATTGCCCGCGCCATGGTCATGGAGCCGGAGCTGGTGGTAGCCGATGAGCCGATTTCCGCGCTGGACGTGTCTATCCGCGCCCAGGTGCTCAACCTGATGAAGAAGTTCCAGGAGGAAAAGAACCTGACCTACCTCTTCATCGCCCACGACCTGTCGGTAGTTCGTTTCATTTCCGACCGCATCGGCGTTATTTACAAGGGCCGGATCGTGGAGGTAGCGGAGGCGGAAGAGCTGTTCAACTTCCCCCTCCACCCCTACACCCACTCCCTGATCTCCGCCATCCCCATCCCCGATCCACAGTTGGAGAAGAACAAGGTGCTGTACACCTATGACCCCTCCATCCACGACTACTCCCAGGATAAGCCGGAATTTGTGTGCATTGGCTACGACCACTACATCTACGGCAACAAGAAGGAGATCGAGGAATACAAGGCCATCCGCCAGCGGGGCATTCCCGCCAAGCCCATTACCATCCGGGACGAGAATACCCCGGAGGATACCCATACCCAGGAGGCAGAGGCGGACAGCGCCGCCGTGGAAGACTTCCTGATCCATCCCACCCACGACACAGGCAGCATTTGGTACATGATTATTTCCTTCCTGCTGCCCATTCTGGGGTTGATTGCCGCCCTCCTGTTCAAGAAGTTCAAGCATACCCGCAACTACAAGCAGTGCCGGAAGGGCGCGATTGCCGGATTTGTCCTGATCGGCGCCATACTGGCTATCTTCTTGCTGCTGCTATGGAGAGTGGTGGCCTGATTTGGGACGCACCGCCAGAGACAAACGGCCCAACGTCCGGCCGGTGGAAAAAATTGAGCTGAATGATGAGCATGTAGGACGGCGGCTGGCGCTGATGCTGATTTTCCTGCTGTTAGGCGCGGGCTTGCTGGTGTATAGCTTCATGCAGCTTTTTACCCCCCAGTCGGAGTGGGTCACAGTAGAGGCCAACTCCAGCGCGGGTCCCACCTGCGCGTCTGAATTCGTCTTTCTCTACCGCCTGGGCGGCGGCGAGCTGTCGCCCACGGCGGAGAATAAGGCGGTGACCATCGCATACACCCAGCTATGCCGTACGGCCTTTGAGGTATTCCACAACCAGATGGAGATACCAGGGGTCAACAACCTGTACGCAATCAACCGCCATCCTAACCAGGAATTGACGGTGGACAAGGCGCTCTATAACGCCCTTGCGGCGGTGGAGCGCAGCGGGAACCGGAGCATATACCTTGGCCCGGTGTATGACCGCTACAGCAGCATATTTTACTGTCAGGACGACAGCCAGCTTTACGATTTCGACCCCCAACTCAACCCCGCCATAGCACAGGAGTACGCGGCCTACGCGGCCTATGCCCAGGACCCCTTATCGGTCCAGGTGGAGTTGTTGGGAGAGAACCGGATATGCCTGCGGGTTTCAGAAGAGTACCTCGCCTTTGCCCAACAGGAAGGCGTGGAGAGTTTCATAGACTTCGCCTGGATGCGCAATGCCTTTATTGCCGACTATTTGGCGGAGGAACTGACCGCCCAAGGCTTCGGCAAGGGGGCCGTCACCAGCTTCGACGGTTTTGTGCGGAACTTGGAGCAGGGGGGGGTGGATTATTCCCTTCAGCTCTACGACCGGCAGGGACAGGCGGTGTACGACGCGGCGGTGATGCACTACCAAGGCCCTATGAGCATCGTCAGCCTTCGGGACTATCCCATGAACGCCATGGACAACACCCGGTTCTACGAACTGCGCACGGGGGAGATTCGGACGCCCTACGCGGACCCCGCCGACGGCTTGGCCCGGAACGCCGTCCACAACCTCACCTGCTATGCCCGGGACAAGGGCTGCGGCGAGGTGCTCTTGGAGATGCTGCCGGTCTATGTATCCAGCAGCTTCCACCCGGAGGCCCTTGCGCCGCTTGCGGCAGGAGGGGTCTATACCTTGTACTTTGTAGACGGCGTCATACATCCCACAGAGGCCGGGGTGGCGCTGACTGATTTATATGAGGACGAGGAAGTCCGCTATACCATAGCCCCTACAAAAACCCAATAAACTACCCCCGCGCCGGATGCGTCCGGCGCGGGGGTTTCCCTATTGCTTTATTCCGGGGCGGATGTCACTTCCCTGCCTGCTCCTCATAGGCGTCCATGGCCAGCTTCACCGCGCCCATCACGCCCTGGTTGTCCCCCAGGCTGACCGGCACGATATAGTTGTCCAGGTCTTCCAGGCCCTTGCCGTGGAGGTATCCGTGCAGCTGGCGGTGGACCTCCTTGCGCACCAGGGGCAGCATTTGCTGCTGGTGCATGACGCCGCCGCCCAGAATGATCTTCTCCGGAGAGATCATCATGATGTAGTCGCAGATTGCCTGGCCAATATAATAGGCCTCCAACTCCCACACCGCGTTGCAGTCCGCCAAATCCTGGGCCTTCCGCCCCCAGCGCCGCTCAATGGCCGGCCCGCTGGCCAGCCCCTCCAGGCAGTTGCCGTGATAGGGGCAGACGCCCTGCTCAAGGGGGTCGTCGGGGCGGCGGTCCATGAAGATATGGCCGGCCTCGGGGTGGATCATGCCATGGTGGGGTTTGCCGCCGATAATAACGCCCAGCCCCACGCCGGTGCCAACCGTGATATATATGCTGTCCCGCACGTTCCTGGTGCAGCCCCAGACGGCTTCGCCCAGGGCGGCGGCGTTTACGTCGGTGTCAATGCCCACAGGGATGCCAAGGGCCTGCTCAAACCGCTGAAGAATGGGGAAATTGCGCCAGCTCAGCTTAGGGCTGGATAAAATGGAGCCATAGGTAGGGGAAGCCCGATCCAAGTCCACCGGGCCGAAGCATCCGATGCCGATGGCGGCCAGATCTTTATCCTGAAAGAAGGCCAGCATCTCCGGCATAGTATTTTCCGGGGTGCGGGTGGGCAGACTGATGCGTTCCAGTATTCGTCCCTGCTCATCGCCGACGGCGCATACCATTTTAGTGCCGCCGGCTTCCAGAGCGCCAAAACGGGGCATAGTATCAACTCCTTTTATTCCTCTCTCATCATGGGATACTGCGCTAAGAATAACGTAGCATGTGAAAGGCCGCAGGACAATTGCCGGAAAGATACATTCTGGTATAAATAAGAGGGATTCCATCCTATTTATATTATATTCCATCTATAGGATACTTGCAAACGCATGGGACTGGGAAGGATAATATGAGACAACAAATAGCCATGCGGCGCAAGCGGTCCCTCCTCCGGGATGGGGCCGCTTGCGGCGGGTAAGGCCCGAGGAGATGAGTACCGCGAAGTACCGTTTGATGATCGCCGATCCCAGCCCCAGCATAAGCGAAACCATCCAATATCTGCTGGATTGGCCCCAGTACAACGTAGCCGGCATTTTGACGGCGGACTCTTACGAGCTGGCGGTCAGCCGTGCAGTGGACTTCCAGCCCCACATTGCGCTGATAGATTTGGAACTGGGCGGCGGCCGGGGAGACGAGCTGGTGGGGCATTTGCGGGAAGCGGGGCTGGAAACGGTGTTCTGCATGATGGGCGTCCGGGAGGACTTCCAGTGGGTGCGGCGCTCCATGCGGGCGGGGGCCAGGGACTATCTGCTCAAGCCCATCAACGCCAAGGAACTGCGCTCCTTCCTGGAACGGGCGGTGATTCAGGACCTCCACGGCACACTGCCGGAGCGGGGGGCGCTGCAAAGCGGCGTAGACCCGGTGCTGCAAGTGGAGTACGGCAAACTCTCCCGCATTACCAACAAGATGATTCTGATTGTAAAGAGCAACTACCGCAAGGGCCTGTCCCTGACCAGTATCGCGGAGATGCTGAACATGAGCAGCAAATATATTGGCCGCATCTTTCTGCAAGACGCCGGCATTAAGTTCTCGGCGTACCTGACGGCCTACCGAATGATCCAAGCCCGCCGCCTGATTGAAAATACCCAGGAGAAGATATCGGTGGTAGCCAGCATGGTGGGCTACAGCCAGCTCAACAACTTCTACGTGCATTTCAAGAACCACTACCACATATCCCCAGGCTCGCTCCGGGATTACACGGGCGGCGCGGTGCCATCGGAACTGCTACTGGTAGAGGATGCCGAGGCGCTGGCCCGGGAAGCGGTGGAGCTGGAATCCGGCGTCTGACGCCGGGCAGGGAAAGAATTGTACCTTGACATTTTCCCCAGGCGTTTTATAATATAAAGCAAACCAACCAAGGAGAAAGAGACAGATGAAAGCCAACCACACGCTGGCCGCCCTGGCGGCCCTGCTGCTGAGCGTTGCAATTGCCCTGACAGGCTGCGCGGACCTGCCGGAGGCAGGCGTCATAGGCGGCGCAGACGGTCCCACAGGCATTTATACCGGAGGAGACGAGTACCTCATTGACGGCGAGCCGGAGGGCGAAGAACCGCCCGCCCCGGACGCGGAAGAAACAGTCCCTCCCGCTGGAGTCCCGGAAGACGAAGCCCCATCTGACGGCACCGGCGCTGCCGTTGGGGAGGACCTTCCCTATGAGGAGGAGCCGGCCTTAGACGAGGGCGGCACCTACAACAGCGCGGGGGACGTCTCCCTCTATCTGTACACGTACGGCCATTTGCCTGACAATTACATCACGAAGAACGAAGCCCGCGACTTAGGCTGGACCGGAGGCTCGGTAGAGCAGGTCGCCCCCGGCTGCGCCATTGGCGGCGACACCTTTGGCAACCGGGAGGGCATTCTGCCTGAGGGCAGGTACCACGAGTGCGATATAGATACCATTGGCGAGAGCAGCCGGGGCGCGAAGCGCATCGTATACTCCGACGATGGCCGTATTTACTATACGGAGGACCACTATGAGACCTTCGACCTCTTGTATGGGGAGGAATGAGGATGGAAACCATCATCCTTGACGGGGCGCGGATGTTAAACCGGCGGGCTGCCCACGACCATCTGGCGGAAGCCCTCTCCCTGCCGGAGCATTACGGCAGGAACCTGGACGCGCTGTACGACCTGCTGACGGAGCGCAGCAATCCCACCCGCCTGATTGTGCGCCGCCGCGATATACTGATAAGCTGGCTGGGGGACTATGGTGCGGCGCTGTGCCAGACCTTGGAAGACGCGGACCGGAGCAACCCGAAGCTGGAAGTGCTGTTTCCCGTGGAATGATGGATAAGGGGCCAGTTTGCAAAAAGACGGCGCGGCATAAGCCGCGCCGTCTTTTTGCAGCCGCTCGGAGTTCATTCGCCGTCCGTCTCCAACGTGTGCTTGCCTTTTTTAAAACGAACCACTTGTCTGAGGATTTTGTCCTTTTGTCTGCCGAAAGATGTCCATTTTCAGCATGATTTCCAACTTCAAAAAAATCAATTTCTGCAACTTTTTCCCCCATTTTCCCCTGCTTGTCCGCCCTTGCTCTTTTTCCCTTTCAGATGGCATCCTACGCAGCAGGAATTCCCAATCAAATCCCCTGCATTTCCCCCATTCATCTTCTCTTTCAGAGGGCGTCCTTCGCAGCCACGTTTCCCAATCGTTCCCCCTCATTTTCTCCCCGCCCCAATATACTTCACAGACGAAATATATAACAAAATCATGGCGTTTCCGTCCAAAATTAAAGCCTTTTCGGTGCAAATCACCCCCGCGCTGGGCAGAAACAGGGGCATTTTTTGAGGAGCGATAGGGAAGAATTAAGCGATTTTTCTCCGAAGCATCCCCCTGAAAGGGAGAAAATTGGGGAGTGTTTGGAGACGGTTTGGGGAGAAATGGGGCAAAAACAGGACGCTTTTTAGCGCTTTTGGCTCCTTCGCAGTCACATTCCCCCCAGCAATTCCCCTGCCTTCTCCCCTGTTTTCTTCCCTTTCAGAGCGTCCCAGCAGGCAGAATTCATAACTAAAACCAGGCGGTTCTGTTCAAAATTGAGCTTTTCCGGGGGGAATAATCACCTGCACAGGGTAGGAGGAAGGGGCTGAATTGGGGTGGTTTGGGGGATGGAAATAAGGGGTTTTTGCACGAAGGATACCCCTGCAAGGGAGAAAATCGGGGAGGCACCGGGGTGGACGCCGGGGTAAAAATGGGTACAAAAAAAAGGGCCATAGCAACGAATTGCTACAGCCCTCTCGGGTGTCATTATTTGCAAGACATTATGCGCGTCTTAAAAAAGACGTTATCACAACGGTTTATCTTCCAGCAGCTTCGCCAGCTCGGCCATAAAGGTATGGATATCCTTGAACTGCCTATACACGGAGGCAAAGCGGACATAGGCCACCTCGTCCACCCCCCGCAGCTTGTCCATGACCTGTTCCCCCACCAGCACGGTAGGGATTTCCCGTTCCAGGTTGTTTTGCAGGCTTTGCTCAATCTCGTCCGTCATACGCTCCAAATCCGCTATGGAGACCGTCCGTTTCTCGCAAGCCCGGAGCATGCTGCCCAGCACCTTGCTCCGGTCGAAGCTCTGGCGGCTGCCGTCCCGTTTGATCACCACCATGGGCAGAGATTCCATGGTTTCATAGGTGGTGAACCTCTTTTCGCAGGCCAGGCATTCCCGGCGGCGGCGGATGCTGTTGCCTTCATCGGCAGGACGGCTGTCCACAACTTTGCTCTCCTTGTAGCCGCAGTAGGGGCATTTCATGGCGGGACCCTCCTTTTGTAAATAAAATGTAATTGGACGGGCCGGAGGCCCTGTGATACACTAAAAACATAAACCATCTAGGAGGACAAATAAATGATAAAAACGCTGGACGCATCCGTCCAAATTCCCAGCCTGTTTCCGGACGGCGTATTTCAACACAGCCAATGGACGGCCTATATAGAGTCCGTTTGCCCCAACCCAATCCACATGTTCACGGATGATGTGAAAAAGTGCCTGGACAGCGGCCTGTACACCTTTGAAAAGGACTTTCTCCCCATCCTCAACGCTGTCCCTGGGAATCCGAAGCTGGATGTGCTGCGGGAATCCTTCGCCGCTGTGGTGGAAGGGCTGGACCAGCGGGTATCCGCTTGCTTCGGGCGGACGCTGGACGCCGATGTGATTTTGTACCTGGGCTTATGCAACGGCGCCGGATGGGTCACACGGGTCAACGGCCGGGATGTAATCCTGCTGGGCGTGGAAAAGATACTGGAATTGGGCTGGCATGGCGTGGATGACATGTACGGCCTGGTTTACCACGAGCTGGGCCATGCATACCAGTCGCAATACGGCGTCCTGGAGCGGGAACCGGCCAGCAGCGCGGAAAACTTCGTCTGGCAGCTTTTCACCGAAGGCGCCGCCATGTACTTCGAGCAGGCCTTGGTGGGGAACCCCCGCTATTACCATCAGGATAAAAACGGGTGGCTGGCCTGGTGCGAGGGACATTTTCCCCAGATCTTATCGGACTTCCACGCGGACCTGTCCTCCATGACGCCGTCCAGCCAGCGGTATTTCGGCGACTGGTGCTCCTATCATGGGTGGGGGGACACAGGGTACTATCTGGGGGCCAGGTTCGTGCGGCATCTGACGGAGACGCATCCCTTTGACAGTCTGCTGGGCCTGGAAATCCAGACTGTATGTGATCTATACAAAGAATTTGTAAAGCAGTATCAATTATAACACAATTTTCCGGAAAAAGGAAGGGTTTCAGCCAAATTTTTACACATCATGCCAAAGTATTGGTTCCTCTTCCCGGAAAGCGTACACGACGCACCGCGCCCCCTCCACGCACTGCACCCGCCCCAGGCAGAACAGGGCTTCCAGCGGAAAAGGCTTTTCCGGCTCCAGCGGCAGGGCCAGCAGGAGGACGCCGCCCTCCCGCCGCCACCAGCCCCGCCCGATGGGCCGCAGGCGGTGGATAAGGAACTGGCTCTGAAATAGCTGGGCCGGACAGCAGGTCTCCCGCCAGCACAATCCAGTTTCCTCAAACCGGAAGGACCGCCTCGCTTCCCCGCGGACCAACGGACCCAACGCCCCCACGTCCCGGTTGTATACTCTCCGGCATACGCTCAACCGCCCGTTTTCCGGGGCCAGTACCCCCAGGGCAAGCTCTCCCCGCTCCCCCAGCAGGAAGGCCCGGTACAATCCGTCCCCAGGGTCATCCATCTGTGCGATAATTTCCGTCCGCGCTCCGTTCGGCCCCCAGAGGGCCAGGGTGACCTCCCCGCGCCGTTCCCCTTGGCAGTTCAGCGGCAGCCGTTCCATGGGTCTCACTCCTCTCTGACAAGCCTATGCGCGGCTTATGCTTGATATGTCCAGCGGGTTGCTTTTTCCGCAAAATTTTGCCGGTGTAAACAGTGCGGCACTTGTAAAGGACGGAAATTTGTGGTACATTGGGTATACTTACAAAAAAAAGGGGGGCGATGCTGTGGGAACGACTGGTAAACGGCGGGGAAGCTGTACCGGTTTCCTTTTAATGCCCCTGTGCGAGAAATTGGAATCATAAAAGTTTCGGAGGAACCATCCCATGGACAACAAACATTTTTATATCACTACCCCCATCTACTACCCCTCGGGGAAGCTCCATATCGGCCATGCCTACTGCACGGTAGCCACCGACGCCATGGCCCGCTACAAGCGCCTGTGCGGCTATGACGTCATGTTCCTCACAGGCACCGACGAGCACGGCCAGAAAATCGAGGACAAGGCCAAGGAAGCCGGGGTCACCCCCCAGCAGTTCGTGGACAACATTGTTGCCGCCCCCGGCGGGGTGCTGGACCTGTGGAAGCTGATGAACGTCAGCTATGACCGCTTCATCCGCACCACGGATGAATACCATGTTGCCGCCATCCAGAAGATTTTCAAGAAGATGTACGGCAATGGCGACATCTACAAGGGTTCCTACAAGGGCAAGTACTGCAAGCCCTGCGAATCCTTCTGGACAGAGAGCCAGCTGGTGGACGGCAAATGCCCCGACTGCGGCCGCGAGGTGGTGGACGCGGAGGAGGAAGCCTATTTCTTCCGCGCCTCCAAGTATGCCGGCCGTGTCCGCGACCTGCTGTTAAACACGGACTTCCTGGAGCCGAAGAGCCGGGTGAATGAGATGGTCAACAATTTCATCGACTGCGAAGGCGGCCTACAGGATTTGTGCGTATCCCGCACCAGCTTCACCTGGGGCGTACCGGTGGGCTTCGACCCGGGCCATGTGGTCTATGTGTGGCTGGACGCGCTGTTCAACTATATGACCGCGCTGGGTTATCAAAACGGGAAATATAACGATTTGGAGAAATTCTGGCCTGCCGATGTCCACTTTGTGGGCAAGGAGATCGTCCGGTTCCACGCCATTTACTGGCCGGCGTTCCTCATGAGCCTGGATCTGCCCCTGCCCAAGAAGGTCTACGGCCACGGCTGGCTGAACTTCAACGGCGACAAGATGAGTAAGTCCAAGGGCAATGTAGTGGACCCCCACCTGCTCAGCGAGCGGTACGGGGTGGACGCCCTGCGGTTTTTCCTGCTGCGGACGTTCCCCTTCGGCTCTGACGGCAACTTCACCAACGAACTGCTCATCCAGACCATCAACACCGACCTGGCCAACGACCTGGGCAACCTGGTCAGCCGCACCACCGCCATGGCGGAGAAATATTTCGGCGGCAGGCTGCCCGAGGCCCGCCAGACCAACCCGGAGCTGGACGAAGGCCTGATCGCCCAAGTCTCCGCCCTGCGGGACCAGTATGAGGGGCAGATGGAGAAATACCAGTTCCAGAACGCCCTCGAGCTGGTGTTCAAGGCCGTCCAGCGGGCCAACAAGTATATTGACGAAAATGCGCCCTGGGCCTTGGCAAAGGACATGGAAGCCAACGGGACCCGTCTTGGGACGGTGCTGTATCACCTTCTGGAAACCGTCCGCATCTGCACCATCCTTCTGACGCCCTTCATGCCCGAGAGCTGTGAAAAGATATTCCAGCAGACCGGCGCGGACGCATCCTGCCAGACCTGGGACAGCGCGGCCGAGTGGGGCGTACTGCCCGCAGGCGTAACGGTGCGCAAGGGCGAGAACCTGTTCCCCCGCATTGACATGGCCCAGGAATTGGAAGAACTGGGCCGCATCCAGGAGGAAGCGAAAAAAGCCGCCCTCCCCGCCGTTGCGATCGAACCGCAATTGGAGGAAAAGGTGGATTTTGAGACCTTCTGCAAGTCCGACTTCCGGGCGGTAAAGGTAAAGGACTGCCAGCGGGTCAAGAAGTCTGACAAACTCCTCAAATTCACCCTGGATGACGGCACGGGTACAGACCGCCAGATTCTCTCCGGTATTGCCAAGTGGTACAATCCCGAGGATTTGATTGGCAAGACACTGATTGCAATTGTAAACCTGCCCCCCCGGAAGATGATGGGGCAGGAGAGCCAGGGCATGCTGATTTCCGCCGTCCATACGGAGAAGGGCGAGGAAGCGCTGAACCTGCTGATGGTAGATGATAAGATCCCTGCGGGGGCAAAGCTTTGCTGAGGAGTACAAAGATGTACGAATATGAATATATCGAGATCGAAACTGGCGGCGGCTTCTGGATTAACAATGAGCAGGGTACCCACCGGGAAGTAATCGACCGGGAAGCCCGTGACGGCTGGCGCTATGTAGGCTATGTGCCGCTGACGTTTTCCAGCCATGGCGGCATCAAGTCGATGGACCTGATATTCGAGCGGGAAGTCCGCTGAGAGAGGAAAGCAGCCCCGCCCGTGTATCCGGGCGGGGCTGCATAGCTTCCTGAGCGGTGTTTTTGGAGCCGCAGGATACAAGTGGAGCCGCCCGCCCCATTTCCAACCTTCAGGAGGTGCCTATGGCCCGCAAAGACTTTCAAGACCAACTGCGCGGCATGAGCGAAAAGCAGCCCTGCGGCTGTCCAGCGGCAGCGGCCGTGCGGATGCTGCAAGGCAAATGGAAGCTCCAGCTTCTCTACGAACTGTGCGTCCAATCGCCCCTTCGCTTTGGGGAACTGCGCCGCAAGCTGGGGAACGTCACTAACGCGGCCCTGACCAACGCCCTGCGGGAGTTGGAAGCGAGCGGCCTGATTTCCCGGGTGCAGTACAACGAGATACCGCCCCATGTAGAATACGCTCTGACGAAAAAGGGCGAAGCATTGCTGCCTGTATTCTGTGAGTTGGCGGAGTGGGGGCGCACATACCTGTTATAAGACGGCAGGCACGGAAATCAATTTTCAGTACGGACACTTGACAAACGCCGGACGGTTATGATACGATGAACCTATCCTAATTTTGTATATGAAAGGAAAGTTGGTAATGAAAAAAGTATTCGCAACAATTTGCCTGATGATGTGTATTGTTTCTATGGTAGCACCTTCTGCGAAAGCATTTGCTTGGAATGACTCTTTACCAATATGCACCCAAGTTGTAGCTTTTAGTGATAGTAATGAGGAAAAAGTTATTATGCCAAGAGGGCCTGTATGTGGAGATTGTGGATCCACTGATACTAGCGCCCACCCTAACTCATTAGCGTATTTTTGGGGTCAAGCGACTCCATGCGATTGTGTTCCAGGTAGCAAAAGATATCATGTTCCTTGGGTATTTGGAAGACTTTGGATATGCAATGAGTGTGAAGGATATGTTGGAGCAGATTATGTATCACAGAGAGGTGTAGCGTGTAAAGATAGCCTTTGGGTGGAAGTATGAAAAAGATATGGTGTGGGGTAGTTTTTTTGAGTACGTTGCTTTGTCTCTCCGCGTGTGTTTCCGCAAATATAGAATCGAACGAGCAGCCGCTCCCCCCTCTTCCGACAGTCATTATTCCCCGGCGGTACGTATCAGGCGATATTGACTACGATTTGGAAGCTAGTTCAAAAGGCGTTGCGGCTAGTATAAAGAGAGTGGAGCCAGAGGATATAGAGACCGATAAGGTCTGGATTTTTTCGCCGGATAAGGGATGCAAGGACTTAGGCTGTCAAAACTTAGAGCATATGCACTACGCCCCGGTATCATAGGGCAGGGATACGCACGAATAGTACACTATATCAAATAGCGGTCCTTACGGCTTAGGAGCTGCAAGGGCCGCTATTTAATACAATGGATGGGGAACGGAGGAGCAAATAAAATGAACAACTTGACCCAAGCGAAGATCATCAGCTGGACCACCGGCGGCGCGGAGGTCTGCGCCAGCGCGGCCCGCATATCCACGACTTTAGGCGACGCCCTGGCGCTTTTTGAAAAGGCCCAAAACAACCCCAATAACCAGGATTTGATTGGCAAGGTCGTCCGTTCCGGCCACCGGTCGGTGATCGAACACGCCGTATTTTCCATAGCCCTGCAAAATGTCTCCGTTTTTGTAGAACAGTATTTTATCGAGTGCCGCCTGGCGTCCTTTACAGTAAAATCCCGGCGGTATGTTGATTTCAGCGGCTTGGGCTACTACATCCCTCCGGCATTGGAGGGCGCGTCCCTGACAGCTTACCACAGTTGGATGGACGGCTTATTTGATGCCTACCAAGCCCTCCTGGATGCCGGCGTACCCAAGGAGGACGCCCGTTTTGTGCTGCCTTACGCCTTTTGCAGCAATTTTTACTGCACCCTCAACGCCCGCGAACTAATTGAACTGATCCGCTCCATCCGCCACGGACGGGGCAGGAGCGTCCCGGAACTGCAAGCCATCGCCGTCCAGCTTTCGGAGCAGCTAGGGATGCTGTTCCCCAGTCTCCTGCCCGAGCTTGACCGCCCCTGCGGCGGGGAGGAAGGGGGGCTTCCCGCCCCCTTGTTCAGCGGCAGCCCCTCCTGGGTAGAGGAATCCCAAGCGGGCGCGGTAGAACTGCTGGCCGCCCCCACAGACCCCGGCGGGCTGTTAGAGATGGCCTGCCGCGCGGCACATCCCGGGACCGGAAGCCCGCTGTCCTTGGACGCGCTGATGTCGTCTCCCCGCCCCCGGGAGTTGGAGCAGCTTAGCTATACCTTCGCCATCCGGGACATTTCGCTGGCAGGCGTAACCCACTTGGTCCGCCACCGGATGCAGTCGGTGGTTGTCCCGCCCATCCAGGCGGTAGACCACAGCCGTTTCATCCTGCCGGACACGGTCCGCAGCAACCCCGCCGCCCTGGAAATCTACCGCACGGCCCTGGGCGCCGCCTGCCGCACGGCCCAAACGCTCTTAGAGAACCCCGGCCTGCGCCCCTACGGCTATTACTTCGCCGTGGCGGGAAACATGATGGACGTGATGACCACCCTAAACGCCCGGGAATTGCGGCTGATTGTCCGCCTGCGGGCCTGCACCCGGGCGCAGTGGGAAATCCGGCACATCGCCTTAGCCATTCTCACCCGCCTGCGGGGCCATTACCCGGCGCTTTTCAACCGTTTTGGCCCGAGCTGCTATCTCACCGGCGCCTGTCCCGAAGGCCGTTTCAGTTGTGGACGGCAGGAGGAAATGAAGACTTATTTCGGTGGTGATCTATGATGGACAACAGGTTCTACCCTGAAGCATCGGGCGCGGAGACCGTCTGGTTTGTCATTGGCTCCCCGTGGCCGCTGGCCGGGGCATATTTGGCCCTGGTAAATCTGTGGGCCTTCGCCCTGATGGGCATAGACAAGCGCAAGGCCAAGAAAAAAGGCGCGCGCCGCATCCGGGAGCGTACATTATTCCTCTCCGCGCTGCTGGGCGGCGGCCTGGGGGCATGCCTGGGCATGTGGGTTTTCCGCCACAAGACGAAGCACTGGTATTTTGTGATAGGGCTGCCTTTCATCACCATGGCGGAGGTGGCGCTGGCGATATGGCTGTACCTGGTATTTCGGTAAAAAGGCGGCGCGGCTTCAGGCGGGCGCTGCGGGGAATCAAGTCTGGCAGTCCACCAAGCCGGGAACTGGCATTTGGCTTGGCGGATTGCCAGCCCGTCCTGGATGTTCGTGTGCTGCGGGGAATAGCGGTAATGCTATTTCCTGATAAAAAGCTTAATTGAGAATTCGGATAAAATGTCCCTGGGGGCGTAGCGTAGGGCTTGTAGCGGCTGCCGTTGGAGACGTGCAGGGCTGCGGGCTTATACGGGGCGGCTTGTGGCCTTGCTATTCAAAAACCCCGCTGCCGTAAAGCAGAAGGCTTGACAACCCTTCGAAATTATGCTAGCATGTTCTCCATAGAGGATTGCAGCATTGCAACACCGCCGCACAACTGAATATGACATTTCCGACGCCTGGTCCAAAAGAAAGGAGAGTAGCACACAGATGGCATGCTATCTGTGTATGGAAGAACGAGAGCGGAACTGTTTCAAAGAAAGAGGGTACACTAGAACTTGTTGTAATCCTCCAATTGCTTTTTGAAAGGAGCTTTCTTATGAAACGGCCGCTTTCCAAACTTCTTGCTATTCTTTTATCTATTTTAGGGATCTTGGCGTCTTTTTGCGCTTGTAACGCCCCGCAGGGAGACGCAAACACCAAAACGCCGGGCAGTTCGGCAGCTTCGGAATTGAAAATCGGCCTGCTGGTGGAACGCTTGGGTGACAACTCGCTGTCCGACATGCTCTGCAATGCCGTCAAAAAGGCGCAGGAAAAGCATGGCTTTCAGTTGGATGTGTCTGAATGCGGCAGCGGCGACATGTCGTTGACATTGCAGGATTATACCACGTCCAAGGAGTATGATTTGATTATTATGCTCTACCACGGCCTGGATGTTGCCATTGAAATGCAGGATGATTACCCTGACCAAAAGTATATGGTTTACGACGTGTCCTGCGAAGGGCAGCCTAACATTACCTCCTTGTCCTACGCCAAAAATGAGATGGGGTTCATGGCTGGCGTTTTCGCGGCGCTTATGGAGGACTATGGCGCCGTCTCCGTCGGGGGTGAAACAAAAACTTGGACGGCAGGGGACAAATATGCCGCGCTGATCGGCGTGAACCTGCCCAGCACAGTTGGCGCCATCACAGGCTACCAGGCAGGAATCCGGTATATCAAACCCGACGCGGATGTGGTTGTGGCGGAAATTGGGTCCTGGGCCGATCAGGCTGCGGCAAAGGAACTTGCCCTTACTATGTATAACGCCGGCGTAAACATCTTATTCCACAACGCCGGCGGTTCCGCCTTGGGCGCGCTGGAAGCGGCCAAGACCTTGGACCGGTTTATGATTGGCTTTGACGCAAATCAGAACAGCCTTGACGCCGTGCATATGCTGGCGTCTTCCCATAAGGACCACGATGCCGTGATTGGAGAATTTTTCGACGGCTTTGTTGCCGGGACCTTTAGGGGCGGCGAGAATGTTTTGAATTCTTATGCCAACAGCGGTATAGCTTTCAGTTACCAGGAGAATTTCGAGGTGCCTGAAGAGGTCCGCTCCGTTATGGACGAGGTCAAGGGCAAACTGACTGCGGGGGAGATCGTTCCTCCCGGCACGGTTGAGGAATTGGATGCCTGGTCGGAGTCTTACTCCTAACCGCGCTTACGGGAAATCGGAGGATGCCGCCATTGAAAAACATGATCGAAATGCGGGACATTGTGAAGATGTTTGGGCCGTCCTGCGCCAATGACCATATTTCGCTAAGCGTCAAAAAGGGGGAAATCATTTCCCTGCTTGGTGAAAATGGCGCGGGGAAAACAACGCTGATGAACGTCTTGTTCGGGCTTTGCAGGCGGGATTCCGGATCCATTGCGATTGATGGGGTGGAGATGCCGGTGGAATATTCTCCTCAAACTGCCATCGAACACGGCATTGCGATGGTCCACCAGCATTTGAAGCTGGTAGAAACCTTCACCGTCGCCCAGAATGTTATTTTAGGCGCTGAAACAATGGTAAGCCGCCGCTTGTTCCGCCGCGAAAAATGTGAAAGGGCCGTTGGGGCGCTTTGCAGTCGGTACGGTATGGACATTGACCCGAAAAGCGTGGTATCCGCCTTGCCGCTGGGAGCCAAGCAGCGCGTGGAGATTTTAAAGGCGCTGTACCGGGGCTGCAAGGTGCTGATCTTGGACGAGCCGACCACCGTGCTGACGCCGCAGGAGACGGACGCGCTTTTTGACCTGCTCCGCAGCTTTCAAGCCGCCGGGATGACGATTATCATTATCACCCACAAGCTCCATGAGGTCATGGCAATCAGCAGCCGTGTGCTGGTGCTGCGCCAGGGAAAGGCAGCCGCCATCTTCAACACCAATGAAACGACCCAGGCGGAGCTGGCTGCAACCATGATTGGCAAAACACTGGTAAAGGCGCAGGTCAGCGCACAGCTTCACAGCCATGACTGTCCGCCTTCTGTGGAACTTCGCGGCTTATCCACCGCCGCCGCAGGGGACGCCTGCCCCCTTAGAGACGTCAATCTGAACCTGTACGCGGGACGAATTGTCGGTGTGGCCGGTGTGGATGGCAACGGGCAGACTGCGCTGGTGGAAGTCCTGGCCGGTGTAAAAAAGCTTTCCGGCGGCTCCATTCAAATCGGCGCGAAGGAAATCAAAAAAAACACCTCCGGCACGATGCGGCAGGAGGGAATCCAAATTATCCCGGAGGACCGCCACCGCCAGGGGCTTGTGTTGGCATTCAGCGTGTATGAAAATATCATGCTGGGCTACCGGAAAGACAGGCGGTTTGTCAAAGACGGCGTTTTCCGCAAGGCAAAAGCCCGGCAGTTCGTCTCCCAGCTTTCCAATACTTTTGACATCCGGCCCCGGGACACGGGCATTCTGGTAAAAAGGATGTCCGGCGGTAATCAGCAGAAGGTGGTCCTGGCCCGGGAACTGAGCAGTCCGGATGTTAAAATCGTCGTGGTTTCTCAGCCCACCAGGGGACTGGACGCCGGAGCCATCCAGTCCGTTCACAGTACGCTGCTCAAGCTGCGGGAGGAAGGGAAAACCATTTTGCTGATTTCCAGCGACCTGGATGAAATCAAGGCCCTCAGTGACGAAATTGCTATTTTATATAATGGCTCTATCGCCGTTCAGCGGGCGGCGCAGGGGTTTGCCGATGAAGCCATCGGCCTGTATATGGGCGGCGGCAAGGAGGTGTGACGGATGAAAAGCAAATTATCCCGCATGCAGTCCGGAACGCTGCGGGAGTTAGGGCGGGTCGCGTTTGCCATGCTGTTTGCCTTTGCGGCCGGCGCGGTATTTCTGATGGCTATTGGCTCGAACCCGCTGACCATTTATGGCGCGATTTTCGCAAAGGCCTTTGGCAGCTTTGACAGTACGCTACGCCGCGCCACTCCGCTCATGCTCTCCGGTTTGGCAATTGCCATCCCGCTGCAAACGGGGATGTTTAACATGGGCGGCGAGGGACAGATTATCGCCGGCGCATTGACTGCCGCTGTGGTAGGGGCTTCCGACCTGGGGCTTCCGGCAGGGCTGCATGCCGCTGCGGCCATCGCTGCGGCTATGGCCGTGGGCGCTGTTCTGTCCGGCCTGCCGGGTCTCTTGAAGATTACCCGGGGCGCGAACGAGGTTGTGACGACGCTGATGCTCAACAGCATAGTTTCCTATATCGTCACCTGGCTGGTCCTCAATCCCTTTAAAGGAACGGATTACTCCCCGCAGAGCAAAAAGATTTTGCCGGCGGCTGAAATCCCAACCTTCGGCAAACTGGACTTTTCTTGGGGGCTGTTGATTGCCTTGGCGCTGTGCGTCCTCACCCATTTGTTTTTCAGAAGCACCGCCAAGGGACTGGAAATGCGCGCCGCCGGAGCGGGGCCGGCTGCGGCGCGGTACCTGGGGATCAACAACAAGCTGCTCTGCCTGCTTGCGATGGCGCTGGGAGGCGCTGTGGCGTCCATGGGCGGTGCGCTGGAGGTCCTGGGCGGACAGCATGCCTACTTTGACGAATTTTTTACCAACTATGGCTTTGACGGCATTGCCATCGCCTATATGGCCGGAAGCCATCCGCTGGGCATCATTGTGACTGCCCTGATTATTTCCATGATCCGCGTCGGTGCGTTGGCAATCAGCCGTACGACCGGCATGTCGCCCTACTTCGTTACCATGCTGCAAGGGCTGATTATCATTTTGCTGGTGACGCCTCGCTTTGCCGGGACAGTCCTATCGCTGGTACGCAGGCGCTTCCCGGCGCGAAAAAAGGAAGAAGGAGGTGCCGCCTGATGAGCGTTCTTTCTATGCTGCCCAGCACGGTCCGCCTGACGCTGCCCATGCTGTTCGGCGCGCTTGGCATCGTGGTATGCGCCCAGTCCGGCATTATCTTCATGGCCATGGAAGGGGGCCTGCTCGGCGCGGGCTTTGCGGCGGCCTATGTTTGCTTTTTAACCGGCAGCGCAGTCTTAGGCGAGGCGGCGGCAATTGTGTTCGGCCTGCTGTATGCGATGCTGCTAAGCTTCTTTATCAATCAATGCCGAGGCAACCACGTCGTTTGCAGCATCGGGTTCAACTTCATTATGCTGGGCGCGACCACCGTGCTGATGCAGCCCGCGTTTGGGAACACCGGGTTTTCGCCCAATGTGCAAAAGCTGCCGTTGGTTCAACTGCCTGTCTTGGGGGAGCAGTCCATTAACCTGTTTGTTATGGCGGGGGCGGTTTTCGCCGTATGGTTCCTGCTTTACAGGACGAATTGGGGGCTGCGGGTGCGTTCCGTGGGAGAGAATCCCGCTGCGGCCGATTCCCTGGGGATTGCCGTCAACCGGTACCGCTTTCAGGCTATGCTGGTATGCGGTGTGCTGGCGGGCATCGGCGGTTCCGAACTGGCCTTGGGGCAGATGGGCTTCTTTGCCCGGAACATGACCGCTAACATGGGGTTTTTGTCCTATTCCGCCGTGGTCTTTGCGGGCTATAAGCCCCTGGCCGTCGTACTGACCACGCTTTTCCTGGGTTTCTTCGACGCCTTCCAAATGAACGCCCAGCTATTGGTGGATATACCCAGTGAATTTCTGCTGACGCTTCCCTATGCTGTAACCGTGATTGCCCTGGTTTTCTTCGGCAGCAGGAAAGCCCCCGCCATGTTTGGGAAGAATTATACCCGGGAAGAGGAATAACCGCTATGGAAGATATGCTTTATCACAGCGTCCCGAAGCTGGAACTGCACCGCCACGCCGAAGGCAGCGTCCGGACGGAAACGTATATTGACATTCTTCGGAGCCGGGGGCTTGGCGGCCTTTTGCCTGTTAAGCTGCGGGACAGGGAAGCGGTCGAACGCCTGATTTCCATCGGGCCGGACGACAAACGGGGGTTTCACCTGGGGCTGAGCCATTTTGCATGGCTCCGCCACGCTTTTGCCGATAAGGAAGCCATTGCGCGGATTTTGGCGGAAGCCATTGAGGACGCGGCGGCAGAGGGCGCCGTCTACCAGGAGCTTCGCCTAAGCGCGGGGCCGCTGCTGGCGAAGGGTATTCCCGGACAGGACATCCTTGCGGCAGTTGAGGAGGGCATTAGGCTGGGAGAGCGGTCGTCTGGCATAAAAGCCGCTGTCATTCTTGGCATTAATCGGGAAATGGACCTGGGCTACGCCGCACAAGTGCTGGAATTGGCGATAAACGGTGCGGGTAACGGCGTCTGCGGCATCGACCTCCTCTCCGACGAGGCGTATCCTCCGGAACAATTCGCCGGGATTTATCAAAGGGCGCTGGATGCCGGCGTCCATAGGACCGTCCATGCCGGCGAATACGGAAGCGCCTGGAATATACAAACCGCTGTCCGCCTTCTTCACGCGGAGCGGATCGGCCATGGCTTGAAGCTGTACGACGGCCTTTGCCCGGATCTCCCTGCTGAAATCCGGGACCGGGGTGTACACATTGAATGCTGTCCTACTTCCAATGTGATTTTTGGCGTGTTGGAGCAGTTGTACGCCCACCCTTTGCCGCGCATGATTGGGGATGGGATATCCGTGAGCATAAACACAGACGACCCACGCGTCATTCATTGGGGGCTTTGCCGGGAATATGAGGAAATGCACCGTGTATTCCAACTGTCTCCCCAAAGAATCGCGGCGCTTATGCTGGCGGCGGTTGATTCCATTTTCCGTGATGACTGCAAGCCGTACCTGCGCGGCTGCATAAGCGGATGGCTTGAGAAAGGAAAAATGAATTATGAAAATTGCTGATGTGCAAACCTACCCCTTGCAATATATAAAAGACGCGCCCAAAATTCCCCGCACGTTTCTTCTCTGCAAAATCACCACGGACGACGGGCTGGTAGGATGGGGCGAGGCCAGCTCCGCCTATGGGCATTCCTACCCCTTGGTGGTCAAAGAAATCATCGATCACACGTTAAAGCGTCTGATCCTCGGCGAAGATCCCGCCAATGTGGAGCGGCTGGTCTCCAAAATGCGGACGTGGATTTGGGGGTACTTAGGTTCCGCGGGCGTTTCTAACCAGGCGATTGCCGCTGTAGAAATCGCGCTCATGGACATCCTGGGCAAGCGCGCTGGCCTGCCCCTCTATAAGATGCTGGGCGGCTTCCGGGATGAGATTGAAATCTATGCCACCGGCGCGGCAAATTTTGACGTGGACTACGACTGGCACAGGGAATTTTTCAGCCGCCCGCTGAAAGCCGGCTTCAAGGGCGTCAAATGCCGTGTTGGCAAGAGCAAAGATTGGGACGAAGGGTTTGTGGAAAATATCCGCGAATTCATTGGCCCGGACCGCAGGCTGTACATTGATGCATACATGACGTACACGCCGGAAACCGCCTTTGAGATGGCGCACCGCTTTGCGCCTTATAAGCCCTATTTCTATGAAGAACCCATTTCACAATACGATTTGGAATCCCTCGAGCGGCTGTCAAAAGAATCCCCCATTCCTGTTGCGCTGGGGGAGCGGGTTACATCCCTGTACGAATTCAAAAATCTGAAGAGCCGCAACATTGGCCAGATTTGGCAGCCGGACGCCTGTATTGCCGGCGGCATTATGGAGTGTAAGAAAATCTGCGGCTTTGCAGAAGCCTACGGCATTGAGTGCATTCCCCACATTGGCGGCATTACCGCCGTAGGCATTGCGGCAAACCTGCATCTGGCGCTGTCCTGCCGCAATGTGAAGCAGTTGGAGGTAGATGCCTGCGGCTTCCAGCCTTTGCGCGATGTGATACTGAAGAACCCCATCTTTGATACGGACAAAATCACCGATGGCATGCTTCGTCCCTCTGACAAGCCTGGTCTGGGTATTGAAATAGACGAGGATATGCTCAAGGAGTTTCCCTATACGCGCGGCCCGGTCTATCCCGACTACTATCCGCAGTATGGCTCAGGAATCCTATAGTTGAAAGGCGGGGACAGCCCATGGCTGTCCCCGCCTACATATTGACCTTATGCGATTCCCTTCCGGAAAAAGTATTACTTCACAATCTCGCCCCGGGCCTTTTTCGCCTCAATTTCCCGCAGGGCGTCCTTATGGGACAGGTTGACCCGTCCCTTTTCATCAATTTCGGTCACCTTGACCCACATCATATCGCCGATCTTACATACGTCCTCCACCTTTTCCACACGATGGTTTGCCAGCTTGGAGATATGCACCAGCCCGTCCTTCCCGGGAGCCAGCTCCACGAACGCGCCGAACTGCATCAGCCGGACTACCCGGCCATAGTACAGGGCGCCTACCTCCGGCACAAACACGATCTGGTCGATGGCATGCTTGGCCGCCTCGGCGGACTCGGCGTTGGGGGACGCAATCCGGATGGTGCCGTCGTCGTCAATGTCGATCTTGGCGCCGGTGTCGGCCACAATCTTCTGGATGACGGAGCCGCCCTTGCCAATTACATCGCGGATGTTGTCGGGGTCGATGTGCATGGTGATCATCTTGGGCGCCCACTTGCTGACCTCGGGCCGGGGCGCGGCGATGCAGGGCAGCATGATCTGGTCGAGAATCTCGCACCGGGCGTCATAGGTGATGTCCAGGGCGTTCTTGATGATTTCCGTGGTCAGGCCGTCGTTCTTCAGGTCCATCTGGATGGCGGTGATGCCTTTCTTCGTGCCGCCCACCTTGAAATCCATCTCGCCGTGGAAGTCCTCCACGCCCTGGATGTCGATGAAGGTGGTGAAGGAGCCGTCGTCGTCCTGGATGAGGCCGCAGGAGATGCCGGCCACGGGGGCCTTGATGGGCACGCCGGCGTCCATGAGGGCCAGGGTGGAGCCGCAGATGGAGCCCTGGGAGGTGGAGCCGTTGGAGCTGACCACCTCGCTCACCACCCGGATGGCGTAGGGGAACTCCTCCTCAGAGGGGAGCACGGGCAGCAGGGCCCGCTCGGCCAGCGCGCCGTGGCCGATCTCCCGGCGGCCGGGGGAGCGGGAGGGCTTGGCCTCGCCCACGGAGTAGCCGGGGAAGTTGTAGTGGTGCATATACCGCTTGGACTCCTCGGGCCAGATGGTGTCCAGCTTCTGGGCCGCCGACATGGTGTCCAGGGTGCAGACGCTGAGCACCTGGGTCTGTCCGCGGGTGAACAGGCCGGAGCCGTGGACCCGGGGCAGCACGCCCACCTCGGCCCCCAGGGGCCGGATCTCGTTCTTGGCGCGGCCGTCCACGCGGTGGCCCTCCAGGAGCCAGGCCTTGACGATCTTCTTCTGGAACTTGTAGGTGA
>CANSSG010000011.1 GCA_947649615.1 uncultured Clostridia bacterium | reverse complement strand
CCGAAAAAGCGCTTACTACATGAAGCGCTCGCTTCTTTGCGTCCTTTGTCCGCCGTGCCTGCTTTCCGTCTACTGCCACCACACCGCTGATGCTTTCTACTGCATCCTTCATCCATTCAAGGAACACTGCATGTAGCTGCTGGGTGTCTATGGCTTTCACAACATTCCGAAATGTACATGCATCCGGTACGCCATTCTCCAGTTGGATATACTTTTTCAACCATTTTTCCTTACTTTTGCCGAACATCTCTACCTTTACGTAGGACGTTGCCCCGCATATCACAGCTGCTATAAATATGAACAGCACTTCATGCAGCGGATACCATACGCTCCGCTCTCGACGGCTGTCTTCTATCCCTTCCAACACTTCCAGCAAACCTAGTTTCTTCATTGGTATACTCCCTCCTATCCCTTGCTTCTCTACAGTATACCATGTTGGCTCCCCTTCAGCTACATTTTGTTAATTCTTTCTTTACTCATTCAATTACCCTGGGACACGCCGCATTTCCCCTTGTTTTTTTTCTCAAGAAATGATAAGATAGATAAAGCACATAAAAGGAGCGTACCATGCGGATTTTGGGCATTGATCCCGGCGTAGCAACCATCGGCTTCGGGCTGGTTGAATCAAACCGCGCCGCCGTCCGGCTGCTTCAATACGGCGTCATCACCACGCCGGCCGGACTGCCGCTTTCCACCCGTCTCCGGCAGATTTCCGAGGACATGACGTCGCTGTTGGAGCAGTTCAAGCCGGAGGAAATGGCGGTGGAAGAGCTGTTTTTCTCCAAAAACATCACTACCGGCATTGCCGTGGCCCATGGCCGGGGCGTGATCCTGCTGGAAGCGGAACGGGCCGGCGTCCCAACCTACGAGTACACGCCCATGCAGGTGAAGCAGGCTGTGGCGGGCTACGGCGGCGCGGAGAAAAAGCAGGTGATGCTGATGACCCAGCGGTTATTGAAAATGAAGGCCGTCCCCCGCCCTGATGACGCGGCGGACGCCCTAGCGGTGGCTATCTGCCACGGGCGCAGTGCCACCAGCCTGCTGAATATGGAGCGGAAATTTGACCCAAGCCGTTACGATACGCGGTAATTGACCGAAAAACCGCCGCTTTAGGAGTGAACTATGTACTACTATCTTTCCGGTACCGTGGCCCATATGGAGCCGTATCTGGCGGTCATCGACTGCGGCGGAGTTGGCTACGCCTGCCGAACCACTTCCTATACCCTGTCCCAAATCAAAAAGGGGGACAAGGCAACGCTGTATACATACCTCAGCGTCCGGGAGGACGCCATGGATCTATATGGATTTTTCAGTCAGGAGGAACGGAAGCTGTTCCAGCAGCTTATCGCTGTCTCCGGCGTAGGGCCAAAAGCGGCGCTGGCGATCTTGTCCAGCACCACCCCTGCCAATCTTGCCATGAGCATCATCACCGGAGACGAAAAAGCCCTCACCGCCGCCCAGGGGGTGGGCAAGAAGATCGCCCAGCGGGTGATTCTGGAATTGAAGGATAAGCTGGCGAAGGGCCAGACGGTCTCCCTCTCCGGCGAAAGCGTCGCCGGCCCCGCCGTCACCATCATTCCGCAGAACAAATTGAGCGAAGCCGCCGCCGCCCTGGCGGTGCTGGGGTACTCCCAAGCAGAGATCAACGTGGCCCTCAAGGGCGTTGACATTGAGGGCCTGCCATTGGAGCAAATCATTCGTTTTGCGCTGAAAAACATGGTGAAGGGGTAAGTTATGAGCATAGATTTTTCCAATAACGCCCCCTTTGTCGAAGAAGAGCCGCTGGTCTCTCCAACGCTGACCCGGGAGGACGAGAACGAATATTCCCTCCGGCCCCAACGGCTGCGGGAGTATATCGGCCAGGAAAAAGCCAAGGGAAACCTGGAAATTTTCATCCAAGCCGCGAAAATGCGGTCGGAACCTCTTGACCATGTCCTGCTCCACGGACCCCCGGGCCTGGGGAAAACCACCCTCTCCTGCATCATTGCCAACGAGATGGGCGTCAACGTCCGCGTCACCTCCGGACCCGCTATTGAGAAAGCGGGAGATTTGGCGGCGCTGCTGACCAATCTGAACGAAAACGACATTTTATTTGTAGACGAAATCCATCGCCTTAACCGTTCCGTGGAGGAAGTTCTTTACCCTGCCATGGAGGATTTCGCCATCGACATCATCATTGGCAAGGGACCGTCCGCCAATTCCATCCGCCTGGACCTGCCGAAATTTACCCTTATTGGCGCCACCACACGGGCGGGGCAGCTCTCCGCGCCGCTGCGGGACCGCTTCGGCGTAACCCTCCGGCTGGAGCTTTACACACCGGAGGAACTGGCCTTGATTGTCACCCGCTCCGCGGGGATCCTGGACGCGCCCATTGAGCCGGACGGCGCCATGGAGATCGCCCGCCGCAGCCGGGGGACGCCCCGCATCGCCAACCGGATGCTCCGGCGGGTGCGGGATTTTGCCCAGGTGGTGGGCGACGGCGTCATTACAAAAGCCCTGTCCGACAAGGCTTTGACGGCCCTGGAGGTGGACTATCTGGGGCTGGACAACATCGACCGCAGGATGCTGCGGGCCATTATCGAATATTACGGCGGCGGCCCGGTAGGGCTGGAAACCCTGGCGGCGACCATCAACGAGGAATCCGTCACCTTGGAGGATGTCTATGAGCCGTACCTGCTTCAGATTGGCTTTTTGACCCGCACTCCCCGGGGCAGGTGCGTTACGCCGAAGGCGTACCAGCACCTCGGCATCGCCCTTGCCAACGGCGCGGCGGGCATGGATCAGCTTACATTTTAACGGGCTGGCGCCCCATGCTTTTCAGCCGGCGCCGGGCCGGCTCAATATATAATGTGGGTCTTGAGAAGGCTCAAAAATTCTGCTCGAAGAAGGGATGTTATCAATGGGCAAGCTTTTTGGAACCGACGGCATTCGCGGCATCGTAGGCGAGAACCTGACGGCGGAGATGGCCTACCATATAGGCCAGGCCATCGCGCTGACCTTGGAGGAGGAAGTGGGAAGGCCCCCCCTCATCACCATCGGCAAGGATACGCGGATATCCTCCGACATGTTGGAAGGCGCAATCATGGCGGGCATCACCTCAGTAGGCGGCGACGTCATGCCCCTGAGCACGATCCCCACCCCCGCCGTGGCATACTTGACCGTTACAGTCGCCGCCGACGCGGGCGTGGTCATCTCCGCCAGCCACAACCCCTTCCAGCACAACGGCATCAAGGTATTCAACGGCGAGGGCTATAAGCTTTCCGACGCGTTGGAGGAGCGGATTGAGCAAAAGCTCCTCGCCGCCGCCCCCATGCCCATCAAAACAGGGGCGGAAATCGGCAAGCGCATCCACGGCATGAAGAAGCTGAAATACGAATACATCAAGCATTTGGCCGCTACGGTTCAGGACGATTTGGGCGGCCTGCGGGTGCTTATTGACTGCGCCAACGGCGCGGCGGCGGCCACCGCGCCGGATCTGTTCACCAATTTCGCCATCGAAGCCGACTTCATCCACCGCAAGCCCAACGGCACCAACATCAATCTGAAATGCGGCTCTACCCATTTGAACAGCCTTGCCGCCATGGTGACGGCCGGCGAATACGATTTGGGCATCGCCTTCGACGGCGACGCGGACCGCTGCCTGTTGATCGACGAAAAGGGCGGCGTCATCGACGGCGACAAGACCCTGGCAGTCTGCGGCCGCTACATGCGGGACCAGGGCTATCTGACGGGCCGCACCATCGTGGGTACGGTCATGAGCAACATGGGCCTCCACGAGTTCTGCAACAAGAACAACATCCGCCTGATCTGCACCCCGGTAGGCGACCGGAACGTCCTGGAAAAAATGCTGGAATCCGGCTACCGCATTGGCGGCGAGCAGTCCGGCCACACCATTTTCACTGACTTCGCCACCACCGGCGACGGGCAGCTTACCGCCCTGCAATTTCTGCAAATCCTGAAGCTCAGCGGCCAAACCGCTTCCGAACTGGCCGCCATCTGCCCCAGCTATCCCCAGACCCTCATCAATGTGGAACTGCCCAACCAGCCGGGGCATAAGGAGAAGGTCATGGCTTCCCAGGCTTTGGCGGACGCCATTGCCCGGGAGGAGGAAATCCTCGGCGGCGATGGGCGGGTGCTGGTCCGTCCATCCGGTACGGAACCGCTGATCCGGGTGATGGTGGAAGCAAAAACCGTCCAGCAGGCCGAGGAATGCGCCGGACATTTGGCGGATTTGGTGAAAACGCTAAAAATTTGAAGAAAGCGTTTACAAATTTTTAATATTTACTTGACAAACCCAGGGGGAAATAGGTATAATAATCATGTCGATCAACGAAGCCCAATTTACCGCCTACGCGGCCCTGCCGGACGAAGACTTGTCCGCCCTTGCGAGACAGGGGGACCGGGACGCGGAGGAAACGCTGGTCAAGCGGTACACCCGCTTGGTGCGGCAGCTTGCCCGCCCTTACTATTTGGCGGGGGGAGACAGCGACGATTTGATTCAGGAGGGCATGATCGGTTTGATGTGCGGCGTCCGGGAGTACCAGGGAACGCGCCCGGCCAGCTTCCGCACTTTTGCAGAAATATGTATCCGCAACCGGCTGTATTCCGCCGTCCGGGCCGCTGCCCGTGATAAGCATACGCCGCTGAATCAGTCGGTTCCTCTTGAGATACCCTTCTTTGACGGTCAAGGCGCCGTTTTCGGCACGATGGCAGGGGAAAACCCTGAAGATCTGATCATTGGCCGGGAGTGGTTTCAGGACGCCCTGAGCGATGTGCGCAGGCATCTGTCCGATTTCGAGGCGAAGATTTTGGGGTACTATTTAGACGGCCTGACCATCCGGGAAATGGCCAAAGCGGTTTCACGGTCCCCCAAGTCGGTGGACAACGCCGTGCAGCGCGTCCGGCGCAAGGCAGCGCGGCAGCTTGAATCTGGCGATCTCAGCAAAGGCTGAACGCAATATATTTTTTTCTATTCAAAGAGAGGGTAAAATCATGTACGAAGACAAGACCTTAGTTTGCAAGGAGTGCGGCCAGGAGTTCGTGTTTACCGCTGGTGAGCAGGAGTTCTACGCAGAGCGCGGTTTCCAGAATGAGCCTCAGCGCTGCAAGACGTGCCGTGACGCCCGCAAGAACGCTGCCCGCGGTCCCCGCGAGTATTTCACTGCGGTGTGCGCCAATTGCGGCGGCGAGGCCAGAGTGCCTTTCGAGCCGAAGAGCGACCGTCCTGTGTATTGCAGCGATTGCTTTGCCAAAATGCGTGAGCAGGGCTGATAGATAGCATTCTGTATGCGCGTCCCCGGTTCTTGCCGGGGACGCCTTTTCATTGCTCTCCGAAAACCTCCGGACGCATATCACGCCCTGGCCACATGACCAATTTATCCAGAAAATGGGAAAATCCTCTATTCCCATTTCGCCAGGCGGGTGGTATACTAGTGCCATGAACCAAAAGGCGGGAGCCAAAATTCAACGAATTGAAGGAGAAGAACGAAATGTCTATTTTAGTCAGCGGCGGCGCAGGGTATATCGGCAGCCACACCTGCGTGGAACTCATGGAAGCAGGATACGACATCGTCGTAGCGGACAACCTGTGCAACGCCAGCGAGGAATCCCTCCGCCGGGTGGAAAAAATCACCGGCAAACCGGTTCCCTTCGTCAAAACGGAGCTGTGCAATGAAGACGAGGTGGAAGCCCTGTTCACCAAGTACCCGGACATCGACGCGGTGATCCACTTCGCCGGGCTGAAAGCGGTGGGCGAGAGCGTAGCCAAGCCCCTGGAGTATTATACCAACAACCTGGTAAACTCCCTGGTGCTGCTCAACGCCATGCGCCGCCACGGGGTCAAGAACTTTGTGTTCTCCTCCTCTGCCACCGTGTACGGCGACCCGGCCACCGTCCCCATCCGGGAGGACTTCCCCACCGGCGGCACCACCAACCCCTATGGCACCACCAAGCTGTTTTTAGAGCGCATCCTGACCGATTACTGCAAGGCCGACCCCACCATGAACGTGGCTCTCCTGCGGTACTTCAATCCCATCGGCGCCCATGAAAGCGGCCTGATTGGCGAAGACCCCAACGGCATCCCCAACAACCTGGTGCCTTATATCGCCAAGGTGGCGGTGGGCCAGTTGGAGAAGCTCCACGTCTACGGCAACGACTACAACACCCCCGACGGCACCGGTGTGCGGGATTATATCCATGTGGTGGATTTGGCCAAGGGCCATGTTGCGGCCCTGAAGAAGCTGGCCGCCAACTGCGGCCTGTTCGTCTGCAACCTGGGTACCGGCAAGGGCTACAGTGTGCTGGACGTCCTCCACGCTTACGAGAAGGCCTGCGGCAAGGAGCTGCCCTATGTGATTGACCCCCGCCGCCCCGGCGACATCGCGTCCTGCTACGCAGACCCCGCCAAGGCGCGGGATGAGTTGGGCTGGGAAGCCAAATTCGGCATTGAGGATATGTGCGCTTCCTCCTGGAAGTGGCAGTCTACGAACCCCAACGGATATAAGGGATAACCATCCCTTTCCATGAAAAAACCGCCCGCGTTCTGCCGGAAACGGCTGGCAGAACGTGGGCGGTTTCTCTTTTTAGACATAAGCTAGAGGGAAGACTGCCCTCTTAGCAGCAGCTCCCTCCCGATCTCCTCCCCGTCCCGGTAGTATATGCGCGGGACCCGCTTGCTGACGGCGCAGGTCAGCTCATAGGAAATCGTCCCCGCCAGGGCGGCGGCGGCATTGACGGAGTTGTGGGGTCCGTAAACTTCCACCTCGCTGCCTTCGGCGGCGCCGGGGAGGTCCGTCAGGTCGCACATGCACATATCCATGCAAATACGCCCGATAATGGGCGCAGCGCCGTGGGGCGTCCAGACCTGCCAGCGGTTGGACAGGACCCGGTGCAGCCCGTCGGCGTAGCCGATTGGCAGCACCCCCACCCTGCTGGGCCGGTTGGTGCGGTAGGTGCATCCATAACTGACCGCCGTATCCGGCGGCAGTTCGCGGACGGCCCCGATGATGGTTTTCAGCGTCATTACCGGGCGCAGGCCCAGCAGATCTGCCTGATGGCCGATGCCGTAGCTGATGATGCCGGGCCGGAACATGTCGCAGGCATATTGCGGGTAGCTTACCGCCGCGCCGCTGTTGGCGCAGTGCCGGATGGCGAAGCGAACGCCCCGGCGGGCCAGCGCGTCCAGCATGCCGGCAAAGCGCCTGTACTGAAGTTCTGTATACGCCCGGCCGGCCTCGGAATCCTCGTCGGAGACGGCAAAGTGGGTAAACACCCCTTCCGCTTCGAGACCCGGAAGGGCGCAGACGCGGCATATGGCGTCCAAAGAGCGTTCAAAGCCGTCCTCGCCGCAGGGAAACCCCAGCCGGGACATACCGGTATCCAATTTAATATGTACTTTCAATTTCCTGCCCGCCTTCCGGGCTTCCGCCGAAAAGGCCTGGGCGGCGGATTCGCTCCACACCGCCTGGGCCACCCGGCAGGACAGCGCCAAAGCCGTCTGGTCCGCAGGGGTGACCCCAAGCTGCAAAACAGGCAGCCCGATGCCGCCGTGGCGCAGCTCCAAGGCTTCGTCCAGGTTGGACACCGCCAAATACCCCGCTCCCAGGTTTTCCAACGTCCGGGAAACTTCCACCGCGCCATGGCCATAGGCGTCGGCTTTCACCACGCCCAGGAACCGGGAGCCGGACCCCATCCGGCCCTGCAACACCTGGTAATTGTGGGCCAGCGCATCCAGGTCAATTTCCGCCCAGGTCCGTTTCAATGTGCTGTCCATATCCGTACCATCTTCTTTCGTGTGGGATGCTTCCCTATTCCTCCGCGTTGGCGTAGGCGGCGGCTTCTTCGGCTTCCGTCCAAGCGTCCTGGGCGGGCTGCGGCTGGTCTCCGGTCTCCATGCCAGGGGCAGGCTCCTGCTGGGCAGGCGGCTCCGTCTGGCCGTCCTCCGGGACCGCGCCGTCCTGGGGCGTCCCGTCTCCCTGGGATGTCCCGCCATCTTCGGGGGCGGACTGGCTGGTAACCTCGAAGCGGTTCCATGCAACCTCAAAGACCATTTCCCCGCTGGAAGTGACTTCGCTGCGCAGAGGCAGCAGGGTCTCTTTATCAAACCAGGTGGTATACACGGTGGTCTCATCATCCGGCAGGTCGCAACTCAGCCGCAGGCAGGGCCGCTGGTTCACGTCCTCCTCGCTCTGCTCGGTGAGGTAGCCGCCTCCCGCCGCCGCCATCAGCCTGGGCAGCGCCGCCACCGGGCTGATGGCCGCCGCCGAGTAGCCCCCCGCATCCAGGGACACGTCCTCATAGCTCAGGTGCAGCTTCCCGTCCGCCACGGTGGCGGAGATGCCGGATAGGTTGGCGGGAGCCAGCACAGTGACCGTGCTTTCCGCCGGGGTGTAGGCGCACAGAAGGGTGTAGGTCCGGGTCTCGCCGTCATAATGGCAGATGACGTCCGCTTCCATGGTGGCGGCAGACAGGGCGGCGTATTGGGCTTGCAGTTCCACCGCCGGGTCTACTTTCTCCCCCCCGCCGCCGCAGGCGGTGAGCAGGAGCATCAGCATTGGTGCAAAAAGCAGGGCTTTTCGCACGGGGAATTCCTCCTTTTTATGGTTCCTCCAAGTCTTTGAACGCGGCGGGGAGCCGTCCCAGCAAATCCCACGGCGTCATGGCGTAGGCGGTAAGTTCCTTCTCCGCCAGATCGCCCGCGCGGCCATGGAGCCACACGGCGCAGGCGGCGGCGTCTCCCGGAGACGCACCCTGCCCCAGCAGAGAGAGGATCATGCCCGCCAGCACGTCGCCGCTGCCGCCCTTCGCCAGCCCGGAGCCGCCAGTGGTATTCCTCAGCGGTTCCCTGCCGGGGGCTGCAACGATGGTGCCGGGTCCTT
This sequence comes from uncultured Clostridia bacterium, assembly GCA_947649615.1. Lineage (GTDB taxonomy): Bacteria > Bacillota > Clostridia > Oscillospirales > Oscillospiraceae > Pelethomonas. The sequence goes on along the minus strand of CANSSG010000011.1, from coordinate 61,594 downwards.
TGAGGGCCAGGACGCAGGGGTAACGGCCGGCAAAGTCCGCCGCCGCCCGTTCCCGGCAAAGGCCGTCCCCGCCGGGGACGAACGCCGGGTCCAATCGGGCGAACTCGCCCTCATGGGGTGTCAGCACCGTGACGCCCCGCCGGTGATTCAATACATCCATATGCGTGGAAACGGCGTTTATGCCGTCCGCGTCCAAAACCACAGGGACCGTCAGGTCCCGGAGCAGGGCCAGCACCATCGCCCCGGCTTCCTCCCCCCGGCCAAGCCCCGGCCCGATCAGGACCGCGTCACAGTCCTGCATCCTTGCCAAAAGCTCCCCATAGGCCGGCCAGGGCTGGGCCATAGCCGCCTCGCAGCGGCAGGCGATTATGGGGTAAATCTCCCCCGGGACCCCCACATACACCAGGCCGCTGCCGCTGCGGACCGCAGCCTCCCCCGCATATACCGGCGCGCCGGTATAACCGGTGCAGCCTCCCAACACATACACCTTTCCAAAGGCGCCCTTATGGCCGTTTTCATCTCTCGCCGGCAGATGGGCCGCCACGTATTCTTTGGTAATCCGCTGCATCTTTATCGCTTCCCCCGCACTGCCGAGAAAAAGATCCTCTGCTCGCCCGGCCGCGGGGCGGACATCCGGCAGTCGCCGTAGGTCCGCACATGGGTAAACCCGGCCTCCATCAGCCACACCCGCAGGTCCTCCACGGCATACGCCCGCTGCACATGCTCCTCCCCGCTTCTGGCCCACGTTCCGTCAGGGCGGCGGGTAAACAGATCCACCCAATAGCGGCACAGCCTGCTCCGTTTCTCATATTCCGTCCGCCAGACGCAGTAAACATCCTCGGTCTCATCCAAAAACACCTGCCCGTCCAGGGAGACAAATTTCTCCACGCTGTTGACGTCGAACGCCAGCAGCCCCCCGGGGGAAATAAACAGATGCAGCCGCTGGAGGGTGGCCTGCACCTCCTTCGGGCTGGTCAGGTAGTTCAGGCTGTCCAGGCAGCAGACCGCCGCGTCTACCGTGCCATAGAGGTCCAGGGCGGGCATTTCCTGATTCAGGAACACCGGCGGTTCGCCGGACAGCCCCGCCGCTTTTTCCCTGGCCCGGGCCAGCATGTCGGGACTGCCGTCCACCGCAATCAGTTCATAGCCCCGCTCTGTCAGAATTGCCGTCAGCTCCCCTGTGCCGCAGGCAAGGTCCAGCACCGTATGGACCGGGATCTGGCTCCGCTTAAACAGCTTCTCCACGTAGTCCGCCCGCCGCTCATAGTTCACGTCAACCGTCAGCGCGTCATAGGCCCCCGCAAGGGCTTCGTAGGCGCTCACGGCTTGCCCTCCCCGGCTGTGCAGGCTTCGGCATCCAGCCGTTTTTGCTCCGCCATGCGGTCAAAAAAAGCCTGGTACCCGCCGTGGCCGAAAGCCAGCGAGCGGTTGACCCGGCTGATTGTCGCGCTGGACGCGCCGGTACGTTCCAGGATGTCGTTATAGATCATCCCCTGCTGAAGCAGAACCGCCACCTCAAACCGCTGCTCCATAGCCCGCAGCTCCGTCACGGTGCATAGGTCTTGGAAAAAATCATAGACCTCCTCCTCCGTCCGCAGCGTGAGGATTGCCTGATACAGGCCGTCGCTTTTCTCCTTTTTGTTAATTCTTGCCATCCGTATTTCCTCCATTGGATTGGTTGCCCCCATTTTATCACTTTATTTTGCGAAAGTAAACACCTTTCCGTAAAAATTACCCCTTCCGCATGTCGGAAATCAGGAGGAATCGGTCGAATTATGGAAAAAATAAACAGACTGTCCCGGATCAGAGCAAGTGGTTTTGGGCAAAATAGACTGGTTTCGACCAGTTTTTTTGTGGCTTTTACCATACAAAAGTCGTTCCTGCCGCCTTGACGGTAGGTCGAGGGATGGAGTATAATAAAGTCGATACAACTGCTGGTGTTTTATTCCAGCGGGTTCTACAATCGTAATTTACATGGGAGGATCACTATGCCCTATAGAGAAGCGGATCAACTGAATACCTACCTCTTTCATGAGGGTACGGCCATCAGCGCCTACGAATACATGGGCGCACACGCGGTCACCCACGACGGAGCTTCCGGCTATATGTACCGCGTCTGGGCGCCGCGGGCAAAAGCCGTTTCCGTGGTGGGTGATTTCAATTCCTGGAATCCGGAAGCGCACCCGATGGAAAAAATCACCGACGGCATATGGGAGCGGTTCGTTCCCGGCGGAAAGGTGTACGATGCTTATAAATTTGCCGTTACCGGCGCAGACGGCGAGTTGCGGCTAAAGGCCGACCCCTATGCGTTTCACGCCGAGACCCGCCCCAGCAACGCCAGCAAACTCTATTCCATTGACAACTACCACTGGGGCGACGCCGCCTGGAAGGACAGCCGCCGCAACAAGCCCGTCTATCAGGCCCCGCTGAACATCTACGAGGTCCACCTTGGCTCCTGGCGGCGGCGGGAAAACGGGGATTTTTACGACTACCGCAGCCTTGCCCTTGAACTGGCTCCCTATGTGAAGGAACTAGGCTTCAATTTCATTGAGCTGCTGCCCATCACCGAATACCCCTACGACCCCAGTTGGGGCTATCAATGCACCGGCTATTACGCCCCTACCTCCCGGTACGGTACGCCGGAGGACTTCATGTTCTTCGTGGACTATATGCACCAACAGGGTGTCGGCATTATCCTGGATTGGGTGCCGTCCCATTTCTGCAAGGACGCCCACGGCCTGTACGAATTTGACGGTTCTCCCTGCTATGAGTACGCTGACAAACGCAAGGGCGAACACGCTTCCTGGGGTACCCGGGTCTTCGACTACGGCCGGCCGGAGGTCAAGAGTTTTCTGCTTTCCTCCGCCGCGTTCTGGCTCAAGGAATACCACATCGACGGCATCCGTGTGGACGCGGTGGCGTCCATGCTGTACCTGGATTATGACCGCCGGGATGGGGAGTGGGTTCCCAACGTCAACGGCGGAAAGGAAAACCTGGAAGCCATCGCTTTCCTACAGGAGTTGAACAAGACCGCGTTCAACATTAATCCCGACGCGCTGATGGTGGCGGAAGAATCCACGGCATGGCCCCTGGTCACAAAGCCCACGGACGTGGCCGGGCCAAACGGCATCGGCGGCTTGGGCTTCAACCTGAAGTGGAACATGGGCTGGATGAACGACATGTGCCACTATTTGAAAATGGACCCCTGGTTCCGCCAGGGCAACCATAAGGATATCACCTTCTCCATGTTTTATGCTTTCTCCGAGAACTACGTCCTGCCCCTCAGCCACGACGAAGTGGTCCACATGAAGGGTTCCGTTCAGGGCAAGATGCCCGGCGACGAGTGGCAAAAGCTGGCGGGCGTCCGGGGCTTCTACGGCTACACCATGGCCCATCCGGGCAAGAAGCTGAGTTTCATGGGCGTAGAATTGGGTACGGAGCAGGAATGGCATTTCGAGGATCAGCTTGACTGGGGCGTCCTGAATATGGAGGGCAACCGGCAGCTTCACCAGTATATCAAGGACATCAACCGCTTCTACCAGGAATCCCCCGAGTTGTGGGAAGTGGATTTCAGTTGGGAGGGCTTCCAATGGCTGGTGCCGGATGACAACCAGAACAACGTGGTGGTGTTTCTGCGCCGGGACAAGTCCGGCAACGAGATGGTATGCGCCATCAATTTCAATCCCAACACCTATGAGGACTACCGCTTCGGCTGTCCCCCGGTGAAGGAATATGTGGAAGTTTTCAACTCCGACGCGAAAATCTACGGCGGCACCGGCGCGGTGAACGAACAGCCCTGCAAGGTGGCGTGGATTCCCTCCCACGGGCAGGAAAGCTCCGTCTCGATCCGCATCCCGCCCTTCGGCGCGGTGTTCCTGCGCGGCCAGGGCAAGCTGCGGGCCAAGCCCCAGGCGAAAAAGCCCAAGGCGGAGACCGCCGCCGCAGAGGAGGAGCCTGTAAAAAAGGCCCCCGCCCGGAAAACCGCCGCCAAGAAGACCGCTGTCAAAAAAACTGCCGCCGCAGAGAAAAAAGCTCCCTCCCGCACACGGAAGAAGGCTTCCGGCGCGGCTGAATAATAATGAGAGAGGATGGATCAAGCGCACATGAAAAAAGAGTGTATCGCAATGCTTCTGGCAGGTGGGCAGGGCAGCCGCTTGTACGTGCTGACCAGCAACGTGGCAAAGCCCGCCGTACCCTTCGGAGGCAAATACCGCATTATCGACTTCCCCCTGTCCAACTGCACCAACTCCGGCATTGATACCGTGGGTGTGCTCACCCAGTATAAGCCCCTGGAGTTGAACAGCTACATTGGCTCCGGCCAGCCCTGGGACCTGGACCGTCTCAACGGCGGCGTCCACATCCTGCCCCCCTACATGCGGGAGGGCGACAAGGGTACCTGGTTCAAAGGCACCGCCAACGCCATTTATCAGAACATCGGCTTCGTGGACATGTATGACCCGGAGTACGTGGTCATCCTCTCCGGCGACCACATCTATAAGATGAATTATGACAAGATGCTGGAAGCCCACAAGGCGGCGGGCGCAGCCTGCACCATCTCCGTGCTTGAGGTGCCTTGGGACGAGGCGTCCCGGTTCGGCATCATGGCCGTGGATGAGGAAAACAATATTGTGGAGTTCCAGGAGAAGCCCAAGCAGCCCAAGAGCAACCTGGCCTCCATGGGCATCTACATTTTCACCTGGCAGAAATTGCGCCAGGCCCTCATCGCAGACGAAGCAGACCCGAATTCCAGCAACGACTTCGGCAAGAACATCATCCCCAACTTCCTGGCTGCCGGGGAAAAGATGATTGCCTACCGTTTCGACGGTTACTGGAAGGACGTGGGAACGCTGGAAAGCCTTTGGGATGCCAACATGGACATGCTCTCCCGGGGCGACCTGGACCTGCTGGAGGATAGCTGGCCCATCTACGCCCGCCTGTCCAGCGACCCGCCGGCCTACATCGGCAAGACCTCCCTGGTGGAGCACTCTGTTGTCACCCAGGGTTGCGAAATCACCGGCACGGTGAAAAACTCCGTCCTCTCCCACGGCGCGCGGGTGGAGGACGGCGCGGAGGTGCATTACTCCGTGCTCATGCCCGGCGTCACCGTCAAGCGCGGCGCCGTGGTGCGCTACGCCATTTTGGGCGAGAACTGCCAGGTGGAAGCGGGCGCCGTAGTCGGCGGCGACCCCGAGAGCTGTGATCCCGAAGAATGGGGCATCACCGTACTCGGACCCAATTCCTCCATTGCCGCCGGCGAGGTGGTCAAACCCAAAACCATGCTCAACAGCGAGCATCAGGAGGTGTCCAGATGAAAGGAAAACTGCATGGCATTATCTTCTCCTATGAGAAGCGCAGCGGCCTGCGGGAGATGACGGAAGCCCGTATGCCCGCATCCGTCCCCTTTGGCGGGCGCTACCGCCTGGTGGACTTTATCCTCAGCAGCATGGTCAACGCCGGGATTACCGACGTGGGCGTCGTGCTTCAGGGGAATTACCAGAGCCTTTTGGACCATCTGGGTTCCGGCAAGGACTGGGATTTGAGCCGCAAGCACGGCGGGCTGCGCCTGCTGCCGGCTTTTGCCGATGACAATATGATCAGCGGACTGCGGGAATACCGGGGCAAGATGGAAGCGCTGGCCGGGGTTCGTTCCTATCTGGAAGGCATCCGCCAGAAGCATGTGGTGCTGGCGGACAGCGACCTGATCATCAACATCCCCCTTCAGGACGTGTATCAGGCCCACATCGCTTCCGGCGCGGATATTACCGCCGTATGCACCAGCAACGTGGATACCAATGAGAACATGACCTTCTTCCGCCTGGACGAAGCCGGACGGGTGAAGGAAACCCTGTTCCCCCTGCGGGACCGCAGCGGCTGCCACCGTTCCCTGGAGATTTACGTTTTGTCCAAAGAGTTGCTGCTGAACCTGGTGGACGAGTGCATGAGCCATGACCTGACCAGTTTCCGGGGCGCGGTGCTGCAAGCCCGGGCGTCCTCCCTCCACATCCAAGGCTACGTATGGGATGGCTACGCCGCTCAGATTCGCACCGTGAAGGAGTATTATGACCGCTCTTTGGAACTTCTGGACCCCTCCATCCGCCGGGAGGTATTCCCCGCCGGGCGGCCCATCCACACCAAGGAGCGCAACGACGCATCCACTTATGTGGACCCCGCCGGGGTGTGCTGCAACTGCCTGGTGGCAGACGGCTGCACCATCGAGGGGACGGTGGAGAACTCCATTTTGTTCCGGGGCGTCAGCGTGGCCAAGGGGGCGGAGGTCAAGGACTGCATCCTTATGCAGGACACCGCCGTCAGCCGCGACGCAGTGCTGCGCCATGTGATTGCCGACAAGGACGTGGTGGTAAAGGAAGCCTGTACGCTTATGGGGACAGCCAACTATCCCATGTCCATCGCTAAGGGCAGCAAGGTATAACGCTTTTCCGAAAAGTATCAAAACAACTTTTTGCCTTTAGTTGTCACCCAACAAAAGCAGAATTAGCGGAGGTGATTTTAATAAAGAAAACTTTATTTATCGTTTGTTCTGTTCTTGGATGCATTGCGTTAGTGGCTATCTATGTATGTATTGTGCTAGAAACGATTTTTCCTGTTTTGGGAAGAATGGCAACACAGTTTTCAGTAGATAGACATTATTCAGCCTACGACTATACGTTAGATTTTAGATTTTTAATTGTAGGATGTTGCATAATATTCTCTTGTTGCTTTCTCATAGCATGTTGGGTATTTATTTCTGAAACAAAAAACACCAAAGGAGACACGCAATGAATAAATTACTTTCTGTTCTATTTAGTGTTATGATGATTTTCTCTATGACCAGTCAGTCCTTTGCAGGTGAATTGCCTAAGGAGGAACCGCAGCTTATCATGGTTGCCATGGAACTAGATTATGAGAATGCTGTAGCAAACGAAGACGGAAGCATAACTTACGACATCGTCAACTTAGATGAATTATCTTCTGCGTGGGGGATCAATATTTCTGATATTAAATCTGCAAAATATGTAGCATTTAATCAGGATAAAGAGGCGTATCCATCCCCACAGGCAACTATCACAATTAAAAATGTCTTTTACCGCGACGAAGCCTGTGGCACTAGGGTGATTTGTCGAAATCAAGCAACCAACCGTCTTGAAAAACCCGTTACAAAAGATATTACATTGACAGGGACAGTTTCTAACAGCTATTCCCTTGATGTAGAATCTGGGGTTGATGTTGATGTTACTACTATTTCCGCAGCGGTAGGATTTGATGTAACCGAATCATGGTCTATGTCAGATAATACCCATGTGGACTTGGAGCCAGGCGAAACGATTACTGTTGAGGCATTCCCGCTTTATGAGGTGTACTCTTTTGATGTGTATCAGTCTTCTATTTGGACGGGAAATGAAAAAGTTGGATCAGGAGACGCTCTGCAGACGGTTGGTTTCTGCACCATAACTTATTAAAAGATTTTCCTTATCTGCAAAAAATTCCTTGCCAATTAGCGCTCTTTGATCTTGAAACTATTCCTGAATTACCGCCTGGTGACGGTGGCGGGGTTCTAATCAGAAAATCATATGATTGAATAAAGGAGGGGGGACGGCCTTCCCCCTCCTTTATTCATTGTCACGATTCTGCGCCGCAAGGCGGCGCAAAACGGCTGGAAATCTTTACATTTCCGCCCAAACGGAGTATACTGCCCATGGGAAGCGGGGCATATATGCTGCATACGCCGGTCATGATGCCAAAGTTCGACGCTTCCCCAGCTCTAAAGGAGGTTTTTCCCTATGAAGATTTTGTTTGCCACTTCTGAAGCCGTTCCTTTCTGCAAAACCGGCGGTCTGGCCGATGTGGCCGGAAGCCTTCCCCAGGCGCTCGCCCAAGCGGGCAACGAGGTAGAGGTCATTCTCCCCCTCTACCAGCGCGTCGCCAGCAAATGGAAAGAGCAGATGGAGTTCATCTGCCACATTGAGGTACCCCTGGGCTGGCGGCGGGTGTACTGCGGCCTGTTCCGGATGGAAAAGGACGGCGTGATTTGGTACTTCGTAGACAACGAATACTATTTCAAGCGCGACACGCTTTACGGACACTATGACGATGGCGAGCGGTTCGGATTCTTCTCCCGGGCCATTATTTCCCTGCTGCCCGCGCTTGCCTTTATGCCCGAGGTCATCCACTGCAACGACTGGCAGACCGCCCTGGTCCCCATCTATCTGAAGGACGAGTGTGTCCGCTGGCCGGAAATCCGAGGCATCAAGACGGTATTTACCGTCCACAATATCGAGTATCAGGGCCGCTACGGCAAGGAAACCCTGGAAGACCTGTTCGGCCTGGCTCCCGGCTGGTTTACTGACGGCACCATCGCTATGGATGGGGATGTAAACCTGCTCAAGGGTGCGCTGATGACCTGCGACGCCATCACCGCCGTAAGCCCCACCTACGCCCAGGAACTTCGCTACTCCTTCTTCGCCCACGGCATGGAGAGCGTCATTCAGCGCAACGCCGGAAAGGTCTACGGCGTACTCAACGGCATTGACATGGACCGCTACGACCCGTCCAAGGGCGATGGCATCCAGCACAAATTCTCAGCAAAAAGCATGGCCGGAAAGGCGAAGAACAAGGCCTACCTGCAAAAGCAGATGGGCTTGGCGGAGAACCCGGACGTGCCGGTGATTGGCATCGTCAGCCGCCTGGTCAGCCACAAGGGCCTGGATTTAATTCAGAAAGTATTTGACCAGATTATGGACCTCCACTGCCAGTTCGTAGTATTGGGCAGCGGGGACTGGAATTACGAGCAGTTCTTTGAGCAGAAGCGCGGGCAGTATGAGGGCCGCATGGGCCTGTTCCGGGGCTATAACGAGGAGTTGGCCAACGCCATCTACGCCGGGGCGGACTTGCTGCTGATGCCCTCCAAGAGCGAGCCATGCGGCTTAGCCCAGATGATCGCCATGCGCTACGGCACCGTACCCATCGTCCGGGAGACCGGCGGATTGAAGGACACCGTCCATCCCTACGAGGCGTGGTGCGGCGCGGGCAACGGCTTCACCTTTGCCGACTACAACAGCGGCGATATGCTGTATGTGATCCGCCAGGCGGTGGAGTTGTACTACGACAAACCCGTAGAGTTCGCCAACCTGCGCAAGGCCGGCATGACCGAGGACTTTAGCTGGAGCCGCAGCGCGGAAGCCTATACTGAGATTTACCAGAAAATCCGTTCATAACGAGGCCGCGATTTCGCCCGAGCGGGGCCGCCCTTTCCGAGCGGCCCCGCTTTTTCCAACCAATTTAATAGAAACGAGGATACACCCAATATGGAAAAAATGACCAAGGATTCCATGAAGCAGGCGATTGTCGATAAGCTGCGCCTGAACTTCGGCTGCACCGAGGAAGAGGCCACCGAAGCCAATATGATGAAAGCCTGCGCCATGGTCCTGCGTGACCGCATGAGCGCTCACGCCGTGGAGACCCGTTCCAAGGTCCGTAAGCAGCAGCTCCGGCAGGTTCACTACATGTCCCTGGAGTTCCTCATGGGCCGCAGCCTGATGAAGAACGCCTACAACCTGGGGGTTGTGGAGCCGATGCGGCAGGCCATTGAAGAACTTGGGTTCAAGCCCGCCCACATTTTCGACATGGAACCGGACGCGGGGCTGGGCAACGGCGGCCTGGGCCGTCTGGCGGCCTGCTACCTGGACAGTCTGACCACCTTAGAGATTCCGGCTTACGGCTATTCCATCTGCTATGAGTTGGGCATTTTCCGGCAGAAGATCGTAGACGGCCAGCAGCTTGAGCTGCCCGACAACTGGAAGGAGCAGGGCGACGCCTGGATCATCCCCCGTCCCGACGAGGTGGAGGAGGTTCACTTCGGCGGCAAGCTGCGCCAGTTCTGGGACGGAGACCGTCTCCATGTGGTCAACGAGGACTACACCCGCGTTTTAGCGGTACCTTGCGACATGTTCATCGCCGGTTACGGCACCAAGCACACTAACGCCCTGCGCCTGTGGGACGCGAAAAGCCCCACCCCCATTGATATGGGCAAGTTCAACCGCGGCGAGTACCTCCGCGCCGGCGAGGAGAAGGCTATGGCGGAAGCCATCGCCAAGGTCCTCTACCCCGAGGACAACCACTACGAGGGCAAGAGCCTGCGCCTGCGCCAGCAGTACTTCTTCGTTTCCGCCACCATCCAGTCCATCGTCCGCAAGCACATCCAGGCTTACGGCACCCTGACCAACTTCCACGAAAAGAACATCATCCAGATCAACGACACCCACCCCACCCTGGTAATCCCTGAGCTGATGCGGATTCTCATGGACGACGCGGGCCTGAACTGGGACACCGCCTGGAACATCACCAGCAACTCTGTTGCCTACACCAACCATACGGTGCTGGCCGAAGCTTTGGAGCGCTGGCCCCAGGCATTGATGGAGAGCCTTCTGCCCCGGATTTGGCAGATTATCTGTGAAATTGGCCGCCGCTGGCAGGAGAAGATTACCGCCTTCTACTGCGGCGATGAAAACAAGATCAAGAACATGGCCGTCATCTGGGACGGCGAAATCCGCATGGCCAACCTGTGCATCGCCGGCGGCACGGCGGTCAACGGCGTGTCTGCCCTCCACAGCGAGATTCTGCGCCGGGATGTGTTCCATGATGCCTGCAAGATGGAGCCGGATAAGTTCAAAAACGTCACCAACGGCATCGACCACCGCCGCTGGCTGGCAGAGATCAACCCCGGCCTGGATCAATTGATCCGCGACCTGACCAAGTCCAACAACTATTTGCTCCATCCCGGCACAGAGCTGCCAAAGCTGGATCAATTTGCTGAGGACAAGGAGGTTCTGCTCCGCCTGGGCCAGATCAAACGCGCCAACAAGGAAGCCTTTGCCAAGTTTGCCAAGAAGGCCCAGGGCTTTGTCCTCAACCCCGACGCTATTTTCGATGTACAGGTCAAGCGTCTCCATGAGTACAAGCGCCAGCTTTTGAATGTGATGCACATTATTCACATTTACCACCAGCTCCAAGACAATCCCAACATGGAGATGCACCCCCACACCTTCATTTTCGGCGCCAAGGCCGCGCCCGGCTATGCGGTGGCGAAGCGGATCATCCGCCTGATCAACTCCCTTGCCGACCAGATCAACCACGATCCCATCTGCAAGGACAAATTGCAGGTATTCTTCATGGAGAATTACCGGGTCTCCCTGGCGGAGGTTCTGATGCCCGCCAGCGAAGTGAGCCAGCAGATTTCCACCGCCGGCAAGGAAGCCAGCGGCACCGGCAACATGAAGTTCATGATGAACGGCGCGCTGACCGTAGGCACCCTGGACGGCGCCAACGTGGAGATGCATGAAGTGCTTGGCGATGAGAACATGTTCCTGTTCGGCCTGAAAACCGAGGAAGTGAAAGAGATGCGGGATATCGGCTACAATCCCTTCAACCTCTATGCCCGCGACCCCAACCTCCACCGCGTCCTGGACCATATCAACAACGGCTTCCGGGACGGCGTACGCTACGACGACCTGGTACAGCGGCTGCTGCTGGGCGTCAACGGTTCGCCTGCGGACGAGTATATGCTGCTGGCGGATTTCGCCTCCTACTGCGCCGCCGAGCGCAAGATGGCGGAGACCTACGCCGACCAGGCCAAGTGGAACCAGATCAGCCTGCACAACATCGCCCGTTCCGGCATTTTCGCCGCCGACCGCTCCATTGCGGATTACGCGGAGCGGATCTGGCATGTGCCTTATAAGAAGTAAGCCAATAGGGGAGCCGGCGTTCCGGCTCCCCTCCACATATCGGGAAAGCCTGTACCGCAACAAAACTGAGAGAAGCATGCCACAATGAAGACAAGGAGGCAACCTATGAACAGAATCATCACCATCAGCCGCGAATTTGGCAGCGGCGGCCGCGAGTTTGGACGGCGGCTGTCGGAGAATCTGGGCTGCGCCTACTACGACCAGGAAATCGTCAAGGAAATCGCCAAGCGCACGGAACTATCCGTCAAATACGTCCAGCAAGTCATGGGCCACCGGCCGGTTTCCTCCTATCCCATCCACATTGGCCGGAGCTTCCGCATGATGTCGGACCCCAGCCTGGACCAGAGCCAGACCATTTTCCGGGAACAGTGCAGCATCCTCCGGGAAATCGCCGCCAAGTCCGACTGCGTCATCGTAGGCCGCTGTGCTGACTACATTCTCCATGATGCGCAGCCCTTCCGGATTTTTGTTTACGCGGACATGGCCAGCAAGGTCAGCCGGTGCCGGGAGAAGAACTACGAAAAAGAGGACTTGACGGATAAGGAGCTGGAGCGGCGCATTCAATCCATCAACCGCAGCCGTGCCAGCTACTATGAGTACTACACCGGCCAGAAGTGGGGCGGCCGCATCCACTATGACCTGTGCATCAACACCACCCAGACCAACATCAAGGAAATGACCGCCGCCATAACCAGGCTGTTTGAGAAATGAGCCTTCTTGCGCCGCCTATTAGCCCGGCTCGCGCATCAGGCGGCTTCAAAAACAAACGAAAAAACACCGGAAGGAGCGCACAATGGACCGCATACAGAAAAACTTTGGTTTTGGCTTCATGCGCCTGCCCATGGAAGGGGAGCAGATTGATTTTCCCACTCTAACAAAGATGGTGGACGCGTTTATGGACGCGGGATTCAACTACTTTGACACTGCCCATGGCTACGTGGACGGCAGGAGCGAGACCGCCCTGCGGGCATGCCTAACCAGCCGCTATCCCCGGGACCGGTATGTACTGACCGACAAGCTAAGCGGGAACTATTTCAAGGAAGAAGACGACATCCGCCCTCTGTTTGCCAAGCAGTTGGAAAACTGCGGCGTAGACTATTTTGACTTCTATTTAATGCATGCCCAAAGCGCAGAAAACTTCGGCCACTATAAACGCTGCCGCGCTTATGAGACGGCTCTGGAACTGAAAATGGAAGGGAAAATCCGTCATTTGGGCATTTCCTTCCACGACAAGGCTTCGGTTTTGAACCAAATTCTCACCGAATACCCCCAGGTGGAAGCGGTACAGCTTCAGCTGAACTATCTGGACTGGGAGGATCTGGCCATAGAAAGCCGCAAGTGCTACGAGGTCTGCCGGAAGCACGGCAAGCCGGTGATTGTCATGGAGCCATGCAAAGGCGGGCATCTGGCAAAGCTGCCGGAGGAAGCCCAGGCCCACCTGGACGCCCTCCGCGGCGGTACTGCGGCCAGCTATGCGCTCCGCTTTGCGGCAGGGCATGAAGGGGTCATGATGGTGCTGTCCGGCATGAGCAGCCTGGCGCAGGTAGAGGACAACGCCGGCTTCATGAAAGACTTCCAGCCCTTAAGCGAGACGGAAATGGCGGCGGTAGCCCGTGTCTGCGGCGTATTCCACAGCATGCACATGATCCCCTGCACAGCCTGCCGCTACTGCGTGGAGGGCTGTCCGCAGAATATCTCCATCCCGGACCTGTTTGCCTGCTTGAATACCAAGCGGGTATTCCACGACTGGAACGCCGGTTTTTACTATGATACCGTCCACACCGTACATAACGGCAAAGCGTCCGCCTGCGTAGAGTGCGGCCAATGCGAGCAGATATGCCCCCAGCACCTCCCCATCCGCGAACTGCTGAAAACCGCAGCGGAAGAATTTGAGAAGAAATAGGGCGGGATTGCCCCATGCGCCCTGCATATTTTCCCCTGCCAGGGGGCAAGCTACCGGCGAGGTGATTTCTTTGGAAGAACTTCCTATTGGCTTTATGATGGCGCTGGCGGAAAACGGCACGGCGCTGCGCCGTTTCGCCGGGCTGGCAGACGACACCCGCCAGGAGGTGGTATCCCAGGCCCGGCAAGCGGCGTCCCGGGAGGAAATGGAAGCCATCGTCCGCAGTCTCACATGATGGAGGAACCCCCATGGCAAAGCAAGGCATGTCCCGTCCGGAGTGGACCCACACCCAACCCCGCAATACCGATCCGCCCGTCCCCGAAATCCAGGGGAAGGCGAAGCACGGCAAGGAAAAGGCCCGTCCCATTATTTCCGGGACCGCCGGCCCGGAACTGAAGGTCTACCACACCCGGCCCCTGCCGGAGGACCCGGCGGAGTAACGCAAACCCACCGCCCCATTTGGGCGGTGGGTTTACGCGTCATAAAAGATGCTTCGCATCTTTTGTGAGAAGGGGACCGGGCCGGGTGCGGTCTCAATATGAAGTAGGGATTGCAATTCCTGGGAATATCCGCTACAATAGGGGAAAAGCCAATGGCTCCAAGCGGAACGAATCAAAATGAAAGGCAAGGATGTACCTATGAATCAAAAAGAGCTGGGCGAGCTGCGCCGCCGCCTGCGTCCGGAAAAATGCGCAGTCAAATGCGTCTACGGCTGCTATGTAAACGGAAACAAAGAGATTGTCTCCTACCTGGACGAATCCCTGGGCCGCATGAGCCAGGAGGAAGCGGAAAAATATCTAAGCCTGCTGAAGAAGACCCTGTCCGGGACGCTGGGGAAAAACCTGGTAGACGTAGTGTTCTCCACTGAGCAGGTCATGGACAGCGATGAGTACCGCCTTCTCTCCGCCCTGCGGGAATCGGAGCTGAAAAGCGGAGAAATCCGGGAAGAATTTTACCGGAAGGTTATAGATTCCTTGGACATGGGCGGCGGGAACTACGTGATCCTGCTGGCTTACGACACCTACGACGTCCCCAGCCGGAGCCGCGACGGCCAAGACCTGGAAGATTCCGACAGCGTATACCGGTACATTCTCTGCGGCGTCTGCCCGGTGAAGGACGGGAAAATGGAGTTGGGCTATTTTCCGGGCGAAAACGAATTCCATAGCTGCGTCCCCGGGCAAATCGTAGCCGCACCGGAATTAGGCTTCCTGTTCCCCGCCTTTGACGGCCGCGCGGCGAATATTTACAACGTGCTGTTCTACACCAAATCCGCCGGGGACCTGCACCAGGACTTCATTAACGCGGTTTTCCGCACAGAGCCGCCCATGTCTGCGGAGGAACAGCGGGAAGCTTTTGAATCCGCCCTGACCGGCGCACTGGCGGAGGAGTGCCGCCTGGAAGTCGTGCAGGCCATCCACGAACAGCTTCGGGAAAAAATCGAAGCCCAGAAAGAGAGCAAGGACCCGGAACCGCCCTCCGTTACGGTTGGCGAGGTAGAGGAAATCCTGCGCCACCAAGGCGTAGGCGCGGAACAGGTGGAGGCATTCCGGCAGACATGTACGGAGCATTTCGGCGAAAATACGGCGCTGAATCCGGAAAACCTGATTGACAGCAAGCGTTTCCAAGTAAAAGCCGGGGAAGCAACGCTCTCCATAGATCCCGCCAGCAGCTATCTGGTAGAAACCCGGATCATCGACGGGATCAAATATCTGCTCATCCCGGCGGGGAACGACGTAGAGGTCAACGGACTGCCCGTAGCGGTAGGCGGCGGCATACATACAGAGGAGTAACGGCGGAAAACTTTACAGGGAAGGACAAATGTCCTTCCCTGTAAAATTTTTCCCATCCGGCAGAATTCGTCCAAAAGCGCCCTCCAGGACATGGTATGTTAAATTAGCAAACGTATGGATGAAAAAGGGGGAGCAGGAAATGGAATTAACAGTGTTGGGAATGATTTTCCTGGCAGGAATCATTTTGATTGTAAAAGGCGGCGACTGGTTTGTGGACGCGGCGTCCTGGATTGCGGAGGTCAGCGGCATCCCAAAGCTGATCGTAGGCGCGACGATTGTCAGTCTTGCCACCACACTGCCGGAACTGTTGGTATCCGCCATGGCGGCGTCCCAGGGGAAGGTCGATATGGCGGTCGGCAACGCGGTAGGCAGCGTCACCGCCAATTTGGGCCTGATTATGGCAGTTTCCATCATCTGCATGCCGGTAAAGATACGGCGCGCCGACTATCTGCTGAAATCCATTCTGATGCTTGCCGCTGCCGGGCTTTTGATCTGGGGCGGGCGGCAGGGCGAAATAGGACTGGCGCTGTCCCTGCCGCTGGCGGCCGTTTTCGGTGTATTTACATATGAGAACCTACGGGGGGCCACCCGCGCCATGCGGTGCGGCGGAGACCTCGGCCCCATACGGGAGCCGCCCCGGAGGCGGGCGGTTTTCTTTCAGTGCTTGAAGTTCTCCTGCGGCGCGGCGGCGGTGGTGCTGGGCGCAGACCTGCTGGTAGACAGCGCCAGCGCCCTGGCAAGGCTGGCGGGGGTATCGGAGCGCGTCATTGGCGTGACCATCGTCGCCATCGGCACCTCCCTGCCGGAACTTGTGACCACAGTGACCGCCATTGTGAAGAAGCAGTCCGCCCTATCTGTGGGGAATATTTTAGGCGCAAACATCCTGGATTTAACCATGATTCTGCCCCTGAGCGCACTGATTGCCGGACGCCCTCTGCCGGTACCGGCGGCATCCGCCGCCATTGACCTCCCCGCCTGCCTGCTTGTAGGCATAATCGCGGTCATTCCCGCCATGGCCACCGCCCGTTTCCGCCGCTGGCAGGGCGCCGCCCTGCTGGCGGTGTACGGCGGGTATGTCGTGCTGACCTGCGGGGGGTGAATTGACACGTTAGCGTTTCTTTTTAACAGCAGCCAAAGCCAAATTTTTTAAAAACCGCATTTCCTCCGTCCGCCAATATGCCGCCAGATATATCCCGTTAGGCACCACAGCGCAAAGCGCGGCCTTCAGCACAAAACCGCCAACGCCGCCGCCAACCTCGCCGCACAAAATTCCCGTCGCGGTCCCTGCGGCCGCCGTTACGGCAGAGCGCAGTAAATAGCCCATGAAGTACTCCCGCACAGGGAGATGCAGCCCCTTACGATAAACCACCAACGGCTCGATCCAAACAGGCAGGGCCAGCGCACTGACCAGCGTCCCGGCCAGGATGCCCGCAATCCCCCATCGCTCCGCCAAGAGGACAGACACCGCCAAATTGACCGCCGCTTCCGCAATAGACCGGTACCGGTCATCCCAAAACAGGCCCATAACGCCCTTCATATTGGACACAGGCATCCGCATGCTGCTGACATAGAAATTGGCAGTGATTAAAAAAACCACCGGCCTGGGCAGCAGATACCCTTCCCCCAGCCACAGGTCAATGAACGGGTCATACAGCCAAAACAGGCAAATGCTCATCCATCCAAACAGCCATGCGGAGAAAAAATCCAACCGGCGGAACGCCAGCTGTTTCTCTCCGTCCGTTTCCGTAGCGTTCAGGTTTCCCATAGCTGGCGTAACCGCCTGGAACAAAGAATTGATGACGGCATTTAAAAAGCCGCGAATCATGATGTAATTGGAATACACTCCCGTTGCAGCCACGCCAACAAACTTGGAAATCAGGATATTATCTGTACCAAACACCGCCGCAGACCCAATGCGATGGAACAGCATCGCCTTGACGTTGCGGCGGATTTCCTCTGCCGTCTCCTGGGGAAGGGTCCTGGCATCCCTCTCCCGCAGGTAAGGGTTCAAACGGTCTGTTTTCAGCGAAATGAGAAAATTCTGGGCCAGCGACGCCACGATGGCGATGCCCAAATACCAGAGGTAATTTCTGGTCAGCCACAGCGCCGCAGCCTGCGCGGCGGTAGCGAGCAGCATAACCGCCGCACGGATCGCTGTGTCGATGTACTTCCTCTGCTGAACAAACAGCAGCGTCGCCTTATAGGAGAAAAAATAGGAGACGCCGGTATTAAGCACCGTCAGCATATAAATCAGCGGGATATTCGGGATATTCTCCGGCATTTCCTTCACAAAGAAGTCCAGAAAAGGGGTCAACGCCAGCCCCGCCGCCAAAACCGCGATCCCGGTCATCCGGTATACCCGGCGGTACAGTTCCATCAAGGACTTAACCCCTTCCGTGTCCCCACAGGCCACCGGAGCGTAAAGGCTATAGGTGATGGACACACCAAACCCCAGTTCCGCCAGCGAGAGCAGGGAGAGGATATCGGTAAAAAGCCCGCTGATGCCCAGATACTCCTTCCCCAGGAACACCACAAACAGCCTGCGGGAAAGGAACTTCAGCAGCGCCAGCGCCATCTCACCGGCGGCGGTAAGCTTCAGATTTTTCGCGGCGCATCCCAATCTGTCCATAGGTCACCCCTTTGCCGCTTTGCGCTGCCGGAACACGGTCCCGGCGGCCTGGAAGGCCGTTGTGCTGGCAAATAGCAGCAGCTCCGCCGCCCCGTCCTTTTTCCCAGGCCGAAGCGCCAGAGCTTCCCACGTAAAATGCCGCCGGACATGCTTCTGAAATCTTTTCAAATAGCCGGAAAGCGGCCCTTCCGGCGTACCGCACTCCACCGCCTGCATGGCCAGACGGACGCTGGTATTCATTGCAATTTGCCGGAAGCTGTCCGCCAACTCCGGCAGGCGGGCGGAAGCGTCCTCACAAATCTCGTCCAGGATGGGCAGCACTGCGCAACGTTTCTCCGTAACGCCCTCGTTGACCGCGCTGCCCTGCCGGAAGACATAGTGATAAAGCGGGTCCGGCACATAAGCGATACGGTCCACCCGCTGCAAAATCTGGTAAAAAAACAAGAGGTCTTCACAGCAAACCGCCTGCGGGTCAAAGGGGTATTCCTTGGCCAGCGGCACCGGGAACAGCTTTCCCCACGCCGTCCACAGGAAGTTCCTGCGCCGCGCCATGCACCGAACCGCTTCCGCCGTGGAATAAACGGCGGCGGGGCCGGCATCCAATCCCAGGCCATCGTCCCCGCAAACGCTCACATCCGCGCCGCTTTCCATCAGAGCGCGGTACAAGGCTTCTATAAGGGTAGGTTCCGCATAGTCATCGGAATCCACAAAAGCGATATACGCCCCGGACGCTCTGCGAACCCCCTCGTTTCTCGCGGCGCACAGCCCCCGGTTCTCCGGGAAATGGACTGTTTGAAACCGATTGTCCCGCTCCGCCCAGGCGTCGCAAATCCCGCCCCCATTATCGGCAGATGCATCGTCAACAGCAATAATTTCCACATTCGGATACGTCTGCCCCGCCAGGGAAGCCAGGCATTTATCCACATAGGCCTCCACATTATATACCGGCACGACCACGCTGATTTTCGGCAGCTTCCGCTCCATTGCTAAGCCCCCTTCCCACGCCGCAAGCGCGTATACGCGGCGCCCACCGCCCAAAATGCGGCCGCGCTGCCATACAAGAGGAGAATCGACGCCGCATTTTTCCTGCTGGACGAAAGCCCCAGCGCCTTCCAGCTAAAATGCTTCCTGACATTGGCCTGCACCTGCTTGAGATATGGAAAAAGCGGCTCGCCCCCGCAGCCATGCTTCACCGCGATCATCGCCATGCACCGGTCCGCTTCCATCGCCAACTGCCGGAACTCCTCCACCGCGTAGGGATGGTTGACGGCGGCGTCCTGGCAAACCATGTCATGGGCCAGCAGAGCCGTACACTTCCTCTTGCTCAAGCCGCTTTGCACCTGGCTGCCCTCCCGGCAATTATAGCGGTACAAGCGGTCCGGGATATAGGACACCCGCTCCACCCGCTGCATGAGCCGGTAAAGGAACAGCAAATCCTCGCTGTAAAAGATATCCTCCGGAAAGAGGTACCGCTTCACCAGCGCCGCATCATAGAGCTTCCCCCACGGCACAAGATTAAAGGGGCTGCCCTTCGCCAAGCAGCAAATGGCTTCCTCCTTGGAAAAATTCTGCGCAGGCCCGTCCACAATCTGGATGCCCTCCGCGCCGCAGGCGGCGGCGTCCGCCCCATTTTCCAGCAAGCAGGCATATAGCTTTTCCACCAGCGCCGGCATAGCATAGTCATCCGAATCCACAAATGTAATATACGCCCCCTTGGCAAGGCGGATGCCCGCATTCCTGGCGGCAGACGGGCCTTGGTTTTTCGCGAGCCGGACGGTCTGAAACCGCCTGTCCCGCGCCGCGAAGCTCTCGCAGATACGGATGCTGTTATCCGGGGAAGCATCGTCCACGGTGATAATCTCCAGGTTCGTATAGGTCTGCACTTCCAGCGAATGCAGGCAAGCCTCCAGGTATTCCTCCGATTGATAAACCGGCACGATCACGCTGATTAAAGGTTTATTTTCCTCCATTCGAACCCTCCTCCGCCGCCCGCCTATAGTATTCTGCCAGGAGCCGGTGTATTTGACGGATGTCAAAAAACCGCCTGGCCTTTTCCATATTCGCCTGAGACAACCGTTCCACAAACTCCGGACTGCCGCTGCACCGCAGCATCGCGTCCGCTAAAGCCTGCACATCCCCCGGCTCCACCAGGATACCGTTGTCCTCACCGACCACCTCGGGAATTGCGCCTACGGCAGTGCTGATCACCGCCTTCCCCGCCGCCATTCCCTCTAGGACCGCCATCGGCAGCCCTTCGTAATAGGAGGGCAGGACAATCGTCCCGGCCGCCCGCATCCGTGCCAGCCGCTCCTCTCCGCTGATCCATCCCAGCACGGAGACATTGCGTTCCAGCCCCTTTTCCGCTACAACGGCGCGGACCTTTTCCACCTCGCCGTCCCCAGCCAGGCAGATTTGCAATTCCGGGTCCCGTTTCACCGCCAGTTCAACGGCAGCGATCAAATCATAAACGCCTTTCCGCTTTCCCATTCTCCCCAGCATCAAAAAGGAGCGGCAGTGCGCCGCCGGGTCCCCTTTCGCCGCTTCCAGCCCTCCGGCGTCCACGCCATTATAAAGCGTCCGGCACTCTTTCATAGGGAAGCGGCTTTCCAACTCCCGCCGCCAGCTCTCTGACAGAGCCAAGGTCAAGTCAGCCTGCTGGAAAAACTTCCGGACGGCCTTTTTCCCCCGTTCCCCCAGGCCGTCATAAAAGGTAAGGTACTCCGCGCCGTGAATATGAACGATGGCCTTCTTCCCCGCCCGTTTTGCCGCACGGAGGTAGAGGTTTTTTCGAAAGGTGCTTCCCTTCTCAGCGGTATGGATGTGGAGCAGGTCATATTTCCCGCACCAGGGCAGGAACCGGAAATAGGCATAGACGGAGTACCACAGCCGCAGGGCCAGGTTCCCGTCGATATAGGACGGGTAGATATCAATATCAAATTCCCGATTCAGCTCCTCGCTTTCCTGGATATCTCGAATCACCGAGGACATTCCGCCGCGGGCCTTTGTCATATGGGGTCCGACCACCAAAATTTTCACAGCGCACCTCCACTAAATTGTGCGGATAAACGCATCCAAAGACGCAATAAACGACTCCGTATTGCTGGGATATGTACGCACTTCCATATCCCGGACCGCCAGCAGCGCTTCCGGCAAGAGCCTTTCGTCCGGGCAGGCCCAAATCAGCCCCATTTGATGAAAGCGGCCGGTTAGTTCCATCTGATGGTCGTCCACATGCTCTCCGTACCGTGCCAGCCGTGGAACGGCGATAATTTTCTTTCCCCGCCGGACCGCATCAACGATCGTCCCCGCCCCGCCGTGGGTAATCAGGACGCTGCACTGCGCCACCATCTCCTGAAACTGCCCCTGATGGCAGAAGGGCTGGTACCGGCAGTTCTGCGGCGCAAAACTGCCGGTACCGGTCTGCATAAAGACGTCTTCCGCAATAACCCCCTCGCCCACCAATTGGTCCACCCGGGCTAAAAGCCGGTTAAAGGGGAACTTCTGGGAACCGACCGTTACAAATATCATACCGCACCTCAAAAAACGCCGCCCTGATAGACCGCCTTCGGGTAAACCGCCCGCAGTTCCGGCCATTGGATGTAGAACCGGTCTGCGAACCGGTAGAGCAGCTTCCCAGTCTGGCTGGGCGCCGTCACCTTGGCAAAGGATTCAATATACACCAGCTTCTTCCCCATCAGCTTACACAGCAGGCAGACCGGCACCGCCGCCAGCGCGCCGGTACAGATCACCGCATCCGGCCGTTCCCGCAGGCAGATTTTCAGCGAACGCACGGCATTCACCAGCAGCTTGCGGAAACATCCCTTTTCCCTGCGGTTGACCTGGGGAACATAGTAGCACCGAACCGCCCCGTCTCCCGCTTGATAGCCGGTTTCTTCCGTCACAATAAAGCTGTCATACCGCTCCATCAGCGGCCGCAGGGTAAGAAGCTCCTGCAAATGCCCGCCGGAGGACGCGGCGAAGCATAGTTTCGGTTTATGGACTTTCAAAGAACATCCCTCCCGGCATCCAAACAGTTTTCAGCCCCGCTAATCTCCCCCGCCCCACTGAATACGGCGCCGTTCCATGGTCTCCTTCTCCAATTCTTGGATCCGGAAGGACATCGGCACCAGGGAGCAGGCCACCATGGTGTAGGGATAATAAATAGCGTTGTCGGTAGCATAAAGTACAAAGCAGTAAACGCAGATCGCCAAAAACAAGCACCCCGCATTTTTCCCGCCCTGCCGGAACCAGTAGCGCAGCCGCACAATCAGCCAACTCCACATCCAGACCCAGAAACCAATAAAACCGATGTTCATATATACACGCAGAAAGTCGTTATGAATCGGCATCGCGTCCTGCCGCGGCGTTGAAAAGACTTCGCCGCTGGCCCAGTCCACAAACCGCTCAAACCCGGTCCCCTGGCCCATGAAGGTAAAACTGATATCGTAGTACGGCTCCAAGTTAGCAAACATCCGGACCCGCCCCATGGTATTGATTCCCAGATATTCCTCCAAGAACTCGAACAGCCCATAACGGATTCCGGCAATATACAAGAAGCCGAAAACCATCATCCCCCATCCAGCGCACAAGGCGGTCTGCCGCGCGGCCTTTTCCGGCAGCATCCGCAGAAGCAGCGCCACAAGCACCCCCAGCGCAAGAGCGGGGATCGCAATCCGCTTCAGTCCGATCAGGAAAAAGGCCATCGAGACCGTAAACCAAAGCGCAGGGTGGCGGCACTCCTTCCAGTTGAGCAGCAAATAGAGCAGGAACGGCCCAAAGGCGAAGGTCAGGTCATGGGTTTCCAGCTTCACCATCATTGGCCCGGTTTCCCCGCTGAAGGTAATCAGCAGCACATAAAGTTCCCGCAGGAACTCATCCAACCCGCCCTCCTGGATCACCACCAGAACACCGATCAGGTTTGCCGCGCACATGGCGCCCAAGCAGTACCAAATTCCTTTACTGCCAAACAGGTATATGGAAGCGGCGGCCACCAAAACCGTCAATATCTGGGGAACGATCATAGAAACGCCATTTAGGACCGCCACAGTTTCCGCCCGGTTCACCACCCAAATAATCGCGGAAAACACCAACGGCACAAGGGACGGCAGCATTTGCACCGCCGAATGCCGGCCCAGGACCGCCAGCCGGTCCAGCCTTGCCGTTACGATAAAATTCAGCAGCGCAAGGAAAAGGATGGCCAGCGCGCAGGGGTTTTTGAGACTCAGCTCTATGCCGCCGATAGGAAAGTATATGTCCTGGGACGCAAACATAGCGGTAGCCAGGAACATGTATAGGACGGAGAACAAGCTTCCTCCCCCTTCCCTTCTATCGAACAGCCACAGGCTCGGACGCATCCTGCTCCTTCGTCCCGGCGGCCTGCTTCATCGCCGCAGACAAAAGCTTGCGGATATAGAAGCACTCCTTGTCGCCCGCCCGGGCAAAGCCGCTTTGCAGCGCCAGGTGATAGCCTTTGTCCTTGGACTTTTCGTCCAGCGCGACACGGAGCTGGAACAGGGCCGCGTCCGCCTGCTCCGTCTCCATAGACTCGGCAAAGACTAAGTATTGGCCTGCGCCGTTGTTGCCGACGAACAGCTTGGCGGAGGGTACAAAGATTGACGTCAGCGTCCCTGCGAAATCTTTGATCATCCTGTCGCCGGCTTCCCGGCCCAGCCGGGCGTTTTCCGATTGCAGGTTGGTCAATTTGCAAACGATGCAGGTAAAGCCCTCCGGAATAGGCCGGTGTTCTCTTGCGGCGATAAACTGGTCGCACTTTGCCCGGTTGGGAAGCCCATCGGCCTTGTTGGTAAAGGCGTAGTACTCGATAAAGTCCTCGATCCTGCCAAAGAGCGCCGCCCCGGCGCAGCCCAGTGCGCCAAAGATCACCACAATCAGCACGGTAAAGATCAGAATAGGGAACTTTTCCGTCACGCGGACGCTGGAAAGCATCAGAATATTCTGCGCACCCAGGTACTCATTGTACTCGTCATTTGTTTCATAGTAGACGGTTTGCAACTCATTGATTTTCCCGGCCAGCCGCTCAATTTCCCCTTGAATCCGCTCCTGGACCGCCTGGGGCGAACTTTGGGGCGCATTGGAAAACACGCTCAAAATATACTCATTGTAATCTTTATCAATAAGATTATGCTCATACAGCGTCCGGTCCTCAATATACTGCATAAGCAGCACGTCATACTCCGCCGTCCGGTCCACCGGCGTCCACTGTCCATCCTCGTCCCTGTTCCAGTCGTCATAAACATCCGGCAGGACATTGCTGTTCCAGACCGCTTCCTCTCCGTCGTCCGTCTGGCGGTATGTAGCGCTGAACTCACCCATAGCCCCCTCATAGGAGCCAATAATGCCGCGAATCCGGTCGATTTCAAAGTTTGCGGCATTATTCGAAATCAGCAGGTTGTTATTCCGGTTCCGGTACTTATCCAGAAGCACCTCCCGGTTTTTGGTAACCCGGCCCGCCAGAATTTCCGAGAAAAGCTGGCGCACCTCTGCGCTCCGGATAAAATGGAATTCGTCATAGAGGTCCTGGAAACACATACCGGTGCGGCTGGAACGGAACTCGCCATTCCACGCCGCCTTATCCTCCAGATGCTCCGTAATGCTCTCCAGCATTTTGTCCATAACCTCCGCCATTTCCAGGTAATCGTAGCCCTTGGAGGTAATATCGCTCACCGGGTTCGCGGCCTGGGAGGTATTGACGTGGGTTTTCCCATAATATCCGGCGTACTCCTGTAAGATTTGGTTGAGCACCTTCCGCGGGTAGTCCATTCCATTCCCCACACCGCAGGTAAAGGAAACAATAAACCGGGTAGGGATAAACTCATAATCCGACTCGCCGTTTTCCAGCTTAGATTTCTGAATTTGCAGGTCTTCATCCGTAATAATCGGCTCCACCTGGAGTCCCATGCGGATTTGGTTGGCCGTTGCCTCCGTATAGTCGATATCCAGTTCCTTCATCGCCTGGGCCACCAGGTTTGTGGAATAGATTTCCGTTGTATCAATAGCGCTGCCGTCAGGAGACAGACCCTCCACCGCCCGGGAGCCAGCATACTCGATGACCGTGGCGGCGGTATACTGTTGAATACGGTATTGTGCGATGAAAAAAACGCCGCTCCCGCCAGAACAGAGAGTCCGGCAATTAACCCCCGGTATTTTTTCAGATAACGAAAAACATCAAGTTCTTTCATTGGGCAGCACTCTCCTTGTGCACTTCTTGTTTATCCCCGTCCTTACGTCCGGCGCGGTTTTCACGCAATTCACGGTAAAACGGTTTGGAGACAGCAAGCCCCGCCTGCACTGCGGCAAATACGGCGGCAAGGGCGAAAGCGGCGGCCGCCTCGTTCACGGCGGACGGCGCGGTGAAACACACCTGGATATATCCGTCACGCTTTTCTCTGAAATACGCGCTGCACAGTTCGCGGCACTGGGCCGATAGCTTTTGCAGCTCCGCCTTCATGCTTTCGATATACTGGTCCGCCTGGCTGTAAGCGTCCCCCGCCGCCTGGGACGCATTGACCTGGGTGGAGGCATAAGCGTTATGTTCAATCTCCTCCCCGAGTTCGGTAGCCGCAGCAAGATGTTCCTTGGCCTCATCCGCGAAGTAATCCACGCCCACCTTAGTCCTGGACATGTAAAATTCCTTATCCTCGTCATAGGTAGGGATCAGCACAAACTGCGTCATAAAGGCGTTATACATGTCGATCGTTTCAATGCGCACATCATACGCCGCCAGTTCCTTCCGCTGGGAGGTTTCCAGCAGGCGGTTGGCGTACTGCATCCGCGACTGATAGGTCCGGCGGTCCTGTGAAAGCCCTTTTTCAAGCACAAACGCTTCATAGCGTTCCAGCTCAATGTTGATAAAATTACCGATCTTCTCCGACAGGGAAGCGAAGGTCTCCTGGCTCTCCGCCGCCCGGAAGCTGCCGCTCTCACTGCTGTAGACGGGGATATAATTGCGCAGCTTGTAGGCCTGCATACTCAGGAAATCCTTTACATCCAGGTATTCCATCCCATCCAGTTCGTCAAAGGACAGGTCCAGGACGCTGTCATTCTCCGCGTAATTGCCCACAAAGTCCTCCCAGTAGACATCCGCCAGCAGGTTCAGCACCGTCCTGGGACTCGTATGGTACAAGGACGCCATACTGGAGCACCGCACACGGTACTCCGTAGATATTTTCAGATTTGACTCAACGGAGACATCCAGCTTTTCTGCGTCCAACGGAGCGGACATCGTCAGGAAATCGGACAACCGGTCCACATCAATTGCCAGGTTTCCCCGTTGAATTACCTTCTCCAAGATATGATCCGAAAGGATATTGGATTCATTAAACCGGGTAACGTTAGGGTTCTGTCCCCGGGCCGCCTCCTCATAATTGAACACCATCACCATATCCGGCGAATAGAGCGCAGGTCCCATCCGCGCAGTGAAGCAGGCCAAGAAAAACAGTATGCTCCACACCGCCAGCCATCTCTTCCTGCCGGTAAGGTGGCTCAGGCTTCCCCGTAACTCCATAGCAGGAAGCTTTTCTCTGATTTTAATAAAGCGGTAAAGCAGAACCAGGCACAAAAAAAACAGAAATGCTTTCAGCGCCAACCCGGCGGCGCTCAAGATAACCATATCGCGTTTCGCTCCTTTCTTATGGTCAAAAGCATATAAAAAGAGTTTGTGCTTTTCAGCTGCGTTAACTGGATGTCTGCTGCGGGCCGGCGTCCTGCCGCCCATTGATGTCAATAACGGCCAATTCCGGCCGGTTGTTCACCCGGGGAAACAGGCTGTGTCCGCCCATCCCTCTGGAAACAAACACCGCGCCATGGGGAAGCTGATACATCCCGCCGCTATACTGCGGGAAGAACCCCACGTCACCGTGGTACACCCCGCCCACCAGCGGCAGGCGCACCTGCCCGCCGTGGAAGTGTCCGCAAACGGCCAGATCAACCGCCGCATCCGCCAGCGCGTCATAGTAAAGGTTTGGGTAGTGGGAGATCAACAGCTTAAAGGCAGAACTCTTTTCATATTCCTCCATAAAAGCCGCGCCGTACTCGGCAAACCCCTCCGGGGAAGTATTCAGCCCTCCAATGAGGAACGGCGTCTTCCCAACTACGGCCTCCTCCGACCAGGTCACCAGAAAATGAACGCCTTGTTCCACCAGCAGGCTTTCCAGCGGGCTGCCCTGCTCATACATCAAATTGCTTTCATGATTGCCGGGGCTGTAATAAACCGGCGCGATTTTAACTAACGCGCCGCAAAGATCGGCCACGACGTTGAGGTTGGCATCATCCGCGTTGACCATATCCCCGGCAATCAAGATCAAATCAGGTTCCAGCCCGGCAATCTGACCAACCAAGTCCTCATTTCCTGGGCCAAACTCCCGGTTATGTAGGTCTGACAGCACCACGGCCCGGACGCCCTCCGCACCCACGATTTTCGGAGAATACAAATGATAAAAGCTGACCTCCAACTCATCGGAGAGCATCCGCCAGCCGCAAAAGGTCAGAACAGCGGCCGCCAAAAGCACCCCGCAAATCACCCGAAACCGCCGTTTTTTCCCTCGTTTGGGGATGGCAACGGCGGTTTCCTTCTCCTTCACATCTGCTGCCATCGTTTCACCTCCTGTTAGAATTACGGTACGCAATCAAATGCCGTCCCTGCGGAAGACGGTTTTTGTGGTTAAAAAGATGAGTTTCCAATCCAGCCTCCAATTCCGCTCCCGGATATAGCGCAAATCCAACTCCATCCACGCGTCAAAATCCAACTCATTGCGGTCCGGCTGCACCTGCCAGAAGCAGGTAAGCCCTGGCTGAACGGACAACCGCTGTCTCTGATAGGCGGTATACTTGACCACCTCCCGGGGCAGGGGGGGCCGCGGCCCAACGATAGACATATCCCCCCGCAGGATATTGATCAGCTGCGGCAGTTCATCCAGGCATGTAGCCCGCAGCAGCCGTCCAAACCTGGTAATTCTGGGATCGTCTCGGATTTTGAACGCAGGCCCAGACATTTCGTTGTAGGGCAGCAGGGTTTCCAGCTGCTTTTCCGCGTCTGCGCACATAGTTCGGAATTTATAGAGCCGGAACTCCTTGCCTCCCTGGCCGCAGCGGGTCTGGGTAAAGATTGGCCCGCCGCTCGGATCGTCTACGAAAATGATAATTGCAATTAGGAGTAAAACCGGCGAAAGCACCGCCAGCGCCAACGCAGACAGGACCACGTCCTGAACCCGTTTGCACCACAGATATCCCCTCGCCTGTCTTGGGGTTGATACTTGGATGACCGGCGGAATTTCCTCCGTATCCGCCATCACAGCTTCCAAGTTTTCAGCCGCCTTCATGTTAGAACACCTCCAGTTTGTCATTGGAAATATCCCGCCGCTTGCAGTACCGCCAAAATCCTGTTTTTCTGCTGATGCCATACATTGCCCAGAAAAGGGGCTGCAAGCATTCTGCGGATAGACAAGTTTTTACACATTTTTGTTTTTGCCTTTGATTCGCTTAATCCGCATAACATTATCTTCCCAGAAGAAGCAGCGGTTTACGAGAATGCTTCAACATTTTTACAGATTCTTCCCTACAAATTTTCAGCTTTCCGGCAGATTTCCGCGCGGTATCGAAAGGTCGCTAGGGGCATGCCGCACTCTTTAGCCGCCGCCGTCCCGGTAATCGCCCCTCTTTTCCACCGTTGGTAGGCGTTTTGGAAATTTTCCGGCAGCGGCTTCGGCGGACGGCCGAACCGGACGCCCCTGGCCTTTGCGGCAGCAATGCCTTCGGCCTGTCTCTGGCGGATGTTGGTGCGCTCGTTCTCAGCGACAAAAGATAGGACCTGTAAGACGATATCGCTGAGGAACGTGCCTAACAAATCCTTTCCCCGCCGGGTATCCAGCAGAGGCATGTCCAGCACCACGATATCAATATGCTTCTCCTTCGTCAGCACACGCCACTGCTCCAGGATTTCCACATAATTGCGTCCCAGCCGGTCGATGCTCTTGATGTAGAGCACATCGTCCGGCTTTAATTTTTTTATCAGCCGCTTATACTGCGGCCGTTCAAAATCCTTGCCGGACTGCTTATCCATAAAGATATTTTCCTTTGAGACGGCTAGTTCCCGCATCGCGATTAACTGCCGGTCCTCATTCTGCTCGCGGGTGCTGACCCGGATGTAGCCATATGTATTGTTTGAATTAATGATGATACCTCCCTTCTGTCCTGTCGGATATATCATACCTTAATGTCCGGTTTAGTTCCATATTTTTCCACCCGCGCAGCAGCTTCCCGCATCATTTTTTCAAAAAACCACAGCAAAAGGAAAACCGGCTGTTTCCATAAGAAACAGCCGGTTCAAACCATTTATACTTTTTCTTGAAGCCAATGGGCCGCCAAGCCAGGGACCTGCATTTGGCTTAGGCCGGATTTACGCCCGCAGGGACAGCTCCGCCTTGAACAAGTCCCCGTCCACATACAGTTCGAACCCGCCTCCCATCAAATCCATAAAGCTCCTGGCAATATTCAACCCCAGCCCGCTGCCCTCGGTATGGCGGGAAGCGTCGCCCCGCACGAACCGCTCCATCAGTTCCTCGGCGGACACATTCAGCGGGTCCCTGGAAATATTCTTCATAGACAGGAACACCCTGCCATCCTGTGCGCTGAGGTCCACATACACCCGCGTCCCCGCCATCGCGTACTTGCAAACATTGCCCAGCAGGTTATCCAGCACCCGCCACAGCAGCCGCCCGTCGGCCAGCGCCATCAGATTCCCCTCATAGGTATTCACGATCATTTCCAGCTTCCCCGCCGCCAGCTTTTCCTCATAGTCGGCAATCGCCTGATGTATAATCTCATTGACGACGATTGGCTCCAGGTTCACGGTAACATTCCCCGTAGCGGCCTTGCTGGCCTCCACCAGGTCTTCGGTCAGCTTTTTCAGCCGCCTGGACTGCCGGTCCAGCACCATCAGGTATTCCTGGGCATCCGGCGGCAAATCCTGCTTTTTCAGCAAATCCACATAATTAACAATGCTCGTCAGCGGCGTTTTAATATCATGGGACACATTTGTAATCAATTCTGTTTTCAGCCGCTCGCTTTTCAGCCGCTGCTCGACGGCCTTGTTCATCCCCACGCCGATGGCGTTCAAATCCTCCGCATGGCGTTTCACATCGAAGTACATTTTTTCGGTATCCAGCTGGGCTTCCAAGTCCCCTGCGGCCAAGGCGGACCCCGTATCCCGCACCTTCTGGAGTTGGATGGTCATCCACGCCGCCGCCCCCGCCAGGGCGACGTCCAGCCCGACGGTCACCAAAAAGAAGAAGAACCCCTCATAGCTGTCGAAAACCAGCAATGTCAAAATCGACTGGGCGCCCAGCACCGCCAGCAGCCCCAAAATCACCCGCCACGTCATCGGCAAAATCCGCACCAGTTCCACGAAAGCCTGCCAGCATCGCCGCCACAGCCGTTTGCACCAACGCACCGCCCGCCAGCAGACGGTATTGCGCCACCATTTCCCCTTTTTCAACCGTGTCGCGAGGGTCAGCATAGCCGCCAGCAGTACACAGCTCCCGCCTACGGCGGACAGGCATATGGTGCCGATCTGCAAGGCGAAGGGCATCCCTCCCCCGCCGCCAACCTCCAAAACAGGAATCATTGCGATGCAGAACGCCCCCACCGCCAGGCAGGCATACAAATCCAGCGGGACCCGGTCCTGCCAGTTAAGGCATATCTCCTCATGCCCGGCCTTATGCCCCGCAGCGCAGAACAGGAAAATCAACGCCGCCAGTGCGCAAACGGCCAGCGCCACGGTAATCAGGATCGTGAGGGAGAAGGGCATATTGTGCAGTTGGTTATAGATACTGTAGCGCACCGCAAAATTGCTTCCGGCAGGCAGGTCCTTGGACACATATCCCACCACCGTATAATACTCGCCGGTACGCCTGCCCTCATCGTCCCGGACATCGACGGCCATCGTCTGCCGGCAGAGTACGTCGTTTTCCGCCGGGACGTCGGACCAGCCGCCCAGGAGTTTCCCGTTGGCAGGGTCGCCCAAAAAGACCTGTGCGGCGAACCCCCCGGCCCGTTCCATCATCGTTTGATTGTAATGGATGCTAAAACCGTATTCATCCTGTTCAGCCGCCACGTAGGAGAGGGCGCTGTCCATCGCACTGGACATTGCTTCCTTGCAGAGGATGTCATCCTGAAAGGTATTGGCGGCGCCATACCCGCAGGAGAGCAGCGTCACGGCGGTAGTACCCACCACCGCCCCGGCGGTGGCAACAATCAGGAGCAGGATTGCAGCCGCTTTGGCCGCCAGGCTTTGCCGCAGGTCTTTTTTCTTTTCCATATAATTCACATCACTTTCATCGCCGCGCCCTGGCGGCAAACGGTAGTTCCCACCCAAACCAGCCCGGCGGTCTCCCGGCTACGGTATATCGGGGCAGATCAAGGCTCCATCTTATATCCCAATCCCCAAACCACCTTCAGGTATCTGGGGTTAGAAGGATCAATCTCCAGTTTTTCCCGCAGGTGCCGGATATGGACCGCCACAGCCCCCTCGGAGCCAAAAGCGGTTTCATTCCAGACCTGCTCATAAATCTGCCCCGAAGAGTAGACCTTCCCGGGGTGCCGCATCAGCAGAAGCAGAATATTATACTCAATGGGCGTCAGACTGACCCCCTCGCCATCCACCGAGACCTGTTTGGTCTCATCATCCAAGACAATCCCGCCAATCACCAGCTTGCTGGGCTTCTGCTCCATCCCGCCCAAGGTCGTGTACCGCCGCAGCTGGCTGCGGACCCGCGCCAAAACCTCGATCGGGTTGAACGGCTTCGTGATATAATCATCCGCCCCCACGTTCAAGCCCAGTACCTTATCGGTATCCTCGCTTTTGGCGGTCAGGAGGATAATCGGGATATTAAATTCCTCCCGCAGCTTAGCGGTAGCGGAAATCCCATCCATCTCAGGCATCATGATATCCATCAGAATCAGATGGATGTCATTTTTCCGCACGATATCCAAGGCTTCCCGCCCAGTAAAAGCTTCAAAGAGCGTATAATTTTCCGCGCTGAGATAAATCTTCAACGCGGAAACAATATCCCGCTCGTCGTCACAAATCAAGATATTTGCCATAAAAACTCCTCCCATTGTTCCACCACTTCTACTATAACATCTTAACATACCCTTCTAAAAAAAGAAAGCGCCCGGGCTTTAAGGAGTTATTAAGATTTCATTAGTAAAGGCCGCAAAAAAGCGGCCGTCCGCAGACGGCCGCTTTTGCGGTACAAATTACTCAGCGATGTCGATGACAACGCCGGAGCCAACGGTACGGCCGCCCTCGCGGATAGCGAAGCGCAGGCCCTTCTCGATGGCGATGGGGGTAATGAGCTCGACCTTCATGTCCACGTTGTCGCCGGGCATGCACATCTCAACGCCGTCGGGCAGGGAGATGACGCCGGTCACGTCGGTGGTACGGAAGTAGAACTGGGGACGATAGTTGTTGAAGAAGGGGGTGTGACGGCCGCCTTCATCCTTGCTCAGGACGTACACCTGGCCCACGAACTTGGTGTGGGGGTGAATGGAACCGGGCTTAGCCAAAACCTGGCCGCGCTCGATATCGGTCTTAGCAACGCCGCGCAGCAGGCAGCCAGCATTGTCGCCAGCCTCGACGTAATCCAGGGTCTTGTGGAACATTTCCATAGAGGTAACGACGGTGGTGCGCTTCTCGTCGGTAAGGCCCACGATTTCGACGGTCTCGCCGGCCTTGAGTTGGCCGCGCTCCACACGGCCGGTAGCGACGGTGCCGCGGCCGGAGATGGTGAACACGTCCTCAACAGGCATCAGGAAGGGCATGTCAGCCTTACGGTCGGGAGTGGGGATATAGCTGTCAACAGCGTCCATCAGTTCCTTGATGCAGGCGTACTCGGGAGCGGAAGCGTCGGTGCTCTCGCTGACCAGCGCATTCAGCGCGGAACCCTTGATGATGGGGGTGTCATCGCCGGGGAACTCATAGAAGGACAGGGTCTCGCGGACTTCCATCTCCACCAACTCCAGCAACTCCTCGTCGTCAACCTGGTCGCACTTGTTCAGGAAAACGATGATAGCAGGCACGCCTACCTGACGGGCCAGCAGGATGTGCTCCTTAGTCTGGGCCATGGGGCCATCGGTGGCGGCGATAACCAGGATCGCGCCGTCCATCTGGGCAGCGCCGGTGATCATGTTCTTGATATAGTCGGCGTGGCCCGGGCAGTCAACGTGGGCATAGTGGCGCTGATCGGTCTCATACTCAACGTGGGCGGTGTTGATGGTAATGCCTCGCTCGCGCTCTTCGGGCGCCTTGTCGATGCTGGAGTAGTCTGCGTAGTCAGCCTTGCCCTGGAAAGACAGGAACTTGGTGATAGCGGCGGTCAGGGTGGTCTTACCATGGTCAACGTGGCCGATGGTGCCGATGTTGACGTGGGGTTTGCTTCTCTCAAATTTTTGCTTGGCCATTGGGATTTTCCTCCTTAACGGTTAAATGAATGGTTAGGGACTCAGCACAAAACGTCATTATGCTGATATTTTACAACAACTCTCAGGAAAAAGCAATCCTAAAAACGCTTTCTCCCGGAATAATTTGGAATTTATTTTACTTCATTGCCCGGCCGCCCATGCGCTGGTCAATGATTTTCTCCCGGATGTTCTTCGGGATCTCAATATAGTGGCTGGGTTCCATGGTATACTGGCCCCGGCCCTGGGTCCGGGAACGCAGGTCGGTTGCATAGCCGAACATCTCGCTCAGGGGTACAAAGGCGTCGATCTGCTGGGCGCCGGAGCGGGCTTCAAAGCCCTGGATCTGGCCGCGGCGGCTATTGAGGTCGCCGATAACATCGCCCATATACTCCTCGGGCACGATCACGACCACCTTCATGATGGGTTCCAGCAAGGTGGCATCCGCTTTCTGGCAGGCTTCCTTGAACGCCATGGAACCGGCAATTTTGAAAGCCATTTCAGAGGAGTCCACCTCGTGGTAGCTTCCGTCATACAGCGTGACCTTCACATCCACCACCGGGTAACCGGCCAGTACGCCGGAGAGCATGGCCCCCTGGATACCGGCGTCCACGGCGGGGATATACTCCTTAGGCACCGCGCCGCCAACCACTTCGTTGACGAACTCATAGCCCTTGCCGGACTCGTTGGGCTCCACACGGAGCTTGACGTGGCCGTACTGGCCCTTACCGCCGGACTGGCGGGCGTACTTGGTATCCTGCTGGACGCTCTTCTTGATGGTCTCCTTGTAGGCCACCTGGGGCGCGCCTACATTGGCTTCCACCTTGTACTCGCGGAGCAGGCGGTCTACGATGATTTCCAGATGCAGTTCGCCCATACCGGCGATAATGGTCTGCCCCGTCTCCTCATCGGTGTAGGTCTTGAAGGTGGGGTCCTCTTCCGCCAGCTTCATCAGGGCAACGCCCATCTTCTCCTGGCCAGCCTTGGTCTTCGGCTCGATGGCCACCCGGATAACGGGGTCAGGGAACTCCATGGACTCCAAGATAACGGGATGCTTGTCGTCGCACAGGGTATCGCCGGTGGTGGAGTTCTTCAGGCCGATGACGCCGGCGATGTCGCCGGAGTAGATGGTCTCAATGTCCTCCCGGTGATTGGCATGCATCTGCAAAATGCGGCCAATGCGCTCCTTCTGGCCCTTGGTGGAGTTCAGCACGGCAGAACCGGTGCTGACCTGTCCGGAATACACGCGGACGAAGGACAGACGGCCCACATAGGGGTCGGTCATGATCTTGAACGCCAGCGCGGAGAAGGGGGCGTTATCATCGGAGGGGCGCTCCTCTTCCTCATCGGTCTTGGGGTTGACGCCCTTGATGGCGGGGATGTCCAGGGGGGAGGGCATATAGTCCACAATCGCGTCCAGCAAGCGCTGGATGCCCTTATTGCGGTAAGAAGTGCCGCAGACCACGGGGATCATCTCCACCGCGCAGGTAGCCTGCCGGATGGCCTTGCGGATGCGGTCCTTGGGAATGTCCTGGCCTTCCAGGTACATCTCCATGATCGCGTCGTCGAACATGCTCACCGCGTCCAGCATCTTCTCATGATACTCCGCAGCCAACTCGGCCATATCCTCGGGGATGGCCTCCTCGCTGATGTCCTTACCCAGGTCATCGTTATAGATATACGCCTTCATTTCCACCAGGTCGATAATGCCGCGGAAATCGGCTTCCTTCCCGATGGGGAGCTGGATGGGTACCGCATTGCACTTGAGACGCTCGTCGATCATGCGCAGCACGTTGTAGAAATCCGCGCCCATGATGTCCATTTTATTGACGTAAATCATGCGGGGGACTCTGTAGTGATCCGCCTGACGCCAGACGGTTTCGGATTGGGGCTCAACGCCGCCCTTGGCGCACATGACGGTTACGGAGCCGTCCAGTACACGCAGGGAACGCTCCACCTCCACGGTGAAGTCAACATGGCCCGGTGTGTCGATGATATTGATGCGGGTCTGGGGGAACTGGTTCCTCATACCCTGCCAGTAGCAGGTGGTGGCGGCGGACGTGATGGTGATGCCGCGCTCCTGCTCCTGGGCCATCCAGTCCATCGTAGCGGTACCCTCATGGGTCTCGCCGATCTTATAGTTCACACCGGTATAATACAGGATACGCTCAGTGGTAGTGGTCTTTCCTGCATCAATGTGAGCCATAATGCCGATATTTCTTGTGTTTTCCAGTGATACCTTTCTCGGCATACTGCTCCTCCTAACTTACCAACGGAAATGGGCGAAGGCCTTGTTGGATTCGGCCATCTTGTGAGTGTCTTCCCGCTTCTTGACAGCGGAACCGGTATTATTGGCGGCGTCCATAATCTCGCCGGCCAGGCGCTCAGCCATGGTGCGCTCGCTGCGGGAGCGGGCGTACGCAGTCAGCCACCGCAGGCCGAGGGTCTGGCGGCGGGCGGGGCGTACGTCCATAGGCACCTGATAGGTGGCGCCGCCCACGCGGCGGGCCTTGACCTCCAGGCTGGGCATAATGTTGTCCATGGCGGTGGTGAACACCTCCAGTGGCTCCTTGTCAGTCTTGTCCTTGACGATGTCAAAGGCGCCGTAAACGATCTTCTGCGCCACACCCTTTTTGCCGTCCAGCATAATGGAGTTGACCAGCTTGGTCACCAGAACGCTGTTGTACATAGGATCGGGCAGAATCTCTCTTTTGGGAACATTACCTCTTCTAGGCACGATGCTTCCCTCCTTCATTATTATTTATGAAATCATAGGTACTCGCAAGGCGGCGCTTGCAGCGCCTTGGGGGAAGGCCGTTCGGCGCGGCCGAATGACGTCCCTGGGAACTCGCATCGAGATGGAGTCCCTTTCCAGCAAAGCAAACGTCAACCTGTGTTTCGCCTGCCAAAGAGGGTTGGGTTCACAGTTTTTCTTATAGGAAAAGAAAACTATGTTCAACCATTTCGGCAAATCGATTCGGACTCGCTCCTGGTCCGTTCCGTCGGAACTTACTTGGACTTCGGGCGCTTGGCGCCGTATTTGGAGCGGGCCTGCATACGGCCCTGAACGCCCTGGGTGTCCAGCGTACCGCGGATGATGTGGTAACGGACGCCGGGGAGGTCCTTGACACGACCGCCGCGGATCATAACCACGGAGTGTTCCTGGAGGGAGTGGCCCACGCCGGGAATATAGGCGGTGACCTCGTAGCCGTTGGTCAGGCGCACACGGGCGATCTTACGCAGAGCGGAGTTCGGCTTCTTGGGGGTAGCGGTACGGACCGCAGTACACACACCGCGCTTCTGAGGAGAGGGCAGGTCGGTCTCCTTGTTCTTCAGGGTGTTGAGACCATACTGCATAGCGGGGGCGGTAGACTTGTAGGTAGCCTGCTGCCGGCCCTTGCGAACCAGTTGGTTGAAAGTAGGCATAGCTTTCTCCTTTCTTAAAAGATGGGAGCGGGATGCTCCTGTTTATTTTTTGCAGAATATCAAAAAATATCCTGAAAAAACCGAAATATGTGAAAATCATCCGTTGAGCAGGGCGACTGCGGCGGCATCCACCTGGATACCGGCGGCCTGACCCAACTCGCGCATGGCGAACTGCTCCACCACGGGGACGTCCTTAGCCCGGCATAAATCCCGAACCGGGCCGGTTACGGCGGGGTCAGCGTCCCGGGCCAAATAGACGGCACGGGCCAGCCCGTCCCGTACGGCGCGGCGGGATTGTTTCACGCCGGACACCGTCTTCCCGGCCATGAGTACCTTCAGCAAGCGGATGCCTCCCCTTGGCGCGCCAAAATTCGCGGATGGTTTTCCACGCGAATTGGTATTATAGCATACTCTGCAACATTTGTCAAGAGAAGTTTTCTATTGTACACGGCAATCAATTTTATGAGATAATATCCAATCCCTTTTGCTCACTAGTCAAGGAGTTTGCTTTTAGTACTCCCACTAATGCTTGCTTTTACTGAAAAAAGGCTCTGTTTCAGACCTTTGTGTCTTAACGATTTGAATATTATGAATATTTATGCTGAAAATTGATTTCCCTGTCTATCGTAGGTATTACAAGGCGAGGAATCGCAGAAACGCCCCCCCGTTTCCGGCTGGGGCGTTTTGACATTTTTCACACATGCTTTAAGTTCGGAAGCAATATATTCCGAACCATCAAGACCCCGTAGAGCAGTAATGCCGCACCCCCATCCGCCAAAGCAGCCCGCAGGGGATCAGGAATAGCAAGGATGCTACGGGCAGGAATCCATACCACGCCGGCCCCCGGTCAAAGAGGTATTGCAGGGGCCAGTGCTGAACCAGCGCCAGGGGTACCAGGAAGGTCAGAACCAGCAGCACGGGCTTGCCGTAGATGCCGAAGGGATACTTGCCGTACTCCCGGGGGCCGTCCATGAAGATGTTCAGCGCTTCGATGTGTTCCAGCGTAAAGAAAGTGACGCAGGCGTTAATAAGGTACACGCCGAAGAACACCGCCGCGCCGCAGAAGATCATCAAAGCCAGCACAAGCCCTTTGGCGGGCGTCCAGCTTACCGCGCCGGAACCGATAGCCCAAACCAGCATGACCGCCGCCTGGAGCACCCGGGCCAGCATGGTGGGCTTCATGTCCTGGCAGAGAACCTGAAACAGCAGGGGCCGGGGCCGGAGCATGATCCTGTCAAACTGCGCCTCGGACAGGATGCGGCCAAAAGCGTCGATCCCCCTGCCGAAGCACTCCGCCAGGGAAGTCGCGGCCAGGATCACCGCGTAACATAAGCTCAATTGGGACAGGGTATAGCCTCCTACGGTGCCGAAACGTCCCAGGAGGAACACGACGCTGAGGAATACGTTGGTGGTAATCAGCAGGTGTCCCAGGCAGCTCAGGAAAAAGCTGGCCCGGTAGGTCATGGCGGAGCGGATATGGATGGATAGAAATTTCAAATACAATTTCATTTTTCAGCCCCCCATGATCACCGCGCGGCGCAGCCCGCTGCGCGTCAGCCCACAGCCAACAGCCAGCAGGGCTACTGCCCAGAACACTTGCAGCCCCATCACCCCAGGCGCTTCTGACAGGGGGATATTGCCGTTGAAAATGCGCAGAGGGACGTTCTGCATGGACGCAAAGGGCGTCAGGGCCGCAAACTGCCGGAAGCCCTCCGGCAGGAAGGGCAGGGGGACGATCGCGCCGCCCAGCAGGTCCGCCGCCGCCACCGACAGCACCATGACGCCGTTAGGGTCCGTTACATGGAAGGTCAGAGCGTAAACAAACATGCTGTATCCGCACACCACCAGGAGCATCAGCACCATAGCCAGCAAAAAAACGCCGAAGGTCTCCGGCGGAATCCGCAGCCGCAGGCCATAGGGCGCGGGAATCAGGCTGCTTACAACGATGACCGGGATCATCCGCAGGGATGCCCGGGCCAGGCGCGTCCCAAGGCATTTCGCCATCCACATGCCGTAGAGATTGGCGGGGCGCAGCAGCTCATAGGCCACCGAGCCTTCCTTTACGGATTTGAGGATGTCGTAGTCCCAATCCCATATCACGAACAGGGTCAGGAAGGCCTGTTGCAGCCAGATGTAGGTGGACAGGGCTTCCATGCCCATGGGGAACCGCTCCGGATTTTCCAGCCAGAAGGCGCGGTAGAGCAGGATTTCCATCCCGCCCCACACCAACTGGGTGCTCATGCCCGCCAAGGCGGCGCCCCGGTACTGTAAGCAGGCCATCAGCCGCATTTTGAAGAAAGACCAGTATTTTTTCATACCGCGCCCCCTCAAATGCCGAAGCGGCGGTACAAGTCCGCCACGGACTCCTCGGTGGACAGGTTCTCTCCGGCCATGGCGCGGATTTGGGCGGTGTCGCCGTCCAGGAGGAGCTGCCCTTTGCCGATGAGCAGCACCCGGGAGCACAGGGCGTCGATGTCCTGCATGTCGTGGGTGGTCAGCAGCACCGTGGTGCCGCATAGGCGGTTCTGCTCCAGGATAAACTCCCGAACCTTCAGCTTGCTCACCGCGTCCAGGCCAATGGTAGGCTCGTCCAGGAACAGCACGTTTGGCCCATGGAGCAGGGCGGCGGCGATTTCGCAGCGCATCCGCTGGCCCAAGGACAGCATCCGCGCCGGGGTTTTCAGCAGGTCGCCCAGATCTAGCAGGGCCGTCAAGCGATCCAGATTTTCCCGGAACGTCCCCGCCGGCACCCGGTAGATGTCCCGCAAAAGCTGGAAGGATTCCATGACCGGTACATCCCACCAAAGCTGGCTGCGCTGGCCGAACACTACGCCTAAACGGGAGACGTGCTCCCTGCGCCGTTCCCAGGGGGTAAGGCCGTTAACGGTGCAGGTTCCGCCGTCAGGCCGGAGGATGCCGCTGAGGATTTTGATGGTAGTGCTTTTCCCCGCACCGTTGGGTCCGATGTATCCGAGGATTTGGCCGTCGGGGACAGTGAAGGACATGCTTTGCAGGGCGGGGATTTCTGTGTACTCCTGGGAGAACAAGCTTTTCAGGGCGTTGCCCAGGCCCGCTTCCCTTCTTCGGACCCGGTAGGTTTTGCAGATTCCTTTCATTTCGATCATCGTTTTTTGCTCCTTGTCTGAAAGATAGCCCGGCGCGTTCAGACCAGCGGGGGTCCTGGGCGGAGTCCTGGGCGGACGGCCAACCTCGCTCTTTAGCGCAGCGGCATACCTAGATTGCCGCACGGTTACGAAACGCTGTCAGCAAAGTCTGAGAGGTGATTTGCCCCATAGCCTTAAAAGCAACCGGGAGACGGGCTTGTCCGCAAGACGTACGGGAGGTCACGAGCCTTCCCCGGACGCGACAAGGCCGCCCTCTTTCTGGGGGCGGAGTTGAGGAAACTCCGGAACAAAAAGGATATTTATTTTACACCTATTGGGACAGGGTTGTCAAGACGGATGTTTTCCAGAAAAATCCCCCCAATTGGGGCGTTGTGCAACGGAAGTCAGGGACGAAAACGCCCCAAAGAGCCTGCGGCAATTTTGCCGCAGGCTCTTTGGGGTACTTTGCTGGTTCAGCGCAGGCCCATCCACTTTCAACGAGTACCGGCCATAAACGCTTCAATTTCTTCAATACTTCTGGGAATGGCGGCGGAGAGGTTCTCGCACCCGGTCTCCGTTACCAGGCAGTTATCCTCCAGCCGGAAGCCAATGCCCCATTCCTCCACATAGATGCCCACATCCACGCAGAACACCATCCCCGCCGCCACAGGCCGGACCATGTCCACCTGATCGTGGACATCGTAGCCGACGTGGTGGGCGCCGCCGTGCCACA
Source organism: uncultured Clostridia bacterium (assembly GCA_947649615.1). Lineage (GTDB taxonomy): Bacteria > Bacillota > Clostridia > Oscillospirales > Oscillospiraceae > Pelethomonas. The sequence goes on along the minus strand of CANSSG010000011.1, from coordinate 20,797 downwards.
TGTACTTTTCCGGGGCTTCATCCGCGCCCAGCAGACCGATTTCCCGCAGCAGCCCGCCGCAATACCGGTGGCACTCCTTGTCCACCTCCGCCATGGGCATGCCGGGGCGGATGATGCTGAACATATGCTCGGACGTCCGGTAGGCGCATTCGTAAAGCTGCCGCTGCTTCTCCGAGAACTTCCCGTTGCAGGGCCAGCTCCGGGATACGTCGGTACACATGCCGTCCCAAGCCGCGCCCACGTCGTTCAGCACCAAATCGCCGTCCTTGGCCTGTCCGGTGTAGCTGTAGTAGTGGATGCAGAAATTATTCTCCCCCGCCGCGATGATGGAGGAAAAGGCCGGGGCCAAAACGCCGTGTTTGGTCAGCGCATGGTCAAACTCCGCCTTGTATTCATACTCATACATCCCTGGCCGGGAAGCGCGCATCATGGCTTCGATTCCGGCCTTGGTAATGGTCTCGGCCTTGCGCATGGCGGAAATCTCGCAAGGCTTCTTGATGGTCCGCTGGGAGCAGAGCTGCCTGTGGCAGTTGTGGATTTGCAGGCCGGGGTAGGCCTTCTCCGCCCGGGCGGCGAACAGGTAGGCGTCCGTATCCGGGTCCTCGGGATTTTTTTTCCAAAGGTCCAGGGCCAGCGTGGTAAAAATCCCGGAAACGGCGGCGGCGTGGAAAAAACCGCCGAACCGCTCCAGAGACAGGATGTTCTCCACACCGCTGCGCGCCAGGATTTCGCTGTTTTTCAGCCGCCGCCCCGTCCAGCGTTCCGCCATCGCGTCAGGCGGCAGGGCAAAAACCGCTTCCTCTATCTTCCCGGCGGTTTTCTTTGCCAGAAACACAAAGTCATGAACCTCCGCGCCGTCCAGGCCGGTGAGGTAGACAAAATTCCGGTTGGCAAAAAAAGGATATTCCGCGTCCGCCGACTGAGGAATGATTTTGCCGGCGAAACAGACAAACAAACTGTTTTCCGGCAGGGTTTCGTACAATTCCCGCCGGTTTTCTACATGAAAGCTGCTTTCCATCAAGTGCAGGCTCCTTTCGTTTTCAAGCTGTCCACAGTATAAACCGCCAAGCCGGGAACGTCAAGGGGTCCGCGCCAAAATATGGGGCGCTTACCGAATGCGGAAGCGGCTGATGAGGCTGTTCAAGGCCTGGGCCTGATGGGACAGCTCCTTGGACACCGCCGCACTCTTCTCCGCAGCGGAGGAATTGTCCTGGACCACCGCCGAGATTTCCTTGATCCCGGTTTCAATCCGGACGATCATTTCCGACTGCTGAACGCTGGCGGCGGCGATTTCATCCATCAGCACTTTAATCGACTGGATGCAGCTATTGATATCCTGCATGGCGGAGACGGCCAAATCGGTAGACTCCGTCCCGGTTTTGGCGCTCTGAATGGAGCGGCTGATGAGGTTGCTGGTGTTCTGGGCGGCTTCCGTAGACTTAGCCGCCAGATTACGGACCTCGTCCGCCACAACGGAAAAGCCCTTCCCCGCGCTTCCCGCCCGGGCGGCCTCCACAGAGGCGTTTAAGGCCAGGATATTGGTCTGGAACGCGATGTCCTCGATCGTCTTGATGATTGTGCTGATTTGCGCGGAGGACTGGTCGATGTTCCGGGTAGCCGCCGTCAATTGTTCCATTTTCGTATCCGCCTCGGCGGCGTAGCCGGTGGCATGGGCCACCAATTCGCTGGCGCTGCCGCAGCGCATGGTGCTGCTCTGGATTTGGGCGGTGATGGCCGTGACGTTTGCGGCGAGTCCGTCAATCGAGACGGCCTGTTCCGTAGTGCCTTGGGCGAGCGTCTGGGCGTCTGTGGAGACCTGGACCGCGCTGGCGCCCACCTCGCCGGCCACCTGGGAGATATCCCGGATCACATCCACTAGGTTGGAGTGGATGGACTGCAAGCTGGCAGAGAGGATATGGAAGTCGCCGATGTAATAGGACTCGTTTTCCGTGACGTCGACAGCCAGGTTGCCGTTGGCGATTTCGCCCAAGATACGGCCCACGTCGTCAATGGTCTTCCGCAGGCAGCCGCAGACCCGGTGCGCCGTCTGGGCAATCATGCCGATTTCGTCAGAACGGCCATAGAACGGCTCCAACTCCTGGTCTGCGGAGAGGTTTAAGTCTCCCAGGCGGCCGATGGCGCGTTCCACCACCATCAGTTCCCGGCCCTCGCGCCGCAGGAGCAGCAGGTTGAGCAGGATTACGGCGGCGGCCGTGACCGCGCACAGCGCACCCACCAGAAGCCGCACGTTGGTAACGGTACCGTAAACCTCCGTGGCGTTATCCCGGACCATAAATACCCAGCCCCGGTCCATCAGGTATTTGTAAACGACCAACTGCTGGACGCCGTCCTCGCCCCGATAGGAGTAGGTGTTTGCCTGGGTACTGCCCTCCGCCTGGATGCGCCGGATGATTTCCAGGTATCCGGGGTCGGTAGTTTCCGTATTCAGAAGCGCATCGTCCTCGTGGTACAGATAGACGCCCGTGTCCACATTTAAGAACACGTATTCGCTGTCAGGCAGGCCCTTGATGTTCAGGTTCAGCAGGGAATCCATCAGGTGGCTGGCGTATACGCCGGCGCCCACGTAGCCGATGCACCGCGCCCCCTCGAAAATCGGGTAGTACATAGACAGGATCATGCTGCCGGTGCCTGGGGACTTCATGATGCCCAGGTTGGTGAGGTTCTGCTGGGCCAGGATGGTATCCTGGAAGGTTTTCAGGGAATCCCCCGAGCGGGTGGTGATGCCAATGGCGCCCTGTGAGGTATGGGTCAGGACATGGGTGTCCGGCGTAGCGATGTAAAGGCCTTCAAACACGCCCTTGACGGCGGCGAAATCCTCCGTATATTTCTGCGCCTGGGCGAGCAGGGCGGGATCGTCAGGATTTAAGAGCAGGTCGCGGACCTCGCGGCCCAGGGCGAAGGCGGACATATATTCCTCCGCCGAGAGCACATATGCATCAATAATAGAGGCTCTGGATTCCACGGCGTCGGTCATTTGGTTGGTGATATCATTTTTGACCACTGAAGCGGCATTGGTGGAGACTACCAGCCATAGCAGCAGCATTCCCACAAGGGTAATCACGGTGGTCACAATTCCGATTCGCGCGGCAAGTTTTTTGTTTTCGATGAAGCGCATAAAAACTTCCCTCCAAAGGAAAAAAATTTAGGGGTACCCCAACACGTCATGCTTCCGGGCCAATGCCGTCCGGCGAATCCGGCCCTGGTCCCAACCCGTAGTATAGACCATTTTTTTCCATATATCAAGAGCCTCGTTTTTGACATTTGCAAAAAATTTTATGCCCCGCGGCCCTGCGGGCCACCGGCGCGATTTTCCCGCACCCTCTTGCAATTTCGCGCCAAACATCCTACAATAGGAGAAAAAAAGGATGGGAGAACGATTATGGCGGAACGGCGGAAGAGCGACTTTTCACAGGGAGGGATCGCGAAAAACATCCTCTCCCTGGCAATCCCCCTGACGGTGGCGCAGCTAACGGTTGTACTATATAATGTAGTGGACCGGGCGTTTATCGGCCACATCGACGCGGTCGGCAGGGACGCTTTTACGGGCATTGGACTGGTGATGCCCGCCACTTATATTATTACAGCCTTCGCAAACCTGTGCGGCACGGGCGGCGCGCCCCTGTTTTCCATCGCCCGGGGCAGGGGGGACGACCGGCAGGCGTCGAGAATCATGGGCGTCAGCTTCACGCTGCTCCTTTTGCTGGGTGCGGGGCTGACGGCAGGGTTTTACCTTTTTCAAACGCCCTTCCTCTACCTGGTAGGCGGCAGCGATGAGACGGTGGTCCACGCCAGGAATTACCTGCAAATCTATCTGGCCGGGGTCATCCCTGTGATGACCGGGCTGGGGATGAACCCGTTTATCAACGCGCAGGGCTTTGGCAAGACCGGGATGATGACGACCCTGCTGGGTGCGGTCATCAATCTGATTTTAGACCCAGTGTTCATTTTCGGGCTGCGCATGGGCGTCCAGGGCGCGGCGTTGGCGACGGTGATCGCCCAGGTCTGTTCAGCGGCGTGGGTGCTGGCGTTTCTGACGGGGAAAAAGGCTGTGATACGCTTGGAGCGGGGCAACATGGGGCTGGACGCGCCGATTCTCCGGCGGGTGTGCGGGCTTGGCCTGACCGGCTTTACCTTCTCGGTGACCAACAGCGTGGTACAGGCGTTAGGCAATGCCCAGCTGCAAGCCTACGGCGCGGCGTCCGGGAACGGGGACTTGTATGTGGCGGCAATGACCGCCATCGTCTCCGTCCGGGAAATCGTGTTCCAGCCCATCCGGGGCCTGACCCAGGGGGCGCAGCCGGTGCTAGGCTACAACTACGGCGCGGGAAAGTACAGCCGGGTCCGGGAGAGCATCCGGTTTTTAACCGCAAGCTGTCTGGGATATAATATTCTGGTGTGGGTGCTTCTGCTGGCGTTCCCACGGTTTTTTATCCTGCTGTTCAACGATGACCCCGGCCTGCTGGCGGTAGGCGCACCGGCCATGCGGACTTATTACGCCGCGTATGTGATGATGAGCTTCCAGATGATAGGGCAGAACACCTTCGTGGCCTTAGGCCGGGCGAAGAACGCCGTATTTTTTTCCCTGTTCCGGAAGGTAGTATTGGTCGTGCCTTTGATGCTGCTGTTGCCCAGGCTGTGGGGCCTGGGCGCGTACGGCGTGTTCGTCTCGGAGCCGGTCAGCGACGCAATCGGCGGCGCGGCGTGTTATATAACGATGATGTGTACCGTCTGGCGGGACATGAAGCGCGCCGATGAGACGGATGAAGAAGAAAAGGAGACGGCATAATGGACTTTACATGGGAAGACATCCGCAGGCAGGCCGCCAAGGCGGCGGAGGAGCTGCTGGAAGCGGCAAAGCTGGAGGAGGGCAGTATTTTTGTGGTAGGCTGCTCTTCCTCGGAGATTGCCGGCGGGAGGATTGGAAAGGCGTCCAGCCTGGAAGCGGCCCAAGCGGTTTTTGAGGGCGTGTATCCGCTGCTGCAAGCCCGGGGCGTTTTTCTTGCCGCCCAATGCTGTGAACATTTAAACCGGGCGCTGGTCCTGGAAAAGGACTGCGCCCGGCGGTACGGCTATGAACTTGTCAGCGTCCGCCCCCAGCCGAAAGCAGGCGGTTCCTTCGCCACAACGGCCTGGGAGCGGTTTCAGAATCCGGCGGCAGTGGAAGCGGTCCGCGCCCACGCGGGGCTGGATATCGGCGGGACGCTGATTGGGATGCATTTACGGCCTGTAGCGGTGCCGGTGCGGCTCAGCCTGGACCGCATTGGGCAGGCGGTCCTCCTGTGCGCCAGGACCCGGCCCAAGTTTATCGGCGGCGGCAGGGCGTGTTATGAACTGTGAGGACGGCATTGTGTTAAATAAAGAAGAAATCCGGCGTTTATTGCAGGAAGCCTCGTTTGATTGCAGCGAATATTGGGTAACGTCAGGCGCGGCTATGGTCTTATATGGGATAAAGGATGTGACGCGGGATATTGATTTGGGATGCACCTCCCAAATAGCGGATGCACTTGAGAACAGGGGTTATTGTACCGAAGTCCTTCGGGATGGAAGCAGAAAAATCATTTTCTCCGAAGCGATTGAACTGTTTGAAAACTGGTTGGAGGACCGCGTCATTCGATTGGAAGGGCTGCCGGTTGTCTCGATTGACGGGATGATAAAAATGAAAGAGAAGCTTGGCCGGGAAAAGGACTTGGCGGACATTCGCCTTATCAAGGAATACAAGCCCTAAAAATCTTCCATGAAACGAAGCACCGTCTCCCGCGCTTCCGGGGAATCCATCAAGTCCCCGCGGATGCTGGTCTTATGGAACTGCCTGGCGCTAAGGAATAAGACGTCCGGTTCCGTCCCCTCCGCCACATGGTAGCGGAAAGCGGCCGTAAAGTTATCCCGGCCTGTGTTGCTGACGGTGATAAATTTCTTCCTGACGGATAAGTATTGTTCCAGCAGGCCTTGATGGTGCTGGAAATAGCACTGGCTCCGCTCGTTAAAGGCAAAGAAGTTCGCGCAGGGATAGTCGCAGTAGTTGGGAACGATGAAGCAGGCCAGGCTGCTTTCGGCTATGGCGGTGCAGATGGCAAATTCGGGATCGTCAAAATAGGGGCAGTCCTCCCGGGCCTGGAAGCACTCATACCCGCATTTCCCGCAGGGCGTGACGGCCAGCGTGGAAAAATCAAAAAGGACGGCCTGTTCCCCATATTTTTGCTGCAACATCCCGGCAATCCGCCCGCAATTGCCGCCGGCGCGCCCACTGAAAGAAATCAAACAAATTTCCGGCATATCCATCCCTCCATTCCTGCGGCCTTCTACTGCCCCTGCTGCCGTTCCAGCGCTTGGATTTTCCAGGAGCACCGCCAGACAGCCCGCAGCACTACGGCGATCAACACAATGTACAGCCCCACCAGCCCCCGTGCGAACATATCCTCCGGGAAGCGCAAAAGCATGCTCCACGCGCTGAAGGAGCAGAAAAATTCCACCATAAGCGCCCACAGGAACAGCCGCCGTATCCGGCGGTAGAGTTCGATTTTCGACGCCGCGTCGGTGTAAAGGATAAACGGCCCGTCTGCGGCCCGTTTCCGGAGGTAGACCCATCTGCCCCACCGCTGTAGGACCTCCACGCCCATCTCGTCCATAAAGATGACATAGCCCTCATAGTCGTTGGCTTCCAGGAACCGGCCGGGAATCAGGTCGATTTGGTAAATGAACTCGCCGGGCTGGCAGGGGGCGAAGGTGACCGCCCCAAAGAAAAATTTCGTCATAGCCCAGCCCTTCTGGCACCAATCGTTGAGCCAGGCCTCCTCCTCGTCCTTGTCAAAGGTAAATTTCCAACGAATCATTTGCCGCCCTCCATTTTTTCCCCGTTAAGCGCCAATTCCCGCAGCCGCTGCATTTCAATGCCGAAGGCTTCCCGGCCCTGGGGGGTAATCAAATACTCTTTTTTCTTTCTGGACCCCAGCTCCGCGCTGTGCAGCACGATCCATCCCCGTTCCAGCAGGGTATTGATTGCGCCGTACAAGGTGCCTGGGCCTAAGCTGACCCGGCCGCCGGTCATTTCCGCCACCTCCTGGATGATGCCATAGCCGTGGACAGGCTTTCGCGCGGCCAGGAGGATGTAAAACAGGGCCTCGGTTAGGGGCTGACTTCTATTTTCCACAGCGTTTCCACCCCCGGCGCTTCCACGCCCGCAGCATACCCGCCGTTTTCTCCGGCACAAGCCCCCTTGCCAGAAGCACGGCCCCCAGCCCCAAGGCCAGCCCCATCAAAAAATCCGGCGCGCCCGGCAGCAGATGCTTTGCCAGCAGGTACGCCGCGCCGCAGGCTCCCCCGGCCAAAGCAAGCCGCCGCTGCCCATCCATTTTCATACGGCATCCTCCTATCTGATATATCGTTTTTCGATGTATATAATATATCATGTCCCGATAGGTTTGTCAAGGCTGCTCTTCTGGCGCTGGAAAAAGTGCGTACAGCGCCTACGCGGTAAATTCCGGCCTTTGGCAGCAAAAAGACCGGTACGCCTTTATTGCGTACCGGTCTTTCTCCGCCGATCAATAATAACGCTTATTGCGATTTTTCCGAGCCGCTTCGGACTTCTTCCGGCGCTTGACGCTAGGGCTTTCGTAGTGCTCCCTACGGCGTACTTCCGCCAGGACGCCGGCCTTTGCACAGCTGCGCTTGAAACGCTTCAGGGCGCTGTCCAGAGACTCGTTTTCCTTCACATGAACTTCAGACATCTATCTTCCCTCCCTCCGATACATCCGGCTTAATCCTGGATGCTCTCTAGGGCCAATTGCATGGCAACATGTGAATTATACCCATTTTTTTGCGTTTTGTCAAGAGGGAAGTTGGGCAGATGACTCGTCCCGGAGAAAAGGTTCCGGCAGATGTGAAGGTAGTCCCCAGAAAGTGTATGGCAAACCCGAAGCTTCGCCTGTTTCAATATACCGCCATTGACGAGTCCTCCAGGCTCCGCTTCCTAGCGGCCTATCCCGAGCAATCTACTTACTCCCCCGCGGACTTCCGAAAGAAACTAGTGAAAGGGCCGTTTTTAATTTTCTTCCCCCCTCAAATACCGCTCTGCAAACCTCGCCAGCCCCCGGGCGGTATAGGCGGCGTTTTCCACCCGCAGCACCGTATCGCGCTTCGTGCGCAGATGGGGGATGTAGTACCCCAGCCCCGCCAGGTACCGGCAGGCGCATATGGATACATGGAACTTGAACTTCTTATTGTCGCTGGGATAGTACTGCAAGCCCTTCACCAGCACATGGGGCTTCATTTCCTCCCCTGCGGGGAACGCTTCTTCCAACGCTTCCACCAATCCAGCGTCCCACCGGCTGTACTTCGAGGGGATCAGCAGCAGGTCTTCCCCGTCTCCCACGCAGTCCAGATTGACAAAGAGACACGCGCCCGCCTTCTCCCCGTGTTTTTTCTTGAAGGCGGAAGCTCCCAGCAAATTTTTCTCATTGTTATCCAGGAAAACCAGGCAGACCCGCCGGCCGCCCCGCAGCTCCTTCGCCGCCGCCAGCAGCGTCAGTACGCCGGAGGAATTTCCATTGGCGTTATTTTTATTGGCCGGCCCATAGGCTGCGGCCCACAGCCCCGCCACCGCCAAGACCAGGAACAGCGGCAGCATCAAGCCCGGCTGATTCATGGGGAAGCTGACTGCCAGCGACAGGGCGAAGGCCGCCGCCACCAAAGCCAGCGCCGCCGCCAGATGGTAGAAGATATGGGCCGCTACATTTGTCGGAGAGACAAAATTCGCGGCCAGCATCCTGGACCCGGTGTCATAGTGGGCGCAGAGAAACAGGTCCGCCTGTTCCGGGTCGCCGGCCACCACGTTCACGCTGCCGTTCCACTTGCCGTAATCCTCCTCGCGGGCTTTCCAGCCCGCCCGTTTCAGTTCCCGCATCAGCCATTGGCGGAACTCTCTTTTCTGTGCCCCGGTTTTTCTGACCGGATGAACCGTCAGCAGATATTTTTTCAAGCTTTCCAAGTCTTCCATCCTGCGCCCTCCATCAAAGGTTCCCTTTATATTCCGCCGCCGCGTCCAGCAGTTCTCCGGCTCCCGCCAGCATAGCGGCGGTAATCTTCTCGCCGCCGGTAAGCCGGGCCAGTTCGTCCATCCGTCTCTCCCGGTTCAGGCGCACGACCTGGGTGAAGGTCCGTCCCCCCTTCTCTCCCTTTTCAACGGAGAAGTGGGTATCCGCCATCGCGGCCAGTTGGGGCAGGTGGGTCACGCACAGCACTTGCTTTTTCCGGCTGACCTGCGCCAATTTCGCGGCCACCTTCTGGGCAGCCCGTCCGCTGACGCCGGTATCCACCTCATCGAACACCAGCGTCCCGATCGACTCATTTTCCGCCAGCACATTTTTCAGCGCCAGCATGATCCTGGCCAATTCGCCGCCGGAAGCCACCTTTTGAATCGGCCGCAGCTCCTCGCCCACGTTGGCGGACATCAAAAACCGCACCTCGTCGATTCCCAGCGCGTCCGGCTCCTTCTCCCCGAAACAGATGGCGAACCGGACCTTTGGCATGTCAAGCTGCCGCAGCTCGTCCTGAATCCGTTCCTCCAGCCTCTCCGCCGCTTCTTTTCGGGCGGCGGAGAGGGCGCGGGCGGCTTGCAGAACCTTCTGCCGCTCCTTTTCCAACTGTTTTTCCAGCCTTGCGGCGGTGTCCGAGGCAAAGGCGATTTGATCCAATTCCTCCCGGCGCTGCTCCAAATACGCAATCATATCCTCGACCGTCGGCCCATATTTCTTTTTCAGCCGGTAGAGCTTATCGGCCCTGCCCTCCAATTCGTCCAACTCCCGGGGGCTGAAATCAAAAGAATCCTGCAAATCCCGCAGCGTCTCCGCGACGTCGTAGGCCTCAGAATAAAGGTTTTCCAACCGCTCGTAGAGCTGTGCAAACTGCCCGTCCAAATTTTTTGCCCCGGAAATCGACGCGGCGGCTTCCCGCAGCCCGGACACTGCGCCGCCGCCCTCGTCCCCGCCGGAGAGGTTCCACACTGCGCCTTGGATGGCGGACATGAATTTCTCACTGTTGCGCAGCAGGTTCAGCCTTGCCTCCAAGGCCTCCTCCTCCCCCGGCTTCAGCTTAGCCTTTTCCAGTTCGTTGATTTGGAATTGGAGGCTGTCCATCCGCCGTTCCTTTTCCGCTTCATCCATTTGCAGGGATTTCAGTTTTTTCTTCACAGCCCCCATGGCTTCATAGCAGGCGGCATAACCGGCCAATTCCCCTTCCAGCCGGCCAAAGCTGTCCAGATAGGACCCATGCTGTTCCTCGTCCAAAAGCTGCTGCCCGTCGTGCTGGCCGTGGATGTTCAGCAGGGCGCTTCCGATTTTCCGCAGTTGGGCCACGGTCACGGGCCTGCCTCCGGCGCGGCAGACGTTTTTTCCATCGGCGGAGATTTCTCTCTGCAAGAGAAGCTCCCCATCCTCCGTCTCCAACCCGGCTTCATCCAAGGCTTCCAGCGGCGGTACGCCTGTAAATATTGCGCTGACAAAGGCCTTTGACGCGCCGGTGCGGATAATTTCGCGGCTGGTCCGCTGTCCCAGCACCGCGCCCATAGCGTCGATTACGATGCTTTTACCCGCGCCGGTTTCACCCGTCAGGGCGTTAAAGCCCTCGTCGAAAACGATATCGGCTTCTTCGATCACCGCGATATTCTCTATATGCAGCAATTGTAACATAGGCGAATCTTCCTTTCTTTTCCGTCTTTGACGGCAAGGGGAGGCGGCACGGCGCAGCCGCAGCGGGGAGGTGCTTTGCCGCCCCGCAAAAATTTTTCAAAAAATTTTTGCGAAAGGTTGCACGAAACAGGGCAACTTTCGGGCGGATGTGGCCTATAAGTGTAGCGAGCGTCACCTACCGGAACTTCGCGCGTTCGAACAAAAACGCTCAACAGGACCGATCCTCCTGGAAATCCCCCCGCGCCGGTTGCAAACGGAGGCACCTTGACAAGTAAATCAAAGCCCCCCAGCAGAGGAAATTATTTCAGCATTTCATGGATTTCCTCGCAAAAGCCCCTTGCCGCATCCATATCCTTCATAACCAGCATCGCCGTATCGTCTCCCGCCAAGGTCCCCACCATATCCGGCACATTCATCCCATCCATGGCGGCGGCGGCGGCGGGCGCCAGCCCGGACATCGTCTTGATGACCACAATGTTCTGGGCGAAATCGACGCTGACAATGCTCTCGCGGAAAATGCTCCGCAGCTTGTCCGCCACATTCAGCCGGTTGCGCTGGCTGGACACGGTATACCGGTAACGCCCCTGCCCCACCGGCTCTTTGATAAGGTGGAGCTGCTTGATATCCCTGGATATGGTCGCCTGTGTGCAGGTCACGCCCTGCTCTTGCAGCCGTTGCTGCAGCTGCTCCTGTGTGTCGATCAATTCCCGTTCCACGATTTCCAGGATACGCCGCTGGCGGTCATTTTTCATAGCCGATACCTCCTGTCATTTTCGTACGCAAAATATCATAAATGCTTTTATCTGTCAACCGTACCAGCTCCGTTTCATACCGCGAACGGCCGATTTTTACCTTATCCCCCTGCCGCAGGGCAATGGCCTTTCCGCCATCCACCGACAGATAGACCTGCTTCCGGTTCAGTTCCGCCGGGGCTACCGTCACCGTTCCCGACGCGGACAGCACAAAGGATTTTGAAAACACCGAATGGGCGCAGATCGGGCTGATGACAAAATTCCTGGCCGTCGGCTCCACGATAGGCCCGCCCGCCGACAGCGAATACCCGGTAGACCCTGTAGGCGTCGCCACCACCACGCCGTCCCCGGAGAAAATCCCCAGCTGGACGTCCCCCGTAGTCACCTGTAGCCGGACCACCCGGGCCATGGCGCCTTTGGTGACCACGGCGTCATTGAGGGCGTTTCCGGCATAAATCTGCCTGCCCTCCCGCCATACGGAGACGTCCAGCATCATCCGTTTTTCCCGCCGGAACTGCCCGGCGGCCAGATTTTTCAACAGCCCCAGCTCACTGGCTTCCAGATCCGACATGAAGCCTAAGCTTCCCAGGTTGACCCCCAGCACCGGTACATTCCGCATGGAGGCCGCTCTTGCCAGGTGGAGGATGGTCCCATCCCCGCCGAAGGCAACCACCAGATCGCTGTTTCTCAACTCCTGGGGCAGCGGCCTGAGGGGTACGCCGAACTGCGCGTCGCCCTCCGGCTTAAAGGGCAGGCAGTAGACCGTATGCAGCCCCGCCTCCCGCAAAATATTCTCCGCAGCCCTCGCCGCGCCCAGCCCCCGGTCCCGGTACGGGTTAGGGCATAAGATCACGCGCTTCATCCAAGCACCTCCATGTGATTTCACCAATCAAGCGGGAAACTATTTTTTATCCAGATGGGAAACGATGATTCCCGTGCAGGTAACCACGACCACGCACAAGTACATCCCGATTCCCAGATTCACCGCGCTTCCATAATCCATTCCATTGAAAAAATCCCCGGCAATATCTGAGAAAAGCATTCCGCCTGCCGCAACGGCAAGGCCGGCCAGAAAATACTTCAAAATTCTTTTCCGCCCATTGTTCCCCATCGGTATGTCTCCTTAAAGTTTTTGTTTTCACGCCAACCCATCGCAGAATCGCTTCAATTCCGCTTTCTTTTCTTTGGAAAGGCCGTTAAACTCCGTCTGAGACACCGCGCCCTCCAGGGCGTACAAATGCACCAGGCATACCTGCGGATATTGTTCCTTAAGCCGTGCAAAGGCTTCTTCGGCGCCAACCGCCATCAGCTCCTCCGCGGAGCATATCCCAACAGACCGCAGCTTTTTCTCCATTTCCCGGCCAATATTCATCATAGACGGCAATCCGGCCATAGGCTACTCCTTCCGCTCCAATTCCGCGTGGGACGCCTCCACCAGCGCGGCCAGGCCGAAGGACTTTTCCTCTCCCCTGCCCTTTCGCAGCCAGCCCAAATACTCAATATTCCCCTCCGGCCCCCGGACGGGGGAATACGCCAAATCCAGCACGGTGAAGCCGCTCTCCGAAGCGTGTTCCAAAAACCGCTCCAATACCTCCAAGTGGACAGCCGGGTCGCGGACCACGCCTTTTTTGCCTACCTTTTCCTTCCCCGCTTCAAACTGGGGCTTTACAAGGCAAACCACCTCTCCCCCGTCCTTCAGCACCCCGGCGATGGCGGGAAGAATCAATTTTAGAGAAATGAAGCTGACGTCCACGCTGGAAAAATCCGGTTCTTCCGGAATAATCTCATGGCTTAAATACCTGGCGTTGGTCCGCTCCAGGCAGACCACCCGTTCATCGCTGCGCAGGCTCCAGGCAAGCTGCCCATAGCCCACGTCCACCGCGTAGACCTTTGCCGCGCCGTTTTGGAGCATGCAGTCTGTAAACCCGCCTGTGGACGCGCCAACGTCCATGCAGACCATGCCTGACAGGGCAATAGGCCATACAGCCATAGCCTTTTCCAGCTTCAACCCGCCCCGGCTGACATACCGCAGGGTGTTCCCCCGGATTTCGATTTCCGCGTCTGGGTCCACGGCGGTCCCGGGCTTGTCCACACGCTGTCCGGCAACGTAGACCAGGCCGCTCATGATAGTGGCCTGGGCCTTCTGGCGGCTCTCTTGAAGGCCTTTCTCCGTCAGAAGTACATCCAGTCTGATTTTCTTACCCATGGGCTTCTCCCGTCCCTCCGGCGATGGCCGCCAGCTCCCGCTCCAACGCCTGATAAAAGGCCGCAATGTGGATGCCGTCCACCAGGGCGTGGTGGCAGAGGATGGAAACGGGCAGCAGGGTTTTCCCCTCCTGGGTAAAATATTTCCCCCAGGTGATCCTGGGATTGCTGTCCGCAGGGATGGGAACCGGCTGGACCAGCGCCGTATAGGTCAGCCATGGCGTTGTGGAGATGAACAGCAATTCCTCCGGCTCCTCCGCTTCTTCTTCCAGGCTCCTCCGCTGCCGCGCCCGCTCCTGGGCCGCTTTCCCAACGGACAGGTACTTGTCAAAGGGCAGGCTGCCATCCAGCGTACAGTAGCAGTACGTGCCGTCCTCCAGCGCCACGGTGTGGGAGGTGCGGCAATGGTCAAAAATGATGATCCGGCCGTCCCGAATCCGCTGGCGCAGTTCCGGGACGCTGTTGGCGGCCCGGGCTGCGCAGTAGCAGACCGTTAAGAAAAACGGCAGTTTTTCCCCTTTGATTACCCGCAGAATATCCGTAATATCCACATTGGCGGTGGTGCCTACATAGGGATACGCCAGTGTGCTGAAATATGCAAAATGCTTTCTTCTGGGAAAGCTCTCCATGTCAATCCATTGGTACGCCATGCAGTTCCCTCCTTACGATATCTCCGCCGCAAGCTCCAGAGCCAGCAGCGCCGCCTTGTCCTTTCCGCTGATGTTCTTTTCCTGGCCAAGGCTCCATGCTTCCCAATCCCCGCCGCCCAGGTTGTCGGAGACGTGGAAGAATTGGAACACCTCTTTCTGCCGGAACTGCGCCAGCGCGGCTACGGCGGAACACTCCATATCCACGCACACACAGCCAGCCGCCCGCCGGCGGGCCATCTTTTCCGGCGTTTCGCGGTAAAAGGCGTCGGTGGTCCAGGCCTTCCCCATGGTATAGGCGCAGTTATGGCGGCGCAGGATTTCTGTAAATTCTTCCCGGTATTTGGTGTTGACCTCAATTTCATCGCTGGGCGTCGCGTAGTGATAGCTGGTCCCCTCATCCCGCAGGGCGGCGGTGGGAATGATGATGCCGCAGTCCTTGAGGGCTGGGTCCAGCGCCCCGCAGGTGCCGAACAAAACCAGCCTTTCCACGCCCAGGGCAAACAAATCCTCCAGCATCCCAACGCAGCCAGCCGCCCCAACGTAAGATTCATATAAGGCGATCTCTTTTCCTTTGTATGCCGCCCGGTAGACGGGAATCTCCAAATTCGCGCATGAGGTCTGCGCGAAGGGCTTCCCGCCCAGACGCTCCACCATTCTCCCGAAGGCGCTTCGCTCAAAGCAGGATACCGCCGTCCTGGGACAGCCCGCGATGGGCTGGTGTATGGCGGCAGGGTTGATGACCGCCGTTGGGTTGGGGTCGAATTCTTGCAGCAGCATTTCTCTCTCCTCTCTCAAGGGGACGGCACAGGCCCTCATTTCCGGCTTCTATAGGTCAAGATAAAAGAAAATGTCCGATTTTCCTTCCTGTTTTGTCCCCTTGTATACCTCCGTGTCCAGTCCGCCGATGCGGAATCCAGCCTTCAAATAAAAACGGCAGGCCCCCAGGTTGTTGTCCTGGCCTTGGGTGTATATGCCTCTATAACCCTTGGTCTTGCAGGCCTCCTTGGCCTTCTCAATTAACGCCCTGCCCACGCCTTGGCCGCGGCAGGCGCGGGATACCTTCAAATCATACAGATACATGTACCGGCACATGCCGTCCTGGAGTATCGCCAGGCCTACGCAGGCTTCGCCGTTATAAGCGCCGAGAAATACGCTGTTTTCCCTCATTTCGTCATAGTCGTAGTTTTCGTCAGGGAAACACATTTCTGATACGTCCTTCTCTTCAAACAGAACGCACCGGTGGCTCCAAATCCCATCCTGATAGGCGGGAACCATCCTGCCAAACAGCGGGAAGGGTTCATTGGGTATGTTGACGTCCGATTTGCGGGCGGGAGTGATTTCCCGTATTGCAATCATAGCATCTCCTCCAATACCTGCTCCGCTACGCCCCCGGCATCCAGGCCCAGCATTTGACGAAGCTGGGCCACGGCGCCTTGCGGGGCGAATTTATTTTTCAGGTTCTTCAGCCGCAATGCTTCCGGCACAATGCCCGCCGCCGCCAGCGCGGCGGCTAGCTGCTGGCCGATGGAGCCGTTCTCGTTGCAGTCCTCCAGTACCAGCAGGCGGCGCGTCCGCTTCACCGAAGCAATCACCAGGGCCGGGTCCAGGGGGGCGATGCGGTGAAGCTTGATAACCTCGGCGTGGACGCCTTTTTCCAGCAGGAGCGCCGCCGCGTCCAGGATTTCATCCGTCAGCGTACCGTAAGATACCAGCGTCACGTCCGTCCCGGGCTGGAGGATGACGGCGGGTTCCCCGTCCCAGGCCGGGTATTGCCGGGCCTCGCCCCCCCGGGGGTAGCGGATGGCAGCGGGTCCTGGGGCGGCGATGGCGTGGCGGAGCATGGCCTTCAGCTCCGCGAAGCCGGCGGGACACAGCACCGTCATGCCGGGAATCTGGGTCAGATAGCCTACGTCCTGGCAGCCGTGGTGGGTTGGGCCGTCCGCGCCCACTAAGCCGGCGCGGTCCACCGCCAGCACGACATGCAGGCCTTGCAGGGCAATGTCGTGGAGCAGCATGTCAAAACTCCGCTGCAAAAAGGATGAGTATACAGCAAAAACCGGCACCATCCCCTGCTTGGCCAGGCCGGCCGCCATCACCGCCGCGTGGCCCTCGGCAATGCCTACGTCAAAAAAACGCTTCGGCCATGCGGAAGCAAACTCCTGAAGCCCTGTCCCCTCCGCCATGGCGGCGGTAATGGCGCACACCCGCCTGTCCTGCCCCGCAAGCTCCACCAATTCGTGGCCCAATATATAGGAAAAGTCGATGGCCCGCCCTAAGTCCGGGCCAACGGACGGGTCAAAGGGGGATACGCCGTGGCTGCGCTCCGGCTGGGACTCCGCAGGGGCGTAGCCCTTTCCTTTGGTCGTGCGGATGTGGAGCAGCACGGGGCAGTCCATCTCTTTCGCCCAGGCCAGGGTGGTGCATAACTGCTCGATGTTGTGGCCGTCTATGGGGCCAAGGTAGGTGAAACCCATGTCCTCAAACATGGAGCAGGGATATATCGCCTTTTTCAGAACGGTCTTGAGCCGGTGGGTGAACCGGTAGAAGCGCCGTCCGCCGGGAATGTGGGAGAGCAGCGCCCGGTAGCCCTTCTTGAACCGGTAATACCCCGGGCGCAGGCGCAGGCGGCCTAAATGGGTGGCTACGCCCCCTACGTTGGGGTCGATGGACATGCCGTTGTCGTTGAGAATCACTACCAGCGGCTCCCCGGACGCCCCGGCGTCGTTCAGGCCCTCGTAGGCCAGCCCGCCGGTCAGCGCGCCATCGCCTATCAGGGCCGCTACGGCGTAGCCAGCGCCGGACAGGGTCCTGGCCCGGGCCATGCCCAACGCCGCCGACACCGAGTTGGACGCGTGGCCGGCGATGAAGGCGTCGTGTACGCTCTCCTCCGGCTTGGGGAAGCCTGCCAGCCCCCCCAGCTGCCGCAAGGTCCCGAACAACTCCCGCCGCCCGGTGAGGGCCTTGTGGACGTAGCACTGGTGGCCTACGTCAAATACCAGGCGGTCCTGGGATGTGTCGTAAACCCGGTGGAGGGCCACCGTCAACTCTACTGCCCCCAGGTTGGACGCCAAATGGCCCCCTGTGCGGGATACCGCGTCTACTAAAAACGTCCGCAACTCGCTACATAGCTGGGGCAACTCCTCCCGGCTGAGGGATTTTACGTCAGCAGGGCTTGTTATCCGTTCCAAAATCAAGGCCGCTTCACCTCCGCTCGCTTGCGCCGCTTACTTCTTGCTACGGGAAAATATATGCAGGATGCGCCCTACCAATTGCAGTACCGCCGTGCTTTTGGCGATGGCGAAGCTCTTGCCCAGGGCCTTCCCGCCAATGGTCAGGCCGGAGGTCAGCGCCGTCACCGCAAGGCTCATGGCGATGGAGGGCAGGCCGAAGGCGGCGTAAAGCTGGGTCACGATTACCGCGCCTGTGGAACCGGATATGATGCCGCAGATGTCGCCTACCACATCGTTGCAAAAGCTGGATACCTTGTCGGCCTTCCGGATCAGGCCGATGGCCTCCCGGGCGCCGGGGGTCTTGCGGGCCGCCATGGAGTGGAAGGGCTTCTCGTCCGCCGCTGTTACCGATACCCCGATGATGTCAAACACGATGCCAAGCAGGATGAATGCCAACAATACCGCAAAAGCTACCCCGATCCCCGCGCCGTCTAAGGCTTGGTCCGAAGCAAAACTCAGCACCGCTGATAAAATGACCGCGATGAAAAATACCTGCACCGCCCAGCGGCCTGTGGATTTCTCCTGCTTCCCCTTTTTCTTAGACTTCTTTTTCGCGTCCTTTTGTTCGCTCGTTTCCAAGAATTGTTCTCCTCACTTTCTCATTATGGTGGTTTATGTTAGATTTATGTCTGCTCGTTTACGTAGAGCTGGGCGCGGCGCTGGATCAGCTCCGCAGCCTCCTCCAAGGCCTTGTCGCCGGAAAAATATGCGCCCGCGACTTCCGTGATGATCTCGGAGAGGGCGTTATCTTTGCGGTGGAAGGTGTCTACCGCATCGTAGAGGGCCATGAGCTGGTCGTATTCCTCTTGGGTGACGGCGCGGTATTGGATTGCGAAATATTCGCCGTCACTATAAAAACCGAAAGAACGCTCATATTTCATGGGAGCCATGGCGGTTTTCCGCAGGCGTTCCATATCTTCTTTGTTTACGGGGAATGCGCTGAATACTTCACTGAACTGGTCTTTCTTGGGCAGCAGAAGGGTGCGCAGATAGGCCCATGCGCCCTCTTTCTGCTTGCAGGCGCTAGTCATCATACAGCCGCCGTTCCACATGAAGCTGCTGCCTGTCTCGCCCCAGGGGTTGGGGTAGCCTATAAAGGAAATTTCTCCCTGCAATGCGTATTCCCCGTGCTGGACGCTGTCAAATTCGCCGGGATAGTAGGTATACAGCATCAGCCGCCCGTCCCGCGCCCATGCCGTGTTCGAGCCGTGGGAAGGCCCGTCGGGGACGCTGGCGCAGAATTTCAATATCTCCTTGAATTCTTCGCTGTCAAAGCTGCATGTACTGTGATCCCAATTTACAAAACGGTTCCAGTCCATGCTCATCAGCGCGTCCAGCAGCTCCATTTTCGTGCCTTCCAATGGAACGCAGCCCTCCGGCATCTTTTCCAACGCGGCCCACATATCCTCCGGCGTCCAGGTCATGCGCTCGCCTACTACGTCCCTGCGGCCCACTGTCGTGACAAAACGGAAGTTGTCGCAAATTTCGTAGAGCTTTCCGTTGATCTCTGAAGCTTCGAGCACACGCGCCATCAGGTCCGCACGGTCCAGCTCCGGGTCGTTGTCAATCCAAGGCCACAGGTCCTCCAGCAGGCCGTTGGACGCCCAGCGGGCGGTGGGGACGCCGGAAATCGCCAGGATGTCCGGTATCTTTCCCGCGCCGATCTCTGTGGCGAGGCGGGTCATGGCGGCTTCCTGGGATTCGGAGGAACCGTAGTCGGAATAATCAATCACCTTGATTTGATAATCGGGGTTCGTACGGTTGAAATGCATAATGGAAAAGCGTTCCATGGTGGCAAGCCCTGTGGTGGCGTAGGTGACAACGGTCTTCTCCGGCACGTCCTCCGTTGGCGTCAGTACCGCCATCTCATAGTCCCATTGGCCGCCATGGTTGATGATGTCGAACCATTGGGAGCTGTCTCTGCCAGCCACTACCACCCGTCCATCGGACATGGGCGCAATCAAGTCCAGCGTTTCTCCCGCGTATCCAACGCTCAACAGGTTTACAATCTGCTTTCCTGTCTCCAGCTCCTCCTGCCAGGCATAGAGGTTGTCGCCCCCTACATAGTAAAACAGCGCGTTTGCGTCCCCGTCCCGCAGGTACGCAAACTCCGACAAAGAATAGCTTTTGCCCCAGCCCTTGCCCTCTTTGTCCACAGTCCGCAGGCGGATGTATCTCTCACTGGTGTTCCGGACCGACTCCTGTACGCCTACCCGGCCATCCCCCAGGAGAATCATATCGTCTGACGCAAAGAGGTCCTCCTCCGTGGGGAGGGTGAACCGGGTCTCGCCGGAAGGGGATACGACCTCTACCTGTTTGGCCGTTCGGATGAAAACGTCGCCATCGGCATCCAACAGCATGCCGGTGACCTCCGGCTCGCCGGGACGCTTCTCCCGCTCATAGTGGAACAGCTCCGCCCCTTCCCGGTCCAGCCTGCGCACCGCATAGCTGCCATTCGGGTTTTCCCCGCCGGCCGTCTCTTCAAATATGACCAGCGTACCGTCCGGCGCGGCGTGGACCGCGCCGTCAAGAAAGCCTGCCATAGTGTAGGGCAGCGCCTCCGTTGTGCCGTCCGCCAGGGAGAGCCGGCTGAGCTGGTTCTGGGCTATCATGTAGAAGTCTTCTCCTATCAGGCAGCCCCCTTGGATGTAGTTGATCCCCTCCGGCAATGTGATTGGCTCGCAGACGTAGGCGGCCTCGGGTTCCTCTTCCTCCTCCTGCCGCCCGCAGGCGGGCAGGGCCAGCAGCAGCGTCAGGGTTAATAGGACCGCTGTCCATGTCCTGATTCGTTTCCGCATCCTTCCGTCCTCCTTTTTTAGTCCGTCATCTTTCTTTTTTCAGGCATAAAAAACTCCGCCCCGCCTAGCGGACGGGACGGAGCATTCTCCGCAAAATGCTAAACGCCGGCAGCAGAAGAAGTAAATCTTACGGCTTAGGTACGGGCTGGATTTCCCCGGGACACACCCCTCGTTGCCGATCGGGCGGTTTCCCCTTCGGCACCCCGGCGCGGCGTTGCCCACCGCGCTGCCCGACTGCCACTTAGTCCGCACTGCAATCCTTCTTCTGCCCAGTGACGACAGCCTAGGCGTTTTCCACCACAGTCTAACCGCTTCTTAGCCTCTTTTGCAGGCGGGGTTTCACGGAGCAATAGCAGCGGCTCCCTGGCCGGGGAGCACACTGGGTCGTTCTCCGATCCGCCAAACCCACGCAAGGCAGGCTACATCTGCACACAGCGTTCACGGCTCAAAGGCCGGGTA
>CANSSG010000010.1 GCA_947649615.1 uncultured Clostridia bacterium | reverse complement strand
CACTTGAGGGAATCCTCTTTTCCTTGTGTGTCCACTTTATGGGGTACAGTTTAGACATGGAAGTTGTTGACTTCACCCTTGTTAATAGTAACAGTACCGGCAGGCTTAGAGATCAAGATGAACTTCTGGCCATTCAAGGTTGTGGTGTCTACGGAAGTAAAGTCAACCGTACTCCCGTGAGCGACATGCCCAGTTGGAGTCTGCGGCCAAGTCTCCGGAACCGTCACATTACCAAAGATCTCGTTACCCTCAGCGTCCAGGAAATGATACGTTACCGTGTAGTCAGCGGCCTCAGAATACGTGAACGTGTACGTCACCTCAGCATTACCGCTAACAGTCAACGTCCGGGTATCCGCATCATAAGACGGGGCCGACAGGGTCGGATTCCAGCTTCCGCCCTTTGCGTGGTTGTCATCCGGGCTTTGACCCGCATTAGGCACAGTAACCGTACCCGTACCATCGGGAGAGAGTTCAGTACCCTTCATCAGGTCAACGACCGTGACGATCGCAGTGTTGTTGTTGGAATCATTCCAATAACCGCCCTCGACCAGGAAGGTAACCATCTTCTGGCAATCATCAGGCTTCCCGTCAGGCGTCTCATCAGGCCCGATCGCGTCCTTAAGGTAGTACACCTTAACAACGTTCTGGCTTGCATCCACACTGACGGAATTGATACCCACTACATTCTTAAGGACATAGTGCATACCATCCGCAGTCTGAACAAACTGCTTAGCTTCTACGGTCTTCGACTGACCAATCTCCGCATTGCCACCGGTAAGAGCCGTATAGTCGCTATACGTTCCACCAGCAGTCTCAGCAAACTTGGTCGGTGCATTCCCAGGAGTACCATCAAAGTAGTACTCCACGGTATACGCCGCCTCATTCGGTACGTAGTAGACCTTGATAGTGCATCCATTGGTTACAGTGAGCTTACCCTCTACTGCCTCAGGGACCGTGGGGGTATCACTCAGCTTCCAAGCATTACCATACTTGTCGGCGGTAGCGACCGTACTAACCTCAATCGTCCCACTGTCGGTACCAGCCCAGACATTGAGCGTCTTGGTCTCGGTGTCGTCCTCCACCAACGTGCCGTTCTGGTAATACTCCACGGTGTAGGTCAGATTCTTGGTATGCGTCTCGTCTTTCTGCCACTGCGCAACATACGTCGCATCCGCCGTCACGGTTCCCGCCAACGCAGGACTCCAACCCGTAAAGTTGTACCCCGGACGAATGGGAGTTCCATTGAACTCCGGCGTATCCGCACCGTAGCGCAGGTCAGGATACGTCTGGTCTTGGAATACCACTTTGTCATCCACACCATCGGTATAGGTGACGGTCAGGTTGTTCTGGACATAGTACACCTTGATGACACCATCATTAGCAATGGTGTCAGGAATCGGCGCAGGCTCAGACGCATCGAACACAAACCCGTCATACTTGTTGGTAGTATTGATCTTGGTCTTATCTACCGCCATAGTATCCGGCCCAAGCACCTGAACAGTTGCCGTTTCAGTCTGGGTATCCCCAGCCTGAATCACACCATTCTTATAGTACTCCACCGTGTAGGACAGTTCCTTGGTCTGAGTCTGGTCTACCTCCCACCTCGCGGTATACGTCGCATCCGCCGTCACGGTTCCCGCAACCTCGGGAGTCCACCCCTTAAAGGTATACCCCGTGCGGGTAGGCGGCTCAATCTTAGGCGTAGCAGCGCCATACTTCAGGTCCGTGTACACCAACTGCGCCTCAGAAGTCCCCCCAGCGAGCTCATACGTCACCTTATAGAGGTTCCTCTTGTAGTACAGCTTCAGCGTAAGAGACCCATCCGCCGCAACCGTACCGCTCATCACATTGTCGGAGTTTCTGCTATCAAACGTAAACCCGTCAAATGGCTTCACAGTCGCCGTGACAGTAGAATCGGTTCTGCCTCGCTTAGTCTCGGAACTAGATGCCTCCGCAGGGTACATCCCGTTCAACCCTTCAAGATAATACGCCACCGTATACACTGTGGAGTTATTGGGAACCCACTGCGCATACAACATTGTATTTTCCGTCAGGATGATCATTTCGCCCTCTGCATAGCTGGTACCCGTGCCATTGGCCTTGGTATTCCAGCCATCAAAGGTGTAACCTGTCTTGCTCAGTGCCGGCTTCATAGTATTACCTGCAACCGTCACTTCCGCACCAACAGCGTATTGCTTTCCATCCGGTGCAAGGCCCTCTGTTGCGCCATTGCTATTATAGTCGAGGGAAACCTTCGCCTTATCCTTCACTGTGCCATCTACGTGCCAGTTGCTCTCGCCCTGACATTTGATGACATACCACTCAATGTACTGCGTATCGGGATCAAAATCCGGTATCGCATTATAACCCTCTGTCACTTTCTCGTGGAAGAGCGGAGTCAGACGGGGTTCTACGGCCTCTGGCCCAACTACCGTATGTGCAGGCGTAAAATAATCCAAAATATTATCTACAGATGTAGCGCTTATTGGATAACAATAAACCTCTTCATTCCGAATAGAAGGCTCATCTGGCGTTGTTCCGTCCGTGCGAACAGCCGCCGTAATCGACCCCCGCCGCGAACCAGTATTCTGCGCCCAAACAGCATAAAGCGTAATCAGGCCGGCTGTCTTGGTCACATACCCTTCACCAGGCGCATAAATTCTGAGGTCTCCCGGTGTGGTTTCACTAGTAACCGAGTTAACATCCCGACGTTCCGCCCAGCCCAGGAACTCATAGTCAGACCGGGAAAGCCCCGTGCCGTCGGGCAGAGTAACCTCGTCGCCTTTACCTTCGAACGGCAACTCCTCTACACTGCCGGAACCCCCATTCGTGTCGAACCGGATAGCAGGCCGTGCCGCAGTGACAACAACCGTGTAGGGGGTTGCTTTGGGAGAAGTAGCCTTCTCTCTCCACCAAATTTGGGTTTCGCCAGCACCAACACCTGTCAAGATCTTATTATCAAGGGTAGCTATGTAGTTATCGGTCTTATCAGACCAATAACTACTCTGCCACGTACCCTTCTTGTTGATGGTGGTCAAATCAAGCGATTCACCCACCATCATAGTAATGGTAGTGTCAGCAACCTCCGCCAACGCATTGCTTCCGCCGGCAGCTTCCGCTTCGCCCTGGGCATACACCGTCGCTTCCGCGCCGTCCAGCAGGATGGCGTATTCCTCGACAGTGATCTGCTCCGTGTAGGCGGCGGCTTCCTCGTACAGGAACACCGTTTCCAGCCCCTCGACGGCGAAGGTCAGCGTAGCTGGCGGGTTTTCCCCTGTGGCCTTGCTGCTCTGGACCAGGCCGAAGAAAGACTCCACGGACATGGTCTGTCCATAGGCCGCTTTCAGCAGCAGGTCCGGCGTCACAACGGTTGCATCCTCAGGGATGGCAATTTCAGGCGTTTCCGGCTCGGTGGGTTCCTCTTCGCCGGGTTCCTCCAGGCCGGGTTCCTCAGGCAAGGTTTCGTCCCCTTCGCCGGGTTCCTCCGTTTCGGCCTTCACGGCGTCCAGCACCGTTTCCGCGTGTTCCAGGGTCACCAGGCCAACCACGACGGCGGGGTTGAGCAGCTCGTCTTCGGTCAGCAGGTCATAGGCCTGCCTGGCGGCGATGACAACGCCCTCGTCCTCCGCGGTGATTTCCTCCGGGATATCCTGTACAGCGCGCAGGAAGCGCTGGATGTTTTTGCTTGGCGCGATGCAGGCCCAGGAGGCCTCATAACATGCGCCGTCGTGCGTATGCTCTGCGGTTTCGCAGACGAGCGCACCCTCGCCCTCGGTGAAGCAGGCTTCATCATGGGCGTGGCCCTCGCTCTCCTCCAAGCCGCAGGCCAGCACGGTTTCTGCGGTTATGGAATAGCAGTCCTCGGAGTGCGTATGCTCCTCAGACTCTTCCAGGCCGCAGGCCAAAGTAGAAATTTCTTCCTCGCTGTAGCACGAATCACCATGGGTATGGCCTTCGTCCTCAGTAAGCGCACAGGACAGGACCAGTTCACCGGGCGCATAGCACTCGTCGGAGTGTTCATGCTCCTCGATATCGCAGGTCAGGTCTCCCTGCGCTTCTTCGCACACCCAGCCATCCTCATTGTGGACGTGGTTCAGCTCCTCCAGTTCCGCCGCCAATGCGGTAGCGGGCAGGAGGGACACGCACATCGTCAGGACAAGGAACAGGGCGAGTCCGCGTTTGCTCAGGTTGTTCCAAATCTTCATGCAATCAATTCTCCCTTTCTTTGCAAGATTTGTTCGGATGCAAAGTATCCGGCGGCCGATCGAGCATAGCGTGGGAAGCATAGCGAAGACAGCTTCCCGACGCCGTAGCCTCAGGCTTTGCGTCCCAGCGTTTCCGCTGGTTTGCCGGTTGCAGCCGAACGAGCATAGAGCGAAAGTTTCGCCCCCCAGCCTCAGGCTTTGCGTCCCACGGTTTCCCGTGGTTTGCCAAATGGTCTTCGCTTAAAAAAATTGTTTGCGGTTTGCCCAATTCAAAGGTATTCGCATTCAATTGTCATGCGGACCGTCTTGTCCGTTCCTTCCTCTGTCTCCCCGCCCGAGTGTGCGCAGCGCAGGAGACGGAGCCGGACGGTTTTGAGCCGCCCGATGCCTGTCACAGCAGGCCCTCCTTTCCACAAAATTTGCTGGGGTTTGCTGGGGAATTTATGTCAGCCGCCCTCCAACCTGGCAACGGGGAACGGGAGACATCCAAAAAACCAACCGCCGGGCGCACCATTCCTTCCACAGCGGGATTTCCCTTTGCTGCGGGGCGTCGCGGCCTATGCGGTAAGTCATGTATATCATAGCATATTCTTCTTATTGAAAAAACCCCTTGTGCGAATTTGGTATCCAAATGCGCGGATTTCGCCAAATTTATTTCCGCATACCCGCGCCTCCTTTGGCAAATACTACGGGCAAACCAACACAAGGAGCGTCACAATGGAAATAACCAAACAAGAGTATCAGAAATACGTCCAAGCCCGGGAAAAAAGCTCGCCCATTGTCAAAAACTGCGTATTAGCCTTTGCCATAGGCGGCGGCATCTGCCTCTTAGGGCAGGCCGTCATGGACGGCTGGACCGCCCTGGGCTTAGAGAAGACCGACGCCGGCACGGCGACATCCATCTGCCTGGTATTCCTGTCGGTGCTGCTGACGGGGCTGAACCTCTACAACAAGCTGGGCCGGTACGGCGGCGCAGGGACGCTGGTGCCGATCACAGGCTTTGCCAACGCGGTAGCCTCTCCGGCCATCGACTTCAAGAGCGAGGGCCTTGTCACCGGCATGGCGGCGAAGATGTTCACCGTAGCCGGCCCTGTGATTGTATTTGGCGTAGCGGCCAGCGTAGTTTACGGCGTCATATTAATGCTGTAAGAAAGCCCCCTTTTCGAACAGGCCGCTCGAAAAGGGGGCTTTTCCCTATTTTTTATTCTTCCCGCGCCAGCGGGCGAAGAAAGATTGCAAAACCGCCCCGCATCGGTTATACTACAGAGGAAAACCAAGGGAAGGGAGGCGTGTGCCATGATTCTATCCGACAAAGACATCCTCTCCCGCCTGGAGCGGGGGGACTTGTCCATCACCCCGCTGGGAGACGGGCAGATTCAGCCCGCCAGCGTAGACATCCGTTTAGGGGACACGTTTTCGGTAATAGAGGACTCCCCCTCCGGGGTCATCACGATGGATGGGGAGATTACCTACAAGCCCCTGAGGAGCGATACATACGTATTGCTGCCCGGCCAGTTCATCCTTGCCACAACGATGGAATATTTCATCCTGCCCAACGACCTGACGGCCTTTGTGGAGGGCCGTAGCAGCCTGGGCCGGATGGGCCTGTTCATCCAGAACGCGGGCTGGGTAGACCCCGGCTTCCAAGGGGAGATCACCTTGGAGCTGTTCAACGCCAACCGCTGCGCCATCAAGCTGCAAACAGGCCGGCGGGTAGGCCAGCTTGTATTTGCCCGGATGGACAGCGAAGCCCTGCGCCCCTACCGGGGCAAGTACCAGGGCCAGCGGGGCGCCACCGGCTCCCGCGTCCATTTGGATCAAGAAAAATTGAAAAAATAAATCCCAATTTTGCTTTGTGTTCCTGACAAATTACAATGAATAGGAGCGTATTATCATGTCATTTAAGAAAAAATCCAGAATCATCGCGTCAATTATGCTTATTGTTGCAATCGCATTTTTTGTGTTTGCTATCACTCATCCGACAGCAAGTTTCCCTTGGAGCAATACCATAACATATTTTATTTACGCTGTTTATGTAGTAATCATGGTGTTACTGTTTATAGCTCCTCATAAAAAGGGAAAATAAGCACTACTGTGAATGAATATACAAAACGGAAGAAATATTGGTTTTAGTAAACACAAACGTGAATTGGGAAAAAAATAAAGGAAAACTATGAAAGAACAAACCGAAATCAAGAAGCCCAGGGATATTGCCATCCTGGCCGGCCTGTCCAGCCCCCGGCTGGACGCCAGGGACAACGCCGGTGAAGAATCCATGGAGGAGCTGGAAGCCCTGGTGGAGACCGCAGGCGGCGAAGCGGTCGCTTCCGTGCTGCAAAACCGCGCATCGCCGGACCCCCGCACCTTTATCGGCGAGGGCAAGGTGGCGGAAATCAAGGAATTGATCCGGACGGAGGAAGCCACGACCGTCATTTTTGACAACGACCTCAGCCCCTCCCAGATGCGGGTTCTGACGGAGGAGCTTGGGGTGCAGGTATTGGACCGCAGCGCCCTGATCCTGGATATTTTCGCCCAGCGGGCCAGGACGCGGGAGGGGCGGCTGCAAGTGGAGCTGGCCCAGTACCAGTACCTTCTGCCCCGCCTGACGGGCATGTGGACCCACCTGGAGCGGCAGGCGGGTACCAGCGGCAAAGGACCCATCGGCTCCAAAGGACCCGGCGAGACCCAATTGGAGACCGACCGCCGCCACATCCACCGGAAGATTGACAAATTGAAAGAGGAGCTGGAGGAAGTCCGCCGGATTCGCGGCACCCAGCGCCAGCGGCGGATGAAAAACGAGATACCCGTAGTAGCCATCGTAGGCTACACCAACGCGGGGAAGTCCACGCTTTTGAACGCGCTCACCGGCGCGGACATTCCGGCCAACGACCGGCTGTTCGACACCTTGGACACCACCAGCCGCCTCTTGACGGTCAGCGATACCATGGACGTGGTCATCAGCGACACCGTAGGATTTATCCGGAAGCTGCCCCACCAGTTGGTGGACGCGTTCAAGGCCACGCTGGAGGAGCTGGCGTACGCCGACCTGCTGCTCCATGTTATAGACATTTCCAACCCCCATTGGCAGGAGCAGGCGCAGATTGTGGACAGCCTGATTGCCGAGTTGGGGGCGGAGCAGACGCCCTGCCTGCGGGTTTATAACAAATCCGACCTATTCTGGGGGGATATCCGGCCCCATGGCGCGGATTCCGTAAATATTTCCGCCAAAACCGGCGAAGGCATCGGCCAGCTTCTTCAGGCGATTGACCGGGCCTTGGACAAAGGCTCCCGCCGGGTCACCCTGCATCTGCCCTACGACAAGGGCGGTCTGCTGGACATGCTGTACCGGGAAGCGAAGGTGGAGAGCGTGGAATATGCCGGTTCTATCGACGTGGTGGCGGTCTGCAATCCCAAGGCCATCGGCACGGTAAAGCCGTATATCGAAGGCTGGGTGGAGCCGAAGGAGCCATGGGAATAAAGAAAATCTGACAGCGGGAGCAATGATCTATGCGTTTTGGCAAAGCGGTCCGGACGGTGCTTTTGTTTGAACTTTTGTGGAAGTTTCTTATTTTAGGCCTGGTGAACCCCCTGTTTCGGGAGGTTTATCAAACCTATGCCGCTTCCGTAGGCCTGCGGTTCAACCAGAATATACTGGGTGCATTTTTGAACTGGAAGGGGGCGGCGCTGTTTCTGCTTTTATTTTCCGGCGCGGCCCTGCTCATTTTTTATGAGTATGCCGTAATCATCAACATCGCCGCCCTCCGGCGGCAGGGAGAAGAATTTACGCTGCCGCAGGTGGCGAAAAGCTCCTTGTGGAACCTGGGGGTTATGCGGGGCTGGTCTCTGGCGGCGGGGTCGCTGTACTATGTATTGCTGCTGCCGCTGCTGCGGCTGGGGTATGTGAATACTATGTCGCCGCTGGTGGTTATTCCGGAGTTCGTGTTTGGGGAGATGCGGAAAACCACGCTGGGCGTCGTAGGAATGGTGGCCATCTATATCGCCGAATGCGCCGCGCATTTGCTGCTGCTGTTCGTGCCGGTTTGCATGGTTCTGCGCCGCCGGCGGTTCGCGGCGGCGGCGGGGGAAAGCCTGCGGTGCTGGAAGAAGCTGGACTGGAAGCACCGGCTACTGGTTCTGGCCAGCTTGGTGGCTTGGGAGCGGGTCATAACGGAAATTTACCGCTATTGGCGGCGCAAGCCCCTGGGAAACGATGACTTTGGCGATTATTTCTTCAAAAACCTGCTCTACACCGAGGCGTTTCGGACGGATTTGCTTTACTGGCTGTTTCTTAACCTGCTCATAACGGCGGCCATGACAGGGGTGGTCTGGCTGCTGCTGGCCGGGCTGGAGGGGAAAATGGAGCTGCGCGCTTCCCTTGACCCGCCTTGGAGCCGGGACGCCGCAGCGCTGCTGGATATGGCCGGACGGCGTTGGTCTAAGTGCAGGAGTTGGTGGCAGCGGCGTTTGCAGACGCGCCGCTGGCAGGCCGGGCTGGCGGCGGCAGCGGTGCTGCTGGCGGTCTGGACGGCGGCGGCAAGCTGGGCCGGCGCGGCGGTCCACAAGCCCTTCGCCATCGGCCACCGGGGATGCGCCGGCGAGGTGGAAAACACCCTTCCGGCCGTCCTTGCCGCGCAGGACATGGGCATGGACTATGCGGAAATCGATGTGCAGCTTACCCGGGACGGCGTCCCGGTGCTGTTCCATGACGCGAGCCTGCGGCGGCTGGCGGGCCGGGACGGGGATGTTGCGGATTTGGATTGGGAGGACCTGCGGGGAATCCCCCTTTCCGACTACGCGAACCCGGACGCGGACGGGCGGATCCCTTCCCTGGAAGAGGTCTTGCAGGCCTTGCAGGGCGGGGCTATGGGGCTGCTGATCGAATTGAAGCCCAGCGGGATGAGCCAAGCCCGCCTGGCGGAAACCGTCATGGAGCTGGTGGAGCGGTACGGGTTCGGAGAGCGGGCTATGTTTATGTCGCTGGATTACACATGCCTTATGCCGCTGCTGGAAAAACACCCGGAATGGTGGATTGGGTACTGCCTGTTCGGCGCCAGCGGGGACATCGACGAGGGCGTATGGCGGTATGATCTGGATTTCCTGGCGGTGGAGGAAGCCCTGGTCAGCAGCCGGCTGGCGCTCCAGGCCAGGGAACAGCGTTTGCCTGTCTATGTATGGAGCGTTTACGACAGCGAGAGAATGATGCAATACCTTGAAATGGGCGTGAGCGGCATTATCAGCGATTATCCGGAAATCTTAAAGCCGGTTTTGGATACATATTTGGCCGCGCACCCTAATCAGGATACGCTTTGGACGGGCGGGGGCTTCCCGGTATGGGAGGATGCGCCCCTGTCCTGATTCCTTGGGAGGGAGATGCTTATGCCAGTTTTAGAGACAAAACGAACGGTCCTCAGGCCCTTTGCCCTGGCCGATGCGGAGGATGTGTTCGCGTACTGCAAGGACCCCAGGGTAGGGCCTGTGGCAGGATGGAAGCCCCACGAAAGCTTGGAGGAAAGCAGGGAGATTATCCGCACCGTGTTCTCCGCCCCGGATGTGTTCGCCGTAACCGACAAGGACACCGGCCGGGTGGTCGGCTCCGCCGGGTTTACCGCGCCGCACCGGGAGGAGGTCTGCCAGGGGAGTACGGCGGAAATCGGATACGCCCTCTCGCCGGATTACTGGGGCAGGGGGTTGATGGCCGAGGTGGTGGCGGAATTGCTGCGGTATGGGTTTCAGGATGCGAAAATGGATGAAATCTGGGCCACCCACTATCAAGAGAACCACCGTTCAAAACGGGTGATTGAAAAAAATGGGTTCCTGTACGCGTTTACAGAAAGCTTGTCCGACGCATTTTATCCGGACCGGCCTACCTGCTTTTACTTTTTGACGCGGGAGGCCTGGGAGAAAGCGAGGCGAGACGATTGGACAGCTACTTAGTACCCGCCGGGTACGGCGAAGCGGAATTTGTGGAAAAACGCTCCCGGTTTATTGGGCAGCTCTGGCGGGTCGAAACCGAAGAGGACGCCCGGAGGAAAATCGACGGGGTCCGGAAGCGCTACCACGACGCGCGGCACCATTGCTGGTGCTATGTGCTGCGGGAGGGGAATGTCCTGCGCTATGGAGACGACGGGGAGCCGCAGGGGACGGCGGGGCAGCCGATGCTGAATGTCTTCTTGAAGGAAGAAGTGACCAACGCCGTATGCGTGGTCACCAGGTATTTCGGCGGCATCCTGCTGGGCGCCGGGGGGCTGACCCGGGCGTATGGCGGGACCGCGAAGCTGGCGCTGGACGCGGCGGGAATCAGCCAGATGCGGCTGTGGACCCTTCTGGCGGTGCCATGCGGATATCCGCTCTATGAGAGGATGCGGCTCCTGATTGAAAAATCCGGCGGCGTGATCCAGGACGCGGACTTCGGCACGGATGTGCTTTTGTCCGTCCTGCTCCCGGCGGAAGACGCCGCGGCGTTTCAGGAGAAGGTGACGGAGCTTTCGGCGGGAAGCATCAAGACGCTGGTGGAAGGCCAGCGGTTTCAGCCGGGTCCCGTTTGATGCTTTCGGGCGTTTTTGCCTGTTTGCCCGTTTGTGCGCTTGCCCTTTCTTTATTCCGTTTTCAAGGTACGGCCGTTTGCAACCGGCGCCGGGGATTTTCCAGGGAGATCAACCCCTGTGAGCGTTTTTGTTTGAACGCGCGAAGTTCCGGTAGGTGACGCTCGCTACACTAGGGCGTGTTTGAAAAATGTCAAAACGCCCAAACGGCGGATATTTTTCCGGTGGACTGCGTTAAAAAATCTTGAAATACACAAAGTATTCCTGCGATTTTTTGCCTTGTCCATCGAAAAAATCTCTCGCCTTTGGTCATTCCGCCATTTATCAAACAAGCCCTAGTAGGCCGCATTTGGCGGAAAGTTGCCGTGTTTTGTGCAACCTCTGTGAAAAAAATCTAAAAAATTTTCCGCCGTCCCGCCCCCTCCCCGCGGGCGGGACGGCGGAAAATGCAGCGAAAAGGAGCTGGTCCGCATGCTTTGTCCCGCAGCGCGTTAATTTTCCTGTGCTGGCCCGAAAACGCCAGCGGGAAAATGAATGATAAGGAGTTTTTTTCATGAACCCAAAAACACTGTGGAGCTATGACTTCACAGTCATAACAGCCGGAAGCTTCGTCTCCCTGGTGGGCAGCACCCTCTCTAATTTTGCCCTTAGCCTGGTGGTGCTCGATTACACCGGGTCCACTTTCCTCTACATGCTCTTTAACGTGGCGTTCCGCCTGCCTATGCTCGTCTGCCCCGTTCTGGCCGGGCCTTGGCTGGACCGGGCCAGCAGGAAAAAGGTGATCTATTCCCTGGATTTCTTGTCCGCCGGGATTTACTTCCTTATCTTCCTCCTGTTGCAGAACGGGTGGTTCAGCTACACCGTGCTGCTGCTGGGCAGCCTGGTAATCGGGGTGGTCAACAGCGTCTATGGGGTGGCTTATGAGAGCTTTTACCCGAACTTGATCCCGGAAGGGCAGTTCGCTAAAGCGTATTCCGTGGCAAGCCTGCTGGAGCAGGCCGCATTCCTGACGGCGCCCCTGGCGGCGGTGCTGTATGAGTGGCTGGGAAGCGCCGCGGCCCTGTTTGCCGCCAACGCCGCCAGCTTCCTGATCGCCGCCTGCTTTGAGGTGACAATTTGTTATCAGGAGGGGCATTTGGCGGATGCGGGCGGGGACGGCGGAGGAAAGGGGTCCGCGCAGTTTAAACGGGACTTCCTGGAAGGCATGGCCTACATCCGGGACGAGAAGGGGCTTCTGTGCATCGTGCTCTACTTTACGGCCAGCAGCGTCGTGGGGAGCGCGGAACAGTTGCAGCTTCCGTACTTCCTTAACCACCCCCAGCGGTTCGCGGCGTGGCCCGTGGCCGCCGCTACGCTGTACGCCGTCCTCGCAAACTGCGCCGAAGCAGGACGGCTGGCCGGCGGCTTGGTCCAGTATAAGGCCCGCATTCCCGCCAGGCGGAAGTTTGATGTGGCGCTGTGCGTCTATGCCGCCATCGGCCTTCTCAGCGGGACGGTTTTGTTTTTGCCGGTTCCCTTGATGGCCGCGAACTTCTTTTTGCAGGGCGTACTGGGGATGACCTCCTACAATATCCGGATCGCCGCTACGCAGTCCTATGTGCCGGATGGGAAGCGGGCCAGGTTCAACGGGGCCTTCCAGATGTTTACCGCCTTGGGGGGAATCGCAGGCAGCTTGCTGGTGGGGGCCTTGGCGGAGGGGCTGCCGGAACGGTTCCTTCTCGCGGCCTCTAACGCCCTGGCGCTGGCGGCGGTCTACGCCTTTATCTACCGGGGCAGGGAGCATGTGAAAAAGGTGTATAACCGGGAGGTTTAGACAGTTGAAAAGGGGGGCCGCGCAGGCGGCCTCCCTTCTGTTATTCGCTTTCCTGGACAATGACGGGGGCGTGTTTGGCGGACAGCCATTTGCCGCGCAAGAGCCGGATCAAAAACAATATGCCGCGGATGCACAGTTCGCCGCACATGGCGGACCATACGCCCGGCAGGCCGAAACGGGGGGCTAAAATGATGGATGCGCTGATGCGGACGCCCCACATGCTTACCAAATTCAATATGCTGGGGGCCAAGGTGTCGCCTGCGCCCCGCAGTGCGCCCGCTACGACGATGGACGCCGCAAATAGCGGCTCCGCAAAGGCTTCGATGCGCAGCACATAGCTGCCGAGGGACTGGATGTCCGGGTCCGGCGTCAGAAGCGAGAACATCCAGGGCGCAAAGAAAAACATCAGCGCGCCGGTAATGGCCATGAGTATCATGCCCAGGGCCGTGGCGAGGTAGGCGAACCGCTTCGCCAAGTCCCGGCGGCCCGCGCCGATGCTCTGGCCCACCAGGGTCGTGGCGGCGGAGCCGATGCCGTAGCCGGGCATATAGCAGAAGCTCTCCGCCGTTACCGCCAGGGAGTCCGCCGCGACCGCCACCGTTCCCAGCGGCGCCACGATGCGGGTTGCCGCTATGTGCGCGCCGCCGAGGACGATGCGTTCCAGCGCCAGGGGAAGGGCAAGGCGGGCGGCGCTGCGCAGGCAGCGGCCTTCCAGCCGCCAGGACGCGCCTTTCTCCAGGCGCAGAACCGGGGAGCGGAAGCATAAAAAGAACGTCATCAGCAAAGCGGTGGCCGCCTCCGATAAGGCGGTGCCTAACGCCGCGCCGGTAACCCCCAGGCCTGCGCCGGGGATGGTCAGCGATAGGCCAAATACCGTTACGATTCGGGTCGGGAAGATCAGGAGGGCGTTGCAGGCCACGTCCTCTAAACACATGAAAATATTCAGCAGGCTGGGCGTCCGCATGTCGCCGCTGCATTGCAGCATGCTGCCGGAGGTCTGGCGCAGCAGGCCGAACGGCAGGGCGCAGGAGTAAATCAGAAAATAACGGCTTGCGTCGGGGCATACGTCCGGCGCGCCCTTCAGCCAGATGGGGAGCGCCCGGCTGATGCCTGCCCCCAGGGCGCCTAGCAGAAGCCCGGCAATCAGGCCCGTGATTAGGCCCTGGCGGAGGACGGCTTGGGCTTCCTTGCGCCTGCCGCCGCCAATGAGATGGGCAATCTGGACCGAAAAGCCCGCCGCCGCCGCGATGCAGACGCCGCCAAACAGCCAGGTGGTGGAGGAAACCAGGCCTATGGCCGCCGTGGCGGCGGCCCCTAAGGAGCCGACCATGGCCGCGTCAATGTACTGCATGGCAATGGAGCTGATCTCCGCCAGGATGGCGGGGACGCTCAGGCGCATGACCAGCGAGACCTGCTGGCGGAAGGTGGGCGCTGCGGCGGGGCCAAGGTACTGGCCCCAGTCAATCGTGTTCGTCATGACGGAGTCTCCCTCCTTTGTCGTTTGATGGTGATTATAGCAGAGTTTTGGGGCGGCGGCAACGGTGTTTTTGCGGAACATAAGCGGGAACCGGGATTTATAGTTGATAAAACGCGCGTTTTGCTGTATAATGGGGGAAATGGCTGGCGGCCTTAAGACTGGATTTATTTATTATGGATGTTGCAATGGGTATAAATTACTGCCTTTACCATATGGACTGCCTGGAGGCAATGCGGCATATGGAGGAAAATTCCGTGGATTTAGTCCTTACGGACCCCCCCTATAACCTGGGGCTGTTTATGAAAAACCGGGCCACTAACCTTAAGGCGATGCGGAAAAATTTTTTCGGAGCCGCCGGGTGGGACAACTTGCCGTTCGAGGAATGGGCCGGTGATATGGATAAGATGTTTGAAGGGCTGGCGCGGGTGGTGAAGCCAAAAGGCTCCGTGATCATGTTTATGTCAATCATTAAAGTCGAAACCATCATTTCTTTGGCTGAAAAGCACGGGTTCTATTACAAAACTACCGGGATATGGCATAAAAAGAATCCTATGCCGAGGAATATGAACCTGCACTTCATCAATTCGACCGAAGCTTGGCTCTACTTTGTTTACAAGTCCCATACCGGGACGTTCCGCAACCAGGGCAGGGCGCTGCATGATTTCTTGGAGACCTCCGTTACGCCCTCCGGCGAGAAGGCGTTCGGAAAGCATCCGACCCAAAAGCCGGTCCAGCTTCTGTCCCATTTCGTGGAGGTGCTCTCTAACGAAAACGACGTGGTCTTCGACCCCTTCTCCGGCAGCGGAAGCGCTGGGGTGGCCGCGTTGCAGCATAACAGGCGGTTTATCGGCGCGGAAATTAATGCAGAGTATTGCCTGAACGCCCAAAAAAGACTGGACAGCGTGGAAAAATCTTTGCAGTAGGTTTTGAACAATCCGCGGGGGAGGGCCGCCCTCCGGCGCGGGCGCGGAAAGGAAGGCCAGATATGCCGGATTATCAGGTTTATAACGCGGGAATCAGCACGGGTACGCAGTATTTGACCAAAGAAGCGGCCTACTTCCTGGGCGGCATCTATGCCGCCGATGAAAAGGTGAGCAGCGGCGGGAAGCTCTACTGGGCGTCCCCCGTCCGTTACAACCCGACCTACTCGACGCCGGCCGAGACGGCGGCGCATTTCGACTGCGTCAGGCAAATCGCCGCCCAGGTTGGCGGGTACACCGTCATGCGGGAAAACATCCGCAATACGCCCTTGGATTCCGGGAAGAACAGGCTGCCGGGGTTCAGCACCTTTTTTGCGTCTACAGGGCTGGCGAACCTGGCGGATGGGATACCGGCGCTGAAAGACGCGCTGCTCCGGTCGTCCGGAGAGGTGCAGAAAGCGTTTATCATCGGCGTGATGGACGGCAGGGGGACGCCGGACGCCAGCGCGGCAAGGCAGACGATCCGCTACCTGTCCTTGGACTGCCCCAGCGCGGCCATCGGGGACTTCCTGTCGGAAATTATCGTCCGCTATGGGCTGTCCGTTAACTACAACACCGCCAGGGACCGCGCGGCGGGCGGCGCGCCCAGGCGGCCCCAGCTGCGGATCAGGGACGTGCGGCGGTATATGGAAAATACCGGGTATATCTCACCGGCAAAGGTACGGAAGCTGGCGGAGGTCTATCAGGCCGTGTCCGGCAGGGCCGTGGTGACGGACGCCAGCGCGTTTTTGCCGGGACTGAAATATTTGAGAGGATAGGCGGATATGGCGCGGAATATCATTTATTACGGTCCCCCCGGAACCGGGAAAACGTATTTGCTGCGTTCCCTTATGAACGATTACATTGATTACGAAATGGATGACGCGGTGCTGAAAAGGGCCTTCGTCGCAGAGTCGAAGGGCTGGATCCTGATTGCGCTGGTCCTGCTGCAAAACCATGGGAAAATGCCGTCGGCGGATGTTCAAAGGAAAATCGACGGCTTGTCGCTGGGCCTTGCGGTGAACGCCGCCGCAGAACTGGACCTGCACAGCATCGCGGCGCCGCCCGTCGCCGGCGCCGTCAGGAAGCTGCCGAGGGTGTTCTTTACTACGGGTCCGGATACTTGGTATGTGGACCTGGTGCGGGTGCAGCAGGCGCGGCCTGATTTCTTCGCCAAGTTCCTGCGCGCCGCCACGGTTACAAAACGCTACGACTTCGTTACCTTTCACCAGTCCTATTCCTACGAGGACTTTATGGAGGGAATCCGGCCGGAATATGAGGCTGCGGCCAAAAGCATCGACTACTCGCCTAAGGACGGCGTGTTCAAGCGGCTGTGCGGCGAGGCGGAAAAACACCCGGAAAAAGAGTACGCCATTTTTATTGATGAAATCAACCGGGGGAACGTCTCGGAAATCTTCGGCGAATTAATCAGCCTGCTCGAGCCGGATAAGCGGGCCGGGGAAGCGGGGGCGCTGTCCGCCGTCCTCCCGTATTCAAAAACGGAGTTTTCCGTGCCTGCAAATGTGAACGTATACGGCACGATGAATACGGCCGACCGGTCTATTGACCAGATTGATATCGCATTGAGGCGGCGCTTCCAGTTCAGGCCCATGCTGCCGGACGCGGGCGTGATTGAAAAAGAACTGGGCTTGCAGGGCGTGGACGCCCACAATGTAGACGGGATCGACTTGATCCGGCTGTTCAATACGCTGAACGCCAGGATTGAGCTTTTGCTGGATGCACAGCATTTGCTGGGACACGCGCTGTTTACCGGCTGCAAAAGCGCCGCGGACATCGCCAGGACGGTGCGCAGCGCCGTGGTGCCGCTGCTGGAAGAGTATTTCTTTGACGACGTACAGAAAATCCAACTCGTTTTCAATGACCTTGACCCGGCGGGGGACCTGCGGCCGGACGCGGTTTACCGCCATGCAGAATTGGCCGCGGAAGACTACTTCCCTTATACCGGGGACTATATGATTGATGACAAAAAACACTATTTTGTCTCTGAAAACATCACCAACGCTTCCTTGGAGCAAATCTACTTATGATGGACACGATCGTTTTGAAGGAATATGACCAACTCCTGATTAAGGATAAGCGGAACGCGGGCTGCCGGGTCATTTCCAAGGAGGACGCCCTTGCGCTTGAGAGGATCGTTCTTGAGGACGAACCGGTGTTTAAATGGGGGTACAAAAAGCTGACCGCCCAGCATTGGGTGGGGACCGTTTCCCTGAAGGACCTGACGGTCGAAATCCTGCCTAAGCTCAGCGGATACATGGATGAGGACGGCCTGCGGAACGTGCTGGTGCGGATGATTGCCATTTCCCATCAGCCCCCCTCTGTTCGGGATATACCTGGCATGGCCGGGATGCGGAAGGATTCTTTGATGGAAATGTTCATTGCATCCTTTCTGGACGTTTTGGACGCCTACGTCAAGGAAGGCTTGCTGCATGCCTATCAGAAGGTCAGCCAAAATATTAACCGGGTCAAGGGGAAAATCCTATTCGGCAAACAGTTTTCCAGGAATTTGCTGGATCCGGCTAAGTTTTGGTGCCAGTATTCCAAGTTTACGGCGGATAATGATGTGAACCGGTTCTTTAGGGCCTGCCTGAAGCAGATGGACTTGTTCAGCAGAGACGCGCAGAATAAGCGGCGGATTAAATTCCTGCTGCCCGCGTTTGCCGGGGTTTCGTCCATCAGCCGGGAACAGGCCTTGGCCAGGCCGGCGGCCTTCCACTCCGCGAACTATCGGGCGGAAGGCGCTTACCGGTATGGGCTGCTGTTCCTCAGAAATATCTACAGTACCCTGAGCGCGGGGAATATGGCGGTTAATATGATGCTGTTCAATATGAACAGCTTGTATGAATTGTTTATTTACCGGGTTGCAAAAATGGTGTTCGGCAGCCGGGCCTCCTACCAGATGCGGGGGAATTACCTGCTGGCGCGGGACGCGGATGGGAAACGGTTTGCCGGCCTGCGGCCTGACATCGCCATCAAAACCGGGAGCGGCGGGCTGGATATCGTGGACGCAAAGTGGAAAATCCCGAAAGGGTTCGCCAAGGAATCGGACGTATACCAGATGAATGCCTATTCTTCCGGCATCCGGGGCGCGGAGCGGGTGTTTCTGCTTTATCCCTGCGTGGAAAAAGCGGGGGTTGTTGGCGACTATACCTTCGCCGATTGGAGCGGGAAGGTGCGGACGCTGAAAATCAGGGCGGTTAAACTGGAAGATGTGATGGATTGGCGGAAGTTTTTGCGGGGCTTTGAAAGTATTTTCGCGTAGATGCTGCGGCCAGCGCAGTGGGGAAAGTCTTTTTGACACGCAGAGAGAGCGGGGGAACGGCGCGCGCCGTTCCCCCGCTCTTTGCTGTGCCTGCAATATTACTGAATCTCCACCCGCCGTACGGCGGGGGCTGTCTGAACCTGCTTGGGCAGGGTCAGCTTCAATACGCCGTCTTCATATGCCGCCGCAATGCCCTCCGCGTGGATGCCGGAGATGTCAAAACTCCGGGAGAAAGAGCCGAAGGTGCGCTCACAGCGGATATAGCCGTCGTTTTCGTCCTTCTCCTCCTTGGACGCGCTCCGCTGGGCGCTGATGGAGAGACGGTCGCCGTCGATGTCAATGTGGATGTCCTCCTTCTTCATCCCGGGCAGGTCGGACTCCAGCACATAGGCGTCCCCTGTGTCGCGGATGTCCGTGCGGAAGGCCGCTGCGCCGCTGTTGGTGAACATGCTGCGTTCCAGCTCCTCCAGGTCACGGAAGGGACGGTACAGGTCTACGCCGCGCGTACGGGTGAAGGGAATCATTTCAAACATAATGGAAAACCTCCGATTTCTTTTTTGTTGATGGGTACAGTATGCCCTTTCATTATGAACAATTCTTGCTTATCATATGTCCGGTCTATGAATTTTAGCACTTGCGTGATACGAGTGCTAAAATTTGCAGACCGGTTGTAATTTCCAGAGGCGTATGCTATACTATAATCGTATATTAGGGCGTGTTTGAAAAATGTCAAAACACCCAAAGAGCGGATCTTTTTCCGCTGTACAGCGTTAAAAAATCTTGAAATACACAAAGTATTCCTGCGATTTTTTGCCTTGTCCATCGAAAAAATCTCTCGCTTTTGGTCATTCCGCCATTTATCAAACAAGCCCTAATGTGAAAAGTACTGTCTGGAAGGAGATTCCTATGGATATCCAGCGTATCCACGCGTATGACGACCCACGCTTCCCCCAGGAAGTCCTTTATCAGCACGGCGCGTATCTGGCGGACGGCGCGCTCTGCTTTTTCCGCATTGTTTCCGGCGAGGAGGCAGTCCTCTCCGCGCCGGCTATGGACCAGGCGGATTTGGATGCGTTGTTGGATATGTTCCGCTTTAACGCGGAACATATTACCGTCTTTTATGATGAAATGGGCCGCTGCCTTCGCCGGTTCCCCGCCGTGGAAAGGCGGGAAGTGGCAATCGACGCCCTCCAACCCTCGCAGTTCTCTGTGGACCGGGAAAAGTGCGCCGCCGTGGGGCATTTTATACAAAATGCCGCCGATCTGGTTATTCCGGTGATGCCGCTGCCGGAGGGGGGCGTGTGCGTGTTGGACGGACATACCCGGCTGTTCGAGGCTTGGCGGCGGGGGCTTCGTACGGCGATGATTTTTGAGGGCGGGCTTGGCCCTGAAATGCGGGAGAGCCTGCTGGGGATCGTCCGGGAAGCCCAAAAACGGATGATCTTCCATATCCGCGACCTGGCCCTCTACAGCCCGGAGGAGCAGAAGGAAAAATGGCATGATTGGTGCAACGCCTATTTTGCCGCCCGCGAGGAAACTTCAGATTAGGAGGAACCGCCTATGAAACCCATGACCACCGCTCAAATCTGCGCCGCCGTGCAGGGTGTATTGTTTGGCGAAGAGGGGACCGTGATTTCCGCCGTCTCTACCGACAGCCGGACCATTGCGCCAGGCGCGTGGTTCGTACCCCTGGCGGGGGAGCGGTTTGACGGACACGACTATATCGACATGGCCTTGGACAAAGGCGCGGCGGGATGCTTTTGCACCAGGCTGCCCAAAAATGTCCGGGAGGATAAGGCCTATATTCTGGTGGAGGATACGAAACGCGCCCTACGGGACTGGGCGGCGTGGCACCGGAACCAATTTGACATCCCCGTCGTCCAAATTACCGGCAGTATGGGGAAGACCACCTTTAAAGAACTGCTGGCGGGCGTACTGTCCCAGCGGTATGAGACGCTGAAAACGCCGGGGAACCTCAATGGCGACATTGGCGCGCCGCTGACGCTGCTGTCCCTGGAGCCGGAGCATGAAGCGGCGGTTATTGAGACCGGTATGGATGAATTCGGGCAAATCCGTTACTTAGGCCAGGCCATCCGCCCGGATGTGGCGGTCATTACCATTATTGATGACGTGCATCTCTCCCACTTCGGCAGCAGGGAGGATATTTTAAAGGCAAAGTCGGAGATTTTTGAGAACCTCCGGCCCGGCGGCGCGGCTATTCTCAACGGCGACGACGTTTTGCTGAATACCTTGGATTTGCGCTGTGAGACGGTCCGGTGCGGCCGCTCCGACGGCTGCGCGGTGCGTATTGCGGAACTGGAGGACTTGGGGCTGGAGGGCGTACGGTGTACCATTGTCACGGAACAGGACAGCTATCCGATGATGATTCCCGCGCCGGGCGTGCATATGGCGGCGCTGGCTTCCCTGGCGGTGGCGGCGGCGGAGCGTCTGGGGCTGACCAGGGAGGAAATCGTCCAGGGCGTGGAATCCTATGTCCCGGCGGACAACCGCCTGCGGGTTGAGCGGCTTCCCGGCAACCGGGTTATGATTAACGACAGCTATAATGCAAATCCCCGTTCTGTCCGGGCGGATGTGGTGATCTTGTCGCAGCACAAGGGCGGAAAACGGATTGCCATGCTGGGGGATATGACGGAACTGGGTACGGCGGAGGCGTCCGGACACCAGTCGGTGGGGGAACTGGTGGGCCAGCTTGGCATCGACATCCTGCTGGCGGTAGGACCCCGGAGCAAGGAGTATATGGTTCCCGCCGCACAGGCGGCGGGCTGCGCCGAGGTTCGCTGGTACCCCGACCGCGAGGCGGTTAAGGCTGATTTACTGGACCTTTTTGCCCCGGGAGATGCGCTCCTGATTAAAGCGTCCCACTTTTTCGGGCGGTTTGACCTGATGGCCGATTTCCTCAGGGGGTACGCGTTTTAACAGCAGGCCTGGCCGCACCCCCCAGGGGGAGGGAACCCTATCAACGAAGAAAAAGCGAGCGCCGCCGCGCGGCGGCGGCAGATAATACGAAAATGATTGAAATTAGTGTTAGTGGTATTAAAAAATCCTTTGAAATAGGAAATAATATTCTGGATGGCATTACCTTCCAGGTGGAAAGCGGAGAGCGCGTCGGCCTGCTGGGCCGGAATGGCGCCGGGAAATCGACCCTCTTTAAAATCCTGACCGGGGAGTTGGACGCCGACGAGGGGAGCGTCGTGGTGGCAAAAAACAGCCGCATCGGCTTGATCTCCCAAATCCCTGTCTATCCGGAGGGGTTCACTGTCGGCGACGTCCTCCAAACCGCTTTCGCCAGGCACCAAAAGCTTGCTGCGGAAATGGAGCGGTTGGCTGCCGCCATGGCGGCGGGCGATACCAGCGAACAGACCCTACGCCGGTATGGGGAGCTGTCCGCTAAGTTCGAGGGGATCGGCGGCTACGATACCGATACCGCCGTGAGCAAGGTGGCGAACGGGTTGTCGATTCCTCCGGAAATGCGCGCCCAATTGTTTGACAGCCTCTCCGGCGGGGAAAAAACGAGGGTGAACCTGGGGCGGCTGATCTTGGAGGACACAGATATCCTGCTCCTGGATGAGCCGACGAACCACTTGGACCTCCATGCCGTTGAGTGGCTGGAGGACTACGTGCGGCGGTTTAAAGGCACCGTGGTGGCTATCAGCCATGACCGGTACTTCTTGGATAGAACCATTACCAGGGTCATTGAAATTCTGGACGGCAAGGCGGAGTTTTATCCCGGAAATTATACCTTCTACGCAATCGAAAAGGAACGGCGCTATCAGGAGCGCTTGAAGCAATACGAGAAGGAACAGGCGAAAATCAAGCAGCTACAGGAAGCGGCCGACAAGCTGCATCTGTGGGCCTTTATGGGCGCCGACAAGCTCCATAAGCGGGCCTTCTCCATGGAGCGCCGCATTGAGCGCATCCGGCAGACGGAAAAGCCGTCCAAGGCCAAGGCGATGACGCAGAAGTTCGGGGAAAAAGAGTTCTTGGGCGATGAGGTCCTGCATATCAAGGGTCTGGAGAAATCCTTTGCCGAACGGACGCTGTTCCATGGCCTGAACCTCCTGGTGGAGGGGGGCGAGCGGATTGCCCTTATTGGCGACAACGGGACGGGGAAGTCCACCCTCTTGAAAATCCTTATGGGCGAGGAAATGCCGGATGAAGGCGGCGTCCGCTTCGGGCCGACGGTCCGTACCGCCTATCTGCCCCAGATTATCCACTTCGATAACCCACACCGCAGCCTGGTGGATACGATGCTTTACGCGAAGCGCGGCATGACCACCCAGACCGCCCGGGACAGGCTGGGGGCTTTTAATTTCCGGGGGGAGGACGTGTTTAAATCCGTGTCCGTCCTCTCCGGCGGCGAGCAGAGCCGGCTGAGGCTGTGCATGCTGATGGATGAAGAGATCAACCTTTTAGTCCTGGACGAGCCGACGAACCATCTGGATATTGCCAGCAGGGAGTGGATCGAGGAAGCGGTGGAGGCTTATGAAGGCGCGCTGCTGTTCGTCAGCCATGACCGGTACTTTATCAACCGCTTCGCTACCCGGATTTGGGAACTGGAAAACGGGGTGATTACCGACTATCCGGTACCCTTTGCGCGGTATCGGGAGATTAAGGAGCGGGAAAAGGCCTTGGCCGCGGCCCAGCCGAAGCAGGAGAAAAAGGATGGTAAGCCTAAGCCTGCGCCGAAGGGGGGCCGGGCGCAGCAGAATGCCCGCAAGCAGCTTACGATTTGCGAGCGGGATATGGAAAAGCTGGAAGCGGAGATCAAGGCGGCGGAAGCCGAAATGGAAGCCAACGCCTGCGATTATGAGAAGTACAGTGAAGCGTATGCCAGGAAGGAATCGCTGGATGGGAAGCTGCTGGAACTGATGGAACGCTGGGAAAAGCTGGCCGGGGAGGCCGAGGTGTGAAGAAAATCGAAGGAATCTGTTATTTCCTCGCCTTGTTCAGCCTGCTCCTTGGCGCGTTGATGCTGTTCGTATTCACGGCGGTGCGCTTCACTGGGTTCCTGTTGTGGTGCGCCTCGGCGGCACTAGTGATTTTCGCCCTGCTGACCCGGTGGAAAGAAAACCACCGCTTGGCTCTTTGGCTCAGGAGGGTTTTTCTAATCCTGTTAGCGGCTGGGTTTGCATTTTTCCTTGTGCTGGAGGCCTGGGTCGTCTCCTGGGCGCGGACGGACTGGGAGACGCCGGTGGCGGCGGTTATTGTGCTGGGCGCGGGCGTCAATGGGACGGAACCGTCCCTTAGCCTCCGGACGCGGCTGGACGCGGCCTTCGATTACGTGCAGCATAGGCCGGATATTCCGATTGTGGTTTCCGGCTCCCAGGGTCCAAACGAGGAAATCAGCGAAGCCCGGTGTATGGCGGATTGGCTGATGGAACGGGGGATAGAGCCTGGCCGGATCGTTCTGGAAGAACAGGCGGACAATACGCGGGAAAATCTGCGCTACTCGCTGGAATTGCTGGCGGAGAGAGGCGTGGATGCCGGGGACGGCATTGCGGTGGCGTCCAGTGATTACCACCTTGCAAGAGCGTCGCTGTATATGGAAGGCAATATGGTCCCCGTGGCGGCGCGTATGCCGGAGAAATATTGGCTGTTGACAGTGAATTATTATGTGCGGGAAGCCTTTGGCGCGGCGGCGGAGTTGGTTTTTTAAAGAAATGCGGCCCGCCAATCCCCAGCGTCCGCCCCCGGGCCGGAGGGCTTGTTTGATAAATGGCGGAATGACCAAAA
Organism: uncultured Clostridia bacterium; assembly: GCA_947649615.1. Lineage (GTDB taxonomy): Bacteria > Bacillota > Clostridia > Oscillospirales > Oscillospiraceae > Pelethomonas. The sequence continues at coordinate 47,559 of CANSSG010000010.1, read as the reverse complement.
GCGAGAGATTTTTTCGATGGACAAGGCAAAAAATCGTAGGAATACTTTGTGTATTTCAAGATTTTTTAACGCTGTACAGCGGAAAAAGATCCGCCCTTTGGGCGTTTTGACATTTTTCAAACACGCCTTAGAGAAAAAACGCCCCTGCCGCCGGAGACGGCAAAGAAAGAAAGGGACAGAGTATGCCATATACGCTTTGTGTTTATTATAGCAGGACTGGGAATACAGAAAAATTAATCCGTGAAATCGCGGCCGAATTAAAATGTGAAGCGGTGAAATTGGACGACGGAATCGAGCGGGGCGGAATAACCGGCTGGTTCCGCAGCGGAATGCAGGCGGTGTCCCGCCGCCTTACGCCGGTGAAGCCCCTAAAAACCGCCATCCCTATTGAAGCTTACGACCTGGTAATTATTGGGACGCCCGTGTGGGCGGGGCGCTGCTCCGCTCCCGTGAGAAGCTTTTTGATGGAGTACGGTGAACGGCTGCGGAAAACGGCCTATGTCGTCACCCGCAGCAGCGACCTCCGCTATGAGGAGGTGTTCGATCAAATGGACTTATATGTCCGTACGCCCAGGGTGTCGGCCGTCAGCATCCGGCCCAATACGGTAGGCTCCACCTTCTGGCGGGATGAATTCCTTGCCAGCGTCCGGGGCGCAGGAAAGGGGGAAAGCAAGCCATGATGGATAAACTGCAAGCGGTTTCCAACCGCTTGGAAGCTATCGTCAGCCAGATGGAAGACCCCGCGACCTACGCCGACCCGGACCTGCTCCGCCGCCTGACCAGGGAGCAGAAGGAATTGGAGCCGGTGGCGGAAGCCTATCGCGCTTACCGCGCTGCCCAGGCCCGGTTTGACGGCGCCCAGGAACTTCTCAGCGACCCGGATTTGAAGGAAATGGCCCAGGAAGAACTGCGGGACGCGCGGGAAGAGATGGAACGCCTGCAAGAGGAAATGAAAATACTCCTGCTGCCCCGCGACCCCAATGATGGGAAAAATGTGGTAATGGAAATCCGCGGCGGCGTGGGCGGGGAAGAGGCCATGCTGTTTGCGGCGGATTTATTCCGCATGTATGCCATGTACGTGGAAAGCCGGGGGTGGAAGCTGGAAGTCACCAGCCGCAGCGAGACCGAATTGGGCGGCGTGAAAACCATCGAGTTCATTGTGGAAGGCGAGGGGGCCTGGTCCCGTCTCAAGTATGAAAGCGGCGCCCACCGGGTTCAGCGGGTGCCTGTGACGGAATCCTCCGGACGGATACAGACTTCTGCCGCTACCGTGGCCGTGCTGCCGGAAGCGGAGGAAGTGGATTTCCAGATCGACCCGGGGGATTTGAAAATTGATACCTTCCGCTCCTCCGGCGCGGGAGGGCAGCACATCAATAAGACGGAATCCGCTATCCGGATTACCCACCTGCCGACCGGCGTGGTGGTGGAATGCCAGGATGAGCGCAGCCAGTACAAAAATAAAGACCGGGCAATGAAAATTTTGCGTTCCCGGCTCTACGAAGCGGAACTGGAAAAGCAGAACGCCGCGATCGCCGCCCAGCGGCGCAGCCAGGTGGGGTCCGGAGACCGGTCGGAACGAATCCGCACGTATAACTTCCCCCAGGGACGGGTCACCGACCACCGGCTGACCGGCGACGTCAAAAACTTCGCCATTGACGCCGTCATTAACGGGGGGCTTGACCCGATCATCGACGCGCTGACTACCGCCGGGCAGGCGGCGAAGCTGGCGGAGGCGGGGGAACAGTAAAAGAGGTGGACAGGATGCAAATCAAAAAAATGCGCCAGCCTGAAGCTGCCGAAATTGCGGACCGCTGGAAATACGGCGGTGCGTATGCCTTTTACGACATGACGGCGGACCCGGAGGATTATGCGGAAATCGTAACGGCGGAGAAGCGGGGAGACAGGTATTTTTCCGTCTTCAGCGGAGACGGCCTGATGGGATTTTTCTGCGTGGAGCAGGCGGGGGCGGACATTGAGATTGGCCTTGGCCTGCGCCCGGATCTGACGGGGCTGGGGAACGGCGGGGCCTTTCTGGCGGAAATCCTCCGGTTTGTGCGGGAAAACTATGCGTTTGAAAAAATCCGGATGGATGTCGCGTCCTTTAATCAACGGGCCATCAAGGTATATGAACGGGCGGGCTTTGTCAAAACCGGGACCGCCAAGGTGTCCACTAATGGAGGGATTTACGATTTCACACGGATGGAGCTGAAGCGCTGAGATGAAAACAAGGCTTCTGTCGGAACAGGATATTGACGCCGCCGCCGCCATTCTCCGGAATGGCGGCTTGCTGGGCATCCCTACCGAAACCGTCTATGGGCTGGGGGCGGACGGCCTCAACGCCGCCGCCGTGCGGCGTATCTTTGCCGCTAAGGGCAGGCCCCAGGACAACCCGCTGATCCTTCATGTCCCCGGGTCCTCCTGGCTGGATTTGTACTGCCGCAGCATCCCCTCCGCCGCTTACGCGCTGGCGGAGGCCTTTTGGCCGGGTCCGCTGACCATGATCCTGCGGAGACGGGAGCATGTACCCAATGTTGTGACCTGCGGGCTGAATACCGTGGGGGTGCGGTGTCCAAAGCATCCGGTGACGCTGGAAATCATCCGGGCCGCCAACGTCCCTGTGGCCGCGCCCAGCGGCAACCTCTCCGGGCGGCCCAGCCCTACCTGCGCCGCCCATATGATGGAGGACATGGATGGCCGGATCGACGCCATTGTGGACGGCGGGCCGTGCGGCGTGGGGGTGGAATCGACCATTATCGACCTTACCGCCCAGCCGCCCAGGCTCTTGCGGCCCGGCGGCCTGCCCCTGGAAGCCCTGCGGGATGTGCTGGGGGAGGTGTCCGTTGATAAAGCGGTGCTGTCCCCGCTGGCGCCGGGGGAAAAGCCGAAAGCGCCAGGGATGAAATACCGCCACTATGCCCCCAAAGCCCCCGTTACGGTGGTGGCTGGGGAGAGCCGCCGGACGGCCCGGTATATCCGCCGCCACCTGGGGGATCATACGGGGGTGATTTGCTTCGATGAATATAGAAATATGTTCCCGGGCTGCGTGGTGGAAACCATCGGCCCGGCAGGCGACCCGGAGGAGCAGGCAAGACGGGTGTTCGATGCGCTGCGGGCCTTCGATGGGACGGACGCCGCCGAGATTTTCGCCCAGTGTCCCGCTAACGCCGGGCTGGGGCTGGCGGTGGCCAACCGGCTGAAAAAAGCCGCCGGATTCCATGTGGTGGAGGCGGTGGACGTCGGGGGGGATGGGCTGTGACGGTTATCGGGCTGACCGGCCCTACCGGCGCGGGAAAAACCACCGCGCTGGAAGTTTTGGCCGGCTTCGGGTTTGAGATTGTGGACTGCGACGCCCTCTACTACCACCTCCTGCGCACGGATGGGGGGCTTCGCCGAAAATTGACCGGCGCCTTTGGGCCGGTGTTCCTGCCGGACGGAGAACTGGACCGCCGCGCCCTGGCGGGGCGGGTGTTCAGCGACAAAAAGGAGCTGGAGAAGCTCAACGCCATCGTCTTTCCCGCCATGTCCGCAGCGGTGGAACAAAAAATTCGGAAATGTTCACAAAAAGGACTTGCCATAGATGCGGTTAATCTGATAGAATCCGGGATGGGGGAATTGTGCGCCGCAACGGTGGCTGTCACCGCGCCGCCTGCCCTCCGGTTAAAGCGCATCATGGCCCGGGACGGCCTGCCGGAAGCCCAGGCCCAGGCCAGGGTCCAGGCACAGAAGCCGGATTGCTGGTATGGACGGCACTGCACCTTCCTCCTGGAAAACCAGTTGGAGGACCGGGCGGCCTGCCGGGAACACATGCGCGGATTTTTCCAAAATTTATTGGATACGATTGTGGAAGGAGACTGAGAAAAATGGACGCGAAAGAATGGAAGAAGACCATCCTCACAGAGAAAAAGAACGGATATGACCGTATGCCCGCCGGAGAGCGGGGAGACATGGACCGCTACTGCGAGGCCTACAAGGCGTTCCTGGACGCCGGGAAGACGGAGCGGGAGTGCGTCAGCGAGGGCATCCGCCTGGCCAAGGAAAAGGGCTTCCAGCCCTATGTCCGGGGTATGGCGCTGAAAACCGGCGATAAGGTGTACTTGGACAACCGGGGCAAAATGCTCATGCTGGCGGTCATCGGCCAGAAGAGCCTGGCGGAGGGCGCGCAGATCACTGCCGCGCACATCGACAGCCCCCGGCTGGACCTGAAGCCCGCGCCCTTGTATGAAGCGGACGAGCTGGCTTACCTGAAAACCCACTACTATGGCGGCATCCGGAAGTATCAGTGGGTGACTATCCCCCTGGAACTGCACGGCGTAGTGATCTTGAAGGACGGCAAAACCATCCGCGTCGCTATTGGCGAGGGCAATGAGCCGAAGCTGGTCATTAACGACCTGCTGCCCCACCTGGGCGCGGAGCAGAGCAAGAAGACCCTGGCCGAAGGCATCAACGGCGAGCAGCTCAATCTGCTGGTCGGCAGCGAACCCATGGAAGGCGAGGAGAAGGACCGGGTGAAGCTGGCCGTGATGAAGCTGCTTTATGAAAAGTACGGCTTCACCGAGGGCGACTTCATCTCCGCCGAACTGGAAGCCGTGCCTGCTTTCAACGCCGCCGACATCGGTCTCGACCGCAGCATGATCGGCGCTTACGGCCACGATGACCGGGTGTGCGGCTTTGCCGCGCTGAAGGCTATGCTGGACCTGGAGGAGACCCCCGGCAAGACGGCGGTGTGCATCCTGGCCGACAAGGAGGAGGTCGGCTCCATGGGCGTCAGCGGTATGCAGACCGGCGCCTTCGACACCTTCATGGAGGACCTGTGCGACGCCCAGGGCGTTCCGGTGCGGGTGTGCCTGGAAAAGAGCTTCTGCCTGTCCGCTGACGTGACGGCGGCCTTTGATCCCAATTTCCCTGACGTGTATGAGAAGAATAACGCCTCCTTCCTCAACTATGGTGTGGGCCTGTGCAAGTACACCGGCAGCCGGGGCAAGGGCGGCGCTTCCGACGCGGCGGCGGAGTTGGTGGCCTATACGCGGCGCATCTTTGACGAGAACGGCGTCATTTGGCAGATGGCTGAACTGGGCAAGGTGGACGCCGGCGGCGGCGGCACCGTGGCGGCGTACATGGCCAACCGGAATATTGACACCCTGGACGCCGGCGTACCTGTGCTGGCGATGCATGCCCCCTTCGAAGTGGTGGCGAAACTGGACTGCTATATGACCTATAAGGGCATGGCCGCGGTCTACAAGAATTGATTTAACAGACTGTTCACAGAAAGTTAGCACTCTCGTCACAAGAGTGCTAACTTTTTTCTTTACTTTTCCCGAAGCCGGGTGTATGATGGGTAATGAAAATAGAAAGGAGAACCGGTGTGCGGGGCATACTGGTTCAAAGGAGGTTTTTCCATGAACTTTGATCGCTATACCCAGAACGCCCAGCAGGCGGTGGCGGACTGCCAGTCGGCCGCCGTGGAGAACGGGCAGCAGGAAATCGGTGGAGAACATCTCCACCTGGCGCTGCTGCGCCAGCGGGATGGGCTGGTGCCAAGGCTCCTGGCCTATATGGGCCTGGACGTGGAGACGCTGGCCGGGGAGGTGCAGCGGGAAATCGACCGCCTGCCTAAGGTGTCAGGCGATGGGGCGGGGCAGCTTTACGCCAGCCGCAGGCTGAGCCAGCTCTTCACCGCGGCAGAGCAGATTGCGCAGCAGTTTAAAGACGAATATGTATCGGTGGAGCATCTGTACCTGGCGCTGGCGGAGGAGTCAGGCACCCCCAGCGCGAAGCTGTTCCAACGGTACGGCATTGACAAGGAGAAGCTTTTGCAGGCCTTGACCAAGGTCCGGGGAAGCCAGAGAGTCACCAGCCAGAACCCGGAGGAGGGCTATGAGGCCCTGGAAAAATATGGCAGGGACTTGGTGGAAATGGCCCGGCAGGGGAAGCTGGACCCCGTGATTGGCCGGGACGCGGAAATCAGGCACACAATTCAGATTTTGAGCCGGAAAACCAAAAATAATCCGGTGCTTATCGGGGAGCCGGGCGTGGGCAAGACCGCCGTAGTGGAGGGGCTGGCCCAGCGCATCCTTAACGGCGATGTGCCGGAGGGATTGAAGGATAAAACGATTTTCGCGCTGGATATGGGGTCCCTGATCGCCGGGGCGAAGTACCGGGGGGAGTTCGAGGAGCGGCTGAAAGCCGTGCTCAATGAGGTGGAGAAAAGCGATGGGCGGATTTTGCTGTTCATCGACGAACTCCACAATATCGTGGGCGCGGGCCGCACCGAGGGCAGCATGGACGCCGGCAACCTCCTTAAGCCTAAGCTGGCGAGAGGGGAGCTGCACTGCATCGGGGCGACTACCTTGGACGAGTACCGGAAGTATATCGAAAAAGACGCCGCCCTCGAACGGCGGTTCCAGAAGGTGCTGATCGGCCAGCCTACGGTGGAAGATACCGTCTCGATCCTGCGGGGGCTGAAGGAAAGGTTTGAAATCCATCATGGGGTGCGGATTACCGATGGGGCGCTGATTGCCTGCGCCGCCCTGTCGGACCGGTATATTACCGACCGGTTTTTGCCGGATAAGGCCATCGACCTGATGGACGAGGCCGCAAGCAAAATCCGGATGGAAATTGACAGCCTGCCTGCCGAGCTGGATGAAATCAGCAGGAAAATGATGCAGCTGGAAATTGAAAAGCAGGCGTTGGGCAAGGAGGAGGACAACGGCTCGAAAAACCGGCTCCACCATATTGATGCGGAACTGGCGGAACTGAAAGCGAAAAACGACGCCATGCGCGCCCAGTGGGAGACGGAAAAACAGTCTATCGCAGGGGTCAAGCGGCTGAAACAGGAAATCGAGGACACACGGCGGCAGATGGAGGAAGCGGAGCGGCGCTATGATTTGGAGAAAATGGCGCGGCTGAAATATGAAACCCTGCCTGGATTGGAAAAGCAGTTGGAGGAGGAACGGGCAAGGGTGGACGCCGGGAAGGACGACCACCTGCTCAAGGAGGAAGTCACCGAGGAGGAAATTGCCGGGGTGGTCAGCAAGTGGACCGGCATCCCCGTCAGCAAGCTGGTGGAAAGCGAGAAGGAAAAGCTGCTGCGTCTGCCGGAAATCCTCCACCGCAGGGTCATTGGGCAGGACGAGGCGGTCTCCGCCGTCAGTGAAGCAATCTTGCGGGGACGCGCGGGGCTGAAGGAGGAAAACAGGCCCATTGGGTCCTTTATCTTCCTGGGTCCTACCGGCGTGGGCAAGACGGAATTGGCCAAAACCCTGGCGCAATCGCTGTTTGACGACGAGCGGAACATAATCCGCATTGATATGTCCGAGTATATGGAGAAACACGCCGTCAGCCGCCTGGTCGGCGCGCCCCCGGGATACGTGGGCTACGACGAGGGCGGGCAGTTGACCGAAGCCGTGCGGCGGAAGCCTTACAGCGTGGTGCTGTTCGACGAAATTGAAAAAGCCCACCCGGATGTGTTCAATATCCTGCTGCAACTGCTGGACGACGGGCGGCTGACCGACAACCAGGGCAGGACGGTCGATTTCAAAAACACCATCGTCATCATGACCAGCAACATCGGCAGCGCGTACCTGACCGAGAATATCCATCAGGATGGGTCTGTCAGCCCGGAGGTAAGGGAACGCGTTCGGAATGAACTGAACCAGTATTTCCGGCCGGAATTTATTAACCGGGTGGATGATATCGTGGTGTTCTCCCCCCTGACCGAAAGCCAGATCGGCGGGATCATCGACATCGCTATGGCCGCGCTGGCGCGGCGGCTGGCGGACAGGGACATCCGCGCAGAACTGACGGAAGAAGCCAGGGCGTTTATTGCCAGGGCCAGCTATTCGCCGTCCTATGGGGCGCGGCCTGTGAAACGGTATTTGCAGAAGCATGTGGAGACGGAATTGGCCGCTATGCTGATTCGCGGGACGCTGTCCGACGGGCAGCGGGTCGTGATCGGAAGCGATGGGGAGAAGTTGAGCTTTGCAGCGGTATAACTCTTGACGGCGGGGGCATAGACAGGTATACTATCATTATATTGCCAGTATTGCTGTCGCCGGAGGAGGGAAGGCCATGACTGCGCAGGAACGCCGGGACGCTATTTTGGACGCGCTTTCCAGGGCGCAGGGACCCGTTAGCGCCGCTGCCCTGGCCGGCAGGTTTGGGGTAAGCCGGCAGCTTGTGGTGGGGGATGTGGCCCTGCTGCGGGCCGGCGGAGCCGACATTCACGCTACCGCCAGGGGGTACCTGATACAGGAGAAGCGGAAAGGCTTGCAGCGGCAGGTGGCTTGCCGCCACCTGAGCGGCGGCATGGAAGAAGAACTGCAAATTATGGTCGATAATGGATGCACAGTCCTGGATGTAATCGTGGAGCATCCGGTTTATGGCCAGCTTACGGGCGCACTGGGGCTGTCCAGCAGGTATGACGTGCGGCAGTTTATCCTGAAGGCTGACGCTGCGCAGCCGCTTTCGCTGCTGACGGAGGGGGTCCATCTGCACACGCTGGACTGCCCGGATGAGCAGGCCTTTGCCCGCGTCAGGGAAGAGCTGGCGGCAAAAGGCTTTTTGCTGGAATAACGGCGCCCTGGATTGAAGCAGGGCGGAAGAAACCACTTGGAGCGGCCCGAAGGCCGCCTGGGAGAAAGGCATTCGTTTATGGCCCTCTATGCAATCGGTGACCTCCACCTGTCCTTACAAGTGAATAAACCGATGGATGTCTTCGGCGCCGGGTGGGAGGATCACGTATCCCGGTTGGAAAAAGGCTTCGCTCCCTTGGGCGGGGATGATGTGACGGTGCTATGCGGGGATACCTCTTGGGGCATCGACTTCGAGGAGAGCGTGGAGGACTTCAAGTTTATCGACCGGCTGCCAGGGAAAAAATGGATTCTGAAGGGAAACCATGACTATTGGTGGAATACCGCCGCGAAAATGAAGCGCTTTTTTCAAGAAAATCAGATTTCTTCTATTGATATCCTCCACAATAACTGCTTTTTCTATGGGGATTGGGCCATCTGCGGGACGAGAGGGTGGTTCTATGAGGAAGAACAGTCCGGCCATAATGAAAAAGTCCTTAACCGGGAGGTGGGGCGGCTGGAAGCGTCCCTGAAAGCCGCAGGCGGAAGGCCTATTCTTGCGTTCCTCCACTATCCGCCGCTATATACCGGGTACCGCTGCCCGGAAATCATTAAAAAGTTAGAGGAATACGCCGTGGAGCGGTGCTTCTATGGACACCTCCATGGGCCGAGCCATAAGAGGGCCATCGAGGGAACCGTGGGGACCGTGGACTACAGCCTGGTGGCGGCGGATTACCTGGCCTTCGTGCCGAAAAAAATTCTCGATTAGAAAGCCCGCACAGCCGTCCAGGCTGTGCGGGCTTTGGCTTCTGCCTTATAGAAATAGGGACGCGATCTGGTATACGGCGAAAGAGGCGAGCCATGCCGCGCCAAGCTGCCAAATAAGCGCCAGCGCCGTCCAGCTCAGGCTGTTCATTTCCCGCCGGATGGTGGCAATCGCCGCCACGCAAGGCGTGTACAGGGCGCAAAACGCTAAAAACGCCAGTGCTGCCGCAGGGGAAAATGTTGCCGCCATTGCGGCGCCTGCCGCCGCGTAATCGGTGAGGGAAAAGCCGTAGAACAGGCTCATGGAGCTGACAACCGCCTCTTTGGCAATCAGCCCGGCCAGCAGCGCTACTGCCGCCTGCCATACGCCAAAGCCCATGGGCGCAAATACCGGCGCGATGAAGCCGCCTACCAAGGCAAGGATGCTGCCGGAGGCGTCCTCCACCATCCGCAGGCTTGGGTCGAAATTCTGCAAAAACCATACCGCGATGCTCATAGCCGCAATGATGGTTCCTGCACGGGTCAGGAAGTCCCGCACACGCTCCCAGACGTGAAGCCAGATGTTTTGCAGCGTGGGCATCCGGTAGGGGGGAAGCTCTAACAAAAACGGCGCCGGTTCGCCCTGGAAGACGCTGCGTTTCAGGATCAGGCCCGAGATGATGGCCAGCACGGGTCCTAACAGGTACAGCGCGAATACAATCAGGCCTGCATACTGAGGGAAAAAGGCGGAGGTCATCAGGCCGTATATGGGCAGGCGCGCCCCGCAGGACATGAAGGGAACCAGTAGTACCGTCATCCGGCGGTCTTTCTCATTCTCCATCGTCCGGGCGCCCATAACGGCAGGCACCGTGCAGCCAAAGCCCATCAGCATGGGGATGAACGCCTTCCCCGACAGGCCGAAATGGCGCAGCGTACGGTCCATTACAAAGGCGGCGCGGGCCATGTAGCCGCTGTCTTCCAGCATGGACAGGAACAGAAACAGCAGCGCGATCATGGGCAGGAAGGTCAGCACACCGCCTACGCCGGCAATCAGGCCGTCTACCAGCAGGCCGTTCAGCCAGCCGGGGGCGTGGACGGCCGCCAGCCAGCCGGATACGCCAGGACACAGGACCTCCTCCACAAACCACGCAATGCCGTCCGACACCCACGCCCCAGGGCCGCTGAACGTTACCAGAAAGACTGCCAGCATCATCCCTAAGAACACCGGGATGGCCCAGATGCGGTGGGTGGCTACCGCGTCAATGCGCTCGGTCACCGTCCGCTGGCCGCCGGTGCTTTTGCGGCGCACCGAGGAGCGGACTACACGTTCTACAAAGCGGTAGCGGCTGTCCGCCAGAAGGGTCTCCCGGTCGCCTAAGGGGCTGGCGGCTTCGTATTCCTGCGCTATCGCGTCAATTTCCGCCAAGGTTTTTTCGTCCAGGGCCAGGTCCTTTGCAACCTCCCCGTCGCCGCCCAGCAGCTTGATGGACGCCCAGTGGGCCGGGATGCCTTTTTCGTAGGCCCGGTCGTGGATCAGGCCGCTGATGCGGTGGTGGACGGCGTGGGTGAAGTCGTCATATAAGTCGTCCGGCTCTACCGTCAGGCCGGTGTGCATCTGCTTATGGGCTTCCTGAACCAGCTTGTCGATATTGACGTTGTCCCGGGCCGAAATTGGCACCACCGGTACGCCCAGGCTGGCGGCCAACCGGCCGCAGTCGATGAAATCCCCCTTCTTTTCCACCTCGTCCATGAAATTCACCGCCAGCACCACCGGGCGCTCCAGCTCCAATAGCTGCATGGTCAGGTATAGGTTCCGCTCCAGGTTGGTGGCGTCCACGATGTCGATGATGGCGTCGGGCTGTTCGTTGAGGATGAATTTCCGCGCTACCATCTCCTCCATGGAGTAGGGCGACAGGGAGTAGATGCCGGGCAGGTCTACGACGGTGAAGTGGGCGTCCCCCCGCTTGGCTTCGCCCTCTTTTTTTTCCACCGTCACCCCGGGCCAGTTGCCTACATATTGGTTGGAGCCGGTCAGGGCGTTGAACAGGGTGGTCTTGCCGCAGTTGGGGTTGCCCACCAGGGCCACCTTCCATTGCCGCTGGTCGTGGGCGCGGGGATCGTAGGTGCTGGGATGATGCTCCTGCTCGTGGCGGTGGGCCTGGTGCATGGCGTCCAGATCCTTGGGGTCGGAGCATCCCATGGCGCAGTGTGCGCAGTCGCCGTGACACGCCGCGCCTAAATGATAGGCGCTTTCGGAGACCGCCTCCCGCCCGACTCCCGTTATAGCGGCGGGAGAAACTTGAATCTGCGCGGCATCCTCCTTGCGAAGGCTCAACTCATAGCCCCGCAGCCGCACCTCCATGGGGTCCCCGAAGGGCGCTGTTTTGATCAGCTCCACCGAAGTCCCAGGGGTTAGGCCCATATCAATGAGCCTGCGCTTCACCGCGCCCCGCTGGTTGCCCACCTGCACGATCACACAGTTCCCGCCCACAGAAAGCTGGTCTAAGGTCATATGCTGACGTTGATTCTTCATGGTGTGTTGGTCCTTTCCTTATGTAACCAAAGTGGTTTGTTGCGACTAACTCTACACTTTTTCGATGCAGTTGTCAAGGGGGTTCGTGGAAGTTTGCAAAAAATTTCTCGTGAGCGTATGGGTCATTCTTTTCCCTGCGCACAAAGAAAAGAACCGTAGGGAAAACCTTTTTAGCCGCCCTTCACGCCTGTATTTTGTAGGCAAAGCCCTTGCGCGCGTAAGCGGAGACGCGGCCTTTTGCCGCGCTGCAAGGCAAACGGCCGCGCCGGGCGCACTGCCCCTTATGGCTTGCCGGGCAGGGGGGCGCGGAGCCGGTGGAGGTTGCTGGCGGTATATAGTGCCAGACTCAGCAAAACCGCCCCGATGCCCGCCAAAACCATAGGAATAGACCAGCCCGCCGGAATGTCGTACCAAACAATATGTGTAAATATGACGGCATATAGGACACAAGCCGCCAGCTTCCCATGCCAAGCCGCGCTGTACGCTTCCCCTGTGCGGCGGATTACCAGCAGGCCCATAAACGCCATCACCGTCTCCTTCACCACCAAAACGCCCAGCAGCCACCAAATTGCCTGGAACCGCGTCAGCAGGCAAACCAGCATCGCCGTCTGCGTCAATTTATCCGCAATGGGGTCCAGCATCTTGCCCAGATTGCTGACCATGTGGAAATGCCGTGCAATGAAGCCGTCCGCTATATCCGTCACACCTGAGAGCGCCAGCGCCCACGCCGCCAGCGGATAGTTCTCCTTCCCGCAGTACAGCCATACGATCAGGGGGATCAGCAGGATGCGGAACGTACTCAGCAGGTTTGGAATTGTGATAATGCGGTTTGCGTTTCCTTGATTTGCCATGGTGTTTCCTCCGTTTTAGGAAATAACTTCCTTCTTCCAAGAAAAAGTATAGCCCCTTGGAGGGAACCCGTCAAGTGCGCTGGTCGAAACTTAAAAAATTTGAAAGAAAACCGCCGGAGGGACACCCCTCCGGCGGTTTTCTACAAAAGCACATTGATATAACAGGAGTCCTGTGCTATAATCGACTCGGCAAATCGGAATTTGTTGAGTTGGCTAAATTCAGCAAAAAATAAGGAGAAATTGTAATGATAAGCTTGGTTGCTCAGCTTGCTCTTTGGATATGGTTTTTTGGCTGCATAAAATCATATAAGACAAGTAAATGGATATTGTCAAAGGGAGTTGGAATTAAGAGTGCAGAATTTGTAGTGCTGTGCCTTTTTACTACCGGAGTGGTTTTATATCATGCAGTATATCCTGTTGGGAAATGGTTTTTGCTGTTCGTTTTGTCATGTTGGATAATTGTTCAATTCTTCTGCCATTGGTACTTTACCATTTTTGGAGTGTCAGAAAAAAAGTTAAAGGGATATAATGAAGGCTTCAGCGATACTGTTCGTTTCATTCCGGCAAGTGATACGAAGCTAATACCCGATTTGTATCATACACTTTTACACATTCTCATCCTCATTAACATTGTACTTATTTTCCTGTAAAGATAAGGTATTTCTTGTGAATTACAAGTTTTAGGCTGTATTGACAAATCCCAGTTTGTGGAGGTATTTTATGTTTAATGAAATATGCATATATGAGGCAAAACTGACCAAGTTAGATGAAATTGAAGAACTGATGAGGGAAGTAGCGGAATTTTACTTGGAGCAAGATGGTGTTATTGATGTACACTATATAAAACGTACTCACCGGCAAAAAGATTTCAATGCAGTTAAAGAGGGAGAATTACCTGTTCGTCTTACAAGAAATGTAGGTAAGGTAACATATGTCTTGTATTGGGTGCTGGAAAATGAAGAAGTTCATGCAAGAGTTGGAAAACTCGGCATAGAAAAATTCTATAAACGTTGGAATAGATGTTTAACCACAATGCCCAAAATAATCTTGGGTGAGAATATTGTTTGATTTACAAATTTCAGTTTATCGGTCAGTCATCCATTCTGAAAAGGGATGGGCGAAACTTAAAAATTTGAAAGAAAACCGCCGGAGGGATACCCCCCCGGCGGTTTTCGGGCTGGCAAAAAGCCCTCCGCCCCCCTCAAAAAAGGTGCAGAGCACCTTTTTTGAGGTTAGGAATGCTGAAGCGGCTTCTTCCCGCTTATAGAGCGGAGGACTGCCAGTACGCCTACCGTCAGCACTGCGCCCAGCACTAGGCAGATGGCGGCGTTCTGGATAAACCCGGCGGCAATGAAGCACACAAAGCTGCTCCCCGCCACGGTGATGGCGTAGGGAAGCTGTGTGGAGACGTGGGTCAGATGGTCGCACTGCGCACCGGCAGAAGCCATGATGGTAGTATCGCTGATGGGAGAGCAGTGGTCGCCGCACACCGCGCCCGCCAGGCAGGCGGAAATGCCTACGGTTAACAGGGGGCTGCTTGCGTCAAACACAGGCACCACAATGGGAATCAAAATGGCAAAGGTACCCCAGCTTGTGCCGGACGCAAAGGCCAGGGCGCAGGCTACCAGGAAAATTACTGCGGGCAGCATGGCGTATAGGAAGGAAGACGCGCCCTCCATGACGTTCCCTACAAACACGTCCGCGCCAAGGGCGCTGGTCATGCTCTTTAGGCTGACCGCCAGGGTCAGGATGGTGATGGGCGGCACCATGGCGATGAAGCCCTTGGGAACGCAGGCCATGGCTTCCTTGAAGCCCAGCACCCGGCGGGCCACCAGATAAATGACGATGAGGATGAGCGCCAGCAGTCCGCCCCAGGGCAGGCCAATAAAGGCATCCGTGTTGCCGAAGGCGCCAATGAAGTCGCCCGCGTACGCCGTATCGCCCCAGGCGTCTACCCCGAAGAATCCGCCTACATAAATCATACCCACGGTACACAGCACGAACAGGATGATGACCGGGATAATCAGGTCTGCAACCGTGCCTTTGGGGCTGCCTTCCTCCTCGGCCGCGTTTTCCAACGCGCCCAGCTTGCCCTTTTGCAGGGCGTTCAGCTCGTGGAGTTTCATGGGGCCGTAGTCAAACTTCATGACCGAAAGGGCGATGATGAACACAAAGGTCAGCAGGGAATAGAAATTGTAGGGAATGGCCCGAATAAACAACTCAATGCCGCTGACGCCGGTACCCAAGTCCGCCGCTACGCCGGAGACCGCCGCCGCCCAGGAGGACACCGGCGCAATCATGCACACCGGCGCGGCGGTGGCGTCGATGAGATAGGCCAGCTTGGGACGGGAAATCCTGTGGCCGTCGGTGACAGGGCGCATGACCGAGCCGACCGTGAGACAATTGAAGTAGTCGTCGATGAAAATCAGCAGGCCCAGGACGAAGGTGGACAGCATGGCGCCTACGCGGCCCTTGATATTTTTTTCAGCCCAGCGGCCAAAGGCGGCGGAGCCGCCGGATGCGTTCACCAGCGCCACGATGATGCCCAGCAGCACCAGGAACAGGAAAATGCCCGCGTTGCCTGCAATGGCAGAGATTAAGCCGTCGTTAACAATGGCGTCCAGGGTGGCTACCGGGGCGAAATTGCACTGGAACAGTGCGCCTACCAGAATGCCGATGAAAAGAGAGGAGTAGGCTTCCTTGGTAATCAGCGCCAGGACAATGGCGGCGATAGGCGGCACCAGCGCCCAGAAGGTGGCGTACATGCTGGATACGGCGGCTTCGCCGTCTGAAGCGAAGGCGGTGGCCGCCAGCGCCATGCAGGACCCCGCCGATAAAACGGCGGTCAAAGCCCTGCGGGTTCTTGCGTTGCTCATGTGTGTTTCCTCCTAAAAAAGTTTGGGTTTGCTTACTTTTTCTTTTCGGAAAAAATAAGCCCAGTCATGACTGCAATCATGACCGGGCCGCACACATATGGTTCCGTATGGCCGTCATGACAGCTCTCCACGTTTCCGTGACAGTCCGCCGGATATTCTCCGTCGGCCCAGCTCATCCTCCGCCAGACAGCGGGGGACAGCTTCGGCGGCGTTCCCTTTCCCTCTCCACGCTGTCTGACGTATCCGGAGAGCTACTCATGGCGGCCGCGCCTCTATCATAACCGATATGTCTCAGACTAAACTTGTCTGATTAAAGTTTATTATAGACCGGTTTCTACGTTTGTCAATGGATTTTTGTACATTTTGCCGGGGTTGGTCAAAATTTGTTCATCTTTTCCAAATTTGGCCGGCTCACAGCATGAATTTCCTGACAATCTCCTCGATGCCGTCGTGGTTGTTGTCCCGTTCCGTCACGTAGTCCGCCGCTTCCTTCACGGCGGGAATGGCGTTTGCCATGGCGATGCCCGTCCCGGCGGCGCGGATCATGGAGATGTCGTTGCCCTCGTCCCCCACCGCAAGGGCGTTTCGGATATCGGTTCCCAGCCGTGCGCACAACTCCCGCACTGCCGCACCCTTGTTCATGCCGTGCGCCACCACCTCCAGGAAATACGGGCTGGAGGAAAAACAGTCTGCCCGGCCCGCCAGGCTGGCTTGAATCCATTGGGCCATTTCCTCTAACGGCTCCCGGTGCTGGCGGTCAATCAGGAGAACCTTTACCGGCGGGCCGGACAGGCTGCTGCGTACGCTTTCAATCATCCGGTAGCCTATATTGAGGATGGAACAGTAAAGCTGGGTAATAGCAAGGTTGGCGTCCGGCTCTACCACTACGTCCTCGCAGTCGTAGGTATGTACATACATTTTCCGGCGGCGGGCTTCGTCGAACAACGCGTATACGGTGTCTAGGTCCAGCGTCCGGCGGAAAACCTCCTTCTGGGTGGTGCAGTCGTAAATTACTGTGCCGTTGTAGGCAATTACATAACAGCCCTCCCCCGCCAGTTCCAGGCGCCGGGCTTGCGCCAGGGAGCTTTTCAGCGGCCTGCCGGATGTCACGACTACGCGGTGGCCTTGGGCCAAGGCTTCTTGGATGGCGGCACGGTTGCCGGGGGTAATCTCCTTTTGGTCGTTGAGCAGGGTGCCGTCCAGGTCCAGAAATAAAATTTTTGCTTCCATGGTTTTTCCTCCGTCAAAGTATGGTCAGCGTCCCGGCGCGGCCGTCTACGCGCGCCATGCGCCCGTGGTACTCCGCCAGCAGGCCGTCTCCCAGGTTGCATACGGTGGGGATGCCCAGCAGACGGGCTAGAATGGCGGCATGGCTGTTCTGGGAGTCCCGCTGGGTGACAATGGCCAGCACTTGCGCCCGGTCAAGCGCAATGAACTCCGTTGGATTGAGGTCGTTGGCCGCTACGATGGCCGGGACGCCCAGCGACGCGCCGCCGGTTCCGGCCCCCGCCAAGTCCCGCAGCAGACGCCAGGCCACGTCCATAACATCTGCCCCCCGCTCCCTCATGTAGGGGTCGTCCATCTTCTCAAACAGGGCCGCAAAAGCTTTGCCAGCCTGCTGGACTGCGTATTCGGCGCAGCAGTGCTCCCGGTCTATGATGTCCGTCATGTGCTCAAGAAAACTCTCGTCCTCCACCAGCATGGCATGGGTGGAAAACACCAGCCCGGCCTCGCTGCCTACTTCCCGGCCGCACCGGTCAGCCAGCGTTTCTAATTGGCGGACCGTCCGGACCTGGGCTTCCGCCAAACGTTTTTTTTCTTCCTCCGGGTCCGCCCCGGCGCGTTTGACCGCTGCGGCTCCTACCCGGTGGTAGCAGTGAAGCCTGCCCTCCGCCGTACCGGCGGAAAGGCCGCGGCCTTGTATGATTATCACCAGTTGATTCCTCCTTGCCCTTTGGGACTGGGCGTGTGCATGTGGTCGCTCAATCAATCTTATCTATTTTAGCAGGGTTTGGGCTTGGTTTCAACTGGTATTTTTCTTTTGGGGGGTGGACAACAGTTCAGGCAGCACCGTGCAAAAGGGGTACAAACGGCGCGGAGGTGCGGTAAAGTGAGGTCGTGGATAAGCAAATATGCCTGTCCAGACTGCTGGATGAACTGGCGCGGGCGTGGAAAAGGAATAGGAATAAACGCGCAGAGGACGCCGCCTGTCAACCAGGCGGCGTCCTCTGTTCATTCACGCAAGGCTTAAACTTCAAACCACCGAATTTCGTTAGCCGCCAGTTCCAGTGCGAAACTGCCGCTGCCGGTGTAGACGGTGGCAGCCTGCGGCTCGTAGGTGTTGTTTACTACGCAGTACTTCCCGCTTTGCAGGAATGCGTGGACTTCCACGTTGAAGTTGCTGGAGAACCATTTGTGCAGCGCGTCCTCCCCGTGGGCGCTCCAGAGGATGGCGCGGTACAGCAGGCGGCTGTTCTCAAAGCTGTAGGGCAGGCCGGAGATGTACACCGCGCGGCCTTCGCCGAAGGCGTTGACCGCAAGCTGAACCTCCTTGTCCCGCTGAACCAGGATCTCTGTGCCGGGGAGGGCGTAAATGGACTTTTTCCCCTCGCCAAAGTCAACCGGCCCTGTGCAGTCCGCCAGCAGGAAGTGATCCGGATGCTCCTCCCAGTTGTACTTGTCGTAGCCCAGGGTAAACCCGGTTTCCTTCTCCACGCCCAGGACGCCGGAGAGCTGGAGATACCGGCCCTGGTACTGATGCCCGGATGGCTCGCCTACGCCGATGAAGCCGCCGCCGTTCCATACAAAGGCCTTGACCATTGCCGCAATAGCCGGGTCCTCCCAGACCGCGCCGCCGGTGTGGGCCGTGTCGCCATCGCCTACGTTGACAATCACATCCACCCCGTCCAGGGCATGGGCATCCGCCTTGAGATCGTCAAAGCTGAGGAACCTGACATCGAAGGGCGCGCCGGAAAGGGCCTCGATAATCCCGGCGTAGGAATAGTTCTGCTTTTGATACAGGGCGTGGTGAACCATGTGGCAGCCCCAGGAGCGGGCCTTGCCCCAGCTGTTGAGCACCGCCACCGTCTTGACGCAGTAGGGCTTGGCCCCGCCGATGTTGGCGTACAGCTCGCGGAACTCTTTGCAGACGCTCTCCACGTAGCTGATGAACGCCGGGAACTGGCAGGCCAGCTTCAAATAGCCGCCGTAGCCGATCCGGTCGATGGGCTTGCGCAGAATAGCGCGGCGGGCGGTCACCCAGTTTTCCTTGGCCTCCCGGACAGGGTCGCCACCCTCGTGGAAGGTATCGGGGAAGAAATAGGGCAGGAACCGGCCCTCGGTATATTTTACGCCGGGAATGTCGGAAATCAGCCGCAGGGTGGAGCCGTTGCCCACGCTGCCCACCACCGCGTCCAGGCCAATGGTCCCGAACTCCGGCATATATGGCTCGGTGCCGATGAAATGGTCTCCCAGGAACATCATCGCTTCCTTGCCCAGCTCGTGGGTGATGTCCACCATTTCCTTGGCCAGCTTCGCCACCTCCCGGCGCTGGAAGGCCATAAAGTCTTTGAACTCCCGGGAGGGGACGCGGTACTGGCAGTTGTAATAGCCCTGGTCAATGATGAACTCGGGGCGGAATTTGTAGCCTACTTCCCGCTCAAACTGTTCCAGAATATAGGGGGAAACGCTGGCGGAGTAGCCGTACCAGTCCACGTACTTCTCCCGCTTCAGCTCGTCGAACACCAGGGTGAACTGGTGGAAGAAGGTGGTGTAACGGATCACGTCCACGTAAGGGTGGTCCGCGATGAACTTCCGCAGGCGCTCCATGGTAAACTTGCGGGTCTTGGGCTGGCGGACGTCGAAGGTGATCTGATGCTCGAAGTCCTTCCAGTCGTTTGTAACCGCGTTGTACATGTGGACCGGGTCCCAGATAAGGTAGGCCAAAAAGCTGACGGTGTAGTCATGGAACGCCTCCGGCGCGTCAATGACCACGCAGCCGGTTTCCGGCTCATACCGCCAGGCAGTGGGCGCCAAAGGCTTCCCGGCGGTGCGGTCCATGACCTCCCACCAGCGTTTGATGTCGTCCCGGGTGTTGACCTCCAGCAGCTCCGTGCTGATGCCCTGCATCAAAGAGATGGACAGCGGCCCGCCGGACGCGGTGTGGAAGCCGGTCATGATGTAGCACTGCTGAACCTCGTCGGGGTTGGCCTTGGCCCAGGCGTTGTCCTTGCGGGTGGTGTAGTAGGTGGAGTAGACCTTCGCGTCTACGCTTTTCAATTCTTCGGGGTAGTCGGTGCCATCGCAGTCGCGGATGGCGTCCGCGCCCCAACGCTTGACCAGATCCAGGGTCTCCGGCACCACGTCCACGTCCGTGGGAATCGTCACGCGGCCAAATTCTTTTTTATCCATAAATCCTTTCCTCTTCTCCCTTTCCGCTTCAACGCTTTTTCGGGTCCTCAAAGGGCTTGTTATACAGCGCCAGCGCCGCCAGCAGCAGCGCCACGCCCACCAGCATTAAGCCTAAGCCCCCAAGCTGCCCGGTCTGCTTCCAGCCGTAGACCAGCAGGAACAGGCCCAACACAAAGGTAATCAGCATCAACACCAGCCGCAGGGCGGTGTGCTCTTTCCAAAACTTCATATCTACCATCCTATTCTTACTCAATTTTCGTTGCCGGGCGGCAGGGCCTTACCCTTTCAGGCCGCCTACGGTCATGCCCTGGGTCAGCTTCTTCTGCACACAGATGTAGAGGATCAGCGTGGGCAGCATTACCAGCACCAGGCCGGCATACAGGATGCCGTATTCGGCAGAGGACTGCTGGGCCTGCATCAGGTTCAGAAGGCCTACCGGCAGGGTTTTCTGGCCCTGGGCGCTGCTCATGAGGGTCATGGAAATGATGTACTCGTTCCAGAAGGAAAGGAAGTTGAAGAGAATGATGGTGATGATGGACGGCTGGGCCATGGGGAAGATGATCCGCACCATGGTGGAGCCATACCCCGCGCCGTCAATATAGGCGGCCTCCTCAAAGTCATGGGGCAGGGTGGCAAAGTAGCCCGACAGCAGGTAGATGGTGAAGGGCAGGGCCGTGGAGGCGTACACCACTGCCAGGATGAAAATGTTGTTGAGGAAAAAGCCGCTGCCCATCAGGTTTTTCAGCCACACGTCCCCGTCCTTCAGCATCAGGAAGATAGGAACCACAATGTAGTTGACATTGATGAACAGCCCCGCCATAAAGCAGGTATTGAGGAACTTCCGCCCCTTGAACTGGAACCTGGACAGGCAGTAAGCCGCCGGAAGGGCGATTACCAGCAGCAGCGCAAGGCTCAGGGCGGTGACGATGACGGAGTTGATCATGTAGCTGCCCATGCTGGCGGAGTTCCAGGCGTCCACGAAGTTCTGCCAGTAGAACCCGGCGGGGAGCGCCCAGGGATTGCCGTAAAACTCGCTGTTTTCCTTGATGGACGCCAGGAACACCCAGGCCACGGGGACGATAATCAAAATGGCGAGGGTGATCAGGACCACATAGATAAACGCTTTGAACACCGGCTCGGCGGTAATGGATTTATTTTTCTGATTCATTCTGCGGCCCTCCTTACATTTCCAAGACGTCCCGCTTAGTGACCTTGTTGACCATGGCCGAGAGCAGGAAGGAGAACAGGAAAATCACCACGCCCGCCGCCATGGAGTAGCCGTACAGGCCCGCGTCCTTCTGGGCGTACATGAAGCTCAGGCCCACGTCGGCCATCCCCTTGGCCACCATAGCCTTGACGAACAGGAAGGCCATGTTGATGGTAGAAATGATGAAGAACGTCAAGGTTGTGCGGATATTCGTCCAAATCAGGGGCAGGGTAATCTGGAAAAACTGGGCGATACGGCCCGCGCCGTCCAGGCTGGCGGACTCGTAGAGATCCGCCGGCACCGCCGACATGGAGGCCATATACATAACCATGTAGTAGCCGATGGCCTGCCAGACCATCGCGATGATGATGGAGATAATGACCATCTGCTGGTCCTTCCACAAGATCATCACGTCGCGGCCGGAAATAAAGGACAGGATGGAGTTGAGCATGCCGTTCTCCGGCTTATAGATCGCGGAGAAAATACCGGCGATGACTACCACCGAGAGGATATTCGGTATGTAGAAAATTACGCGGAAAAAGTTCTGGCCCTTGATCTTCTCCCTCGTCAGGATCGCGGCGAAGAGGATGGCGAAGAAGAAGGTAATCAGCGTCACCGTCACAATGAGCAGAATGGTGTTCTGCATGGAAGCGATGAACTTGGCGTCCTGGAACAGCACCTTGAAGTTGTTCAGCCCCACAAAGGTCTCCGTGGGGGAATAGGCGCCCCGCTCAAAGAGGGACATGCGGAACACGTTCAGGGTGGGCAGAACCATAAAGATGAAAAACAGGATCGCGGCGGGGGCTACGCACAGGGCGATGAATATGCTGCGGTCTTTGCTGCGGCGCATGAAATCTCTCCCTTCTCTCTGATAATACAAGGGCGGCGGTGAGCAAACGCTCACCGCCGCCTGCATACGGACTATGTGATGTTAGCTTATGCGGTTGGATGGATTAACCCATGATATTGGCGCGCATCTGGTCGCTGGCGGCCTTCACATCGGCAATCCACTGCTCCTCGGTAATGGAACCGTTGACCAGGCCGTTAACGGGATCCAGGAACACCTCGCGGACGGTACCCAGGCCGGCCACCGCGTTGTAAGCGGCAAAGCTGCCCATAGCGGCGTCAGCGCCGTTGTCATAGATGGAATAGAACATCTTGTTGTCGCCCTCCATGCCCTCGGCTACGCCGATCACAGGCTGGATAGCGCCGCCCTTGGCGAAGATCGCGCAGGCCGCGTCACTGTACAGGAAAGCTACAAACTGCTTGGCAGCGTCCATGTTGGGCGCGCCGGCGGGAATCCAAGCCTGCTCCATCCAGCAGTAGCTAGCGCCATTGCCGCCGGCCTTGGCGGCGGGCAGGGCGGTCATGCCCCACTTGAAGCCGTCAGCGCGGGGCGCCTCGGCCATCTCGCCCACGATCCAGGTGCCGTTGGGCATGAACAGGGCCTTGTTGTCCAGGACGAGCTGCTGGTTCTGGGTGAAGTCCTGATCGTTGGCCTGGGCAGGGGTCACGGGGTTGGTGTAGGAAGCCAGCTTGGCAATGATGTCGAAGCACTGCTTGGCCTCGGGGGTATCCCAGATGCCTTCTTCATAGCGCAGGGCCTTGTTGTAGAAGTCGGGGCCGCCGACGGAGTACATCAGGGCGTACAGGAAAGCGTCAAAGTAACCGGTGGTGGGGTAAGTAAACAGGGCAATGTCCTCGGCGGCAGCCTTATCGGCCAGTTCCCACATTTCATCCCAAGTAGCGGGGACGCTCCAGCCCTTCTCCTCAAAGATGCCCGCGTTGTAGAACAGGCCGCAGGGGGAGTAGAACATGGGGGCCAGGTAGGTGTGGCCGTCGTCGTAGGGGTTGGTGACGGAAGTGTCGGTGAAACCGCCGACGATCTTGTCAGAGACCTTGGCGCTCTCGCCGGGAACCGTCATGGACAGCACGTCGTTCAAGTCGGCAATGTTGCGGTCCTTGATAAACTGCTCGGTGAGACCCTTCTCACGGCCGGTTGCCAGGTGGATGACGTCGGGGAACTCGCCGCCCTGCATGGACGGCCCGATAACGTCTTCCAGGCTCTTGTCGCAGATCAGGTTGACCGCAATGCCGGTCTGGGCGGTGAAGGCGTCGCAGACTTCCTGCCACATGCCGGGATACGCTTCCTCATAACCGGAAGCCAGGGCGGCTACGGTGATGGAACCGGTTGCTTCCGGCTCGGAAGGCTCTGCATCAGGGGTCTTGTCATCGTTGGCGGGGGTGTTGTCCTCCTGCTTGGGGGGATTGTCCTGGGCGGGCGGGTCCTGGGGTTTGCTGCCGCAGGCGGCCAGCAGGGACAGAACCATTACACTCGCAAGGATCATGCTGAGAATCTTTTTCATGTCCAATTTCCTCCATAAAATTTCAAACCATTTTGCTGCGCGGGAAAAGGGAATCCCCGCACCTTACATATAACAGTATACAGAAATAGCGGAGAGATACAATTCTATTGTTGCTGTGGTTTTTATAGATATTGCTCTTTTGCGTTTTGTCGGAAAACCGCAGCCGCTTTCCCCGGCGGTTTGGACAGATTTCCAAATTTTCGCCTTCAGCCCCCTGGAAGCCCCGGGATAACGGCAAAATATCGCCCCGCATGGGGAAGTTTTTTTACCAGTTGCACAATGAAATAAAAGGATTTATAATAGTGGGAGGGCATCCGGTTTATTTCGTTTTTAGAATCTTGCGAATAAGAGGAGGGCCGCCCCATGAGTACGCTGCGCTATGTACTGCCCCGGAACCGCGAGGAGGACTGCGGGAGGGCAAGGCTGCTGTATGTATCCTGCGCGCAATACAGCGAGGAATGGAACTCCGCCTTCCACACCCACGCCTGTGCGGAGCTGTTTTTCATCACCAAAGGCCACGGCGCGTTCCAAGTCCGGCAGGAGACCTTCCCTGTGGCCATCAACGACCTGGTGGTGGTAAACGCCGGCGTCCCACACACCGAAACCAGCACCGGCGGAAGCCCTATGGAATATGTGGTGCTGGGGGTGGAAGGGCTGGAGGCGTTGGCGGACGCCGGGGACTGCGCACTGCTGCACATGGGCGAGGAGCAGGAAACTGTGTCCGCCTGCCTGCGGATTATCGTCCGGGAAATCCGGGCGCAGCAGGCGGGGTGCGCCGCTATTTGCCAGAACTTGCTGGAAGTGATCCTGCGGCGTCTGCGGCGGCGGGCGGACTTTGCCCTGGGCAGCGCCCCGGAGGGCGCTGCGGCTGGGACGGGCGCCAGCCGGGAATGCGGCCTGGTGCGGCGGTACATCGACAACCATTTCAAGGAAAACCTGACCCTGGACCAGCTTGCCGGATTGGCCCACATCAGCAAGTACCACCTCTCCCACGCCTTTCAGAAGGAGTTCCAGACCTCCCCCATCAGCTATCTGATTGCCCGGCGGATCCAAGAGAGCAAGTTCCTCCTACAGGAGACGGACCATACCCTCTCGCAAATCGCGCAGATTTTAGGCTTTTCCTCCCTGAGTTATTTTTCCCAAAGCTTCCGGCGTCTGGAAGGCAGCAGCCCTATGGAATACCGGAAGCGGTGCAGGCGGAAGGACGGGGGCGAGACGCTGTAGACACGCAGGCGCACAGGCCAAAGCCTGTGCGCCTGCGTGTCAAAGAAGATGCTTTGCGTCCTTTTTCAGAAAAGGGGCCGGCAGGGTCACATCCCAAAATCCGCCGCGACCTTTTTCAGCATCTCACGGATTGGCAGCTGATACGGACACCGTTCCTCACACGCGCCGCAGGCGACGCAGTCTCCCGCGTGGGCCTTCAACGCGCCGTAGCGGGCCTTGGCCCAATCCTGCAAGCCGTAGCGGCTGAGGTAGCCGTGGAACACGAACTGGTTCGGGATGTCGATGCCTACCGTGCAGGGCGCGCAGTAGTTGCACCGGCGGCAGAAGGAGGTACCCAGTTCTTTCCGCATAGCGTCCACTTTTGCCAGCTCTTCCTCCGTCAGGGGGGATGTATCCGCCACGGCGGCGGCGTTGGCGGCGACCTCCTCGGGCTTGAACATACCGGGCAGAACCACCGTTACGTTAGGATTGGACGAAGCGAACCGCATCGCCAGCCGCGCGTCCTCAATCGCGCCGCCTGCCAGGGATTTCATGTTGATAAACCCTACGTTCTGCTTTTTCGCCTGCTCCATCAAATCCGTCCCCTGGCTCTCCACGATGTTGTAGGGGAACATGACGGTCTCCACCCAATCCAGTTCCAGCGCCCGCCGGAAGGTCTCCGGGGAGTGGGCGGTAATGCCCAGATGGCCGACCTTTCCCGCCGCCTTGGCTTCCAGCAGGGCCTCCAGCGCGCCGCCGGACGCGCAGACCTGCTCCAACTGCTGGGGCGTGGGGTTGTGGACCTGATAGAGGTCGATGTAGTCCGTCCGGAAATTTTTCAGGCTGGTTTCGATATCCTTCGCCATGCCCTCCTTGTCCCGGCTCATCGTTTTGGTCGCCAGCACAAACTTGTCCCGGCGGCCTTCCAGGGCTTGGCCCAGCAACTCCTCGCTGATGCTGTAGCCCCGGGCGGAGTCGATGAAGTTGACCCCGTTCGCTTCCAGGGCGTCAATAAGGGCCTTCGCTTCCGCCGCGCCTACCCGCTGGATGGGGATGCCTCCTAAACCCATGCGGGAGACCCGCAGGCCGGTTTTTCCCAACGTAACGTATTCCATATGCTTCTTCCTCCTGCACAATTTTATATATGCGGGTACGGCGGAACCGTTTCGCGGCTCCGCCGTACGGGATCACGCTTCTGTCCCCTTCCCGTCCCCGGAAGGCGCCTCCTCAGAAGCATCCCCGGAAACCGCCGGCATAGGAACCGGCTCGCTCACGATGTTGATGTGCTTCGCAGGCGGCTCAATCGCGGGCGCTTCGGCCTTGGCGGGAACGCCGTAATAATCCTCCTTATCCGGGTCCCGGCCGTCCAGAATCGCCATCATCTGGGAACCGGTAATGGTCTCTTTTTCAAAGAGGTAGGAGGCGATTTTGTCCAGCATCTCCCGGTTTTCCTCCAACAGCGCCTTGGCCTCGTCGTGGCACTTTTGCAGCAGCGCCGCCACTTCCTTGTCCGCCAGGGCGAAGGTCTCCTGGGCGCAGTTCATGCTGTAGCCGCCGTCCAAGTACTGGCTCTGGACGCTGCCCAGGGCCATCATGCCGAATTTCTCATTCATGCCGAACCGGGCCACCAGGTTCCGGGCCAGCTCCGTGGCCCGCTCGATGTCGTTGGCCGCGCCGGAGGTTTGGGTGTCAAATACCAGCTCTTCCGCGCACCGCCCCGCCAGCAGGGTCCGGATTTCCGTGAGGATGTCGTCCTTGCTCATGAGGAACTTCTCTTCCTCCGGCAGGTGGAGGGTGTAGCCCAAGGCCCCCTCGGTGTGGGGGACGATGGTGATTTTCGTCACAGGCTGGGCGTTTTTCTGCTTCGCCGCCGCCAGGGCGTGGCCCACCTCATGGTAGGCGATAATCCTCTTTTCCTGCTCGGTAATGACGGTACCCTTTTTCTCCGCGCCGGCAATGACCACCTCGAAGGAAGCCAGCAAATCCTCCTGGTTCACCGCATGGCGGTTGTGCCGCACCGCCCGGAGGGCGGCCTCATTGACGGTATTCGCCAAATCCGCGCCTACGCACCCGGCAGTAGCCTGGGCAATCTTATTCAAATCCACATCCTCCGCCATACGGATTTTCCGGGTGTGAACCTGCAAAGTGGCAAGCCGCCCCGCCAGGTTGGGCCGGTCCACGGTGATCCGCCGGTCAAACCGCCCGGGCCGCAGCAGCGCCTTGTCCAGCACCTCGGGGCGGTTGGTCGCGGCCAGGACGATGATGCCCTTGCTGGGGTCAAATCCGTCCATTTCGGCAAGGAGCTGGTTCAAGGTCTGTTCCCGCTCGTCGTTGCCGCCACCGAAACGGGAATCCCGGGTTTTGCCGATGGCGTCGATTTCGTCGATAAAGATGATGCAGGGCGCCACCTTGGCCGCTTCCTGGAACAAATCCCGGACCCGGCTCGCGCCCACGCCCACGAACATCTCCACGAACCCGGAGCCGGAAATGGAGAAGAAGGGTACGCCCGCCTCCCCGGCCACAGCCTTGGCCAGGAGGGTCTTGCCGGTACCCGGAGACCCCACCAGCAGCGCGCCCTTGGGAAGCTTCGCGCCGATGGCGGTGTACTTGCCGGGGTTGTGGAGGAAGTCGATGATCTCCACCAGGGATTCCTTGGCCTCGTCCTGCCCGGCCACGTCGGCGAAGGTAACGCCGGTGGTCTTTTCCATGTAGACCTTGGCGTTGGACTTGCCCACGCTGCCAATGCCGCCGATGCCGCCCCCACGCTTGGCCATCAGGTTCATAAACAGCATGAACGCCCCGATAAGCAGCGCCGTAGGCAGGATGTAAACGACCATGAACTCCAGGATGGGGGACATCTCTGGCACGTAGGGGTAGCTGAATTCGCCCCCGTTTTCGTCGATCCGCTCAATGAGGTCCGCGATGGCCCCGGAGATGGGTACGGTGAACAGGGTGTAGTTCTTGTCGTAAGTATTGCCGTCCCCGTCCGTGTAGACGTAGCCCTCCGTGGGGGTGATCTCCAGCCGCCCGTCCACCAGAAGCACTTTCTCCACCTGGCCCGCGTCCACCATGTCCAAAAGCTCGGTATACATAATCTCGTGGGTGGAGGCCGCCGTATTGGCCTGGCGGCTGGCGGCGGAAAGGTAGTTGAACACCACCGTCAGCGCCACGGCCCAGACCACCAGGATAAGAAGTCCGTTTACATTTTTCTTATTTTTGTTGTTATTGTTGTTGTTTTGGTTGTTATCCATTTTGTTCTCCTTCTATCCCTTTCGGACGGACACACACGCCGCCCGGAAGCGTCTAAAGTGCATCCTATCACAAAATCGCCCCCGCCACAAGGACTGTCTGTAGATTTTCTGTGAAATTTCTGTGAATACCTCTTTCCCGGCGGGGTAGTTATGTGGTATACTGTGGGCATATCACCAGTTTTGTGTATGCCCGGCGGAGATTACCAGCCCCTTTTCTGGGCCGCCGCCGGGAGAAGGAGCCGTCATGAGAGACTACGAGGACCGTGTCCCGGAAAATTTGATTGAGGGACGCAACGCCGTCACCGAAGCCCTCCGGGCCGGGACGGCCATCGACAAACTGTACGCCGCCAAGGGCGGGACCGACCACACCCTCTCCCGCATCATCGCCCAGGCGAAAAAGGCGGGCGTGGTGGTGGTAGAAGCCGACCGCCGGAAGCTGGACGCCATGAGCGAGACCCACAGCCACCAGGGCGTCATCGCCGTAGCCGCCGCCCAGAGCTACGCCACGGTGGAGGACATCCTGGAAAAAGCCGCCGCCGCAGGGGAGCCGCCCCTGGTGGTGGTCTGCGACGAAATTTCCGACCCCCACAACCTGGGAGCCATCATCCGCACCGCCGAATGCGCCGGGGCGCACGGGGTCATCATCCCCAAACGCCGCAGCGCGGGCCTGACCGCCGTGGTAGCCAAAACCAGCGCCGGCGCGGTAAGCTATCTCCCCGTGGCCCGGGTGCCTAACATCCCATCCCTGCTGAAGGATTTGCAGAAAAAGGGCCTGTGGATTTTCGGCGCCGCCGCCGGAGGGACTACGCCCCTTTATGAAGCGGACCTGCGCTCTCCCGCCGCCATCGTCATCGGCAGCGAGGGGGACGGCATGGGCCGTCTGGTACAGGAGGGCTGCGATTACCTGGTGAGCATCCCCATGAAGGGCCGCATCAATTCCCTGAACGCTTCCGCAGCAGCGGCGGTGCTGCTGTTCGAGGCGCTGCGGCAGAGGACTTGACATTGCTTCCGGACCTTTCTTTTGGAAATAATAGCAGCTTTCACCAGCCACGGTGGAGGAAAGTGACTTTTTTATGACAGATCATAAGGATAACAACAACCAGATAGACCCCGCCCTGATGGACACCCAGCGTTTGCTGCTGGGCGTCGATCTGCCGGAGGACGCGCCTTTCAGTCTGGACGACATTCTGGCGGAGTACGGCAACGGCCCGCCGCCCCCGGCAGAGGAGCCTGCGCCCGCCCCGGAGCCGGAGGAAGCGTCCGGTTCTGCGCCGGAGCCAGCACCGGAACCCGCGCCGGAGCCGGAGCCGGAAGCAGAACCCGCCCCTCCCCCGCCGGAACCGGAGGAGGAACCGGAGCCGCCCCCCCGCCGGGGATTCCTGCGCCGCACCCGGCCCAAACCGGAGCCGCCCAAAATCATCCGGATGCAGCCGTCCCCGCCGGAGGAAGGGCCGGACGCTTCCCAGCCATCCCCGGAGCCGGAACTGCCCGAGATGGACGAGCTGTACGAGGAGCTTCTGGATTTGGCCTTTTGGGATGATTTTGCCGCGGCGGAGGGACTGCACATCGTAAAATCCCCCCCGGAGCCAGAACCGGAACCCCCGGAGCCGGAAACCCCCGCGCCAGAAGCCGCCCCCCCGCCGGAGGAGCCTGCGCCGGAGCCGGAAGAGCCTGCCGTCTCCATGGAAGACGTAGTCGCCAGCACAGTGGACGCGGTAAAAGAGGAGCAGGAAAAGCGGCAGGAGAAATTCCGCCAACGTCTGGAAAAGGCGCTGGCCCGCCGCCCCAGGTCCGCCGTCAAGCGCCGGGAGCCTGCCAGCCGCCGCGCCCTGCCGGACATAGGCCGGGAGCCGCCGGCCGCCGAGACCGCCAGCCGTCATAAGCGGCGCTACTGGGAATGCCGCCGGGCCTTGATTTTTTCCAGCGCAGTGCTGGCAGTTTTGTGGGCGCCTTGGCTTTTGAGCCAGTGCGGCATAATGGTGCCGTTTTTCAGCGACAGCGCCGATAATGCGGCGCTGTGCGTCCTGGTGGCCCAGGCGGCGCTGACGATTCTCTGCTGGCCGGTGTACCGCGCCGCAGTCTTTGGCCTGCGGGACGGGTTCTGGACCATTCATGCCACCGCCCTGCTGGCGTCCGCCGTGACGCTGCTGGATGAAATGACCATGCTGCTGCTGCCGGAACGGACCGACGCCGCGCCTCTGGGCGGAATCGCCGCCGTCATCAGCGTGTGCGCCTTATGGGGGCTGAAGTGCTGGCACAAGGGCATGGCGGAGACCTTCCGCATGGCCGCCATGGGCGAGCCGGCCAAGGCGGCGGCCTGCGGCGAACACGGCATCGCCCGGGGCAACTCCTCCGGCGTGGGCTTTTATACCCGCGCCGCCATGGAGGATACATCAACCCAGTGGCAAAGGCTGCTGCTGCCCGTTCTGGCGGCGGCGTCGCTGGTATTCGCCGCGCTGGCTACGGTGGGCCAAGACCGGCCGCAGGACTTTTTATGGTGCTGGTCGGCGGTGCTGTGCGCCGCCTCGCCCCTGGCCTTCCCCCTGGCCTTCAGCGTCCCTTACGGCAGGATCGCCTGCCATCTGGCGAAAAACGGCGCGGCTGTGGCGGGCATGTACGGCGCGGCGGCCTTCGCCGCCGGCAAACGGTTCGTGGTCACGGACACCGATTTATTCCCCGCCGGGATGGCCCGCCTGGCAGATATCCGGGTTTATGGGGAGGAGCAGAACCGCGCCCTCTCCTACACCGCCACCCTGGCGATCCAAGGCGGCGGGCTGCTGGCCCGGGTGTTCAAGGACGCCGTGCGGAAAAACCACGTCTCCTGCCAGGCGATGGAGCACTTCCACATCCACGACGACGGCGGTCTGGGCGGCATGATCCACGGCGAGACGGTGCTGGTAGGCACCCCCACCTTCATGCGCCATCAGGCGGTGCGCCTGCCCCCCAGCGTGTCGTCAAAAACGGTAATCTGCCTGGCGGTGGACGGGGAGTTAACGGCGGTGTTTACCATTAAATACGCCGCCGCCGAGCCGGTAGAGTACGCGCTCCGCATCCTACGGCGCAACGGCTTCAAGCTTGCCCTCGCCACCCGTGACGGTACCCTGACGCCGAAATTCATGAAAGCCCGCTTTGGCATCAACGGCGCGTCCGAGCTGTTGGAACTGGATGACCGCCTGGCCCTCTCCGAGCCGGACCGGGAGGCGGAAGGGCCGGACGGCATCCTCTACCGCGACAGCCTGCTGCCCTACGCCTTCCTGGCGGTGGACAGCCGCCGCCTGTGCCAGACGGTGATGGTCGGCAACCTGCTCTCCATTTTCAGCGGCATAGCCGGCGCGCTGCTGGGCTTTTACCTGACCTTTACCCACAGCTATTCCGTGCTGACGCCCATGCTGCTGCTGACGTTTCTGCTGTTGTGGGCGGTGCCGATGCTGCCGCTGGTGGCAACGGCGGATAAAGCGTAGCCCTCCCTACTCAGCCTGCCGCCCGGTGGGCTGAGTAGGGCTGTTTTATAGGCGGGGCGGCAATCTGCCCCTTGCGAATCCCCCGGTTTTGGTATAGAATGGGAAAATAACCACCGGCGCGTCCGCGCCGATTTGGAGGAAAGCGAATGAAAATCGTAATTTTGGACGGCTACTGCCTGAACCCCGGCGACATGGACTGGAGCGGCTTTGAAGCCATGGGTGAGGTAACGGTTTACGACCGCACCCCTGTGGAAGATGAGGACGAGATTGTCCGGCGCATCGGCGGCTGCGAAATCATCCTGACGAATAAAACCCCCATCACCCGCTCCATCCTGAACCGCTGCCCCCAGGCGCGGTATGTGGGCCTGCTCTCTACAGGCTACAACGTGGTAGACACAGAAGCCGCCCGGGAAAAAGGCATCCCCGTATGCAACGTCCCCGGCTACGGCACCGCGTCGGTAGCCCAGCTTACCATTGCGCTGCTGCTGGAAATCTGCCACAAGGTAGGACACCATGACCGCGCCGTCCACGAGGGCCGGTGGAGCGAATCCATTGACTACTGTTTCTGGGACGGTTCCCTGATGGAGCTTGCGGGAAAAACCATGGGCATCATCGGCTACGGCAGCATTGGCCAGGCTGTAGGGGAAATCGCCAAAGCCCTGGGCATGACGGTTATCGCCACCGGACCCCATCCCTGGCAGGCCGGGGAGCGCCCCGCGCCCTACGCGGCGCTGGAGGAAGTCCTGCGCCGCAGCGATGTTGTCAGCCTCCACTGTCCGCTCTTCCCGGAGACCAAGGGCATCATCGGCAAGGAGGCCATCGCCAAGATGAAAGACGGCGCGATTTTGCTGAATACCAGCCGCGGCCCGCTGATTGTGGAGCAGGATGTAGCGGACGCCTTGGAGAGCGGCAAGCTCTACGGCGCCGGGGTAGACGTGGCGGAGACGGAGCCTCTCCCGGCGGACAGCCCCCTCCTGCGGGCGAAAAACTGCGTCATCACGCCCCATATTGCCTGGGCGCCCCTGGAAGCGCGGCGGCGGCTGCTGGGCATCGCGGTGGGGAACCTGCGGGCGTTCCTGGACGGTAAGCCAGAGAACGCGGTCAATTTATGATGAAATTTTCGGGAGCGCGGTGGTAAAATAGGGCCAACCCCGTCCGCCGCGCCAGACCAACCAATCCATAAGGAGGACGCTCCCTTGCCGAAATGGCTGAAAACGATTGCCGCAAGCTGGCCGGGAAGGTTCCTGACCAAGACCATCGAGCGCTACATTATCCACGGCGTAGCCCAGGAAGCGGCCGCGCTGGCTTACTATCTGCTGTTTATGATTTTCCCGCTGATGATTTTCTTAAGCAGCCTGCTGGGCCTGCTGGATCTGGACATTTCCAGCATCATGGAGGCCCTGGCGCATCTCCTTCCCGCCGGGGTAGTGGAGTTGGCCGGCAGCTATCTCGTCTATGTCAGCGAGACCTCCAGCCGGGCCATGCTGTGGTTCGGTCTGGTATTTACCATTTACTTCCCCATGCGGGCGGCAGACTGCCTGATGACCGCCGTGCGGAAGGCGTACCACCTGCCCCGGCCCAAGAATCAAATCCTTTACACGGCGAAGGTATTGCTGTATACTGTGTTTTTACTGGTATCCATCGCGCTGGCGCTGGCGCTGGCCACGGTAGGCCGCGCGGCGCTGGAATTTGCGGGCCGCTTCCTGATTGTGCCGGCCGCGTTCATTGATTTGTGGACCGACCTGCGCTTTCTGGTGCTGGGCGGCGTGATGTTCGCGGCGGTAGGCCTGCTTTACGCCGCCGCCCAGGACAGCCGCCAGCCGGTGCGGAACATTGTTCCCGGTACGCTGGCGGCGCTGGTGGGCTGGATGGTTGTGTCGGCGGCGTTTTCCTTCTATGTGGAGAATTTTGCCAATTACACCGTCATTTACGGCGCGCTTGGTACGGTAATTGTACTGATGATGTGGCTGAACCTGACGGCGCTGATGCTGATTATGGGCGCGGAAATCAACGGCGCGCTCATTGCCATGCGGGGCCGCAGGACCTTGCGGGCAAAGCATGCGGACAAGCCGCGCCCGGCGGAAAACGCGGGAAAATAAGCGTGTGCGGAGAAACTATGGAAAGCTATGAATTAGATTTCGATTGCATCGGCATCGACGACGGCGGGAAAATACCCATTTCCCACACAGGGCGCGGGCAGGATATTTCGCCGGAATTTATCATTTGGAACCTGTCCCCCCGGGCCAAATACCTGGCGGTAACGGTGGAGGACCTGTCCCATCCCATCCGGGATTTCACCCACTGGGTCATCTGGAACCTCCCCGCATCCAACCACATCCGGGGCGGCATCCCTGCCGGGAAGAACGTCCCCGGCATCCGCGGGGCGAGGCAGGGCGTGGCCTATGGCCGCCACCGCTACGCAGGTCCGAAGCCCCCCAGGGGGAAGACCCACGTCTACCGGTTCAGCGTTTACGCCCTGGACGCCTTCCTGACGCTGAAGCCCCGGGCCAGGAAGCAGGCGTTCTTCGAAGCGGCGGAAGGCCATATTATCCAAGCGGGCAGCATCACCGGCGAGTTTGAGTAATTCCGCCGGAGTTGGGAAAGGGAACCTATGAAAATAATGATTATCGGCTGCGGGAAGGTAGGCTTTACCCTGGCGCGCCAGCTCAGCGGCGAAAACCATGAACTGACGCTCATCGACTACCGGATCGAAGCCATGCAGGTGGCGGACAGCACCCTGGACCTCCTGTGCATAGAGGGCAGCGGCGCGTCCATCCAGACCTTGCTGGAGGCCGGCGTAAAAAGTACGGAACTGGTGGTTGCCGTCACCGGCTCCGATGAACTGAATATCGTGTGCTGTCTGATTGCCAAGAAGCTGGGGGCGCGGCATACGGTGGCCCGCATCCGCTCCCCGGAGTATTTCCGCGAGGCCAACCTTCTCAAGCGTGAGGTGGGGCTGAACATGATTATCAACCCCGAATACGCCGCCGCCCAGGAGATTTCCCGGCTGCTGCGGGTCCCCTCCGCTTTCAGTGTGGAGACCTTCGCCCGGGGGCTGGTGGAAATGATCGGATTCCCGATTCGGGAAAGCGACGGCATCGCCGGCATCAGCCTGTTTGAATACAATAAAAAGCACCCCAACGGGGTGCTGATGTGCGCGGTCGTGCGCAACGGGGAGGCCATCGTTCCCAACGGGCGCTTCGTGCCGCAGGTGGGGGACAAGGCCTACATGGTCGGCTCCCAGCGGGAGGTTGTGAAGTTCTTCCAAACCCTGGGGCGGGACGGCAACCGCATCCGCCAGATCACCGTCCTGGGCGGCAGCAAGATCGCCACCTACCTCACCTGGGCGGTGGAGAAGGTGGGCATGAAGGTGCGGATTGTGGAGCAGAGCGCGGAAAAATGCGAAGCCTTGTCGGACAAGCTGCCCGACAGTCTGATCATCTGGGGGGACGGCACCGACAGCGCCGTCATCGACAGCGAGGGCCTGCTGGACACCGACGCGTTTATCGCGCTGACCAACCGCGACGAGGAAAACCTGCTGATGGCCATGACCGCCCAGCGCCACGGGGTAAAAAAGGTCATCGCCAAAATGAGCCGCCCCAACTATATCGACATGATGCGGGAGAGCGGCGTAGACAGCATCATCAGCCCCAAAGACATCACCGCCAACCAGATTTCCGCCTACGTCCGGGCCATGGCCCGCAGCGAGGGCAGCGCGGTGGAAAACGTCTATAAGCCCCTGGGCGGCGCGGTGGAAGCCGTGGAGTTCACCGCCACCGCCACCACGAAGTTTCTGGACACGCCCTTGAAAGACCTGCGGCTGAAGCCGGGGATGCTGGTTGCGGCCATCGCCCGGGACGGCAAGACCATCATTCCCGACGGCAACGCCAGCATTCATGCCGGCGACCGGGTGATCGTGATGGCAAAAAGCATCTTCCTACAGGATTTAGACGAAATTCTCCAGGAGCAGAAGGTTCGGAAAGATGAATTATAAACTGGTATTTCACATTCTGGGGCTGATACTCCGGGTGGAAGCGGTATTGATGCTTCCGGCAATGGTCATCGGTTTTGCCAGCGGCGGCGGGGACGGACGGGCTTTCCTCTATTCCGCCCTCATTACCCTGGCGGTAGGCCACCTTCTGAGCCTTCTGCCCGGGAAAGGGAGCAAAATGCAGGCCCGGGACGGCTTTGCCTGTGTGGCGCTGTGCTGGATCGTGCTGAGCCTGTTCGGGGCGCTGCCCTACGTGTTCGCGGGGACGCTGCCCAACTATGTGGACGCGGTGTTTGAGACCGTATCCGGCTTCACCACCACCGGGGCCACGGTGTTCACCTTCATCGAGGGCCAGCCTATGGGCGTCCTCTTCTGGCGGGCACAGACCCAGTGGATGGGAGGCATGGGCGTCCTGGTGCTGGCGCTGGCGCTGGTGCCAAAGCTGGGGGAGGGCAGCGTATACCTCATGCGGGCGGAATCCCCCGGCCCCATCAAGAGCAAGCTGACCCCCCGGGTCAACGACACGGCGAAAATCCTCTACAGTATTTATATCGGCCTGACCGTGGCGGAGGCAATCTGCCTGCGCCTGGCGGGAATGCCCTGGTACGATGCGGTGATCCACGCTTTCACCACCATCTCCACCGGCGGTTTCTCCGTGAAGGACGCCAGTATCGCGGCTTACGGCAGCCTGGCCATCGAATGGATCATCATTGTCTTCATGTTCCTGTCCGGCATCAACTTTGCCCTGCTGTACTTCGCCCTGCTGCGCAACTTCCGGGCGGTGTTCGAGAGCGAGGAGCTGCGCTCCTATACCCTCATGACCGTAGGCGCGTCGGCACTGATCGTGCTGAACCTGGTGGTTCACGCCAACTGGGCGCTGGACGCCCGCACCGTCACCGACAGCGTATTCCAGGTCGTCACCCTGATGACCACCACGGGGTATATGACCTACGACTACGTCCTGTGGCCCACCTTTTCCCAAGTGATTCTCGTTCTGGTTATGTTCGCCGGCGGCTGCGCCGGTTCCACGGCGGGCGGCATCAAGCAAATCCGCGTGGTGCTTCTGTTCAAGAACCTGCGCCGCGAGGTCCACCGCATCCTGCACCCCCGCGTAGTGACTACCATCAAAAGTGACGGAGACCGTGTGGATGAGCCGATTTTGTCCGGGATATCCCTGTTTTTCTTCGCATATATCTTCCTGCTGCTGCTGGGGACCCTGGTGGTTGCGTGGGACGATGTGGGCTTTACAGGGGCGTTCTCGGCGTCGCTGACGTGCATCAGCAATGTAGGCCCGGCCTTTGACGTGTTGGGTCCTACATGCAACTTCGCGTTCCTCTCTAATACCAGCAAGGTTTTTCTGACCGCGAATATGCTGCTGGGGCGGTTAGAGATTATGCCACTGCTGCTGCTGCTGTTCCCAGGCCTGTGGAAAAAGCGGTAGGAACCGGATATATGAGCAACACCAATAAAATGGATGCAAATAAAAACAAAAAGGAGAAAGATCATGCAGGAAAAATTCCAAGAATACGCCAAGCTTTTGGTAGAAATCGGCGTAAACATCCAGAAGGGCCAGAATTTGGTCATTCACTGCCCGGTGGACTGCGCCTGGTTTGCGCGGATGTGCGCGAAGGCCGCCTATGACGCCGGGTGCCGGGAGGTCATCATGGCTTGGGGCGACGATACGCTCACCAGGGAAAAATACTTCCGCGCCGCAGACGACGTCTTTGACTCCGTGCCGGAGTGGCGGGTGCGTTTCGCCACCGATTACGCCAAGGAGGGTGCGGCCACCCTCCACATCTCCGGGACTGACCCCGAGATTTTGAAGGGCGTGGACCAGGACCGTATGGTCCGCTCCCAGCGCGCCAGCGGCGCGGCCATGAAGGAATACCGCCAGCTCCAGATGTCCAACGCCTTCCCCTGGTGCATCGGGGCCATTCCCGTGCCGAGCTGGGCGAAGAAGGTCTTCCCCGGCCTGCCCGAGGAGGAAGCCATGGAGAAGCTTTGGAACGCCATCCTCACCGCCGTGCGGGTAGAGGGCAAGGGCAACGCCGTGGAGCAGTGGAAAAAGCACCTGGACACGCTGCAAATCCGCATCGACAAGCTCAACGCGCTCCACCTGGACAGCCTGCACTACACCAACAGCCTGGGCACTGACCTGACCATCCGCCTGCCGGAAGACCACATCTGGGGCGGCGGGGACGGAACCAGCAAAGCGGGCATCCATTTCATCGCCAACATGCCCACCGAGGAGATTTTCACCGCCCCGCTGAAAACCGGCATTGACGGCGTGGTTTATTCCGCCATGCCCCTGTCCCTCCACGGCGAGCTGGTGGACAAGTTCCACTTTGTTATCAAGGAAGGCAAGATTGTGGAGGTCCACGCGGAAGTGGGCGAGGACAAGCTGAAGGCCGCCACCACCCTGGACGAAGGCGCGTCCTATTTCGGCGAAGTGGCTCTGGTTCCCTACGACAGCCCCATCCGCAACCAGGAACTTCTGTTCTATGAGACCCTGTTCGATGAAAACGCCGCCTGCCACCTGGCCTTCGGCGAGGCCTATTCCGAGTGCATCAAGGGCGGCGAGGGCATGACCAAGGAGGAGCTGAAAGCCCATGGCCTGAACGACTCCATCACCCATGTAGACTTCATGGTGGGTACCGCCGACCTGAACATCACCGGCAAGACCCGGGACGGCCAGGAAGTCCCCATCTTCATCAACGGCAACTTCGCATTCTAATCTCCCTTTGACAAAGAGAGGACCCGTCCCCTTTCAGGGGACAGGCCCTCTCTTTCTGCGCGTCAAAACGGATAACCAAAAATCAAGCATGGACGGGCCGGCATCTGCCCTTGCGGGGCGCGGGCCAGCCGGGGCGCAGGCGGCAGATTTGCCGGAAATAGGCGGCGATATCGTCTTTCATGCCGCTGTTGAGCCAGTCGATGACGGTGCCGAAGCAGGCGCAGCGGTGGAACCGCACCAGCACAGCGATATCCTCCGGGGGCTGGCCGTCCATGGCGGCCTCTATGTAGGAGGCGGCGACATAGCGGCACAGCTCCATCATGTGGCGTTCAAAAATATCCCTGCTGACGGAATTGTAGATGTGGTAGATAGCCCGTTTGTTCTGCATAATAAAATCCACCACGGCGTCAAAGGACTGTTCCACAGAATCAATGGTAGGGTAGCGTTTCATCAGGTCAGAGACCATTTCCCCTCCGATTTCCTCCACAAGGTCGGGCAAATCCTTAAAATGATAATAAAAGGAGTTGCGGTTAATGCCGCAATCCTCTACAATATCCTTAACGGTGATTTGGCTCAGGGGGCGCTGGCTGAGAAGCTTGAGGAACGATTCTTTTATGGCTTTACGGGTAAAATTCGGCATAGGGCGCACACCTCATTTCCATAGTCAGGCCATAGTATAGCATATCTTCACAGAAATTTATAGAGAGAAATTCACCGAAAATGTATTTCCAGGAGGGACAGACCATGACCATAGACCGTCTGATTGGGATACTGGCCATCCTGCTCCGCGAGGAGCGGGCCACGGCGGCCGGCTTGGCCAAGCGTTTCGAGGTCAGCCCCCGCACCATCCAGCGCGATGTGGACCGCTTATGCCGGGCAGGGATACCCCTGCGGACGGTACGGGGCGCGGGCGGCGGCATTTCAATCATGGAGGGCTACGCAGTAGAGCACACGCTGCTGACAGATGGGGAGCGGGGCGCGATTTTGGCGGGGCTGCGGAGCCTGGACAGCGTATCCGGCACAGGGTATTACCGGCAGCTTATGGAAAAGCTGCCCCCGTCCCGCCAGAGTGCGGGAGACGATTGCGTCACCATTGATCTGTCCTCCTGGTACGGACCCGCGCTGGCCCCCAAGCTGGAAGCCTTAAAAGCCGCCTGTGCGGAGCATAGGGTAGTAAATTTTACCTACTGCGCCCCTGGCCGCGACAGCCGCCGCTGGGTAGAGCCGAATAAATTATTGTTCCGCTGGTCGAGCTGGTATCTCCATGGCTGGTGCCGGGAGCGGGAGGATTTCCGCCTGTTCAAGCTAAACCGCATGATTGAATTGTCCATCCTGCCGGAAGTCTTTGCCCCCCGTCCCGTCTTAGACCCTGTGACGCCTGCGGAGCGCGTTTACCCCGAACAGCTAAAGGCAGAGATCCGCCTTTCCCCAGCCGCCCGCTGGCGGCTGATCGACGAATACGGGGTGGATAGCTTTTCTGTCCAGGAGGATGGTTTTTTGCTTTTCCGCCGGGGCTTTCCCGATAAGGAAGAGCTTTTTCGCTGGGTGTTAAGCTTCCAGTCACAGGCGGAGTTATTGGAGCCTTACCAGCTGCGGCAGGAATTTTTCTCACGGCTGAAAGAAATCTGCCGGAAATATGACAGATAGCTGTCGTATTCCCGGTGGTAAAATCGAACCAGCTTCCGCCCCCTGACGCCGGGAGCCGCCCCGGAACCATGGGCCGGCATAAAGAATATTGGAGGAGATACAACATGGCTGAATCAAGATGCGGAATCTTATGCGCGGGCTGCCCATACCGGGAATCCATGGGCTGCCAAGGCTGCGCCAACATCGAAAACCCCTTCTGGGGAAGCTGCCCCATAAAAGCCTGCTGCGAGGGGAAAAAGCACGTACACTGCGGACAATGCCCCACGTTCCCCTGCCAGCAACTTACAGCCTACGCGTACGATTCGGAACAGGGCGACAACGGCCTGCGCCTGGAGCAATGCCGGAAATGGCGGGAGGAGATGTGATATGGCGTCCAGCATGAGTTATGTCGAATTTGTCATGGAGCAGATGTCCCCCGCCGGAACCATTACATACCGGAAAATGTTCGGAGAATACGGCCTTTACTGTGACGGAAAATACTTCGGCTGCGTCTGCAACGACCGGACGCTCGTAAAAATCACCCCTGCCGGAGAATCCCTCCTCCCCAACTGCCCCTGCGGCATCCCCTATGAGGGCGGCGGCGACATGCTCCTGCCGGACGTAGAGGACCGGGAAAGGCTGGTGGAACTGGTCAAAGCCACCTGCGCCGTCCTGCCGGAGAAAAAGCCCCGCAAAAAGGCAAAAAAGGAGTAATCCATGGAGAAAATTGACTACAAAAAGGCGGAAAAGCATTTGTATATGCCCAAAGCCCCGGCTATTGTCGAAGTACCCGAAATGGTCTTTTTCGCCGTAGACGGCCAAGGCGACCCCAACACCTCCCCCGCCTACGCCCAGGCAATGGAGATTCTGTATGGGCTGAGCTTCACTGTCAAAATGAGCAAAATGGGGGGCGAAGAACCGGCTGGCTATTATGAGTACGTGGTTCCGCCGTTGGAAGGCCTGTGGTGGACGGACGCCCCCGCCTTTGACGGCATGAACCAGACAGACAAAAGCCTGTTTCATTGGACATCCCTGATCCGCCAGCCAGGCTTTGTAAACGAGGAAGTATTTGCCTGGGCATTGGAGCGACTGGCGAAGAAAAAGCCGGGGCTTCCCCTGTCCAAAGCCCGTTTTCTCCGCTGGGAGGAAGGCCTGTGCGCCCACCTCCTCCATACAGGCCCTTACGACGCCGAGCCTGCCAGCATCAGCAAACTCCACGCCTTCACCACAGCCCAGGGCTTTGAAACCGACTTTACCGAAGCCCGGCGCCACCACGAAATCTACTTAAGCGACCCCCGCCGGACTGCGCCGGAGAAGCTGAAAACCGTCATCCGCCATCCTGTCAGAAAAATCTGACCGGACGATCCTCGCATACGAGGATAGACCGGAGCGTATCTGAAAAGCCGCCGCCCCGCAGGGGGCGGCGCTTTTTCCGCCGGACGGCGCTAAAAGACCTTGCCAGTTGGGCAAAAATCTGCTATACTAAAGAAAAGCCCTCGGCAGAGGCGCACTCTGGAAGTAAAAAAGGAGATTTGTTATGACGTATACCTATTCCCCCACCGGGGTCTGCTCCTCCCGTATTGATTTGGAACTGGAGGACGGCGTAATCCGTTCTGTGGCGTTTACCGGCGGCTGCAACGGTAATTTAAAGGGAATCTGCCGCCTGGTCACCGGTATGCAGGCCAAAGATGCGATCCAGCGGTTAGCCGGCATCCAGTGCGGCTATAAGCCGACAAGCTGCCCTGACCAGCTCACAAAGGCGCTGACGGCGGCCCTGGCGGAGGAATCTAAATAATCCCTGTCCATTAAACCCAGTCCATTTTGAAAGGTAAGGTGAACCTCATGGAGGAGAAACGCAAGCAGAAGATGCTCCTGGCGGTGATTCAGGGCGACGACTACCCGGAAACGGTGGATGATCTGAACCGAAACGGCTTTTTTGCCACAGTGCTCAGTTCTACCGGCGGCTTTTTGAAAAAGCGAAGCGTCACGCTGATGATTGGCGTGGAGGAACACCGGGTTCCGGCAGTGCTGGACGTGCTCAAGCAGTGTGCAGGCCGGCGGCAGCAGATGACCTATTCCAACCTTTCTATGTCCGCCGGAGGGCCGAACCCCTCGATCCCCATGATGCCCGTGCAGATGAATGTTGGCGGTGTGGTGGTGTTCATTATGGACCTGGACGACATCCAAAAGTTTTAAGGCTTGCTTGATAACTGGCAGGCTGCCCCCCGGAGCCTTCAAGGCCCCGGGGGTTCCTTTTTTGCGGGAACGGCATAGACTGTGGCAGAGGGGGGATGTGTTATGAAACCGGCTATCTCAATTTTAGGCGGCGACATGCGCCAGAGTTACCTGGCCCAACTGCTGCGGGACGACGGATACTTAACGGTGACTTGGGGCCTGGAAGGCGGCGGCGGAGACGGCGGCGTACCCTTGGACCAAGCGTTGGAGGGGGATTTGCTCTTGCTGCCCCTGCCGGTGTGCCGGAACGGGATGCTCCACCTGCCGCTGTCAGAAGCGGAGCTGGAGGTGGAGCGGCTGTGGCCCCGGCTGCGGTACGACCAGCTTTTGCTGGGCGGCTTAACCAGTGAACTCAGCCCACGGCTTATGGCCGATTATGGGCTGACGCTGCTGGATTACTACACCCGGGAGGACGCGCAGGCCGCCAACGCCGTGCCTACGGCGGAAGGCGCGCTACAGCTTGCTATGGAAGCGTCTGACCGCACCATTCATGGGAGCCGGTGCCTGGTCATCGGCTGCGGGCGTATCGGAAAGCTGCTGGCCGCGCGTCTGGCCGCTTTGGGCGCCGAGGTCACGGTTTCGGCCAGGAAATACGGCGATTTGGCCTGGATTCAGGCCTGGGGCTGGCACAGCGTCCGCACCGGCGCGCTGGACGGAACGCTGAATCGGTTCCACTTCATTTTCAACACCGTACCCGCCCTCATCCTGGACGCCGCAAGGCTGCGGGAAGTCCGGGAGGACTGCGTCATCCTGGATTTGGCGTCCGCCCCAGGCGGGGTGGACATGGAGGAAGCGCTGCGGCTTTCCCTGCGGGCCGCTTCCGCCCCGGGCCTGCCGGGCAGGACCGCCCCCCGCGCCGCCGCCGCCGCCATCCGGGACAGTGTGTACCATATATTAGAAGAACGAGGTGAACTCATGTGAGACATGAGCGCTTGGGATTTGCGTTTTGCGGCTCCTTCTGCACCCATCAGGAGGTGCTCAAGGTGCTGGAAGCCCTATGCCGGGAGTACGAAACGGTCATACCCATTGTCTCCCAGGCGTGTCAGACCACAGACACCCGCTTCGGCAGCGCCGGAGATTTTCTGGCGGCGGTGGAGCGGATTACAGGACATACGGCCATCGGAACCATCCGCGGCGCGGAGCCGGTCGGGCCGAAGAAGCTGCTGGACGCGCTGGTCATCGCGCCCTGCACGGGAAATACGATAGCGAAGCTGGCGGCGGGGATTACCGACACGCCAGTAACGATGGCGGCGAAGGCCCACCTGCGCAACGACCGCCCGGTGGTGGTGGCCGTTGCGACTAACGATGGGCTGAGCGCCGCCGCGCGGAACATCGGAGAACTGCTGGTGCGGAAGAATTATTACTTCGTACCGTTTGGTTTCGATAAATTGAGCAATCCTTTTTTGGAAAAAAATTAAAGGTTCAAATCGAAGTCAATTCTTCTGTCTGGGTAAATCGTAATTTCCTTTATCAATATTCTCCAAAATTCCTGCTTTTCACTCTTTGATATATCAGCGTAATCACTTTCCCATCCGGTTTGCAGAACCTCTTGTATTTTTGAAAGATCAATCGTTTTGGCGGGGCGGTCTTTTTCCAGCAAATCTTCCAATCTTGCGTTTAAGGCTGAGTTTTGCTCTTTGCACTCTTCTAGCGAAATAATGTCGTTGATATAGAGTTCTTTTACCCGGGATATCTTGGCGCGTATGGAAGCGATTTCCGGCTTATAGCTTTTTTCTTTATGCGATCCATTTAACCGCCTTGACGTTATCGCATATTCCTCCGCCTTTGCTTTTACCATATCCAAAAGATATCGCTCAATCTTTTTCTCGGTAATGCACACTTTATTCATGCATCCTGATTTTTCGATATGGTGCGCACGGCATTTGCAGACGGGGGACGCATTTCCTCTTGCGGGGGAAAACGTCATCCGTTTCCCGCATTCTCCACAAAACGTG
Source organism: uncultured Clostridia bacterium (assembly GCA_947649615.1). GTDB lineage: Bacteria > Bacillota > Clostridia > Oscillospirales > Oscillospiraceae > Pelethomonas. Next base: position 3,549 of record CANSSG010000010.1, on the reverse strand, counting down.
AGACCTGAAAAGATATAAACTCTGTTTCCTTTTGTTTTCCTGACAATTTTCATACGCGTTTCCTGTATTTTGTCAAACTGTTCCCTTGTGATATACGCCGGGCACATCCCGTCCATCCCGTGTGTACAGCCAAAATACGCCGCGTTTTGCAGCATTTTGCTGACGCGCTGGTATAGCATCCTGACTTCATATTTCTCTAAAATAAACCGCTGTGTTTCGGAAATCGAACCGCAGGCCATATATTTTTGGAAAACATCGCTGACCAATTCCTCTGTTTTCGGATCCTTGACGATCTTCTTGCCGGAAATGATGTAGCCAATGGGCAGCCGTCCGGATACTGGCTCCAGCTTTTCTCTTTTCCGCTCAAACACCGCCTTGATTCGTTCGCTGGTACGGTCGGCTTCGTCCTGGGCAACGGAAAGCATGATGTTGATTTTCAGCCTGCCAGACGCGGTGGAGGTGTCGTAATCCTCCTGGATGGTTTTCCAGTCTACATGGTGGGCTTCCAGGACTTCCTGCACCTTGTAATACTCCGCGATGTTGCGGAACCAGCGGTCCAGCTTGGTGAACACAATCAAATCGCCGCGCTTCTCCCGCACGTCCGAAAGAAGCCGCTGCAACTCCGGGCGCTTCGACGCGGGTTTGCGGGCGGAGATGCCGGCATCCACATAGACGTCCACCAGCTTATGCCCGTTCGCCCGCGCCCAATTCTGCACAGCTGCCGTCTGCGCTTCTATGGAAAGACCGTGAATGGCCTGCTCCTCCGTGCTGACGCGAACGTACCCTAGTATGGATTTCAATGGACATCCCTCCTCATATTCTTTGTAATGAGAGGGCAGAGCGTCCGGCTGGACTTCTGCCCTCTTTGCCGCCCCCGGCACGTCGGGGGCGGGTGGTCATTCAAAATAGCTCTCATCGCACACGCCCAGCACAAGGCCTTGGCATCGGATATCATCCGTAAAGGGCCGTGGAGCATAATCCGGGTTGTGAGAGATCAGTTCTTCACTACCTAATTCCTTTATCCACAACTGGCCATCCATAAGAAACGCGCCGATCTGCCCTTGCCGAAGGTCAACGGTGGCATGGATAAATACCAGATCGCCGTTGTAGTAGGTAGGTTCCATACTGTTTCCACTGACGCAGGCGATAAACGAAGTCCCCCGCGGCGGACGCTTTTTCAACAGAAAATCCTCCGGGTATTCCTGTGCGGCTATCTCCCCCGTCCCGGCGCTCATAGGAAGGAAATACAAGGGGATCGAATACACGTCCTCCGGAGCAATCTCCTCCGCTACCTCAAGTTGCTCCCGCTGTTCCCGCAGGATGGCGGCTTGCTTGTCCCGCTCCTCCTGGCACCGCCGGGTTTCCACATCAAGAACACCGTCTACCGCTTCCTTCCCGTATGGGTCGAGAAGGCGGTATTTTTTTATGTGTTCGCGCTCTGAGATGGAAATCACGTCCGAAATCTCGGGCACATCCCCAAAATATGAAAAGACATCGGATACTCCATAGAAGCGGCACATTTCAATAAAAGTGTCAATGGTCGGCTGGCTGTGCCCCCTCTCCCATCCATATATAGTTTGTGTTGCAGCTTTTAATCCAATTGACTGCAAGTATTTAGACACCTCTGGGACTGTTTTTCCTGCCTTAATTCGCATTTCCCGCAGTTTATCCCATGTTTTATCCTCTACCATACGAACACCTCCCTTGCTATCACAATTAGATAATAAACCATCTATAATAATATGTCAATAATTTTTATTCAAAACGAAGAAAAAGCTATTGACATTCTTCAAAATGAATGTTACTATAACTACGATGATTCAAATTGAAGAATCGTTTTGACTACGGCAGGAAAGAAAACCGCCCCGCGCTTGTGACACGGGGCGGCGGTGGGTTACCGGGGACTATGCCGCCGGTGGCGTTTGACTGATCCACTCTTTCGCTTGTAACCCTTAACCCTAACAGTCATGGGAGACTTACGCTTCGGTTTGCAAGTACACGCCATAGGCTCACCTCCTTTCGCGCCGTTCAAAAGTATGGTGAACCTAAACCCGATTTTATTTTAGCAAAAATTCCCGCCACAGTCAATGAAAAAGCATCAGCCATGGAAGGAGGTCAGAACATTGGCAGATATAGCAACAAACAATATTGCTGATTACATCAAGAGGATTGGCATCAACATTTCTGCCCTTTCCCGCAACTCTGGTGTTTCAGACAATGTCTTGCGGCGAAGCATTGTAAACAAGGAGCGGAGCTTGCGCTTTGCCGAGGCTATGGCAATCTGCAGCGTCTTGGGCAAAAGCCCCCTCGACTTCTACCCGGAGAACGGGCGGGGTGGCATGGACGCCCAGGATTCGGCGTGAGGGGAGGTGATGCGCTTGCTTCGGTTAAAGAAGCTGCTGGAGGATACGCCCATTGGGCTGAATGGCTATGCCAAGCTGCTGGACATGAATAACAAGGCCCTCTATAACAAGCTGACAGGGAAAAGCCATTTTACCTACCCGGAGTACCTGAAACTCAGGGAGTTGTTTCCGGATCGCAACATCGACTATCTGCTCACGGCGGAGCAGGACAGCGCGTAAGCGTGCTGTTGGCGGGTGGTGCGTAGGAAGGAGATGAGGATAACGGACAACTCCCTAATGTTACCGGCGCGGATTCCGTTATTAATATGACAAATTAAAGCGGCAAAATGGACAATCCATGAATCATATCATTGGTGTAAGGAGGTGGTCCGATGGATCAGAACGAGCGTGATCTTTTTGCGAAAGCGTTTTTACACCTCAAGGAGAAGCGGCTCAAAAAGTATGGCATCGACTGGGAAGGAGATATAGTCTGGCTTTCGGACATGCCGGAAAACAGCAGCGAAAAGGAAGATGTCTCAGCTTGATGAACCGTAAGCCTTACATGAAAAGGCCCCGCCAGATAAACGACACCTGGCGGGGCGGGACAAGCCTATCTACAACAAACCTGTCGCTTTGATTTTATCACGGGCGGCGGGAAAAATCAAGGAGGACAACATGGAAACAGAATTGCGGACAAGCCTCGTTTTTCGCGGGAAGGAACGGGCGGACAAGCGTAAACTCCGGTTTGAAACCGATGCGTGGCGGAAAGCCGCAGCAGGGCTTTTGATTATTTCAACGCTAACCAATATGGCCCTTATGGCGCATATCGGACGCTTAAAGGAAGACCGCGCGGCGGTTTGCTCGCAGTATGAGCAGCGGATCGAGCACATGGAGAATATCCGCGACATGGCCCTGCGGCAGTTGGGCGCGCTGGCTCTCCAGGCCGAAGCGGACGCCAAGGCGCGGGCGGAACAGACTGCGGCGTATGAAGCGGCTGGGGTGTACCAGTACGTGGGTCAGTGTAAGGTTACCGCGTACTGCCCCTGCGAGGAATGCTGCGGCAAGTGGGCGGACGGCCTGACGGCCACTGGAATTCCTGCGGGACCAGGGATTGTGGCGGTGGACCCGGAAAGGATTCCTTTGGGCAGCACTGTGGTGATTGACGGGCAGAAATATCTGGCGGCAGATACCGGGGTGACCGGCCTGC
>CANSSG010000009.1 GCA_947649615.1 uncultured Clostridia bacterium | reverse complement strand
TCGGCGACAGCTCGCTTAATATATCAGATTCTTCCCCCCTTGTCAATACCTTTTTTCATTTTTTTTGAAGTTTTTTTCTTGAAATACCAAAGACATTTTCTCGCATTCGTGATATAGTATACAAGGAACAAATTCCCACAACATATAGTGCGTACATTATATATGTAGTAAGGAGCAGCTATGCAGATCAAACGTCTCGCCGCCACCTTTGGGCGGCTGGAGCAGGAGCAGTTGGAGTTGGAACCGGGCCTGAACGTAATCGAGGCTCCCAACGAATCCGGCAAATCCACCTGGACTGCCTTTCTCCGGGTGATGCTCTACGGCCTGAACACCCGGGACCGGAGCACGGGCGCGGACAAGCGCCGCTACCTCCCATGGAGCGGCAGCGCCATGGAGGGGGTGCTGGACGCGGAGACGGACCTGGGCGCCATCACCATCCGCCGCCGCACGGCCCGGGCAAACTCCCCCATGGGTTCTTTCAAGGCGGTCTACACAGGCACGTCGGACCCGGTGGAGGGCCTGACCGCCGCTGCCTGCGGCGAAACCCTTCTGGGCGTCCCCCAGGACGTCTTCGAGCGCAGCGCGTATATCCGCCAGACGGGCATTGCCGTGGAGCAGAGCAAGGCCCTTGAACAGCGCATCACCTCATTGATTACCACCGGCGAGGAGGACGCCAGCTTCACCGCCGCCGCCGAACAGCTAAAGCGCCAGCGCAACGCCCGCCGCTACAACAAGTCAGGCCTCCTGCCCCAGGCGGAGGAGGAAGCCCGCTCCCTCCGCGCCACGTTAATGGAAATAGAGGAGTTGACCGCCGCCGCCGCCCGGGACCGGCAGGCATTGGACGCCCTCCGGGCGAAGCTGGCGGAGACGGAGGGCCTGTTGGCCCGCCACGACGCGGCGGACCAGGCGGATGCCCTCCGGGCGGTGGAGAGCGCCCGCCTGGACGCGGTCTCCGCCCGGGACCGGTTCAAGACGCTGGAAGCGGCCAACCGTTCCCGGGCGGTCCCCACCCGCCCGGAGCTGGAAGCTCTGCAAGGCCGCATCGACGCCCTCTCCTCTATTAACAATGCGGTAGACGACGCCAAAACCCGCCTGGACCTGACCGCCCACACCCTGCGGCAGGCGGAAAAAGCCCTCAACGCCCATCCCTTTGCTGGCCTGACCCCGGCCGAAGCGGCCAACGCGCCTTTGGAAGCGGATCCGAAGCCCGTTTTCCCCCGCTGGGTTATCCCCGTCTTTCTATTGCTGGGCCTGGCCCTGGGCGGCGCGCTCTGGTATTTCACCCAATTCTGGCCGGCCGCCGCCGCTGCGGCCTGCGCCCTCCCCACGGCCGGCATTCTATTTTTCCTCCAACGCCGCCGCAGGCAGCTAAAGCAGTGGGCGGAATCCCGCGCCGGCCTGGAAGCCAACCGCGCCAAGCTGGCGGAGGAATACGCCCCGCTCTACGAGGCGGAAGCCAAGGCCCGGGCGGCCCACCAGGCGGCCCAAGCGGCCTGGGACGCGGTCTCCGCCAGCGCGAGGACGAACCTGGACTCCATCCTAACCCAGCTCCGCTCCTTCCGCCCCCTGGTCCGGGACCTTCCCGAGGCCTGCCAGGCCTTAGACCTGGCCTTTGAAATGCGGGGCGAGTTGGACTACGCCCAGCGGCAGGAGGAGGAAGCCCGCCACCGCTGGGAAGCCCTCCGGGACGCGGCCCCGCCCATCCCATCGGTTCCGGCGCAGCGGCCGGAAATATCCCGGGAGCAGCTCCGCCAGCAGCTTGCGGACATCAAGGCCCAAGACGACTCCCTCCGCCGCAGCCTCCACGCATCCCTGGGCCGCATCCAGGCCTTGGGGGACCCCGGCGAGCTGCGCCTCCGTCTCCAGGAGTTATCGGAGCGCCAGGCGGCGCTTCAGCGCGAGTATGACGCCATCACCCTGGCGATGGAAGTACTGGCCCTGTCCAGTGCCACGCTCCAGACCCGGTTTTCCCCCGCCTTAGGGGAACATGCGGCCTCCATCTTTACAAACCTGACCGGAGGGCGTTATAATAAGGTGCTGCTGGACCGTTCCATGATGCCCTCGGCTCAGGAAGCGGACCAATTGTTCCCCCACGAGGCCGGGCAGCTCAGCCAGGGTACGGCGGATCAACTGTACCTGGCGGTACGGCTGGCGATATGCGAAATGGTGCTGCCGCCCGAGAAAGCGGTTCCCATTTTACTGGACGACGCGCTTGTCAATTTTGACGACCAGCGGATGGCGGCGGCGCTGGACTACCTCCTGGCCTTCTCCGCCGGCCGGCAGGTCTTGCTGTTCACCTGCCAAAAGCGGGAGGGGGATTACCTGACCTGGGCGTATCCCGGCCGGTTCCATCATATTAAATTATAGGGCCGGCCGTCCCCTTCCCCGGGGGCTGCGCAAGCCCCGCCCCAATTCCACTGAAAAACATTTCCCGCGCCCTGAGGGGCGCGGAGCGGGAGGCCGCTATGGAGAAGCATCTATTTACGTTCTTCCTGTTAATGGTATACAGCTTGATCGGCTGGTGCGGCGAAATGCTCTACTGTTCCGCCTGCCAGCGCCGTCTCTGCGAAAAAAGGGGGTTTTTAAACGGCCCGCTCTGCCCCATCTACGGCCACGGCGCCCTAATCGTACTATTCTGCCTGGACGGCGGCTGCCACAGCCCCATCCTGACCTTCCTCTTAGGCGGCATCCTCACCACCATGCTGGAATACCTCACCAGCTACGCGATGGAAAAGCTTTTCCACATGCGCTGGTGGGACTACTCCCAATTCAAGCTGCAAATCAACGGCCGGGTCTGTCTCTTGAACTCCACCCTTTTCGGCTTGGCCTGCGTCTTCCTCTGCCACGTTGCCAATCCCCCTATCACCGCCTGGTCGGAAAGGCTCTTCGCCCAAGGCGCCGGCGTTCCCCTGTCCATCGCCCTTCTCCTTTTATACGGGGCGGACATTTTCCTCTCGATCCGCAGCGCCATCCGCATTGGCGGCCGCCTGGCCAAGCTCCACGCCATCCACGACGAGCTGTCTGAAAAGCTGGCGGCGCTGCGCGCCGAAACCGTCCAGACGGTGCAAACCAGGTTGGAGCCATTCACCGAATACAGCGCCGGCCTGCCCGCCCGGCTGGAAGCGGCCAAGGCGGAAGCCCAGCAAAAGCTCCACGCCCTATACGAGCGCCAGGATATATTCGAACGCCGCCTTCTGCGTTCCTTCCCCACGATGAAGTCCATCCATTACCCCGAAGCCATGAAAAAGTGGAAAGAATACATCGCGAACCTGAAAAAGTAATTTTAGGAAAACGGAGGTTATCATGCTTGATGCCATACCTGCTGCCGGGCAAATGGCCGCTTTGCTGGGGGAACCCCTGTATGAAATATGGAACCAATTATGCGCGTTGACTGATGAAAAATATGACATGGACCGTTTATGGGATAAAGGCGGCAAAGCGTGGGTATATGAATACAAATACCGCCGGGGCGGCAGGACCCTGTGCGCATTGTACGCCAGGGAAAACTGCGTAGGATTCATGATTATCTTAGGAAAAGACGAACGGCTGAAATTTGAAGAAGGCCGGGAAAGCTATACAAAGGAAGTCCAGAGGATATATGACGAAGCCCAAACCTATCATGACGGGAAATGGATCATGTTTTTACCCCAGGACGCCTCCCTGTTTGACGATTTTATCAAGCTCCTGCGCCTAAAAAGGCGGCCCAACAGAAAACAGCCCATAAAATAACAACAGCGGCGCATCCCGCCGCGAAAGGAGAAAAATATGTCAGAATGCACCCATGATTGCAGCACATGCGGCGAAAGCTGCGGTGAGCGCACAGAGCCACAATCCTTCCTCAAGCCCCACAACCCCGCCGCCCGGGTGGGCAAGGTCTACGGCGTTGTCTCCGGCAAAGGCGGCGTAGGCAAATCCATGGTCACCAGCCAGCTGGCGGTTCTGGCCCGCCGCGCGGGCCGCCGGGTAGGCGTCCTGGACGCCGACGTCACCGGTCCCTCGATCCCCAAGGCCTTCGGCGTCCATCAGCGGGCCATGGCCGACGAGCGTGGCATGCTCCCGGTGGAGACCAAGACGGGCATCCAGCTCATCAGCGTCAACCTGCTGTTAGACGATGAAACGGACCCGGTCATCTGGCGCGGCCCGGTCATAGGCGGCGTAGTAACCCAATTTTGGACAGACGTCATCTGGGACGTGGATTATCTGTTTGTAGACATGCCTCCCGGCACTGGGGACGTAGCCCTCAGCGTATTCCAATCCATCCCCCTGGACGGCATCATCATCGTAGCCTCGCCCCAGGAGCTTGTGAGCATGGTGGTAGAGAAAGCGGTAAAGATGGCGGAAATGATGTCGGTTCCCATCCTGGGCGTGGTGGAGAACATGAGTTGTCTCATTTGCCCCGACTGCGGCAGGGAGATTCCCCTCTTTGGCCAGGGGAAGACGGAAGCCGCCGCCGAGGCCCACGGCCTCCCCCTTCTGGCCCGCATGCCCATCGACCCCACCCTGGCCCAGCTTACGGACGAGGGCCGCATTGAGGACCACCAGTCCCAGCAGCTCACGCCGGTCATCGAGGCCATTTTATAAAACATTCCGTAAAAAAGATGTAAAAAAATACCGGGCGCAATCCGCGCCCGGTATTTTCACGTCTCAACCCGCCAGCAAACCGGCGAAGGTAATCCAATCCTGTATTTCTGCGGCAGCCGTAATCCCCTGGGTTTTTTCCACAGTCCCCCCGTCATGGGAGACAGCCAGATACACGCCCTCCATGCCGGAGGCCCATCCGTTAGCGACCCGTACGCCGCCGTCCTGAGCGGCCAGGTTTTCTTCCCCGCCCTTGGCCACGCGGTACTGCACGTCGGCAAGGAACACATCTATGTATCCATCCTCCGTCAAGCCGGTGTAGCTGCCCGCCCATTGGATGTCATTGATCCGGTACTGCCCGGTATAATTTTTCCGGTCCTCCACAGGCCAGGACTGCATGAATTCCTCCACGGCTTCTTGTACCTGCTCGTCTACCACATAGCCGTCCTTATCCAGGAACAGCACGGTTTTCCCCTCGGCCTTCTGCCAGTCCGGGACCTGGGGGATGACGAACACCTCTCCGAAGGGCTTCTCATTTCCTACGGTCAAAGTGCGGGCCAAGGCGGTAAACAGCTTCCCATAGAAGTCCCATTGGCCTTCCGCGCCGGTCCCGGCCACGGCGGGGGAGCCTTCGCCGGACCCCTGGAAGAAAAGCAGCGTCCGCTCCCGCCCGCTGGCGGAAAGGTTTACAAACTGGCCCGAAAACCCGCTTCCCGGCTGGAACTGGACGGACAGCCTGGCCCCGTCCGGCGCGGAGAGCAGGGCGCTGCCGTCCCCCTGCTTCTGCGCCGCCCACCCCTCCGGCAGGTAGATGCTCCAACCGCTTCCCTCATAGAGGGAGCAGGGTACGACTTCGTTCCCGGCCCGTACGCTAAGCGTTTCTTCGGGCTTTTCTTCCGGCGCCGGCGGAAGCGGTTCCTGAACGGGCGGCGGGCCGGGCTGCTGGTCTTCCTGCTGGTTCCAGGGCTGCGTAACGCCCAGCCCCACGCCGGCGGCGGCCAACAGCACGGCGCCGGCGGCGATTCCTATTTTTGCCTGCATGCTCAGGCTTTTCAATTTTTCCAGCATTTCCAATACCTCCTTATATTTTTCTGAAAGACGTTTACCATATCAGGGGTTTCCGGATGCCATCATAGCATAGAAAAACATCGAAGTCGTATCATCCAGCTTACAATCTGATAACAAAACCGTATCCAACGGCAACAAAATACATACCGTTTTCCGGGGAAGCCCCCTGCCCCTCTCCCCGGGCAAAAGAAAAAATTTCCATCCGCCGGTTGAAAAACGGCCGTGTTCAGCGTATAATAGGACGTAATAATATGGGGGAGAATCACCAAAAATTTGGACCGGCGGCGGTAACCCTCCGCCAAAAAAGGAGAAGCAATGAATTTTCAACTAAAAGAAGGCATGCTGCTGGGCGCGGCCACTGCCGCCACCCAGATTGAGGGCGGCGCCGCCAACAACAATTGGTACAACTGGTACCGCCACGGCTATATCAAGGACGGTTCCGATCCCTCCGCGGCCGTAGACCACTATGGAAAATGGGAAGAGGACCTGGCGCTCATGAAGGAAATGGGCCTGCAATGCTACCGCATGGGCCTTGAGTGGAGCCGCGTAGAACCCCAGGACGGCGTCTTTGATGAAAAAGCCATCGCCCGCTACCGCCGGGAAATCCAGGCCATCCAGGACGCGGGCATCCCCGTCCTTCTGACCCTCCACCACTTCAGCAACCCCCTTTGGCTGGAGGAGCGTGGCGGCTTTGCCCAGCACGACAACATCACCTATTTCCTCCGGTATGTCCGCAAGATGGTGGAGAGCCTTGGCGACCTGGTCAGCGAATACATCACCATCAACGAGCCAAACGTCTACGCCTTCAACGGCTACATGGAGGGCGCGTGGCCTCCCGGCCGCAAGAGCTTCCTGGACATGGCCCGGGTCATGACCAACATGGCGGCGGCCCACATCGAGGCCTATGGCCTGATCCGCAAGACCCGCCTGCAAATGGGTTACCCCAACACCCGGGTAGGGGTAGCCAACCACCTCCGGGTTTTCGCCCCCAAGGACCCCCAAAACCCCCTTCAGCGTTTCTGGGCCGAGCGGGTAGAGGAGCTGTTTCAGGGCAGCCTGACCCGCGCCATGTGTACCGGCAGGGCGGTTTTCCCCATTGGCAAACACCCCAGCATCGTCCCGGGCCGCTTCTGCGACTTCCACGGGGTAAACTACTACACCCGCTCCACGGTCAGCGGCCCCGCCGACGGCGTAGCGTCCAACTGCCCGGTCAACGACCTGGGCTGGGAAATCTACCCCGAGGGCATCACCCAGGTCTGCCAAAAGCTTTACAAGCTGCTCCCCCGCCCCATTTACATTACGGAAAACGGCGCCTGCGACAACTCCGACTATTTCCGCGCCCGCTATATCGCGGAGCACCTGCAAGCCCTCTGCGCCAGCCCGCTGCCTATTGAGCGGTACTACCACTGGTGCTTCTGCGACAACTGGGAATGGACGGAGGGCGTATCCGCCCGTTTCGGCCTGGTTCACGTCAACCACGAAACCGGCGCGCGCACGGTGAAGCGCAGCGGTGAGTTTTACCGCCGCCTCATTGCGGAAGGCGGCGTCAGCGAAGCCCTGTACGAGGAATACTGCGCCGTCCCCTACGATAAAAACGGGGAGGGCAGGGCCTAATGGAGTGGTGGAAGGACGCGATTATCTACCAGATATATCCCCGCAGCTTCCAGGACTCCAACGGCGACGGCATTGGGGACATCCCCGGCATCATCAGCCGCCTGGACCATCTCCAGCAGCTAGGCGTCAACGCCCTCTGGCTCAGCCCGGTCTATAAATCCCCCAACGCGGACAACGGCTACGACATCAGCGATTACCGTGAGATTAACCCGGAATACGGCACCATGGCGGACATGGAGCGCCTCATCGCGGAGGCAAAGCGCCGCGGCATCCGCGTCATCATGGATTTGGTCATTAACCACACCTCCACGGAGCACTACTGGTTTCAGAAAAGCCGGGACAAAACCAGCCCCTACGCGGACTATTACTACTGGCAGCACGGCAGGGCGGACGGGGGTCTGCCCAACAATTGGACGGGCTTTTTCGGAGAGGACTGCTGGGAGTTTGACCCCCAGCGCTGCGAATATTACCTGCATCTGTTCGCCAAGACCCAGGCGGATTTGAACTACCACAACCCGGCGGTGTTGGAGGAAGTCAAGGACATCCTCCGCTTCTGGCTGCGCAAGGGGGTGGCCGGGTTCCGCTGCGACGTCATCAATATTCTATACAAGGACACCCTGGAGGACGGCAAAAAGCGTCTCGCCCTCACCGGCAGCGAGCACTACTTATCCCTGGAAGGCACCCACGAAATCCTCCGCCAGCTCCGGGAAGTCCTGGATGAGTACAACGCCATAACGGTAGGCGAAACCGTTTTCGTCACCCCCTCCCAGGCCCAGGACCTCTGCGCCCCGGCCCGCCGGGAGCTGAACATGGTCTTTTCCTTCGAGCACATGGAATGCGACCAATATTTTATCAAATGGTTCAAGCGCAAATTCCGCCCCAAGGTCTTTTTCGACTGCCTGGTCAAATGGCAGACGTCCCTTGACTGGAACACGATCTACCTGGAAAACCACGACCAGCCCCGTTCCATCCCCCGTTTTGGCAGCGAGGCCTACTGGAAGGAGAGCGGCAAGCTTCTCGCCACTCTCCTTCTGACCCTGCGGGGTACGCCCTTCATCTACCAGGGCCAGGAGATCGGCATGGTCAACTTTGATTTCGACCGGATGCGCCAGCTAAACGACGTAGAGAGCAAAAACGTGGAGAAAGTCCTTCGCCGCCTCCACGTCCCCCAGCGCCTCCGCTGGAAGCTGATCCGCCGCACCAGCCGCGACAACGCCCGTACGCCCTTCCAGTGGGACGAGGGACCCGGCGCGGGCTTCACGGACGCCCGCCCCTGGCTGGGCATCAACAGAAACAGCGAGCAAATCAACTTATCCCGCCAGGAGAAGGACAAGGACTCCATCTGGTGGTGGTACAAGGATCTGAGCCGTCTCCGCCGGGACAGCGAAGTCCTCCGCCGGGGCCAATTCGTCCCCCTGGAGGCCGGAACCCAAGTCTTTGCTTACCAGCGGGTGTTGGGCGGCGAAAAGCTGACCGTCGTCCTGAACTTCAGCGACCAGCCCGCTTCCGTATCCCACCGGGGCCAGGTTCTCCGTTCCAATTGGAACAAGGCCCATTTTGACGGCCGTCTCTCCCCCTGGGAAGCCGTCATCCTGATCCCACAGTAACCCGTCCCGCCTGATTGGGGGACAAAGAGAGGAGACGCCATGTCCAACACCAACCGCAGAAACAAATACTGTTTTGGCCTCGGCACCATAGGCCGGGACATGTTCTACACGATGGAGAGCATGTTTCTTCTGGTCTACCTGACGGAAGTAAAGCGCCTGGACGACGCCATGTTAGCCCTTGTAGGCGGCGTACTGACCGTCCTGCGCATCCTGGACGCCTTCAACGACCCCATCACAGGCATCATCATCGACAACACCCGCACCCGCTGGGGAAAGTTCAAGCCCTGGATGGTAATTGGCGCCCTTGTCAGTTCTGCCTGCATGCTGCTCCTGTTTGCGGACCTGCCCCTGGCAGGCGGGGCTTACGTCGCGGTGTTTGCCGCCGCCTACATCCTCTGGGATATTTTTTACGGCGTCAACGACATCGCCTACTGGACGCAGCTTCCCGCCCTGAGCGTAGACCAGCGCCAGCGTGAGGACATGGGTTCCTTCGCCCGCATCTGCGCCAACATCGGCATGTACGCGGCGGTCGTAGGCATCATCCCCTTGACGGGCGCATTGACGGAAGCCCTGGGCAGCGGTACGAAGGCATGGCTGTTCACCGCCGCCGGCGTCTGTCTGCTGATGGTAGGCTTTCAAATGATTACCGTATGCGGCGTCAAGGAATCCCGCATCTTCAAGGAGGAGGAAAGCACCTCCCTCCGGGATATGGTAAAGGTCCTCTTCGGCAACGACCAGCTCATGTGGACAACGGTAAGCATGGCGCTTTTCATGGCCGGCTACTGCACCACCACCAGCTTCGGCACATATTACTTCAAATACGCCTACGGCGACGAGGCCATGTATTCCGTCTTTGCCGCCGTCCTTGGCGTTAGCCAGCTTGCGGCCCTGGCGGTTTTTCCCCTGTTCTCCCGCAAATTCAGCCGGAAGGTTCTTTATACCGCCGCCACCGTCCTGGTAGCCGCGGGCTACGCCGTATTCTTTTTCGCCCCCATGCACATGGTTCCCATTGCCATCGCCGGCGTCCTCCTGTTCGTAGGCCAGGCCTTCATTCAAACCCTGATGCTGATGTTCCTGGCGGACACTATTGAATACGGCCAGTGGAAGCTGGGCAAGCGCAACGACTCCATCACCTTTTCCATCCAGCCCCTTATCAACAAGCTGGGCGCCGCCGTTGCCACCGGCATAGTGACCCTCACCCTGATTTTATCCGGCATCAACCGCGCGGCGTCGGCGGCGGACGTAACCGCCCAAGGCCTTCTTATCATGAAGTCCGCCATGATGGCCCTGCCCCTGCTATCCATCGCCCTGGGCTACTTTGTCTACCTGCGCCATTACCGCATTGACGAATCCATGTACCACGAGATCATCCAGCACCTCAAGGAACGGGGTGACATCCAGTGACCCCTCCCTCTTACGAGCTGATCCGCTCCGCCCGCCGCACGCTGGCCCTGGAGGTATCCCGGGACGGCCGGGTATTGGTCCGCGCCCCCATGGGCCTGTCCCAAAAGCGCATCGACGCCTTTGCCGCCGCCCACCGGGACTGGATTGCCGCCCAGCAAGCCCGCCAGGCCCAGCGCCGCGCGGCCCATCCCGAGCCATCGGCATCGGAGCGGGCCGATTTCATCCGCAAGGCCCAGGAGGTTCTCCCCGCAAAAACGGCCTATTACGGCAATTTGATGAACCTGCACCCCACGGGCGTCACCATCACCGGCGCGGAAAAGCGCTTCGGCAGTTGCAGCGCGAAAAACCGCATCTGCTACTCCTGGCGTCTGATGGCCTATCCGGAGGCGGCCATTGACTACGTGGTTGTCCATGAGCTGGCCCACATCCGCCACAAGAACCACGGCAAGGAATTTTACGCCTGTATTGAATCCATCCTTCCCGACTGGCGTACGCGCCGGGGCTTGCTGAAAGAATAGCGTGAAGGAACCCCCGGCGGTGCAGCCACACCGCCGGGGGTTTTACATACATGGGAAGCTTTTACAACTTGCCCCAGGGATCTCCGGCCTGGGGAGGCTCCTCCCCGCCGCAGAAGCTGTCTCTGCCGGCCCTCCGCTGGCCTTCTTCAAAATAGGCGATATCGCACAGCGTCATATAGGGCGTCAGCCACACGTTCAAAATCCCCGCCGTCAAGCTTGCCAGTATGGCCCATCCGATAAAGCTGAGATCCAGCACAAACAGTTCCATTTTCATGCCATAGGTCTGCTGGCAGCTCAGGCGTATGGCGGCGCTGGCGGATAAGGAGCTGTCGGTCAGGATATTGTAGTAAGCGAACCGGTAGCGGTACGCGGCCACGATGCCGGGAATCCAGAACAGCATGGACCACAAAAAGATTTTCACGCCCATCTGCACAGCGCACCAAATAAGCTTCCCTGCCACGCCCAGCCCATCGGCCAGGGTGGAAAAAGGCATCTCAGCCCCTCTCCGGATGCCCATGCAATAGATGTAGTACCCGCCGTTGAGCACCAGCGCCACCAAAGAAACCAAAATGGAGAAGAAGAAGGCCCCGCCGGTATTTTCCGGCAGCATGGCAATAAACTGGTCCAGCGCGCCGATGTCCCCGCTGGCGAGGATGTCATAGTACCGCCACACCATCCCATAAGAATAGAACAGGGACCCGCCCCGCACCAGGTCGCTGACCCGTTCCAACACAAAGAGGATTGCCATAACCACCAGCGTCATCAGGATTGGCGGCACCCGCGCGCCCCGCATAATTTCCTTGGCTTCGGCCTTCACGGCCCCACGATTTATCATATTTCCACCCTCCAAGCGAAAAGTCTCCCGCCCTTTCCGGCGCGGTGGCAGTATCATACCATGAATTTCCAAGAAAAGCAACCCGCTGAAATACCCTGTTTTTGTTGCGCTTTCTACAACAAGCCTGCCAATTTCCGGTAAAACCCTGAAAAAAGCCGTCGAAACGACGAAAAATTTCTGGACACGGGGGGCAAATGGGAGTATGATAAGGTCGTGCAAAACAGGGCCGCAGGCTCTTGCAAAAAGCGGAAAAACCAGAAAATGAGGTGAATTAATGCCACAAGCTTTTTTCGGCGGCATCCATCCCAACGACCAGAAGGCCGCCACCAATAAGAAGCCCATCGAAACCCTGCCGCCACCCGCCCGCGTGGTAATTCCCATGTCCCTGCACATTGGCGCGCCCTGTACGCCCTGCGTAGCGGTGGGGGATCAGGTAACGGTCGGGCAGAAGGTTGGGGACGCCCCCGCCTTCATCTCCGCCCCGGTCCACGCCAGCATATCCGGCACGGTATCCGCAGTAGAACCGCGCATCCACTTTTCCGGCGTCCCGGTGATGAGCGTAGTGATTGAAAACGACTTCAACGACACCCCCTGCCCCGCCCTGGCCCCGCCCCGCAATCCCGACGGCCTGACCCCGGAGCAAATCAGCGCCCTGGTCAAGGAAGCGGGCATTGTAGGCATGGGCGGCGCCACCTTCCCCACCCACGTCAAGATCAGCTCTGGCCTGGGCAAGGTGGATACAGTGATTGTCAACGCCTGCGAGTGCGAACCATATATCACCAGCGACCACCGCATCCTCCTGGAGCACCCTGAGGAGGTCCTGGGCGGCGTCAGGCTCCTGGCCCGCATATTCGGCGTAGACCGCGTCCATATCGCCATAGAGGCCAACAAAGCCAACGCGGCGGAAATGCTGCGCCTGAAGATTGAGGAGGAGAAGGCCCCGGCGGTTGTAGACGTTCTGCGCACCCGCTACCCCCAGGGCGCGGAAAAGCAGCTCTGCCAATCCGTCACGGGCCGCCAGGTCCCCCCCGGCGCTTTACCGGCGTCCATCGGCTGCGCGGTGTTCAACATTGTCACCACCACGGCCATTTACCGCGCCATCCACGAGGGCAAGCCGGTGACCCACCGCGTCGTCACCGTCTCCGGCTCCGGGGTGCATGAGCCGAAAAACCTCTACTGCCCCATAGGCGCCCCCATCAGCGACCTGCTGGATGCCTGCGGCGGCGTCAAGCAGAGCACCTTCAAAATCCTCATGGGAGGACCCATGATGGGCCACAGCCAGTACGACATGGCGGCCCCCATAGGCAAAGGCACCAACGCCATTCTGGCCTTCGCGGATAAGGAGGAGCGCACTGTTGACTATCCCGCCTGCATCCGCTGCGGCAAGTGCATATCGGTCTGCCCCATGCACCTTCAGCCGGTATTCATGTACCAGTACGAGCAAGCCGGGATGCTTCCGGAGCTGGAAGCGGCCCATCTTCCGGACTGCATCGAGTGCGGCGCGTGTACCTACATCTGCCCGGGCCGTCTCCATCTGGTGCAGGCCTTCCAGGCGGGCAAGCAGAAGATCAACAACGCGAAAGCCGCCGCCAAGGCCGCAGCGGAAGCAGCCCGGGCAGCGTCAGATAAGAAGGAGGATTAACCCATGGACTACAAAGACTTAAACCTCATAGGCTCCTCCTCCCCCCACATCCGCACCAGGGACGGCGCCGGCCACATCATGGGCGAGGTCCTGATTGCCATGGTTCTGCCCCTGGCCTTCGCGGTGTACAACTTTGGTCCCCGCGCCCTGTCCACGGCGGCGGTAAGCGTTGCAGGCTGCTGCCTGTTTGAGCTGCTTTACCGCTTGATGATGAAGAAGGGCAACACCCTGGGCGACCTGAGCGCGGCGGTGACGGGCGTACTGATTGCCTTTGTCTGCCCGGTCACCATTCCCTATTGGATTCTTCTGATTGGCGACTTTTTCGCCATAGTAGTTGTCAAGCAGCTATTTGGCGGCGTAGGAAAAAACTTCCTGAACCCCGCCCTGGCTGCCCGCGCCTTCATGCTCTCCTGGGCCGGGGAGATGACCACCTGGGTAGGCCCCCGCAGCACGATCCCCGCCTGGGGGTCCTTTGACGCGGCCACCTACCCCACGCCCATGTCCTTCCTTCACGAGGGCAACCTGTCCGGCCTGCAACAGATGTACGACATCCCCAAGATGTTTGTAGGCCTCACCGGCGGCTCCATGGGGGAAGTCAGCGCCCTCCTGCTGATTCTCGGCGGGTTGTTCCTGATTTGGCGCAAGGTCATCACCTGGTACATTCCCGTCAGCTACATCGGCACGGTAGCCCTTTTGACCTTCCTCTTCCCCCGCGGCAATGACCCGCTCCAGTGGATGCTCTATAACCTTTTAGGCGGCGGCCTTCTCCTCGGCGCGTTTTTCATGGCGACGGACTACGTCACCAGCCCGGTGAGCCACTTGGGCCAAGCGATTTTCGGCATTGGCTGCGGCCTTATCACCGTATTTATCCGCTACTTTGGCTCCTACAACGAGGGCGTCTGCTACGCGATTCTTTTCATGAACCTGACGGTCTGGCTGATTGACAAGAGCATCAAGCCCCACCGTTTCGGCGTAGTCAAAGCTAAGGCGGAGCGCAGGCGGAAGCCCCGGCAATCCCCCAAAAAGGAGGCCCTGAAGAAATGATGGCAGAAAAAGCATCCCGAACCCCCGGCAGGCCGAAGCCGGATATAGACCCTCCATACGTCCTCCGCATCACCGGTGTGCTTCTGGGCGTCTGCCTTGCAGTTGCACTGCTTTTAGGCATTGTCAACCAAGTAACCAAGCCCCGCATCGACGCCATCCAGGCGGAGAAGATCCGCGCCGCCATGTCCCAGGTGCTCCCTGCGGACAGCTACGAACCGCTGGACTTCACCGCAGCCAATGTAACGGCCATTTACCAAGCGGTCTCTGACGGCAAGGATACCGGCTGGGTGGTGGAAACCTCCGCCGCCGGTTCCCAGGGACCTATTGAGATGATGGTGGGCATTGATTCAGAGGGCAAGGTCACCGGCGTATCCATCGTCAAGCACAGCGAGACCCCCAATATCGGCACCAAGGTTGTTGGCGACCAGGCCGTTTTGGACCGCTTTACCGGCATGAGCCTTGAAGCCGGCGAGATTACGGTCAACGGAGGGGCCAACCGGTTTGACGGCGTATCCGGCGCCACTGTAAGTTCTCGCGGCGTAGCTGCCGGCGTCAACGCCGCCTTGGCGGCCATAGGCGTTACGCCATAAGGGAGGTATGGTATGAATATTGGCAAACAGATCAAGGAAGGGCTTCTAACCCAGAACCCGGTTTTGGTTCAGCTCTTAGGCATGTGTTCCACCCTGGCTATCACCACGACGG
The DNA here is from genome assembly GCA_947649615.1 of uncultured Clostridia bacterium. Taxonomy (GTDB): domain Bacteria; phylum Bacillota; class Clostridia; order Oscillospirales; family Oscillospiraceae; genus Pelethomonas. Next base: position 58,008 of record CANSSG010000009.1, on the reverse strand, counting down.
TATCCAACGGCATTGGCATGGGCCTGTCGGTTACGGTGATCCTGACCTTATCAAACATTTTCATTTCCCTTCTGCGCAAGATTATCCCTGAGCAGGTCCGTATTGCGGCTTACATCGTCGTCATTGCGGGCTTCGTCACCATGGTTGACCTGCTCCTGCAAGCCTTTTTCCCGGACATTGCGGAGAGCTTAGGTGTTTTCATCCCCCTGATTGTGGTCAACTGCATCATCCTGGCCCGGGCGGAGTCCTTTGCCAGCAAGAGCAAGCCCCTCCCCGCCGCCATTGACGGCATTTGCCAGGGCTTAGGCTATACGATGGTTCTGATCGTCATGAGCGCCATCCGCGAACTGTTAGGCTCAGGCACATTAAACGGCGCCCAGGTTTTCCCCACGGAATACGCGGCCAGCATGCTGGCCCTTCCCGTAGGCGGCTTCTTGACGCTGGGCTGTCTGATTGCGTTCATGCAGTGGGTGCAGAGCAAAGCCAAGGGAGGTAAGTAACGGATGGATTGGAGAATTTTACTGGACATCGCGCTGGGAGCGGTCTTAATCAACAACTTCATTCTGGTGCAGTTCCTTGGCATCTGCCCCTTCATGGGCGTAAGCAAGAAAATGGACACCTCCATTGGCATGGGCTTCGCGGTAATATTTGTCATGGGTCTCGCCTCCGCCCTCTGCTATCCGGTAAGCCTGCTGCTGGACGCATTGGAGCTGCAATACATGCGCACGGTCGCCTTTATCCTGGTCATTGCGGCGCTGGTGCAGCTTGTAGAAATGTTTCTCAAAAAGGCTGTGCCAACCCTCTATGAAGCCCTGGGCGTATACCTCCCTCTCATTACCACCAACTGCGCCGTGCTGGGCGTAGTCCTCTTAAACGTCCAAAACGACTACAATTTTATAGAATCGGTGGTCTACGGCGTCACGGGGGGCATAGGCTTCCTGTTGGCAATCGTCCTGTTCAGCAGCATCCGCGAGCGCCTGGAATTTTCCGACCCGCCGAAAGCATTCAAGGGCTTCCCCATCGCATTGGTGACGGCGGGATTGATGGCGCTGTGCTTCATGGGTTTTTCAGGCCTTAAGATTCCCTGGTAATGCCAGCAAATAGGAGGAAAGAATGAATATTTTCTATGCAGTACTGATTTTGGGCATTTTAGGCGGCGTCTTTGGCCTGGTTCTGGCAATTGCGTCCAAGGTCTTTGCGGTTAAAAGCGACCCCAAGCTGGCGTTGATTTTAGACTGCCTGCCAGGCGCCAACTGCGGCGGATGCGGCTATCCCGGCTGTGCCGGATGCGCCGCCGCGATTCTGGCGAAGAAAGCCCCGGTCAACGCCTGTCCAAGCTGTTCCGGCCTGCAAACCAGCCGCATCGCGGCGGTCATGGGCGTCGAGGTCAAGGCCCAGGAACGGCGCGTCGCCTTCGTCCGGTGTTCCGGCGGAAGCCGCGCCAGCCACAAGTTCCGCAAATATGTGGGGATTGACGACTGCGTCGCCGCCATGAAGGTTGCGGGCAACGGCCCATTGGACTGCGCCTATGGCTGCCTGGGCCTTGGCACCTGCGTCCGCGCCTGCAAGTTCGACGCTATCCACATCAACGAGTATGGTGCGGCTATTGTCGATCAAAACAAATGCACCCACTGCATGCAGTGTGCGAAGGCCTGCCCCCGCGGCGTGATTACCGACGTTCCCTACGCCTCGGACATTATGGTTCCCTGCGGCAACAGGGACAAAGGCCCGGCCGCAAAGAGCCTTTGCACCGTAAGCTGTATTGGCTGCCGTCTCTGCGAAAAGAACTGCCCCGCCGGGGCAATTACGGTCACGGATAACCATGCGGCCATTGACTACACCAAATGCACTTCCTGCGGCTTCTGTGTAGAGAAGTGTCCCCGCAAATTAATCCGCGACATCCACGCCACCGGCAAAGTAGAGCCGGTCGCCTGAACCCGCAGCATATGGAACATGTTTCACGTGAAACACCGGCCCATCCCGAAAGGCCAAGTGTTTCACGTGAAACATTTTTTTAGCGGCAACATAGCGGAGGGGAGAACGCCCCCTCTTGTTAGCGGCAAAAATGAAAAAGGAATTGTTTCACATGAAACATTTTACAGCCGCCCTCCGTAATCTCCATTCCATTGCGGCTCCAAAAAATAATTTTGAAATATAAGAAAAATTTTCCCTTTTCCTGTTGAAATGTTGCCGGATTGTGATATACTACACTATATCCCTTAACAATAATGGGCGGCGCGCCCTTTCCCGGAGGTGCCTTGTGGGTAAAATCATTACCATTGTAAATCAAAAGGGCGGCGTGGGCAAAACCACCACCTGCGTCAGTCTGACCGCCGCCTTGAAGGAAATGGGCCAGAGGGTGCTCCTCTGCGACTTCGACCCCCAGGCCAACGCCACATCCGGCATGGGCGTAGACAAATCCCTGTCCCTGGGAATTTACGACGTGCTCCTCAATGACATTGCGCCGGAAAAACGGGTCGTCCCCACCAAATACGGCGACGTGCTCCCCTCCTCCAAGGGCCTGGCAGGCGCGGGCGTGGAGATGGTCTCCATCCAGGACCGGGAGCATCTATTGCGCAAGGCCCTGGAAAAGCTGTCGCCGCATTACGATTACATATTCGTTGACTGCCCCCCCTCCCTGGAGCTGCTGACGCTGAATGGATTGTGCGCTGCCGACAGCGCACTGGTGCCGGTGCAGAGCGAATATTTTGCCCTGGAAGGCCTCAGCGACCTGATGTATACTATCCGGGCAGTCCGGAAGGGCTTGAATCCCCAATTGGAACTGGAGGGCGTATTGCTGACAATGTACGACAGCAGAACCAATTTGGCCTTGCAGGTGGCGGAGGAGGTCAAGCGCTTCTTCCCGGGAAAGGTGTACTCCACCGTCATCCCCAGGAACGTCCGGCTCAGCGAAGCGCCCAGCCATGGGAAACCCATCAACGCCTACGACCGGACCAGCCGGGGGGCCGAAGCCTATGCCGCCCTGGCACAGGAGTTTTTGCGCAAGAACCAAAAATGATGATATTTGATAGAGTAGGAGGGCTTTGCTTTGGCAAAAGAAAAAGGTATGGGTAAGGGCCTTAGCGCGCTGTTGGGTGAGGATTTTTCCGCCGATTTTTCGACGCCCTCCTCCACCCTGCCCATTTCCCAAATTGAGAGTTATCAGAACCAGCCAAGAAAAAATTTTGATGCGGAAAAGCTGTCGGAACTGGCGGACTCCATCCGCCAGCACGGCTTGATCCAGCCCTTGACCGTCCGCAAGCTGTCCAGCGGATATTACCAGATTATTGCCGGCGAACGGCGCTGGCGGGCCGCGCGGATGGCGGGACTGGACGAAGTGCCTGCCATCGTCATCGAAGCAAACGATCAGAAGGCTATGGAATTGGCCATGATCGAAAACCTACAGCGGGAGGACCTGAACCCGATTGAAGAAGCCGAAGGCTTCCGCGTCCTCACCGACACCTACGGCATGACCCAAGCGGAGGCCGCCGAACGGGTAGGCCGCTCCCGCAGCGCGGTAGCCAACGCCATACGTCTGTTAGAACTAAACGTATCCATCCAACACCTAGTAGAACAAGGCGAACTTTCCGCCGGCCACGCCAGAACCTTATTGCCCCTCTCCCCTCCCATGCGGAAAAAAGCCGTTGACGATATTGTCAAGTACAAGCTCAATGTGCGCCAAACGGAACAATTGGTGCGGAAGCTTCTAGCCGGGGACGGCCCGGAGAAGCCCAAAGAACCAAAAACCACACAGCCGGACTACGCCGCAGAAGCCGCCCGTTCCCTTTCCTCCAAGCTGGGCAGGCAGTGCCACATTTCCCAAGGCAAGAAAAAAGGCAAGATCGAAATCGAGTATTACAGCATGGACGACCTCAACGACCTGCTGGAAGCCCTTGAAACCCTGGGCTAAGAACCCGCCCCCGTCACCGGGCGGAAATCCGGGACCAGCAGTGACCTGAGTCTCGAGGCAAAAAGTTCTTTTTGGTACTTTTTCTTTCAAGAAAAAGTATGACCGCAAAACGATGCCGCGCGTCTCGCGGCGCAAAGGAGGTCTCTATAACCTTGTTAGACATTAAATTCATCCGGGAAAACCCCGAAACAGTAAAGGAAAACATCCGGAAAAAATTCCAGGACGAAAAGCTTCCCCTGGTGGAGCAGGTCCTTGCCCTGGACGAAGAAAACCGCCGCTCTATCACGGAAGCCAGCGAGCTGCGCGCCCAGCGGAACACCCTCAGCAAACAGGTCGGCATGCTTATGGGCCAGGCTAAAAAAGACCCCGCCAAGCTGGAAGAAGCGGAAGCCGTCAAAGCCAAAGTAAAAGCCAACGCCGAGCGCCTGGCCGCCCTGGAAAAGCGTGAAGGGGAATTAGAAGAGGAAATCCGCCATATCCTGATGGTAATCCCCAATATCATCGACCCTTCCGTACCCATCGGGCCGGATGACAGCGCCAATGTGGAGTTGGAGCGGTTTGGCGATCCGGTAGTTCCAGACTTCGACATCCCCTACCACACCGAAATTATGGAGCGCTTCGACGGCATTGACATGGACGCCGCCGGACGGGTTGCCGGAAATGGGTTCTATTACCTGGTAGGCGATATCGCCAGGCTCCATGAGGGCGTGTTGGCTTATGCCAGGGATTTTATGATTGGAAAGGGCTTTACCTACTGCATCCCGCCTTTTATGATCCGCAGAAATGTGGTTGAGGGCGTCATGAGCCAGACAGAAATGGACGCCATGATGTATAAAATAGAGGGGGAAGAACTCTATCTGATTGGCACCAGCGAACACTCTATGATCGGGCGGTTTATTGACCAGATCTTGCCGGAGGACGCCCTGCCCCAGACATTGACTTCCTACTCCCCCTGCTTCCGGAAGGAAAAGGGCGCCCACGGCTTGGAGGAACGGGGCGTGTACCGCATCCATCAGTTCGAAAAGCAGGAAATGATTGTGGTCTGTAAGCCCGGGGAATCTATGGATTGGTATGAGAAAATGTGGCGGTTCAGCGTGGAGCTGTTTAGAAGCCTGGATATCCCCGTCCGGCAGTTGGAATGCTGCTCCGGCGACCTGGCGGATTTGAAGGTCAAAAGCTGCGATATCGAGGCTTGGAGCCCCAGGCAGAAAAAGTATTTTGAGGTTTGCTCCTGCACAAACATGGGCGACGCCCAGGCACGGCGGCTGAAAATCCGCATCAAGGGCGGGGACGGCAAAAACTACCTGCCCCACACCCTGAACAATACCGTCGTCGCCCCGCCCCGGATGCTCATCGCCTTCCTGGAAAACAACTTGCAGGCCGATGGCAGTGTACGAATCCCGGAAGCCCTGCGGCCCTATATGGGCGGCGCTGCGGTCATCACGCCTAAACGTTAATAGGCCGCAGATGTAAAACCGGGCAATTGATTTGGCCTTTTTAGTTCTTTTTCCGCGGAGAAAAAGAATCCTACTCACAATATTTTATAAAGGAGAGCATGATATGAAAAACTTTTGGAAAGTCCTTGGGTTCGCCGCTTTGGCCGCTGGCCTGACGCCCTACAAGGTGGAAAAGAATGAGGAAACTGGTGAAAACAGCTATCAGGCCCTCCTGTGGCGCATCACCAGCGCCCCCAGCCAGGAAGAGGGAAAAGGCCGGAAATTCGGCATCAACCTGGGCGAAGGCACCTTGACCGCAAAGATGATGGAAAAGATGGAAAAAGGCGATGAGCCGCATCTCTTCAGCGACGAAATCAGCATTGAGTACAATGTCGCCAAGACCGACGAAAATGGGGAAGAAACCGTCCCCGTCGTGGACGGGGAAGCGGCCGGACGCGAGGTTGAAAAGATTATTGAAGCTGCGGAGGCCACTGAGTGCGCGGCTGAAAAGGTTGCCGGGATGGCGGAAGCCGCTGAACAGGAGATGGAAAAAATTGTCGAGACGGCAGAAGCCGCTGAATCTGAGGCGGAGAAGATTGCCGGGACGGCGGAGCCGGAAGCCTGAGAACCGCAGACGGCCCCAGGGGCAGAACGCCCCGCCCCTGGGGCTTTCCTTTACTAAAAAGCAAGGAGCCTGGAAATGAAAAAATTTTTGCAGGAATTTAAAGACTTCGCTATGCGGGGGAATGTAATGGACTTGGCCGTAGGCGTGATCGTCGGCGGCGCGTTCAGTTCTATTACTACTTCGCTGATTAATGATATCTTGATGCCGGTTATTGGTATCTTTGTCAGCCAGGCCAGTTTCGCAGACCTGAGCTTCACCATCGGGGACGCCGTCATCATGTACGGGAATTTTATCCAGGCCGTGCTGAACTTTGTCATTATGGCCTTCGTGGTGTTCTGCTTGGTCAAAGCCGTGAACCGGATTGCCAGGAAGAAAGAAGAAGCCCCTCCCCCCTCCCCTCCCACGCCTTCCAACGAAGAAAAGCTGTTAACGGAAATTCGAGACCTGCTGAAAAATAAACCATGAGGGAAACGCTGGAACGGGGCCTGCCGGCCCTTGGCTTCGACTTGGCCATCCTCCCCCCGCTGGAGCGGTTTGCCGGTCTGGTGCTGGAACGAAACCAGGTGATGAACCTGACCGCCATTACCGGGCCGGAGGAGTTCGCCGCGCTGCACCTGCTGGACAGCCTGGCCTTAGCTTTCGTGGCCGGGTTGGAGGACGAGTCCGTGGTGGACGTGGGCTGCGGCGCAGGATTTCCAGGGGTGCCGCTGGCTATTGCGCGGCCGGGACGCAGCGTCACGCTGCTGGACAGCTTGGGAAAACGAGTGGACTTCCTGCGAGAGGCCTGCGGGATGCTGGGGCTGGAAAACGCCGTATGCGTCCACGCCAGGGCCGAGGAGTTCGCAGCAGAACAGCGGGAACAATTCGATATTGCCGTCAGCCGTGCAGTGGCTTCCCTCCCAGTGCTGTGCGAACTGTGCCTGCCGCTGGTGAAGGTAGGCGGACGGATGCTGGCCATGAAGTCCAGCCACAGCCAGGAGGAAATCCAAGGGGCGGAAAACGCCGTCCATATCCTGGGAGGCCGGACGGCCTGGGTCAGGGATTACCAGATCCCCGGAACCCAGGTAGTCCATCGGGTGGTCTGTATAGAAAAAGTCAAAAGCTGTCCGGGGAAATACCCCAGACGGTTTGCGTTGATTAAGAAATCGCCGCTGTAGCGGCTTGTCCGGGGCAAGCGCGTTTTCGCGCAGGTTGCAGGAGGTGGTGTTTTGGGTCAAGTGATTGCCGTCGTGTCCGGTAAGGGCGGCACAGGGAAAACTTCGTTTACCGCCAACGTGGGGATGGCGCTGGCCCAGATGGGACGCGCTACCCTGTGCTTGGACTGCGACGTGGGGCTGCGGAATTTGGATATCGCCTTGGTCATGACCGACAGGGCCATGATGGACTTTACCGACGTGATGTATGGACGCTGCTCCCTTCAGGAGGCCGCGGTCCAGCATCCAACGCAAAAAAACCTGTTCCTGCTCACCGCCCCTACTCGGATGGGGGCGCAGGATGTGGACCGGGAAGCCTTCCGGCGGCTGTTCCCGGAAATCCGGGCGAAATTCGATTACTGTCTTGTAGACGCGCCGGCAGGGCTTGGCAGCGGGTTCCAACTGGCGCTGGCCGGGGCCGGACGGGCGGTGGTAGTGACTACTACGGAGGCAAGCAGCCTCCGGGACGCCCAGCGGACGGTGATGGAACTGAACTGGCTGGGGCGGGGGCAGGTGCATCTGGTGGTGAACCGGTGCAGGCAAAAGCTGCTGAAATCCCTCCACCAGACCATTGACGACGCAATCGACAGCGCGGGGCTTCCCCTGCTGGGGGTAATCCCTGAGGATGAAACCATGCCGCTATACGCCGGGCGGGGCGAGGCCCTGCTGAATACCAACAATAATTATGCCGCCCGCGCTTTCCGCAATATCGCCAAGAGGATAGATGGGCGGAAGGCTGCACTTATGAAAATTCGCTAACAACTGATTATGCTTTGTATTTCTACTACGAAATAATACTGCCTGTACCTTTAAGGCTAGTAGATAGACATAAAGGCAGCGGAGAAAGGAAGGGAGACGCATGTATATTGCTCTTATGTCCCATGACAACAAAAAAGACCTGATGGTCCAGTTCTGCACAGCTTACGCGGGAATCTTGTCCCGGCATAACCTCTGCGCTACCAGCACCACCGGACAGATGGTAATGGAAGCCACCGGACTCCATGTCCACCGGTTCCTCACCTGCCAGCATGGCGGGAGCCAGCAGATTGGCGCGCGGATTGCCTACAACGAGATGGATATGGTCCTGTTTTTCGTTGACCCCAATGATTCGTCCATGGAGAAGGAGCTGCTCTACATCTCCCGGCTCTGTGATCAGAACAATATTCCGTTTGCTTCCAATGTGGCTACCGCTGAGATGCTGGTGCTGGGTATGGACCGGGGTGATTTGGATTGGAGGAACATTGTCAATCCAAAGCAGAAGTATAACCGTATGTAGTTGACTTTTCCCCGGAAACTGCGTATAATACCCCCAGTTTCCGCCACGATGGTATGACTTTTTGTCATGCTCTCGTCCCGCTTGGACAGGGGACGGGAGCATTGCTCTTTATGGGGTACACAAACCCTATGCCCTGCTCCCTTGCCGACGCGCAGGGCCTTTCTTTTGATTTGTTGATTTTTGGAAGGAGATTTTACCACTATGAAAATGCAGCCGCGCACCCTCTCCGGGTTTATGGAGCTTTTGCCAAAACAGCAGGTGTTGATGGAAAAAATCATGCAGACCCTCCGGGAAACCTACAGCCTCTATGGCTTCACGCCCTTGGATACGCCCCTGATCGAGGCAAGTGAAGTCCTGCTGGCTAAGGGAGGCGGGGAGACAGAAAAGCAAATCTACCGCTTTACAAAGGGCGACAGCGATTTGAGCCTGCGGTTCGACCTGACCGTCCCCCTGGCGAAATATGTGGCCCTGCACTACGGGGAACTGGCCTTCCCCTTCCGGCGGTTCCAAATCGGAAAGGTCTACCGCGGCGAGCGCGCGCAGAGAGGGCGGTTCAGGGAATTCTACCAGGCCGACATTGACGTCATCGGCGACGGAAAACTGGATATTTCCAATGAGGCCGAAATCCCGGCCATCATCTATCAAGTCTTTTCCCGGCTGGGGCTGCGGAAATTCCAGATCCGCGTCAACAACCGGAAAATCCTGAACGGCTTCTACGCTATGCTGGGGCTCCAGGAAAAGGCCGGGGATATTATGCGGACCGTGGACAAGCTGGAGAAAATCGGCGCGGATAAGGTCCGGGAACTGCTCACCGGCGAACTGGGCCTCACAGACGGGCAGGCGGTGGATATTTTGAAGTTCATCGCTATTAAGGGCGGAAACCAGGAGGTTCTGGCCGCCCTGGACGCCTACCGGGGAAAGCACGAATTATTCGACGCCGGGGCGGATGAATTGGCCGCCGTGGTCCGGTATTTGGCCGCTTTCGGAATGCCGGAAGAGAACTTTAAAGTGGATCTGACCATCGCCAGAGGGTTGGACTACTACACCGGCACCGTCTATGAGACGCTTATGCTGGAGCATCCGGAGATCGGTTCCATCTGCTCCGGCGGCAGATATGATAACTTGGCGGAATATTATACGGATAAAGTACTTCCGGGAGTCGGAATTTCCATTGGGCTGACCAGGCTATTTTACGTGTTGCATGAACAGAAAATGCTCAATGAACAGCTTAACGCCGCCCCGGCGGATGTGCTCCTTATCCCTATGACGGACGACCTCTCCCCTGCCGTGGAACTGGCGACGAAATTCAGAAGCAGAGGCATCCGGGTGCAGCTTTACGCGGAACAGAAAAAATTTAAGGCGAAGATGAGCTATGCCGATAAAATCGGGGCGCCCTTCGTGGTGTTCCTGGGCGAGGATGAAATTCGGGACGGCGTGGTGGCCTGCAAGGATATGCAGTCCGGCGAGCAGACAAAGCTGGGATTCGAGGAGACCTTGGCCAGAGTCCAAAAGGGCTTGGACGCGATGGGCCAGGGGAAGGTCATCCTGGGGTGAGGCCGCCCCTGCCCCGCTGAAAGGAGCACGGTATGGCGAAAAAATGGAAAATTGCGCTGGGTGTTTTGGCGGCGGTTTTGGTTTTCTGCTTGTGGTATACACGGCCCAGAGGGTTTGAGGAGTTGGTTGGGGACGGGGAAATCAAGAATTACAGCATGCTTGCCAGCCCCCCTATGACAGTGGAAAATGGTAAGCCATACCAGGAAACCTGGCAGATGGACAACTATGAGGGACGGGAAAATACGGCAGCAGAATTAAAAAAGATTTTAACAAGCTGCAAATACCGGGCGTCACTGCAAAGCTTTCTGCCACCGGCGGCCTTTAACGGTATTCCGGGAGATGGGAATACCTTCATTACCCTCGTCGTGGCGCTTAACGATGATTCCAACTTTATAGGGTATTACAAGGGACGGACAGCAACAATTGACGGGTTGATTATCCAAGCCGATGACCCGGAAATATCAGAAAAACTATTGGCCTTTGCACAGGCATACGGCTGGCAGACCCACTAAACGCCCCGCCTCCCACCAGCCCGCAGGCCGCGCCGCATGCGGCAGGCAGAACCCTGGCTGGCGTGGAGAATATATACAATTAGTACTTTTGAACTTTATCTATACAGAAAGGAAATGAAAAAATGACGCAAAACAGGACCCATACCTGCAATGAACTCCGGTTGGAGCATGTGGGGGAAAAAGTAAAGCTATCCGGCTGGATGGAGAACCTCCGGGAAGTTGGGCAAAATCTGGGCTTCGTAATCCTCAGGGACTTCTATGGAACGACCCAGATCGTCGTTGAGACGGAAGAAATGATGAACATCGTCCATGGGCTGAATAAAGAAACCGTCATCTCTGTGGAAGGCGCCGTCCGGGAACGGAGCAGTAAAAATAAAAACCTGCCCACCGGGGAAATCGAAGTCCTGCCGGAGAAAATCGAGGTGCTGGGGAAATGCCGGTACAATGAACTGCCCTTCCAGGTAAACCGGAGCAGGGATGCTGACGAGACCCTGCGGCTGAAATACAGATACCTCGATTTACGCAACCCGGAGGTAAAAAAGAATATTATCCTGCGGTGCAATGTGGTCTCTTCCCTGCGGGCCGCTATGACAGAACATGGCTTTTTGGAAATTACCACGCCTATCCTGACCGCTTCTTCCCCGGAGGGGGCCAGAGACTACCTGGTGCCTGCCCGGAAGCATCCCGGGAAGTTCTACGCCCTGCCCCAGGCGCCCCAGCAGTTCAAGCAGCTTTTGATGGCGTCCGGGTTTGACCGGTACTTCCAAATCGCTCCCTGCTTCCGGGACGAGGACGCGCGGGGCGACCGCTCCCCCGGCGAGTTCTACCAGCTGGATATGGAAATGAGCTTCGCTACCCAGGACGATGTGTTCGCCGTGCTGGAGGACGTGCTGCCCCCTATCTTTGCCAAGTATGGCGTTTATAACACCGCTTCCTCCGCGCCCTTCCGGCGGATCGGCTTCCGGGAGGCCATGGAGACCTACGGCTCCGATAAGCCGGACCTGCGTATCGACCTGACCGTCCAGGACGCTACCGAAGTGCTGGGCGGCTGCGGGTTCGGACCCTTTGAGGGGAACACCGTCAAGGCTATTGTGGCCAGCGATTTTTCCGCCACCCGGAAGCAGATCGACAAGCTCTGCGCCGATGTGGAGGTCCAGGCCGGGGAAAAGGCTTACTGGTTCCGGCTGGATGAAAAGGGCGAAATCGTGGGCGGTATTGCCAAGTTTGTGGCGGAGCATAAGGATGCCGTGGTGGAAAAGCTGGGGCTGACGCCTAACTGCTTCGTAGGCCTCACCGCCGGGAAGAAGGGCGCGGCCCAGAAAACTGCCGGCGTACTGCGCAATAAGCTGGGTGCGCTTTGCCCCAACCACTTTAACAAGGAGCAGTACGCCTTCTGCTGGATTGTGGATTTCCCCATGTATGAAATCGGGGAGGAATCCGGAGAACTGGAATTCTGCCACAACCCCTTCTCTATGCCTAACGGCGGCGCTGAGGTTTTGGAAAAGGCAATCCGGGGCGAGGTGGACCCCCTGACGATTACCGCTTTCCAGTACGACCTGGTCTGCAACGGCGTGGAGCTCAGCTCCGGCGCTGTGCGGAACCATGACCCGGAAATCATGATTAAGGCCTTCCAGATGGTCCGGCTGGGCGAGGAGGATGTGAAGGCCAAGTTCCCCGCTATGTATAACGCCTTCTGCTACGGTGCGCCCCCCCACGCGGGCATCGCGCCGGGCGTAGACCGGATGGTGATGCTGTTGGCCGGAGAGGATTCGATCCGGGAGATTATCCCCTTCCCCATGAACAAAAACGCCCAGGATTTGATGATGGACGCGCCCTCCTTCGTGGAACAGAAGCAGTTGGATGAGCTGCATATTGTGGTGACGGAAAAGGAAGACGAGTAAACGCTTTTGCCCCCGCTGGTTTTTCCGGCGGGGGCATTGGAGGATTTTACATGAATGGAAGAAGGATGAAACGGCTCGGAAGAAGCTTCCTCCTGTTCTGCATGGCCGCCCTCCTGCTTGCGGGGACGGCGCTGGCAAACTCCGCGCCGCCGGACTACCGGGTGGATGTTAAGGTGATCAATGGGCCGGGGGAGGCCTATTATCTGGACTTGCTGGAACAGGCCGGCGGCGGAAGGACGGGCAATCCGCCGGAAGGATTGAACCAAGCGCTGCTGGGCGCTATGGCGGCAGCGGCGCCGCCGGGATGGCGGCCGTGTGCGCTGTCGGCTATGGGGGACCACTACGACGGCGACATCGTTGGCGTAAATGGCGTCCACACCTTTCATGGGATGGATACGCCAAGGGTGTTCCGTATCCTGATGGTCACGGAATCCGGGGAGAACTGGATATCAGAGCCGTTGGAACGGGAGGTTATGCACTCCCTCGTTACCGTGGACTGGGAGGCGGGGACGGCAAAAATGCCGCCAAAGTGGATTGCCCTGGTGCGGCAGCTTTTGGCTACGCTGATTCCTACGTTGGTGGTGGAAGGGCTGGTGCTGCTGGCCTTTGGGCTGTCCTCCAAGAGAAATTGGCTGGTATTCCTCCTTGTCAACCTGGCGACCCAAGGGGCGCTGTCGTGGTTCCTGGCTACGGCGCTGGTGCAGAGGGGTTTTGCTGATACGATGCCCTTTGCCTTGCTGTTCATGATTCCGGTGGAATTGCTGATTGCGGCGGTGGAGGCCAATATCTACCAATACAAATTCCGGGGCTGCTCTATGCGAAAGGCGTTTTGGTATGGGATTGCCGCCAACGCTTCTTCTTATGCCCTGGGGTGGGCCGCTGTTAGGCTGGTGTGGGCGGGGCTGCTCCCGCTGTAATAGGAAAGGATTGCTATGACGGAAAAGCTTTTTTATCAGGATGCGTTTTTAACGCAGTTCCAGGGGACTGTCCTGGAATGCACGGAGGAAAAGGATGGATGGGCGGTCGTGCTGGACCAGACCGCCTTTTATCCCGAGGGCGGCGGACAGCCGGCAGACCACGGGACGCTGGATGGACGGGTTGTCCACGATGTACGTGAAAATTGTGGAAAAGTCCTGCACTTCTGCGATGGGCCGGTGGAGGTTGGCAAGACGGTAGTTGGCCGGATTGACTGGGACAGAAGGTTCGATTTTATGCAGCAGCACAGCGGAGAGCACATTGTCAGCGGGATTTTGTGCGGAAAATTTGGGTGCGATAATGTGGGGTTCCATATCGGGCATGAGCTGGTGACCATCGACTTTAACGCGGCGTTATCCACAGAGGACGTCTCTTTTGTGGAAAAGTTGGCGAATAGATATATCTGGGAGGACCATCCTATTCAAGTGGAGTTCCCCTCCCCCGCTGCGCTGGAAAAGCTGGAATACCGGAGCAAAAAGGCGCTGTCGGGACAGGTGCGGATCGTAAGCTGGCCTGGGGCCGACTGCTGCGCCTGCTGCGGCACCCACGTCAAGTCAAGCGGCCAGGTGGGCATGGTGAAGCTGATTTCCTGCCAGAAATTCCGGGAGGGCGTCCGGATCGAAATGGCGGCGGGAAGCCGCGCCCTGCAATGGGTCAATCAAATTGCGGGGCAGAATGCCAGGGTCTCCCAGCTTCTTTCCGCCAAGCCGGGGGAAACCGCCCTTGCCGTGGAGCGGCTGCAAAAGGAAGCCTACCTGCTGAAGGGCCGGGTATCCCAATTGGAGGAACGGGATTTCGCCGGGAAAGCGGCGCAGTTGGCCGGAAAAGGCGACGTTCTGCTGGTCGAAGGCCCTATGGACGGCGATTCCCTGCGGAAGCTGTGCGGCGCCGTCAAAGAAACCTGCGGCGGGCGGTGCGCGGTGTTTGCCGGGGAAGACGGCGCTTATCAGTACGCCGTCGCCCTGGATGGCGGAGACCTGCGGGGGTTTGTCAAGGAACTGAACGCCTCGCTCAATGGCCGCGGCGGCGGCAAGCCGGCGTTCGTCCAAGGCAGCGTCAGGGCCAGCGGGGATGAAATCCGAAAATTCTTTCAGTGTGGTTGATGCAATATGAAGTATTTACATGAAGCCGTCATCATTGCGGCGGTCACTTTTTTGGCGGAAATTCTGAAGTTTTTCCTGCCGCTGCCTATCCCGGCCAGTATTTACGGATTGGTTTTGCTGTTTATCCTGCTCAAAAGCGGCGTCTTGAAGCTGGAGCAGGTCGAGCATGTGGGCGGGCTGCTGCTGGAATGTATGCCCCTGCTGCTGGTCCCCGCGTCGGTCAGTTTTTTGACGGTGCTGGATACGCTGCAAACTATGCTGCTGCCGGTGCTGATTATGGGGTTTGTGGGAACTTCCGTTGTGATGCTGGTCACAGGGCGGGTTTCACAGGCCCTTATCCGGAGGAGGAAGGGACATGAGTGAAATATTCGCGGCCTGCTCCTGCTTCGGGCTGTTCCTGGCGGCCGGGAGCTACCAACTGGCCAGAGCCATCAATAAACGGAGCGGAAAAGAAATCTGCAACCCTCTGCTGTTCGCTACGCTGGCCTGCGGCGGGCTGCTGTTGGCTACGGGGACCGATTACCAGGTGTTTTATGATAACGGCGGGAACATCCTGGAATTTTTCCTTACCCCCGCCACAATTTGCCTGGCAATCCCCCTGTACAAGCAGTTCGAACTCTTGCGGAAAAACGCAGGCGCAGTCCTGGCCGGGTGTGCGGCGGGCGTGGCCGCGCATATGCTGGGATGCGTACTGATGCTGGCCTTGTTCCGCATGGAGGGGGCAGCCTATATCTCCCTGCTGCCTAAATCCATCACTACGGCCATCGGCAAGGGCCTCAGCGAGGAACTGGGAGGCTTCCCCGCAATTACCATGGCTACCATTATGCTGACGGGGCTGTTCGGGGCCGTGGCGGCCCCTTCCCTGCTGAAATGGTTTGGCGTTACGGAAAAGCTGAGCCAAGGCCTCGCAATTGGCACCTCCTCCCATGCGGCGGGGACTTCCAGGGCTGTGGAGATGGGCGAGGTACAGGGCGCCGCCAGCAGTCTGGCTATCGTGGTGACGGGCCTGCTGACGGTGCTCGCCGCGCCTATTTTCGCACAGCTCACCTGACAAAGAAACACCAAGAAACCCCACCTTTCGGTGGGGTTTCTTGGTGTGTGTTGTGTGTGTTTTAGGAGGGAGAAATCGCATCGGGTGTTACCCCTTTGCTGATTATGATATTACTGCATCTTTAAGAAGAAATCATGACAACCATGTTAACTTTTTATGAACGTTCGTGCGGTTTTTAGGGAAGTAAGTTGATTTTTGCCGGATAAAGCTGCACCGATTTCTCCATCTTACCCAATACAGTTCCCCCATCAGAAGGGCAGTACCGTCACCGGGCAGAAATCCCGGAACAGCAGTGGTTTCAGTCCCGGTGCAAAAGTTCTTTTTGATACTTTTTCTTTCAAGAAAAAGTATAGAAGATACCTCCCCGGCCCATAGCCCCGAGGAGGTATCCTCTTATTTTAGCTTCTGCCACTCGCTGACGGCAAGCTGGTCGCAGCGGTTATTATACTTGTTCTCCGCGTGGCCCTTGACCCAATGGGTGCGGACCTGGTGATAATCACATAAATCCAGGAGAACCTCCCATAAATCTGGATTCAAGGCAGGCTTCTTATCACTTTTTACCCAGTTGCGGGCGCGCCAGCCCCGCGCCCAGCCTTTTTCCAGCGCGTCTATCACGTATTTGCTATCGGAGTAAAGATCGACAATACATGGCTCCTTTAAAATTTGCAGCGCCCGGATCACGCCGGTCAACTCCATCCGGTTGTTCGTCGTATTGCGCTCCCCCCCAGACAGCTCCTTCGTATGCTCCCCATATTGCAGGATCGCTCCCCAGCCGCCAGGGCCGGGGTTGCCGGAACAGGCGCCGTCCGTGTATATGGTTACTGTTTTCATGTGTCCCACGCTCTACTTCATACCTCGCTTTTTGGCTTGATACTCTTCTTCCGTGAGGATTCCCGCCTTCTTCAGGGCGTTCAGTTGGTCAAGCTTTTTGTGATTAGCTTCCGTTTTCACTGAGCCTTTTTGGACTTTATGGGTCTTTTTCACCTTTTTCCGTTCCTGGTAGGGAATGTATATCCCGAAAAATCCAACACACAAGATAATCGCGCAAGCCATAACCGTCCCGGCGGGCAGGAACATCGCGTAAGTCGAGAAAATCATGCCCGCCATATCTTATGCCTGCCCTTCCCCGGCGTCTTCTTCCGGCTCACGGTCCGCTAGGGCAATGGATATGACCTTGTCGTCCTCCTCCTTGAAGCGCATAACGATAACGCCCTGGGTGGAGCGGCCGCAGGTCTTGATGGTATCCACCGCCGTACGCAGAAGAATCCCCTTTTCCGTCAGGACCATCAGGTCCTCGCTGCCGTCCACTACCTTGATCCCCACTACCTTGCCAGTTTTGTCCGTCAGGCCGTAGTTTTTAATGCCTACGCCGCCCCGGGCGGTGATGCGGTATTCCTCTACCGGCGTCTGCTTGCCGTAGCCCTTCTCCGTAATGGTCAGCACGTTCCTGCCGGGAAGCGCCCGGGCCGCGCCTACTACATAGTCGCCCTCCCGGAGACGGATGCCCCGCACACCCATGCTGCCGCGGCCCGTGGGACGGACATCCGTTTCGTCAAAGCATACCGCAGAGCCGTCGTGGGTGGCAATCAGAATCTTCATCTGGCCATCGGTCTCCCGGACGGATATGAGTTCGTCCCCTTCTTCCAGAGTCAAGGCCCGGATGCCGTTGCTGCGGAGGTTCCGGAGGGACTCGCCGGGGAGACGCTTTACCGTGCCAGAACGGGTCACCATCACCAAGAACCGCTCGCCGGCGGAGATGTCATTGGTATGGATCATGGCGCTGACCCGCTCGCCGGCCTCCAGGGGGAGGATGTTCACCAAATTTGTCCCCTTGGCGGTCTTGCCGGAAGCCGGCATCTGATACCCCTTCCGCCGGTAAACCCGCCCGGCGTTGGTAAAGAAGAGGACATAGTCGTGGGTGGAAGCGGTGAACACCGTGTTTACACAGTCCTCTTCCTTGGTAGACATGGACTTGTTTCCCTTGCCCCCCTTGGCCTGAATGCGGTACTCGCTGGCGGGCGTACGCTTAATATAGCCGCCGTCCGTCAGGGTATAGACGCACTGCTCTTCCTCAATCAAGTCTTCAATATCAATCTCGTCCTCAATATCCTGGATATCAGTCACCCGGTCATCGCCAAATTTGTCGCGAATGACCGTCAGTTCATCCTTCAGAACCCCCTTGAGCATATCCTCGCTGGCGAGAAGCTGGTGGTAATAGGAAATCTTTTCTTCTAATTCCTTATACTCCGTTTCCAGCTTTTCACGGTTCAGGCCTTGCAGGGAGATCAGCCGCATGTCACAAATCGCCTGCGCCTGCACGTCGTCCAGGGAAAAGCGCTCCATAAGCCGCTCTTTTGCCTCGTTGTAGCTGGACCGGATAATCTGGATGACCTCGTCAATATTGTCCTGGGCAATCAGCAGGCCTTCCAGCAAATGGGCGCGTTCCTGGGCCTTCCGGAGGTCGTAGCGGGTGCGGCGGATAATGACCTGTTCCTGGAAGGCAATGTATTCATCCAATATACTGCGCAGGGACAAAATTTTCGGCTGCTTCTGGTTGTCCACCAGCGCCAGCATAATGATGGAAAAATTGGTCTGCATAGCCGTCTGCTTGAACAGCTTGTTTAAGACCACCTGGGGATTGGCGTCCCGCTTTAACTCGATGACGATGCGCATGCCGTTGCGATCCGTCTCGTCACGCAGGTCGCTGATGCCGTCCAGCTTCTTATCCTTCACCTGCTCGGCAATGTTTTTTATCATCTGCCGCTTGTTCACCTGATAGGGCAGCTCGGAGACAATAATGCGGGTGCGGTTCTGGCCAAATTCCTCAAAATCCGTCTTGGCACGAATGACAATCTTGCCCCGCCCCGTGGCGTAGGCCGCGCGAATGCCGGATCGCCCCATAATAATCCCACGGGTGGGGAAATCAGGACCCTTGATATGCTCCATGAGGTCGTTCAAGTCCGCGTCCGGGTTATCCAATACGCAAATCGCCGCGTTGATGACCTCCCGGAGGTTATGGGGCGGGATGTTGGTGGCCATGCCTACGGCAATGCCGCTGGACCCGTTGACCAGCAGGTTGGGGAACCGGCTGGGCAAAACCTGCGGCTCCTGCCGGGATTCGTCAAAGTTGGGGTCCCAATCCACCGTCTCCTTGTCGATGTCCCGGAGCATCTCGTTTGAAATCTTGGACAGCCTGGCCTCAGTATACCGGTAGGCCGCCGGCGGGTCGCCGTCTACGGAGCCAAAGTTGCCATGGCCGTCCACCAGCATGTAGCGCATGCTGAAATTTTGCGCCAGGCGAACCATAGCGTCATATACGGAACCGTCGCCGTGGGGATGGTAATGGCCCAGCACGTCGCCCACGCAGGTGGCCGACTTCTTGAAGGGCTTGTCGCTGGTCAGGCCGCCCTCGTACATCGTATATAGGATACGGCGGTGGACAGGCTTCAGGCCATCCCGGACGTCGGGCAGGGCGCGGCCTACGATGACGCTCATGGCGTATTGCTTATAGCTGTCCTCCATTTCCCCCACCAGCTCGGATTCTGTAATATGCTGGTTGGGAAAAGCGATTTCTTCCGGTTTATAGTCTCTGTTATGTGCCATCTTGTCACATCCTTAATAGTCCAGATTAAGGGCGTATTTCGCGTTGCGCTCAATCCACTCCTTGCGGGGCTCTACCTCTTCGCCCATGAGAACGTTGAATACCCGGTCCGCCGCCACCGCGTCGTCCAGGGTGATGCGCCGCAGCGTCCGCCGCTCCGGGTCCATGGTAGTCTCCCAAAGTTCATGGGGGTCCATCTCGCCCAAACCCTTAAAACGGTTAATGTCCACCTTTACGTTGGGATTGTCCCCCCGCATTTCCGCAGAAATCAAATCCCGTTCCTCGTCGGAATAGGCCACCCGCTGGTTCTTTCCCCTGGTCAGCTTGTAAAGCGGCGGCACCGCGCTGTAAACGTAGCCCTTTTCAATCAGCGGGCGCATGTAGCGGAAAAAGAAAGTCAGCAGCAGGGTACGGATATGCGCGCCGTCCACGTCGGCATCTGCCATGATGATAATTTTATGATAACGAAGCTTGTCAATATTAAATTCCTCGCCAATGCCCGCGCCCAGGCCTAAAACCAGGGGAAACAGCTTGTCATTTCCATAAATCTTGTCCGCCCGGGCCTTTTCTACGTTCAGCATCTTACCCCACATGGCGAGGATTGCCTGGAAACGGCTGTCACGGCCTTGAATGGCCGAGCCTGCGGCGGAGTCGCCCTCGACAATATACAGCTCGCACAGCGCCGGGTCCCGTTCGTTGCAGTCCTGCAATTTGTCCGGCATCTGGCCGGATTCCAGCGCGGTCTTGCGGCGGACGGACTCTTTTGCCTTCCGGGCGGCCTCCCGGGCGCGGTTGGCCATCATGGCCTTGTCGAGGATCATCCTGGCCGTCTTGGGGTTCTCCTCTAAATATTCCGCCAGCTTTTCGCTGACAACCGCCGCCGTCAGGGTCCGGATGGAAGCGTTGCCCAGCTTGGCCTTGGTCTGGCCCTCGAACTGCGCGTCGGTCAGCTTAACGGAGATCACGCAGGTAATCCCTTCCCGGCAATCCTCGCCGCTGACCTTGTCGTCGCCTTTGATGATGTTGGCTTTCTTGCCGTAAGCGTTCAGCACGGTGGTCAAAGCCCGCTTGAACCCTTCCTCGTGCATACCGCCCTCCGGCGTACGCACGTCGTTGGCAAAAGAGACGATCGTCTCGTTATAACCGTCGTTGTACTGCAAGGCAATCTCCACGGAGGAATCGTCCTGCATCCCCCGCATATAGACCACGTCGCCGTGAATCGAGGTCTTGTTCTGGTTCAGCCAGGTAACATATTCCCGGATGCCCCCTTCATAGCACATGCTGTCGGACGCTTCCTGGCCCTCCCGCCTGTCGATGGTGTTGATCTTCAGGCCGGCGTTCAAAAACGCCTGCTGCTGCATCCGGGTATGGATAACGTCATAGCTGTAAGCCGTAACGTCGAACATTTCCGGGTCGGGCTTAAAGGTAACGGTCGTCCCGCTCTTATCCGTCCTTCCCACTACCTTCATGGGCTGCGTGATATCGCCGCGGGCGAATTTCATCTCATAAATCTGGCCGTCCTTATGAACCTGGACTTCCAGCCATTCGCTTAAGGCGTTGACTACGCTGGCGCCTACGCCGTGCAGGCCTCCAGATACCTTGTAGCCGCCGCCGCCAAATTTCCCGCCCGCGTGGAGGACGGTGAACACTACTTCCAGCGCGGGCAGGCCGGTCTGCGGCTGGACGTCAACAGGGATGCCCCGTCCGTTATCCGTAACAGTAATGGTGTTGCCCTCGTTGATAGCGACGGTGATTTCATCACAGAAACCGGCCAAAGCCTCGTCAATGGAGTTGTCAACGATCTCATAAACCAGATGGTGCAAGCCGGATTCGCTGGTTGAGCCGATGTACATGCCAGGGCGCTTGCGGACGGCTTCCAGCCCCTCGAGGACCTGGATTTCACTGCCGCCGTAGGCATGCTCCACGGGGTGGCTGGCCATTTCGCTGTCTTGGACGGTTTCTCTTTTTTCGATTAAATCAGGCATTTATAATTGACCTCCAGTCAGTAGATAGGGTTAACTTCCAGCCGCCCCAGCAGGGTGGCCGGCGTCAGGGGGGATATATAGACCCGCTGCCAGCTCCCCTTCGGGCAGCAGACAATAAGGGATTTCGGCAGGTCGCCGCCTATGGCGATGACCATGCCCTCTTCCTGGGCAGCCTTCAAATATTCCCGCGTCGTTTTTTCCGTTGTAGCGTTGTCAATATCAAATATTCCAATAATGTCTGCGGCAGGCACCGCCACATTGCTGCCTAAATGGAGATACATTTTCCTTCCTGTCCCCGGCTGCCGCCCTTTGGCGGCAACGGTTATTGTGTTACGATCCCGTTTTTGACCCGGTATACGCTGCCCTGCAATAAGGCGTGAAGCCGGTCCTCCTCACAGCAGGTAATGAAAACCTGTCCATCGCCAATGCGGTTTAAAACATACTCCTGCCGCTTGGGGTCAAGTTCGCTAAGGACGTCATCCAACAGCAGGACCGGGTATTCCCCGATGATTTCCCGGTGAATCTCGCGCGCCGCAAGCTTCAGGGACAGCGCCGCCGTCCGCGTCTGCCCCTGGGAGGCAAATGACCGCGCGCTCAGGCCGTCCAGCAAGACCTCTATGTCATCCTTGTGGGGTCCGGAAAGACACTGGCGGCTGGAAACCTCCGCGTAATGATGCTGCCGCTGGTGCTCCAAAAGCTGGACAACCAATAGCTTGTGGTCGCCAAACGGGTCCGATACGGTCTTTACCGTTTTATATTGCAGGTCCAGCTCTTCCCTGCCGCCGGAGCATTCCTTATGCGCCGCCGCCGCGCAGGACGCCAGCATCCGGACAAAACGCGCCCGGTAGTGTATTAAGACCGCCCCCGTCTCCGCCATGCGAAGATTGAAATCGGGCAATGTGGCGATTAAATCGGGACGGTCCGCGCAATCCCGCAAAATCCGGGTCTTATGCTCATGGAGCCGCTGGTACTCCGCCAGCGCGGCGGCGTAGCGCGGCCTGAGCTGGCACAGGGAAATATCAATGAACCGGCGGCGGGCCGCCGCGCCGTCTTTAATAAGCTGCAAATCTTCCGGGCAGAAAAAGACTGTATTCAATACCGCGCTCAGGTCGGAGGCGGCCTTGGCCGGGACCTCGTTGACCGTAATCCGCTTCTTCCTGCCATAGCCGACTTCAATCCGGCTGGTAAACGCCCGGTTCCGGGCGTAAATCCCGCCCTCCAGCTGGAAGCCCTGCTGGCTGAACCGGATCAATTCGCGGTCGGAGCGGGTGCGGTGGGATTTGCCCGTGGACAGGCAGACCATGGCCTCTAGCAGATTGGTCTTCCCTTGGGCGTTTTCGCCGCAGATCACGTTGCAGACGGGGTCAAAATATACTTCCTGGGCGGCGTAGTTGCGGAAGTCCGCCAGCTTGATCCGGTCAATCCGCATAGGCCGGGGTGCAGGTCCGGTTTTGATAGGAGACGGCGTCCCCTGGACGGAGCTTCCTGCCCCGCTGCAAACAGGGTTCCCCGTTGACAAGGACCTGCCCGTCCTGAATAAGCTGTTTGGCCTCGCCGCCCGTAGATACCATGGATGCCAGCTTCATCAGGTCTTGCAGCTGGATGTATTCGGTTGTAATGGTAATTGTTTCCATAATCAAGTATACCCAAATCAGTTGTTTTTCAGCCGGACGGGGAGAACCATGTAAAGAAACCGCTCTTCCCCTTCCGTGGGCAGGATGACGCAGGGGGAAATGTTGGTGTTCAGTTCCAGCCTTACTTCATCCGCCGGGGCGTTTTTGAGCGCGTCCATCAGGTACCGGTTATTAAAGCCGATGGTCAGGCCGCCGCCGTCGCCGTCTACAGCGCAGACATCCCGGGCCTCGCCGCTGGTGGTCCTGGCGGACATGGTGACTTTCCCGGCGTCAAAGACGCATTGCACCGGGCTTTTCTGCTTTTCGGAGATAACTACCGATACGCGGTCAATTGTATTGATGAGGGATTTTGTGTTTGCCGTGACGGAAATGGGGTTGGAGCGGGGGATGGCGGTGCGGTAGTCCAGAAATTCGCCTTCCAGGCGGCGGCAGATGAGCTGCGTTTCGCCGCATTCGAACAGCAGATGGCGGCTTCCCAAAGTGATGGAGATTTCCTCTTCTGTGTCGGTGCATATCTTCTCTACTTCGTTCAGCGCCGTGCCGGGGGCTACAAAGCGGAAGGAGCCGCCCTTTGCGCCGTCCAGGGGTTCCTGGCGGAGGGCGAGACGGAACCCGTCCACGCTGACTACGGTGAGGGAGCCTTCTTCAATCTCAAAGAGGGAGCCGGTATGGATGGGCCGGGCTTCGTCGGTGGAGATGGCGAAGGAGGTCTCGGAAATCATGGAGCGGAGGATGTTTTGCTGGATGCGGATGGCGTATTGGTCCTCTACTTCTGGGAGTTCCGGGTAGTCGTTGGCAGATAGGGCGGTTATATTATAGGACGCGTCGCCGCAGGTCAGGCGCACGTTCATATTGCCGTCGGAAGCGAATGTTACGACGTCGTCCGGCAGGCGGCGGAGGATTTCGTTGAAAAGGCGGGATGGGAGTACCAGGGCGCCTTCTTCCGTGACGTCCGCTTCCAGGTGGGTCCGGATGCCGGTCTGCATGTTGTAGCCGGAGATGGTCAGTTGTGTTCCTGCTTGCAGAAGGATGCCTTCTAGGGCGGGGATGGTGCTTTTGGCTGCTGTAGCGCGGGATGCGGTGGACGCCGCGTTTTGTAAAAGGAGTTTTTCACAGGAAAACTTCATAGGTTTTTGTCCTTTCGTTTTTGGCGGTTGTGGACGGTTCAGGTATTTTTGGGGGGTTGGAAGAATAAATATAGTATATTTTTCAGCAGAAGAAGCGGTAGAGGGATTTTTTGTGGATAAGTGGGTGAAAGCATTGGGAAATCTGGGAAAATGGGCGGGAAATAAATTGTGGAAAATGGCGGGAAATTGGAGCGGGTTTCCACAGGGGATGCGGGGGCAGGGGATTTCCACAGGGTGTGTTGAAAAGTTTCGGTTTGTTTTGTGGAAAACTTGGGGGAAAATGTGGAAACCTGCCGTTAGGCGGACCCGCTACTTTGTAGAGTTGATGTTGGTGATGATGGCCTTTACCGTTTCCGCGTAGGTGTGGTCCTTTTTCATGCGGGCTTCTACCTTGGTGATGCCGTTCAATGCGGTGGAGTGGTCCCTCCCGCCGAAGAGCTTGCCGGTCTCGTCCAGGGAAATGCTGGTCATGCTGCGGATCAGGTACATGGCAATCTGCCGGGCGTTGAGGATGTCCCGGCTGCGGGACGGCCCGCGGATTTGGTCTTCCTCCACCCGGAAGAAGCGGCATACTTCCCGGATGATGTTGTCCGGGGTGATGGTGAATTCGTTGGAGCGGATCATATCCTGGATGGCCCGGTCTACGGTGGATTGGTCTATCTCCATGTCCAGGTCGTGGAATGCCTTGATCTTGTGGACGGTGCCTTCCAGCTGGCGGACGTTGGAGGTGATTTTATTGGCGATGTAGTTGGCAATGGAGTCGTCCAGTATTAAGCCCAGGTTGGCCGCTTTGTTTTTGACGATGGCTACCCGGGTTTCCAGCACCGGTTGCTGTACGTCCGCCATCAGGCCCCATTCAAAACGGGTGCGCAGGCGGTCGTCCAACAGGGTCATTTCCTGGGGGGGGCGGTCGGAGGTGAGGACGATTTGGCGCTTGCTCTCATACAGCGTGTTGAAGGTGTGGAAAAATTCATTCTGGGTCTCTACCTTCCCCGCGACGAACTGGATGTCGTCCACCAGCATTAAATCCGCTTCCCGGTACTTGACGCGGAAGTCGTTCATGGAGCGGCCAGAACGGACGGTTTCAATGAAGTCGTTGATAAATTCGTCTCCCTTGATGTAGAGAATCCTGGCGTTTGGGGACTTCTGGCGGATAACGTGGGCGATGGCGTAGAGGAGGTGGGTCTTGCCAAGGCCGGAACTTCCGTAAATGAACAGGGGGTTATAGTGCTGGCCGGGGGCGTCCGCTACCGCCCGGGCGGCGGAACAGGCCAGATGGTTCGATGGGCCGACCACGAAGGTCTCAAAGGTGAACTCCCCGCTGTCCATGATGGAGGCCGGCTTGGCTTCCTCCCGGCTCTCCCGGCGGCGCAGGCCTTCGTCGTCCAGCAGTACGACGGTCATGTTGGAGGAAAAGATATCCTTCAGCCCCGCTTCGATGTTGGGAAGGAAGCGGTCTTGGATGTTGGTGCGCTTGAAGGCGTTGGGGCAGTGGAGGATCAGTTCGCTGCCCTCCAGGGCTACTACGGTGGTTTCGTCAAACCAGGTTTTGATGGTGGTTTCTGACAGGTCCGCCCGCAGTCTGTCCAGAATCATGGACCATATATCGGAAACAGATTGCATAGAAGCTCTCCCCTCTTTTTTCTCGGTTCCGGGTTTCTTTCCGGGCATTATATATTTAATCTATTATACCAAAAAACGGCTTGGATTGCAAGAAACACTTATTTTAATAATAAAGAAAATTTTATGGGGTGTGAAATTTTACACGTCTGGGGATTTTGTGTGGACACCGGGGTGGGTTTGTAGTAATATGGACAGGAACCTTTTCACTTAGGAGATACGCTTATGGCCTTGTTGCGAGATAAAAAACTGTTCCTGCTGGATATGGACGGCACCATCTATGTGGACGAGTACCTGTTTCCGGGGACGGTCCCCTTTTTGGACGCCGTCCGCGCCGGGGGCGGGCGGTACTTGTTCCTGTCCAATAATTCTTCCCGCTCCGTGGACGCTTATATTGAAAAGCTGGATCGTATGGGGATTTCTTCGGTAAAAGAGGATTTTTTGACTTCCGTGGACGCGCTCATTGACGATTTGTCCAGGCGGCCGCCGTTTCATAAGTGCTACGCCTTTGGGACGGCCACTTTCCGCCAGCAGCTTGCGGGGGCGGGAATCCCCGTTACGGACAGGCTGGAGGATGATATTGACTGCCTGCTGATGGGATTTGATACAGAGCTGGTGTTCCGGAAGCTGGAGGACGCCTGTATTCTGCTCAACCGGGGGGTGGAGTATATTGCCGCTAACCTGGATTGGGTCTGCCCCACCTGGTATGGCTCCGTGCCGGATGTGGGGAGCGTATGCGAGATGCTTTGCCGCGCTACCGGGCGGCGGCCCCGGTGTATCGGGAAGCCTGAGCCGGCGATGATCCGCCTGGCTTTGGAGCGCACTGGGTTCCGGCCTGAGGAGGCCGTAATGGTCGGGGACCGGATGTATACCGATATCGCTTCCGGCGTCCGCGCGGGGGTGGACACGGCGTTTGTGCTCTCCGGCGATGGGACGATGGACGATGTGGAGGCCAGCGGGGAAAAGCCTACCTGGGTGTTTGAAGATATTGCCGCCCTGGGGGAAGCCTGGGTGAAGGCAAAAGACAGTGGGCGCTGAGTTTTTTTGCGGCTTTTGGGGATGAGAGATGGGAGGAAAAATAATGAATGAACGGAAGCTGGACAACAGACGCACGATTTTGGTGGGGCTGGCCTTTTTGTCTATCTGCGCCTTTTGGCAGATGTATGACAATCTGGTGCCGCTGATCCTTCGGGAGACCTTCCACATGGATGAGTCCCTTACCGGGATGATTATGGCGGCGGATAATATTTTGGCGTTGTTTATGCTCCCCTTCTTCGGGGGGCTGTCTGACAAAACCAATACCAGGCTGGGAAGCCGCACCCCCTATATCATCGGCGGCACCGCCGGGGCCGTGATCCTCATGAACCTCCTCCCCGCCCTGGACAATAGCTATTCCCAGGAAGCCGCGGGGTTTAAGCTGGCCGGCTTTGTTATCGTGCTGGGGCTGCTGCTTATCGCGATGGGGACTTACCGGTCCCCTGCCGTGGCCCTTATGCCGGATGTGACGCCCAAACCCCTGCGCAGCAAGGCAAACGCTGTGATTAACCTGATGGGCGCGGTGGGAGGCGTTATCTATCTGGCAGTGGCGGCGGTGCTGTATCCTACCGCGAAGGTGAAGGAAATGGCACATGTCGATTACCGGCCGCTGTTTTTAATCGTGTCCCTTATTATGGCGGCGGCGGTGGTGATTCTGCTGGTTACCATTAAAGAGCCGGAGTTGGTAAAGCAAAACCGGGCGCTGGAGAAAAAACACCCGGAATGGAACCTCGCCGAGGACGACGGCAGCGGCCATGAGGCCCTTCCCGCGCCGGTCAAGAGAAGCCTGGCGTTCCTGCTGGCTTCTATCGCGCTGTGGTTTGTGGGATACAACGGCGTGACCACCTGGTTTTCTACTTACCTGGCGGAGGTTATGGGCGAGGGCGTGGGAGGCGCGGCCACCTGCCTGATGGTGGCTACCGTGGGTGCCATCGTGTCCTATATCCCTATCGGCGTCGTCGCGTCCAAGGTGGGACGGAAAAAGACCATCATGTCCGGCGTGGTGCTGCTGGCGGCCTGCTTTACGGCGGGATTCTTCCTGACCTACAACGCATCTTCCATCACGCCGGTGATGTATGTGGCCTTTGCCCTGGTGGGGCTGGCCTGGGCGGCGATTAACGTCAACTCCCTGCCTATGGTGGTGGAAATGTGCCGGGGCAGCGATGTGGGGAAGTTTACCGGGTACTACTACACCGCGTCTATGGCCGCGCAGGTGGTTACCCCCATGCTGGCCGGGACGCTGATGAAATCCGTCAGTTATCAGGTGTTGTTCCCCTATGCGGCGTTTTTTGTGGCTATGAGCTTTGTTACTATGTGCTTTGTGAAGCACGGGGACAGCAGGGCGGAAGCAAAGAAGGGGCTGGCCGCTTTCGAGGATATGGACGATTAAGCGGGGAAGGATTGGACGGATGAAACTGCTGGGTAAGATTGCGGCGGGCTGCGCAGGCGCGGCGGGGATTTGGGGATGGATGCTCCTTCCCCGCCGGGGCCAGCCCGGATGGGAAAAGCTGGCCGGCGTCCGGTACGCCCACCGGGGGCTGCACGACCTGCGTCTGGGCAGGCCGGAAAATTCAATGGCCGCTTTCCGGGCGGCGGCAGAGGGCGGCTTCGGCGCGGAATTGGATGTGCATCTTATGGCCGACGGCCAGTTGGCGGTGGTGCATGACAGCGATTTGTCAAGGGTCTGCGGGAAAAAGGCGTTTATTGAGGACTTGACGGCGGCGGATTTGAAGGACTATCCTTTGCAGGGAACGGGCGAGACCATCCCCCTGTTTCCGGAGGTGCTGGCGCTGTTTGAAGGGAAAACGCCCCTGGTGGTGGAACTGAAGGTCGAAAAAAACAACGCCGCCGCCCTGACGGACGCGGCGATGGCGCTGCTGAAGGATTGGAACGGGGTATACTGCGTGGAGTCCTTTCATCCCGGGGTGCTGCTACGGCTGAAAAAGAAATACCCGGAGGCCATCCGGGGGCAGTTGAGCCAGAACTTCCTGAAGGAAAGCGAAGTGGGGAGCCTGCCGTGGGCCGCCCGGTTTGTACTGACGAACCTGCTCAGCACCGCCGCCACAAGGCCGGATTTTATTGCGTATAACTGCAAAGACCGCCATAATGCCAGCTTGCGGGCGATGAAAAAAATCTATGGGGTCCATGAGGTGGCTTGGACCGTCAGGGATAAGGAAACCATGGAGCGGCTGGAAAAAGAGGGCGTACCCTGCATCTTTGAGGGGTTTGCGCCGGATTGTACAGCCGAAGGGGTTGAAAAGGATTAGTATAAAACAGAGTGGGGGCCGTTGCCCTCACTCTGTTTTATATTTGCCGAGACCGGCGATGCGGACGCTGCGCTGGGCGTGAAGTTCCAGCAGGGCGGCGGCTAACAGCTCGCTGTCGTGGCGGACGTAGCCGTCCCGGACTGCGGATACCGGGCGGCTTACCAGCTCCACGCCCAATCCGGCGCATTTGGCCTTGTCAAAACGGAGCGGCTCCGCGCCCTCCTGGGCGTAACGGGCCAGCACCTCCTGGGGGATCGGGGAGGAATTGACCAGGCACAGGCGGAACAGGTCAGGCATGGAGTGCTGGAACAGCGCGCGGATGTGGTCGGCGGCGGTGCAGCCTTCCGTCTCCCCCTCCTGGGTCATGACGTTGGCGATGTAGATTTTCAGGGCCGGGGACGCCGCGATGGCTTCCGCTATGCCGTCTACCAGAAGATTCGGAATGATGCTGGTGTACAGGCTGCCGGGGCCAAGAAGGATCATGTCCGCTTCTCGGATGGCTTCCAGCGCCGCTTCCAGGGCCGGAGGACGCTCCGGCAGCAGCCGGACGCGGCGGATGCGGCAGTCCTCCCGCTTTTTGCAGAAAAATATTTTGGACTCGCCCAGAACCTTTACCCCGTTTTCAAATTCTGCCTCCAACTGCACGTTGCTGGTGGTTACCGGGATGACGCGGCCCGTGATGGCCAGGACTTGGCCCATGCGGCTTACCGCCTGGTCAAAGCTGCCGGATATGCCGTCCAGCGCCGCGAGGAATAGGTTGCCGAAGCTTTGGCCCTTCAGAGAGCCTTCCGTGAAGCGGTAGTGGAGCAGCTCGGCCATAAGCGGCTCTACGTTGGCCAGGGCCTCCAAGCAGTTGCGTACGTCGCCGGGAGGCAGCATCCCCAACTCCTGGCGCAGAACCCCCGAACCGCCTCCGTCGTCGGCTACCGTCACGATGGCCGTCAGATTGTTGGTGTGCCGCTTTAGGCCCCGCAGCATGGTGGACAGGCCCGTGCCGCCGCCAATGGCGGTGATCTTGGGTCCTTTTCCGCTGGGGCCGCGGTAGCGTTGTTGTTCATTCATAGCCGTTTATCCTGATTCCTTTTATGTTCTTGTCATGTCGCGGTGGTTTTCCGTGACTTGATAGCCCAGGG
Organism: uncultured Clostridia bacterium; assembly: GCA_947649615.1. Classification (GTDB taxonomy): domain Bacteria; phylum Bacillota; class Clostridia; order Oscillospirales; family Oscillospiraceae; genus Pelethomonas. Next base: position 28,070 of record CANSSG010000009.1, on the reverse strand, counting down.
TGCGTATGTACTCCGCTAAGGCGTGGGTCACCGCTACGGAGCGGTGGCGGCCCCCGGTGCAGCCTATGGCCGCTACCAGCACCGTCTTTCCCTCCTCCTTGTACAGGGGGAGGACGAAGCGGAGGAGGTCCCGGAGTTTTTCTACAAATTGCTCCGTTTCACGGAAGGAAAATACATAGCCGCAGACCTCCGGGTCCAGGCCCGTCTTGGGGCGCATGGAGTCGATGTAAAAGGGGTTTGGCATAAAGCGGACGTCGAATACCAAATCTGCCTCTAACGGCAGGCCGTGCTTGAAGCCGAACGATACCAGGCTGACCTGCATCTCCCCCGCCTGCTTCGCGCCGCCGAACAGCCGCAGAAGCTCCCCCCGGAGACGGGCCGTCGAATAGCGGCTGGAATCTATGATCACGTCCGCCTGCGCACGGACGGGGGCCATAAGGGCGGTTTCCCGGGCTACCGCCGCCTCCAATGAGCCGGACTGCTCCTGTAGGGGGTGGATGCGGCGGGTCTCCTTGTACCGCTTGATAATCGTTCCCACCTCCGCTTCCAGGTACAGCAGCTTGCAGTCGTACTCCCGCTGGCGGAGGGTGGACAGGACTTCTAAAAACTCGTCGAAGGTGTCGGCGGTGCGAACGTCATAGACCAGCGCCGCGCGCTGGTAGCGGCTGCTGCCGGAAGCGCAGAACTCCGCAAACTTCAATATCATCCCCGCAGGCATGTTGTCTACGATGTAGAAGCCCGCGTCCTCCAAAAAGGACGCGGCTTTGCTTTTGCCTCCCCCTGACAGGCCGGATATAATCAGTATTTCCATGTTTCTCTCTCCCTCTCTCCCGCTGGGCCGCCCTATGGAATGATGCGGACTTCAGGTTCCAGGCTTACGCCGGTCTGCCGGTAAACCGCCTCCTGTACGTGGGCAATCAAGGCCAGGATGTCGGCGCAGGTGGCAGCGCCGGTATTGATGATGAAGCCCGCGTGTTTCTCCGATACCTGCGCCCCGCCTATGCGATGCCCCTTTAAGCCGCACTGCTCAATCAAGCCGCCTGCGTAATGGCCGGCGGGGCGCTTGAAGGTGCTGCCGGCGCTGGGGTATTCCAATGGCTGCTTTTCCCGGCGGCGGAGGCTCAGGCTGTCCATCATGGCCTGTATCGCTTCGCCGTCTTGGGGGACCAGGTGAAATTCCGCCGACAGAACCGCGCCGGGGGAATTGCTGAACAGGCTGTGGCGGTAGCCCAGGTCCAGGTCCTCCGCCGGAAGGCGCTGGACGCCCCGGCCGGGGAGCCATGCGGCGACAGCGGTTAGAACCTGCTTCATTTCGCCGCCGTAGGCCCCGGCGTTCATGCAGACGCCGCCGCCTAAGCTGCCGGGGATGCCGTGGGCAAACTCCAGGCCGCTCAGATTCTCCCGGCGGGCAAAGGCCGCTAAATTCGACAGGCGCAGGCCCGCTCCCGCTTGAATGGCTGTCCCGCCGGTGCGTGAGACGCCGTTCAGGCGACCCGTGTGGACCGCCAGGGCGTCTATGCCGTTGTCCGATACCAAAAGATTGGAGCCGTTGCCCAGCAGCAGCACCGGCCAGCCCTCCTCCTCCGCCAGTTCCAGCAGCGCGGCGCATTCCGCCTCCGTGCCGGGACGGGCGAAGCGGCGGGCGGGGCCTCCTACCCGGAAGGTGGTGTGGCGGCCCATCGGCTCCTCCCGGAGGATTTCCATGCCGGGAAAGTGGGACGGGGCCAGGGCGTCAAAACGGGCGTACCATGTCATAAACAAACCTCCTGCATGCATGCGCGGCATTGCTGCTTCCAGTATAGCGCAACAGGGCAAAAATGTCTACTTGTTTTCTGCGGGTCCGCCCATCGCTTTTTGCCGGTTTTTACAAAAAAAGGGCGGGGCGGGCGCTGTGAACCTGTGAACTGCGCCATTGACAAGGGGATGTGGGGCGGATATAATAAATATACATATTTTTTGAAACCCTATGAAGGAAAGAGTAGCCTGCCCGTCCGCTTTACAGAGAGTTCCCGGCTGCTGAAAGGGAATAAGCCGGCCGCAGGTGAACATGGCTCCGGAGAGGTGCGCCCAAACGGCTTCCGTAAGGGCGCAACGGGTCCGCCCGTTATCGCGGAGGGCATTGTTGGATGCCTGTGAGGCCTTGGCGCGCCTGCGCCGGGGTGAATAGAAGTGGTACCACGGGCGCTGCGCCCGTCTTCTGTTTTGGCAGAAGACGGGCGTTTTTTATTTGCCATATGTATGTTTTGTGTAAAGGAGTGCTTCCCATGAAAAACAAAAAATCCACCCACCTGACCCTCGCCATCTTTACCGGCCTGCTGCTAGGCATTGCCCTGGGGCTTGCTATGCCGGGGCGGCTTGCATTTTTGCTGCCCGCCATTGACTTGGTGGGCGGGCTGTATATGAACGCGCTGCGGATGATGATTTATCCGCTGGTGTTCTGCTCCCTGGTGGCCGGCATCCACGGGATTGGAAGCGTGTCCGCTACCGGGCGCGTCGGCGCGCAGGCGGTGATTTATTATACCGCTACGACGCTCCTGGCCAGCCTGCTGGGGCTGTTCCTGCCAAAGGCCCTGGGCCTTGGCCGGGGGGTGGCGGTTGAAATGGTGGAGGCCGGGGTGGAAGCGACCCATTTTACCAGCCTGCTGGACACCGTAAGGAATTTGATCCCCGCAAACCCCGCGGCCGCCTTTGCCAATGGCGATATGCTGCAAGTGCTGGTGTTCGCGGTAATCGTGGGGACCGCCTGCCTCGCCCTGGAGGGGAAGGCAAAGCCGTTTGTGGACCTGGCCTGTGCTGTGAATGAAATCGCGGTGAAGGTCGTTTCCGTGGTCATGCTGTTTACGCCGGTGGGCGTGTTCTGCTCTATCGCGTCCGTGGTGTACGCCAATGGCACGGAAACAATCCTGGCGCTGGGAACCGTGCTCGGGGCGCTGTATCTGACCTTCTTCCTCTATGCCGCAGTGGTCTATGGAGGGATCGTCAGGCTGTTGGGGAAATGCGGCGTCCGGACGTTTTTTGCCAGGGTCATGCCTGCGGCCCTCAACGCCTTCGGAACCTGCTCCAGTTCGGCGACGCTGCCCATCAGCAAGCAGTGCGCCGGCAGCTTGGGGGTGCCGAATGAGATTTCCTCCCTGGCGCTGCCGCTGGGGGCCACCATCAATATGGACGCGGTGTCTATTCTGATGTCGTTTATGATCGTGTTCTTCGCCAACGCCTGCGGCGTGGAAATCAGCTTCGGCCTGCTGGCGGTGGTGCTGCTCAGCAATACGCTGCTGAGCATCGGGACGCCGGGCGTACCGGGAGGCGCCATCGCTTCCTTTGCCGCCCTGGCCGCGATTGCGGGGCTGCCCGCCGGGGTCATGGGGGTGTATATCAGCGTCAACACCCTTTGCGATATGGGCGCGACCTGCTGCAACGTGCTGGGGGACCTGGCCTGCTCCGTGGCGATGAAGGAGACTGTGAAAATCAATCGGAAAGGCTGAGGCGAAATGCGTTGCGGGCCGCACCCGGCCCGGGCCTTTTCCTCAAAAAAGATGCAAAGCATCTTTTTGACACACGGAGACAGGGGCGCATGGTGGAAAGCCATGCGCCCCTGCCTTTTTTATACGGGTCCCTTATAATACGGCCGCCATCACCGCCGCCGCTATGGCCGCCGCCGCCGCAATCCAGCCCCAGAGGGGGACCCTGCGCCAGATGGGCGGCGGGATGGTCTGGGGGGCCGCGCAGCTTCGTGCAATGCGGCAGGCCTCGCCTAATACCTGCTGGGAGGTGACGCCCTCCTGGGAGAATGCGTCGTTTTTGACAATGAATATGGCTTGTTCGAACAGCTTCGGATCGGGGGAGTCTACTACGATTACGCGGCGGGATGTGCCTTTTACCATGGGCGTCGCTCCTCTCTTCTTTGTGGGATGCTTCCATTGTTTCCCGGCGGAGAGAGATTTATGCAGCCGGGTCCTACTTTTTTAAGCCCAGCTTTTCTGCCGCGTTTTCACGCATTTTATATTTCAGCACCTTTCCTGCCGCGTTCATGGGAAAGGCGTCTACAAATTCAATATAACGGGGTACCTTGTGCTTTGCCATGTGGGAGAGGACGAAGGACTTGATCTCCTCCGCCGTGGCGGTTTCGCCTTCCTTGAGGATGATGCAGGCCATGATTTCCTCGCCGTACTGCTCGTCAGGGACGCCGATGACCTGTACGTCCTTTACCTTGGGGCAGGTGTAGAGGAATTCTTCGATTTCCCGGGGATATATGTTTTCGCCGCCCCGAATGATCATGTCCTTCAGCCGCCCCGTTACGCGGAAATTACCGTTTTCATCTTCGCAGCACAGGTCCCCGGAATGGAGCCAGCCTTCGCTGTCGATGGCGGCGGCGGTGGCCCCCGGCATCTTGTAGTAGCCCTTCATGACGTTGTAGCCCCGGGCGACAAATTCGCCGCTGACGCCTATGGGGCATTCCTCGCCGGTATCCGGGTCGATAATCCTGCATTCTACGTTGGCAAAACGGCTTCCTACCGTTTCCGTGCGCACGTCCAGGGGGTCGTCGAAGCTGCTCATGGTACAGCCGGGGGAGGCCTCCGTCTGGCCGAAGACCGATATAATCTGCTTCATGTTCATGACGTCCGCCGCCTTCCGCATCAGGTCCGGGGGGCAGTTGGCGCCTGCCATAATGCCGGTGCGGATGCAGGAAAAGTCCGTCGTGGCGAAGTCCGGGTGGTTCATCATGGCGATGAACATGGTGGGGACGCCGTTGAAGGTGGTGATGCGCTCCTGGTTGATGCAGGCCAGGGCCGGCTTCGGGGAGAAATAGGGCAGGGGACACATGACGGACCCGTGGGTCATGGCGGCCGTCATGGACAGCACCATGCCGAAGCAGTGGAACATAGGCACCTGGATCATCATGCGGTCGGCGGTGGACAAATCCATGTGGTCGCCGATATATTTCCCGTTGTTGACGACGTTGTAATGGGTCAGCATCACCCCCTTGGGGAAGCCGGTGGTGCCGGAGGTATACTGCATGTTGGCTACGTCGTGGGGGCGGACGGCGGCGGCGCGGCGGCGGACCTCCTGCGGCGAGGTTTTTCCCGCTAATGCCGCCGCTTCCTCCCAGGTCAGGCACCCGGCCTGCCGGTAGCCGACTGTGATTACGTTGCGCAGGAAGGGGAGCTTTTTACAGTGCAGCGGCTCCCCCGGCCGGGCCGTTTGCAGCTCGGGGCATAGCTCGGCTATAATCTCCGCGTAGTTGCTGTCCCGGTAGCTTTCTATCATGACCAGCGTATGCGTGTCGGACTGGCGCAGGAGATACTCCGCTTCGTGAATCTTGTAGGCCGTGTTTACCGTTACCAGCACAGCCCCAATCTTCGTTGCCGCCCAGAAGGTGATGAACCACGCCGGGACGTTGGTAGCCCATACGGCGACCTTGTCCCCCTGCTTGACGCCCAGGGCAATCAGGGAGCGGGCGAATTGGTCTACGTCATCCCGGAATTGGCTGTAGGTCCGGGTGTAGTCCAAGGTCGTGTATTTGAAAGCGTATTGGCCGGGAAACTCCTCCACCATTCTGTCCAAGACCTGGGGAAAGGTGCTGTCAATGACAATGTCCTTTTTCCAGACGTATTGGCCGGTCCCGGCGGCGTTGTAGTAGAGATGGCTTTTCCGGTCCTCGCGCTCGAATTGGGACAGGCAGACCGAGAAGTGGGTCAGGATCATTTCAGGGTCGTCCAGGCCCTCGATCCAGGCTGGGTTCCATAAAAGAGAGATGAAGCCGTCGTAGTTTACGCTGCGCAGGGCGTTCATCAGCTCCCGCAGGGGAAGGGCGCCCTCCCCTACCAGATCCGGGGCGCCAAGGACCCCGCCGTCGGTGAGACGGACGTAGCGGACATAGGCGCCCAGGTTGGTGATGGTTTCTTCGGGGGACTCCTTCTGCATCAGGCAGGTGTTATGGACGTTCCAGCAGGCGGCCAGGTGGTCGCAGGCAAAGTGGTCCAGCACCGATACCAGTTTTTTCGTGTCCGCCAGCGCGCCGCCGCTCTCCAGCAGGAGGACCGTCTTGTTTTTTTCCGCCAGGGGGAGCAGCGGCTTCAGGCAGGCTATGATCCTCTCTTCATCCCCGCAGGCGGTATGCACCGCGACGTAGGGCGACAGGAGGTTTCCCGCCGCCACGGCGGCGGCGGTAATCTCATCCGCTGCGTCCGGGGCGGTCAGGTCCGCTGCCGTGCCTATGCAGGGGATGGTTAAATCCATTGCCGCCAACTGGCGGCGGGCCGGCAGGGCAAGCTCCGGATTCGTGGGGCTGTTCCGCACCGTCAGGGCGGGGTTCCTGACGCTGTCAAGCTCCACGCCGTGGAGCTTGGCGGCGGCCGCCGCCTGGCAGGCCAGCGGCCAGTCCAATTGGCTCCAATATTTCATCGAAAAAGAAAGCTTCATTCTTATACCTCTTTCTTCTTTGCCGCACCCTATGCGGCAAAAACGCGCGTAAGCCTGCGGCTTGTTTTTTGATACGCCCGCCCGCGGCGGCTCCGCAGGCGCACGAAGCCCGCGCGGCCCTGCGGGGCCGCCGGAAGCGCAGCGTTAGGCGGGGCGTCAATTTTCTTCAAATAGGATTTTATTCAGCGCGCTGATGTAGGCGCGGATGCTGGCCCCTATTACGTCGGTGGATATGCCGTTGCCGGAATACAGCTTCCCGTTGGAGCGAAGCTTCACCAGGGCCGAGCCCATCGCCTCGCGGCCCTCCGTCACCGTCTGTATCTGATAGTCCGCCAGTTCGTAATGATGGCCTATGATCTGCTCTATGGCGAGGAACGCCGCGTCCACCGGGCCGTCGCCGGCGCACACGCCCTGCCGCTTTTCCCCATCCTTTTCCAAGGTTAAATTGGCCATCGCCGCCGTCATGTTCCCGCAGGTAATGACGTAGCTGATAATCCGGTATACAGAGGGGACCTGCATGGCCGAGGAGGCCACTATGGCGTCCAGCTCCCGGGTGCTGACAAAATGCTTTTTCGCCGCAATGCGCTGGAATGCCTCGTATACCTTGGCGTTGTCTTCCTCCGTTAAATCGTAGCCTAAATGGCGCACGGCCCTGACCATCTCCTCAATGCCGTCCCCGGCGGTGAGGCACGCCGCCGTCCCCGTGTCCTCTACCCCGCTGTCAAAGGGTGAGCCGCCGCTGCGCTGGGTCTGCATCATCCACTGAACCTGCCCCGCTGCCCGGGCCAACTCCGTGCTGCGCAGGTTCCAGCGTATGCCCTTCCCCTCCCCGCGGGCTGTGAGATAGGCCGACAGGTCTGAGGTGGAGGGGCGGTCCAGGGGGGTGATGGAGGCCTTGATGAGGGATGCGCCCGCGTCCATGGCCGCTGCCGCGCAGGCTGCGGCCATCTTCAGGCCGTCGCTTAACTCGACGCCCAGGCGGACCTTCCCCAGGGCGGGGGTCTGGGAGACGGTCCCGGATATGAACTTCCTGCACTCCTCCGGCGTCATGATGCCCGCAGAATCGCACAGCGTTACCGTTTCCGCACCCGCTTCCGCTGCCGCCGTGAGAAGCTGGCGCAAAAATTCCGGCTCCGCCCGGGTGGCGTCCAGGGCGGAAAATTCTACGTGCTCCGTGAAATAGCGGGCCTTCGCTACCAGTGCTTTTGCCAGCTCCAATATGGCCGGGGCCTTCTTGTGGCATATATACTCCATCTGCACCGGGGACGCCGGGAGCATGACATGCAGGCCGGGGCGGCGGGCCGTTTTGACGCTCTCCCAGGCGGCCTCTGCCTCCTCCTCCGACAGGCCCGCGCAGGCGGACAGCCGGGCGGAAACCACGGCGGTGGCAATCGTCTTGCTGTTTAGGGCGTCCCCGCGCCCGCCCCTGAGGGCGGGCAGTTCGATTTGGTCGACCCCCAGGCGGTCCAGGGTCCGGGCGATCTCCACCCGCTCCTTGAAGCTTAGGGCGGACGCGCGGCTTCCCTCCCCCAAGCGCAGGGTTACATCGGAAATTTCAATGGTTTTCATAGGGCTGTGTTCTCCTTTTCCTGTTTTTCTTCCTGTCCCGAAAATATAAAAATCCCGGGGACAGGTTCTCTGCCCCCGGGACGATAATGGTTCATTACCGCGGTACCACCCGGCTTTGCGCATGCTGCGCACACTTTGCAAGGCTCCAGCAAGCCCCTGCCCGGATAACGGCGGCAAACCCGTGGCGGCCTACTAAAGAATCCCCTCTTTGGGCCGCCCTGCTCCGGCGCCAGCCGCCGTCCCGCCGCCCCCCGGCTCGCACCAACCGCCGGTTCTCTGTGAGCGTCCGCGAAACGGCATTACGCCTTCTACGCATTTATAAAACTAGATTATGTGGCATTGTAGCACGGCCGGCAGGGGCGTGTCAAGGGTATTTTCTGCAAAATTGCAGAGTTTTTCACAGTTTCAACAAAGTTATCCACAAAATTTGCGCCCTATTTCTCGGTTTTATACGAAGTGGAGAAATTCTGCCCCGCAGGACCCTGCGGACCCGGCCCCCGGCTCCGGCGGCCTGTCCCCCGCGCCGCGCCTATTCGCACGGTCCCTGGACGAAAAATGTTAAAAAAAGCCCCGCCGCCGCTTTTTTCAGCTTGACAGGAGGCGGGTGGAGCGAGTATTATTGAATAGGATTTTTGTCGGCGGATAAAAAGGGGTATCTGCCGATTATTTCCAGGTCCGGCTGCCGCCGGACAAGCAAAAACCCCCATGCCATAAAGCAAAACATAGGAATAGGAGGAAATTCGCCGTTATGCCATGGCAGTATACCGTGATTACGCTGGTAATCGCGATCGTTGTTGCGGCTGTTTTCTTCTGGCTCGGCATCCACTACCGGAAAAAGGTAGGGGAAAAGGAAATCTCCAGCGCGGAGGAGGAGGCCCGCCGCATTATCAACGAGGCAATCAAAGGCTCCGAGAGCAAGAAGCGGGAAGCCCTGCTGGAGGCCAAGGAGGAAATCCTGCGCAGCCGCACCGAGTACGAGAAGGAAGAAAAAAGCCGCCGCGCCGACCTGCAAAAGCAGGAACGCCGGCTACAGCAAAAGGAAGAAAACCTGGACCGGAAAACGGAAAACATCGAGAAGAAAGAGGAAGCCCTGACCCAGAAGCATGCCGCTGCGGACAAGGCACAGGAGGAAATCGACCTCATCAAACGCAGCCAGACGGAAATGCTCGAGCGCATTTCCGGTTTTACCGTGGAGGAAGCCAAGCAGTACCTCATCTCCCAGGTGGAAGGAGAGGTCACCCATGAAGCGGCGCTGAAAATCAAGGAGATCGAGGCCCGCGCCAAGGAGGAGGCCGACCAGCGCGCCAAGGAAATCGTTGCCACCGCCATCCAGCGGTGCGCCGCCGACCACGCGTCCGAAATTACCGTCAGTGTGGTTCCCCTGCCCAATGACGAGATGAAGGGCCGCATCATCGGCCGTGAGGGCCGGAATATCCGGACCATCGAAACCCTGACCGGCGTGGACCTTATCATTGACGATACGCCGGAAGCCATTACCGTCTCCTGCTTTGAGCCGGTGCGCCGGGAAATCGCCCGGGTGGCCCTGGAGAAGCTGATTGCCGACGGGCGCATCCATCCTACCCATATCGAGGAAATGGTGGAAAAGGCCCGCCGGGAAGTGGAATCCGTCATTAAAAGCGAGGGCGAGCGCGCCGCCTTTGAAACCGGCGTACGGGGCTTGCACCCGGAGGTTCAGAAGATGCTGGGCCGTCTCCATTACCGCACCAGCTATGGACAGAATGTATTGCAGCACTCCATTGAGGTCAGCCATATCGCGGGCCTGATGGCCTCCGAGCTGGGGCTGGACGTCCACGCCGCCAAGCGGGCCGGGCTGCTCCATGATATCGGCAAGGCCCTGGACCATGAGTACGAGGGTACCCACGTTATGCTGGGTGTGGAGTTCTGCCGGAAATATAAAGAAAAAGAGGACATCCTTAACGCCATCCAAGCCCACCACGGCGACGTGGAGTGCAAGACCCTGATGGCCTGCCTGGTTCAGGCAGCGGACGCCGTCAGCGCGGCCCGGCCCGGCGCACGGCGGGAGAATCTTGAAAACTATATCAAACGGCTGGAAAAGCTGGAAGAAATCACAGGAACCTATCCCGGCGTGGAAAAGAGCTACGCCATCCAGGCCGGACGGGAAGTCCGCGTCATGGTGCGGCCTGAGGCCGTCAGCGAGGACCAGATGGTCATCCTCGCCAGAGATTTGGCTAAGAAAATCGAAAGCGAGTTGGAATACCCCGGACAGATTAAGGTCCACGTCATTCGAGAGACGAAGGTCGTTGAATATGCGAAGTAAGAAAGCGCCGCCCATAAGGGCGGCGCTTTCTGCGTTTTTTCAACTGCGCCGGCCGTATGCCAGGCTGCGGTGTTTTTCACCGATTTGGCGGATGAACCAGACGGTGAAGCGCCAGCAGGCAAGGCCGCCCAGAAGCAGCAGCAGCCCTGTCAGCACCGCGATGGGAAAGGCCAGCAGGGGCGGCGCCGTCCAGCCCCCTATCTGCATAACGACCCATGGCGCCTCCACACCGGCGAAGGACACCAGCAGCGACAGCAAAGCCGCCGCCGGAATCGCCGCCCCGCAGATCATGAACACTACCGCCAATATGCTGGTGGTGGGCAGCACGATCATGCCGCCCAGCCCCGCCATGCTGTAAAACGCGGCCACCGCCCCCAGCCGGGACCAGCTGAACCGGGGGTTCTTGGTAATCGCGCCTTCCAGATAGGCCGCGGCCATAGCCTTCGGCGGGCCAAGGCGGGCGGTGATGTCCTGGGCGGCCAGGCCTTGGGCCGACAGCTCCAGCATCTCGCTGCGAATCTCCCGGACGATGTCGGAACGCTCCGAGGCGGACATGGGCCGTAGGTGCCGGTCGATTTTGTCCAGATATATGTCCAATACTTGCTCCATAGCCTTTTACTCCCCTTCTATTTCTTCTATGGCCAAAAGTAAGCTGCCCCACTCGGCCTTCATGGCCGCCAAGTACGCGCGGCCCTTGTCCGTGATGGTGTAGTACTTCCTGGGCGGCAGGCCTTCCGCTGATTCCCGCCATGCCGACGAGAGCATCCCCTCCTTCAGCAGGCGCCGGAGCAGCGGGTAGATGGTGCTTTCCTTCGCCGCCAGGACGGGGCGCCGCTCTAAGCGGCTGATCAGCTCATAGCCGTAGCACTCCCCTCCGGCAATCATCAGCAGGACGCAGAATTCCAGCGTCCCGCGCTTGATCTGGGAACGCCAGTCCTCAAGGCTCATAGTACCTCACCTCCGATAGGTGCATCGTACTACATAGTACATCGGTTGTCAATAGCCATTTTGAAAAATGGCAGTTCTTTTTTTCGGATGGCGCCGGCGCATACCGGCCCTTAAACAATCCTTAAGACAATCTTCCTATAAAATGCCTTGCTGCTGCGGTGGGATTCCTGTATAGTAGGTGTACTATCTTGGTTAGTACAGTTTGAGGAGGGGTTTCCTTGGAAATAACCTATTTGCTTTTAGCCTGCATCCTGTCCGTATTTGCGCTGCTCTATGGCGCGGCGCTGGCCATTCGGAAGAAAAGTTAGGAGGGGGTACGTTTTGCTGACGCTCAATTACCGGGATTCCAGGCCGATATACGGCCAGATCAAGGACGGCCTGAGACGAATGATCGTCTCCGGCATCCTAGAGCCGGATGAGAAGCTGCCGTCCATCCGGTCGATGGCTGTGGACCTGGCCATCAATCCCAATACCATCCGCCGCGCTTACGCGGAATTGGAAACAGAGGGGTTTATTTACTCCGTGCCTGGGAAAGGCAGCTATGCCTCCCATGGCGCGGACGCGGCCCGGATGCGCTCCCATCCGGACCGGCAGGCGGAGCTGGTGCGCCGCCTGCGGGACTTGGTGGCGGAGCTGCGCTACCTGGGGCTGAAGGACAGCGAGATCATCGCAATGATAAACGAGGGGGTGGGACAATGATTGAAGTGAAAAACGTGGTCAAGACCTTTGACGGCTTTGCCGCGCTGGACGGCGCGTCCATTGCCGTCCCGGACGGCGGGGTCTACGGCCTGGTCGGACCCAATGGCGCGGGGAAATCCACAATTATCCGCCACCTCACGGGCATCTGCCGCCCCGACAGCGGCGAGGTGCTGGTGGACGGCGCGCCGGTCTACGAAAACCCGGAGAGGAAATCCCTAATTGCCTCGATCCCTGACGACTGGTACGCCTTCCCTTCCGCCACCATTGCGGATATGATGAGGTTTTACCGGGGATTTTACCCCTCCTTCGACATGGCGCGGTATGAGAAGTTCAAGGAAGTCTTTGCCCTGCCGGAAAAATCCCCGATCCGCCGCATGAGTAAGGGCATGCAGAAGCAGGCCGCTTTCTGGCTGACCATGTCCTGCCGCCCGAAATACCTCGTCCTGGACGAGCCGGTGGACGGGCTGGACCCCGTTATGCGCAGGCAGGTGTGGAGCCTGATGATGAGCGACGTGTCCGAGCATGGCACTACCGTGCTGGTTTCCTCCCATAACCTTCGGGAATTGGAAGATGTGTGCGACCATGTGGGCATCATGAACAAGGGAAAGGTCCTGCTGGAACGGAGCTTAACGGACTTGCAGGAAAACATCGTCAAGCTGCAGGCCGTGTGGAAGCCGGGGGAAGCCCCTGTGCTGTCCGCGCCCATGGAGGTTCTCCATACCTCCCATGTGGGGCGGGTATATACCTACATCGTCCGGGGTACGGCGGCGGCGGTCGTGGAAAAAATGGGGCAGTTCCAGCCCTTGATGCTGGAGGCCCTGCCCTTGTCCTTGGAAGAAATCTTTATTTACGAGTTGGGAGGTGAGCAGTATGCCGTCAAGGAAATCCTTCTTTAACCGGACCCTGTTCCGGAAAAACCTCAGCCGCACATGGCCCTTGTGGGGGCTGCTGAGCCTGGGTGGGGCGCTGGTCCCGCTGTATTTCCTGCTGGAGCTGCTCCAATATCCCGGGATGTCGCCCCGGCCGGAGGATTTCGCCGCCGGGCTGTATACGGCGGTTACCTTTATTGCCCCCGGGTTTACCGCCGGGTACGCCATCCTTTGCGCCATGCTGGTGTGGGGGTACCTGTACAATCCCAGGGCCGTGGGGATGTTCCACGCGCTGCCGGTGAGCCGGCCGTGCCTGTTTGCCACCAATACCCTGTCGGGGCTGGCCATGATAGTGATTCCCTATGCGGTGACGGGATTTTTGATCTGCCTGCTGGCGGTCTGCCGGGGATTTTTTGACTTGGCGGCCACAGTAAATACCGTGCTGGCCGTGCTCCTCCTGTCCGTGGTGTTCTTCGGGCTGGCAACGCTGTGCGCCATGCTGACGGGGCATATCTTTGTGCTGCCGGCGCTTTACCTGCTGGCAAACTTCCTCTCCCCCATCCTGGAAAGCCTGCTGTTCAATTTGGCTCAGCAGTTCCTCATTGGCATTAGCGGGGAAGCGGAGCGGTTTAACGTCCTCTCCCCCATTGTGCAGATTTATACCAGCTTTCACGCCCACTTCCAGCAGCTTACCCCCGGCGGGGAGCAAACGGCGGTCCTTCACGGCCTCTGGGTGGTGGCGCTCTATGCTCTGGCGGGTTTGGTGATGCTGGCCCTGGCATGGCTGCTCTACCAGAAGCGGCACAGCGAGCGGGCCGGGGACGTGGCCGCTTTCCGGTGGCTGCGGCCTGTGTTCCGCTACGGCGCGTCCCTGCTCAGCGGGCTGATTGTGGGGCGGATAATTTATGAACTGATGTGGCAGGGGTTGTTCCAGCGCGGCGCGTATGCCGATGCGCTGCCGATGGCCGTCTGCATGGCTGTAGGCGGGCTGCTGGGGTATTATGCCGCGTCCATGCTGTTGGAGAAATCCAGGCGGGTGTTCCGGGGGAGCCTGCCGGGAGCCGCCATCGTCTGCGCAGGGGCGGCGGCGCTGTGCTTGCTGATCGTCTTCGACGTGACCGGCATGGAACGGCGGGTGCCGGCGTCCAGCGAGATTGTAAGCGTCCAGTTGGAAGACCGTGGATCGGTCTCCGGGCCGTTCGATGCCGAAAAATATCCGGAGCAAGTGGAAAAAATCCGGGCGCTCCATCAGAACTTGATTGACAACCGGGATTATATCCGGGACTTCCAGCCCAATTGGGACAGGGACGAAGGGCGGGTGTTTAGCTACCCGGTCTGGCTGACCTATACCCTGGAAAACGGCACGGAGCTGCACCGGTACTATGACCTGTGGGTCGATGCGGGCCGGTTGGATACGGCGGGAACCTACGAAAACCTGCTGGCGGCGTTTTGCGCGGACCCGGTGGTACGGAAATCCGCTGTGGAAATTCCTGAGGACGCGGATGCCCATTATATTGCTGTGATTTCTGAATATGGGGTTGGCGGCGATGCCGCCTGGAGGGAGCCGGAGGGGACTCGGAAGCTTTACGCCGCCCTGCTGCAAGATGCGGACGCGGGGAATATCCCCGCCAGAAATATAATGGAGCCTTACAGTATGAAAGGGGAACTGCTGTGGCTCCAGATAGAGTACCGGACGCCCAGCGTCCCCTGGGACGGAAGCTGGAACTATGGGTATAAGAACGTGGAGATATTCCCCCAGATGACCCATACCGTTGATGCCCTGCTGGAACTGGGCTATCTGGACGAGGCCGGGCTGGAACGCTGGAAGCAGGACCTCGCCCGGGAGCAAAAGGACATGGAGGAGGCCGTTTTCGGATGATGGAAGCAAATACGAAAATTTCCTATTGCCGAATGGGCGCGAATGTGGTATGATACCTTCAGAAGCCCTCCTTCCCTTCTGAGGGAAGGAACGCGCGCCGTCTGGCGCGGGGACGGGCCTTGCTTAATGTACTAGCCGGCTTTAGGCGGACCTGGTCCCGTTTCGGCGGCGCACCTCTTTATATGAACCCCGCCGCCACACCTGGCGGCGGGGTTCAAGTATGATATCTCTTTTCGCCTGGAGGATTTTATGGCCTATACGTTTTCTTTTATCGGCACAGGCAATATGGGCGGCGCCTTGGCCCGCGCCGCCGTGCGATCCCTGCCGCCCCGGGAAGTCCTGCTCTCCAACCGCACCGCCGCGAAAGCAGAGAAGCTGGCGGCGGAGCTTGGGTGCGCCTGGGGGGACGCCGCCCAGGCGGCCCGGGAGGGCCGGTATATTTTCCTGGGCGTGAAGCCCCAGATGATGGAGGGCCTGCTGGGGGAGATCGCCCCCGTCCTGGCACAGCGGGAGGACCGGTTCGTACTGGTCTCCATGGCGGCGGGCCTGACGATGGCGCGCATTGCCGGAATGGCCGGCGGCGCGTATCCGGTGATCCGCATTATGCCCAACACGCCCTGCGCTGTGGGCGAGGGCGTAGTCCTATGCGACGCCAATGAGCAGGCGAAGCCAGAGGAATTGCAGGAGTTGATGGCCGGACTGGCCGGGTCCGGGACCGTGGACCGGCTGGAAGAACGGCTTATCGACGCGGGCAGCGCGGCGGCAGGATGCGGTCCCGCTTTTGCCAGCCTGTTCCTGGAGGCGCTGGCTGACGGCGGCGTGGCCTGCGGCCTGCCCCGGCAGAAGGCGATGCTCTACGCCGCCCAGATGATGCGGGGTACCGCCGCGCTGTACCTCGCCAACGGGACGCACCCGGGGGCTATGAAGGACGCGGTCTGCTCCCCCGGCGGGTCTACCATCGCGGGGGTCAGGGTGCTGGAGGAACGGGCCTTCCGGGGGGCGGTCATGGACGCGGTGATCGCCGCGATGGAAAAAAACAGGGAATTGGGGAAATGACGGTATGCTGATTTTAGCCTTTGAATCCTCTTGCGACGAGACGGCGGCAGCGGTAGTGGAAAATGGGAGGATCATCCGGAGCGACGCCATCCTCTCCCAGGTGGACACCCACGCCCTCTATGGCGGCGTGGTGCCGGAAATCGCCTCCCGGAAGCATATCGAGGCCATCGCCGGATTGACGGACAAAGCCCTGGCCAGTGCGGGCGTGAGCAAAAGCGATATTGACGCGGTGGCGGTGACATACGGGCCGGGGCTGATTGGCGCGCTGCTGGTGGCGGTGAATTTCGCGAAGAGCGCCGCCTACGCCCTGGGGAAGCCGTTGATTCCCGTGCATCACCTGCGGGGGCATATCGCCGCCAATTACCTGGCCTTTCCGGAGCTGGAGCCGCCGTTTTTGGCGCTGTGCATCTCCGGGGGGAATTCGATGCTGGTGGACGTGGCGGGATATACCCGCATGTCCATCATGGGGGCCACCCGGGACGACGCGGCGGGGGAATGCTTCGATAAAATTGCCCGGGTGCTGGGCCTGCCCTACCCCGGGGGGAAGCCTATGGACGACCTGGCCCAGGGAGGCGACCCCCATAAGTACCGTCTGCCCAGGGCGAAGCTGGACCACGATTTGGATATGTCCTTCTCCGGGCTGAAAACGGCGGCGGTGAACCTGATCCACAACGCCCAGCAGAAGGGGGAAGCCCTTGACCTGCCCAGCCTGGCGGCGTCGGTGGCGGCGGCAGTCAGCGACGAACTGGTTCCCAGGGCCATGGAAGCCGCCAAGCGCTCCGGGCGCAGGGTTCTTGCCGCCGCAGGAGGCGTAGCCGCCAACCGGACCATCCGGGCGGACTTGGAGCGGGCCTGCCGGGAAAATGGGATCAAGCTGTACCTGCCCCCCCTGCGGCTGTGCGGGGATAATGGGGCGATGATCGGCAGCCAGGCCTATTATGAGTATTTGGCCGGCGTCCGGGGGGATGCGGGATTGAATGCTTACGCGAATTTGGAGATTTAGGCAGCGGATGCCCCTCCGGCTTTTGCCGGAGGGGCATCCGCTTATTCCGGGCAGTCCGTCCCGCTGGAAAACAGCTCCTCGACCAACTCCCGGGCGGCGGGAAAGCGGGCGGCGGGAACGTAAAAACGCACCGTCTCCAAAAGCGGACCCGCCCGCAGGGCCATGCCTGCCCCCAGGCTGCTCTCCTTGACGAAGGGGATGTCCTTCTGGGCCAGCACGTCCGCCAGCATCCCCGCCCAAACCGGTTCCTTTTCCGTTAGGAAGCACATCCCCGCTTCCTGGCGCGCAGGGGCGGCGGTCAGGGACTCATAGGTCTCCATGCTCATAATAACCAGGTCGCCGTAGCCGTTCTTGGTGATGAATACCGGCTCCCGCCGGGCGTGGCACAGCTCGGATATCTCCGTGGTGTTGCGCAAGTCCGTGATGGGTCTGATCTGCGGCATAGAATCGCCCTCCTTTCTGTGTACATAATTATAGCATAATTTTGCACATTTAGCAAGAGGGTCTTTAGGGAAGCCCGGCGTTACAGGCCTTGGGCCATCATCGCTTCCGCAATCTTCTTGAAGGCGGCGATGTCGTTCCCCGCGATCAGGTCGTAGCCCAGGCCGTATTCCTCGGCGGCGGCGGCGGACGCGTCGTAAATGCTGCTCATGATGCCCCGCAGCTTTTCGTCCACCTCTTTCCGGGACCAGCTATAGCGGATGGCGTTCTGGGCCATTTCCAGCGCCGATACCGCTACGCCGCCGGAGCCGGAGGCTTTCGCCCCCGCCGTCAGAATCTTTGGGCTGAGCCGCAGCAGGCGCAGGGCGTCCGTGGTGGCCGGCATGTTGGCCCCCTCCACATAGTAGCGCACGTTGTTGGCAATCAGCATCACCGCGTCGTCTACCGCCAGCTCGTTCTGGGTGGCGCAGGGTACGGCTATATCGCCGGGGACTTCCCAGGGGCGTTTGCCGGGGTGGAATACTGCGCCGAAGCGTTCGGCGTATGGCTCCACCCGGTCCTCGCCGCTGTAACGCATTTTTACCATGAAATCATACTTCTCCTGGGTGGCTACGCCGTCCGGGTCGTAAATATAGCCGTCCGGGCCGGAGAGGGTCACTACCTTGCCCCCCAACTCTGCCGCCTTCCGGCACACCCCCCAGCTCATGTTGCCAAAGCCGGAGACGATCAGGCGCTTGCCCTCCAGGGACTCCCCCTGGTGTTCCAGCATCCGGGCCAGGAAATAGACCGTGCCGAACCCTGCCGCCGCCTGACGGATACGGCTGCCGCCATAGGTCAGGCCCTTGCCGGTGAGGGCGGAGCTTTCCGCGCGGCCCGTTACCTTCTTGTACGCGCCGTAGAGCCAGCCTACTTCCCGGGAACCCACCCCGATGTCGCCGGCGGGGACGTCCGTGTCCGCGCCGATGTAGCGGTAGAGGGCGTACATGAAGCTCTGGCAAAAGCGCATGATCTCCCGGTTGGACCGGCCCCGGGGGTCGAAGTCCGCGCCCCCCGCCGCGCCCCCGATGGGCAGGCCCGTGAGGGCGTTTTTGTAGGTCTGCTCAAACCCCAGGAACTTTACCACCGACGCGGTCACGCCGGGGTGGAACCGCAGGCCCCCCTTATACGGCCCGATGGCGGAGTTGAACTGCACCCGGTAGCCGTGGTTGGTGTGGGTGCAGCCCTGGTCGTCCACCCAGGGAATCAAAAAGGAGAAGGAACGCTCCGGCTCCACCATCCGGGTGATGAGGTCCAGCTTTTCATACCGGGGGTCGTCTGCCGCCGGGGCGATCATTTCCAGCCAGGTGTTTACGCATTGGAGGTACTCCGGTTCGTGGGCATACTTCTTTCCCAGGTTCTCAGATACGCGGGCTATATAGTCGTTCATGTCCGCGCCCCCTTATACAATGCCGTAGGCCAGCATGGATTCACCGACCTTTAAAAATCCGGCGATGTTGGCGCCGGCCACAAGATCCCCTGCCGCGCCGTAGCGGACGGCGGCGGCGGAAGCGTTGTGGTACAGGTCCTTCATGATTTTTTTGAGATGTTCGTCTACTTCCTCGAAGGTCCAATAGAAACGCATGGAGTTCTGGCTCATCTCCAGGGCGGAGGTGGCTACGCCGCCGGCGTTGGCCGCCTTGGCGGGGGCGAACAGTACGCCGGACCCTTGCAGCGCGTCCACCGCATCCGGCGTGCAAGGCATGTTGGCGCCCTCCGCTACGGCGAAACAGCCGTTGGCAATCAGGGCCTTGGCGGAAGCTAAATCCAGTTCATTCTGGGTGGCGCAGGGGAGGGCGATGCCGCAGGGAATCTGCCACACGCCGGCGCAGCCGGCGTGGTATTCCGCGCCGGGGCGTTCCTCCGCGTAGGCGGCAATGCGCTTGCGCTCCACTTCCTTCAGCCGCTTCATCAGGGGCAGGTCTATGCCGTTCTTGTCGTACACATAGCCGCCGGAGTCGGACATGGCGACGACCTTGGCGCCGGACTGGGCAGCCTTCTCGCAGGCGTACAGGGCCACGTTGCCGGAGCCGGAAATAACCACTGTGGACCCGTCAAAGCTTCTGCCCGCGTCCCGGAGCATGCAGTCGGTGAAATAACAAAGCCCGTAGCCCGTGGCCTCCGTCCGGGCCAGGGAGCCGCCGTAGCTCAGGCCCTTGCCGGTGAGTACGCCGGTGAACTCGTTGCGCAGGCGCTTGTACTGGCCGAATAGATAGCCGATCTCACGGCTCCCCACCCCGATGTCCCCGGCGGGGACGTCTGTGTCCGGGCCGATATACTTGAACAGCTCCGTCATGAAGCTCTGGCAGAAGCGCATGACCTCCAGGTCCGTCTTCCCCTTGGGGTCAAAGTCCGCCCCGCCTTTGCCGCCGCCGATGGGCAGGCCCGTGAGGCTGTTTTTGAAAATCTGCTCAAAGCCCAAAAACTTGATGATGCCTTCGTATACCGAGGGGTGGAACCGCAGGCCGCCCTTGTATGGCCCGATGGCGGAATTGAACTGCACCCGGAAGCCCCGGTTGACGTGGACCACCCCCTGCTCATCCTCCCAGGGAACCCGGAATTTGATGATCCGTTCAGGCTCCACCAGGCAGTCCATGACGCCCTCTTTGATAAACTCCGGCCGGTCCTCCACCACCGGGGCCAGGCTGGTCAATACCTCGCGCACGGCTTGATGAAACTCCGGCTCCGCCGGGTTCCTGGCCATGACGCGGTCCATCAGGCTGTTGAGATACGCATTTTGCATGCTCATGCTTGTTTACCTCCAAACGATATTCCAGAGGAAGGAAACGTCCTCACTGGTTGCTTTAATGAATTAAATCGTAACACAATCTTTTTCCCTCCGTCAATGGTTTTTTCCCGTGTTTGCTCAATTTTGTCTGCATAGACAAAACATTTGTCTTTGTGGCGCGTCCTTTTGGTGGATTCTTGCCTGAAATTTCCAGATGGTTCACAAAAACGGCATTGTCATCCCCCTTCGTATGTGTTATACTACCCTGTAGTGTGCAAAAAAACCGCACACTTGCATTCGAATGATATTTGGGGGACGAACAAATGCTGACAGCAATCGTGGGCATCAACTGGGGCGACGAGGGCAAGGGCCGGATGGTGGACCTGCTCAGTGAGCGCTATCATGTGGTGGTCCGCTACCAGGGCGGCAATAACGCCGGCCATACAGTGGTGAACGACCGGGGTAAATTTATTTTGAACTTAATGCCCTCGGGCATCCTCCGCCAGGGTACGGTGAATGTGCTTGGCCCTGGCATGGTGGTGGATGTGGAGCACCTGTGCGGCGAGGTCCAAAGGCTCCGGGAGGGCGGCATTGAGGTGACGCCGGACAATCTTAAAATCAGCGACAAGGCCACCATCTGCATGCCGTACCACAAGCTGCTGGACGGCCTGGAGGAGGACCGGCTGGCGGGGAAAAAGTTTGGCTCCACCCGCCGGGGCATCGCTCCCGTTTATGCGGATAAATATATGAAGAAAACCCTGCGCATGGGGGATTTGCTGGACCTGGAGACCCATCGGGAGCATCTGGCGGATATCGTGGAGTGGAAAAACCTGACGGTGGAAAAGGGCTACGGACACGCGCCGGTCCAGGTGGAGGAAATGATGGACTGGCTGCGGGCCTACGGCCTGCCCTGGAAGGATTTTATCTGCGATACCACCTTGTACCTCAACGGCGCCATCGCGGAGGGGAAGGATGTGCTCTTCGAGGCCCAGCTAGGGGCGCTGCGGGACATTGACTTCGGTATTTTCCCCTATACGTCCAGTTCTTCCTCCATTGCAGCTTACGCGCCTGTGGGCGCGGGGATTCCCGGGCATAAGCTGGACGGCTCCATCGGGATCATGAAGGCCTACGCAAGCTGCGTGGGCGAAGGGCCGTTTACCTGCGAATTCTTCGGCGAGGAAGCCCACGCCCTCCGGGAAGCCGGCGGGGAGTACGGCGCGGCGACGGGCCGCCCCCGCCGGGTAGGCGGCTTCGACGTGGTGGCCAGCCGGTACGGCGTGATGATGCAGGGCGCGACAGAGCTTGCGCTGACAAAGCTGGACGCACTCTCCGGGATGGAGAAGGTGCCGGTGTGCGTGGCCTATGAGGTGGACGGAGAGCGGGTGGAGGACTTCCCTACCGGCGGACGGCTGGAGCGGGCGAAGCCCGTTTACGAGTACTTCCCCGGCTTCGGGGATGTGTCCATGTGCCGGAAAAAGGAGGATCTGCCCCAGGAGGCGCTGGCGTATATCGAGTACCTGGAAAAGGCGGTCCGCTGCCCCATTAAGTATGTCTCCGTGGGCGCGGAGCGGGACGCTTATATTGAGATGTTTTAATCAAAAAAGATGCTTCGCATCTTTTTTGAGGCGGAGGGCTTTTTTGACAGACTAAGACCCCCGGGCTTTTGCCCGGGGGTCTGCTGTATGTGCGGTTTGTTCGTTTTATCCCTGTATTACCTGCCCGACTTCTCCGGTAATCCGCTCCGCCAGGGGGAGCGCGTGATGCAGTAAGGCTTCGCCCTCCTCGCGGCAGCGCTGGGCCAGGGCCTTGTCGCGGAGACTGCCGATGTTGATGCACACGTTCAGCCACGCGCCCCGCAGGCCCGCTTGGAGGGAGAGGGCCGCTACGCCCAGGTCGCTGGCGGCGTTCTCATTAAACCGGCCCAGCAGGGACGCGGCCAGGTCCAGGGCTTCCGCCGCCAGCTTCATGATCTCCAGCGGCGTCTGGGTACACAGCTCCAAGCCCTTCTGGATCGCGGCGGAGCGGGCGGCTTTTTCCTCCTCGGTGCTCTTTGGCATGGGGAAGGCCCGGCTTACCTGCAAAAAGGCCTCCGTGTCCCGGTCCATCACATCCAGCAGGGCGCAGCGCAGGGCTTCCGCCCGCGTCTGGACCGCCAGAAGCTCCGCCCGGTAGCGGGCAAACTGGGCCTTTTCCTGGGTCAGGCGGCACACCATCGCCACCAGCCCCGCCCCCAGGGCGGCTTCCAGCGCGGCGGCAGAGCCGCCGCCCGGCGCGGGGGCGTCAGAGGCCAGGGCCTCGGAAAATTGGTCCACCCGCATTTCCGCCAGTTTCATTTCCATATCAGGTTCCTCCTTATTCCATGCCGATGAGGTGGTATTCCATCACCTGCTTGCGGGCGTCAAAGCCCTCCAGCTTCAAGTAGTATTCCGCGCAGTCCAGCATCGCCTTGCCGGGGGTCAGGCCCACCAGCTCGCTGCCGGTGATGCGTACGCCGTAGCGGTCCGCCAGGGCGCGTACCATCTCAAAGACGTAATAAATGGGGGTGCCTTCGTAGTTGACCAGGTTCATGGACACCTGGGCTATGTTCCGTTCCTCCAGCATCACGCCGATGGCCTTGCAGTACTTGAACCCGCCGTTGGCGGCGCGGATGGCTCGGGCGATTTTGTTGGCGATTTCCAGGTCGGAGGTGTCCAGGTTGATGTTGTAGGCAATCAGCGGCATTCTGGCCCCGATGGCGGTGATGCCCGCCGTGGGATGGATCTTCCGTTCGCCGTAGTCCGGCGCCCACTCCGGCTGGAGCAGTTTTTCAGGCATACCCTCAAACTGCCCCTTGCGGCAGGCGGCCAGGTTCCGGCGCTCCGGCGTGGCGGCGGAGTCCTCATAGAGGAAGGAGGGGATGCCCAGTTCCTTCCAGATGCGCTCCGCCACCCGGCGGCTCAGCGCCACGCACTCCTCTACCGTCATGTCCATGGTGGGGACGAAGGGGATCACGTCCGTGGACCCCATCCGGGGATGCTGGCCGGTGTGGCGGGTCATGTCGATGGTCTCCGCCGCCTTTTTCGCCAGTTGGAAGGACACTTCTTCTACTGCCGCCGGGCTGCCCACCATGGTGAACACGCAGCGGTTGTGGTCGCCGTCGGTCTGGACATCCAGCACCGTGCAGCCGGGGACGCTGTTGGCGGTGTCCACCAAGCCCTGGAATACTGCGGGGTCGCGCTCCTTGCTGACGCTGAAATTGGGGATGCACTCAACTAATTTTGACATATTTCTTTACTCCTTCCCATAGGGAACGCCCTTTTTGATCACCGTATGAGCCAGGTTGCTGCCCAGACGGTAGCAGATGTAATTTAAATCCGGCCCGTCCCAGATCACCAGATCCCCCAGCTTTCCAGGCTCTAAGGAGCCAACGGACTCCGCGCGCCCGATGGCGGCGGCGGCGTTGAGGGTTACGGCGCTGAGGACCTCTTCCGGGGTCAGGCGGTATTTCAGGCAGCCAAGGCTCATGACAAGCTGCATGTTCAGGCAGGGGCAGGAACCGGGGTTGAAATCCGTTGCCAGGGCCACCGGCACCCCGGCGGACACCATCTCCCGGGCGGGGGCGTAGGCCGCGCCTAAATAGAAGCTGGTGGCCGGCAGCAGGCAGGCGGCCGTTCCGCCAGCCGCCATGGCGGCAATGCCCTCCGGCGGGCAGACAATCAGATGCTCCGCCGATACGGCGCCTATCTCCCCCGCTAAACGGGAGCCGCCAATGGGGTCGATCTCGTCGGCATGAATTTTCGGGAGGAGGCCGTGGGCCTTTCCCGCTTCCAGAATGGTGCGGGATTCCTCCGCTGTGAATACGCCGGTCTCGCAGAATACGTCGCAGAAGGACGCCAGCCCCTCCGCCGCGACGGCGGGGATTATGTCCCCGCACAGCAGGCGGATGTATCCCTGGCGGTCGTTTTTGTACTCCTCCGGCAGGGCGTGTGCGCCCAGGAAGGTGGGTACCAGGTCTATGGGATGGCTGCCGTCCAAGGCCCGGATGGCCCGGAGCTGGCGCAGCTCCGTCTCCTTGTCCAGGCCGTAGCCGCTTTTCGCCTCGCAGGTAGTGGTGCCGAAAGCCAGCATTTCATCCAGCGCGAGGCGGGCTTTGTCCTCCAGCTCCTTCCCGGACGCGGCCCGGGTGGCGCGGACGGTGGACAGGATGCCGCCGCCCTGGGCCAGGATGTCCAGGTATGGCGTCCCCTGCAGCTTCAGGGCCAGCTCGTTCTGCCGCCAGCCGCCGAAAACCAGGTGGGTGTGGGCGTCCACCAGCCCCGGCGTCGCCAACCGGCCGCCGGCGTCCAGGATGCGGGCGTTTTCCGTCCCCTCCGGCTCGCCGGCGCCAAGGCCGGTGATGAGGCCGCCCTCAATCCGCACCCAGGCGTTCCGGAGGGTGCGGATGTCGCCCTGGGCCTTGCCGCCCTTGGCGCCGCGGCCCTCGGGGGTGGCAAGGACGCCGATGTTTTTTACCAGAAGCCGGTCCATTATGCCTCCCCCGCTTCCCGCAGGGCGGCTTCCACCAGCGCGCCGTCCGCCGTGTAGGGCAGGGTGATGTGGTCGCTGCCCTCCCGCATCCGGTTATACTCGGCGGCGGTGGTGAGGGCGTTCTCATTGCAGGCCCAGGCCCGGCGGGAGACGCCCACCATGACGTCCCAGGGCATGGACATCCGCAAAACCGCATCCACACGCTCGGAGCCGTCCAGCACCATGCCGAAGCCGCCGTTCACCGCGCGGCCGATGCCGGTGCCGCCGCCGTTGTGGAGGGCGATGAGGCTCATGCCCCGGGCCGCGTTGCCCGCGTAGCACTGCACCGCCATATCCGCCATAATGTTGGAACCGTCCTTGATGTTGCTGGTCTCCCGGAAGGGGGAGTCGGTGCCGCCGGTGTCATGGTGGTCGCGGCCCAGCATCACCGGGCCAATTTCCCCGTTCCGCACCATTTCGTTGAATTTCAGCGCCAGGTTCATGCGGCCCATGGCGTCCTGATACAGAATGCGGCACTGGGTACCTACGACCAGCTTGTTTTTCTTGGCGTCCCGCACCCAGACGTAGTTGTCATAGTCCTGATAGCGGCGGTTGTTGGCCAGGATGTATTCCGCCGCCGCCGCGTCGGTCTTGTCCAAATCCCCGCTGTCCCGGGACAGGCAGCACCAGCGGAAGGGACCGTATCCGAAGTCAAACAGGCAGGGTCCCAGGATGTCCTCCACATAGGAAGGGAACACAAAGCCGTCCAGGTCGTTCTCCCCGTTCCGGCATACCGCCTTCACGCCGGCGTCAAAGACCGCCTTGAGGAAGCTGTTGCCGTAGTCGAAGAAATAGGTTCCCCGGCCGTGAAGCTTGCAGATCATCTCATAGTGCCGCCGCAGGGACTTGTCCACCAGGGTGCGGAAGCCCGCCGGGTCTTTGTCCAGCATATCCGTGCGCTGGGCGAAGGTGAGGCCCTGGGGGCAGTAGCCGCCGTCGTAAGGGACATGGCAGGAGGTCTGGTCGCTGAGCAGGTCCACATGGACGTTGTTGTCATACAAGTATTCCAGCAGGTCTACCACATTGCCGTGGTAGGCGATGGCGCAGGGGGTCTTGTCCGCCAGGTGCGTCCGGGCAATGGAGAGGGCTTCTTCCAGGGATTCCGTGCGCTCGCTGACCCAGCCCTGGGTAAAGCGGGTTTCAATGCGGGAGTCGTCCACCTCCGCGATGATGGACACCGCCCCGGCGATCTCCGCCGCCTTGCCCTGGGCGCCGCTCATGCCGCCCAGGCCGGCGGATACGAACAGTCTCCCCGCCAGGTTGCCGTCGGCGGGAATGCCCAGCTTCAGCCGGCCCGCGTTGAGCAGGGTGTTGAAGGTGCCGTGGACGATGCCCTGGGGTCCGATATACATCCAGCCGCCGGCGGTCATCTGGCCGTAGTTGGCTACGCCTAAGGCGGCGGCGCGGTTGAAGTTCTTCTGGTCGTCAAAGCCGCCCACCATCAGGCCATTGGTGATGATGCACCGGGGGGCCAGCTTGTGGGAGCGGAACAGGCCCAGGGGATGGCCGGACATGACCACCAGGGTTTGCTCATCGGTCATGATTTCCAGGTACTTTTTAATGAGCCGGTACTGCATCCAGTTCTGGCACACCTGGCCGGTCTCGCCGTAGGTCACCAGCTCGTAGGGGTAGAGGGCCACGTCAAAGTCCAGGTTGTTGTCGATCATCACCTGGAAGGCCCGGGCCTCCACGCACTGGCCCTTGTACTCGTCAATGCTCTTGCCGCAGAGCCGCCCCTCGGGCCGGAAGCGGTAGCCGTAGATGCGGCCGTGCTCCCGGAGCTCCTGGGCGAACTCCCTGGCCATCTGGGCGTGGTGCTGGGGCGGGATATAGCGCAGGGCGTTGCGGATGGCCAGAGCCTTGTCCGCCTCGGTGAGGTGGGCCTCCCGGCGGGGGGCCCGGCGGCAGCCGGGGACAAAGGCCGGATAGGCGGGCAGCTCGTCGTCCAGCCGGATGGTCATGGCGGCGCTGGGATTGTATTCCATAGGAAAGACCTCCTTGTTTTTTGTAAACATACTTTTTCTTGAAAGAAAAAGTATCAAAAAGAACTTCAAAAGGATATTTGGGGGCTGCCGGCAGTCCAAACAAGCACATCTAAAATTTTCTTTTGATTCTTTTCTTTTATAAAAGAAAAGAATGATTACTTATTTATTCGAACTCCGGCGCGATCTCCTGGACAATGTCCAGCAGCTCCCCGCTGCGGACCATGGCCTCCACGGCCTGGATGTCCGGCCAGAGCTCCCGGTCCACCTCCATGAAGTCCACCTTCTCCCGCACGCGGCGGAACACCGCCTCCCCCGCCGGGGACAGGCCTGTGCCCCAGCGGCCGATCTGGCGGCGGATGTCAATGGCCTGGCAGGCGGTGAGCAGCTCATAGGCCAGCACGGACCGGGTGTTCTCCAGGATGGTCCCCGCCTTCCGGGCGGCGGTGGTGCCCATGGACACAAAGTCCTCCTGGTTGGCCGAGGAGGGGATGGAGTCCACGCAGGCCGGATGGGCCAGAACCTTGTTCTCCGAGGCCATGGAGGCCGCCGTGTACTGGACGATCATGAAGCCGCTGTTCACGCCCCCCTCGGTGGTGAGGAAGCGGGTCAGGCCGTTGGAGAGGGAGGCGTTGACCATGCGCTCAATCCGTCGCTCGGAGATGCTGGCCAGCTCCGCGCAGGCGATGCCCAGAAAGTCAAAGGGCAGGGCCATGGGCTCGCCGTGGAAGTTGCCGCCGGAGATGACCGCCTCGTCCTCGCAGAAGAGCAGGGGGTTGTCGGTGACGGCGTTGAGCTCGATGTCCACCCGGCTCTTGATGTACTCCAGGGCGTCCCGGACCGCGCCGTGGACCTGGGGGATGCACCGCAGGGCGTAGGCGTCCTGAACCCGGTCCCCCTGGCAGCGCTCCAGAATTTCGCAGCCCTCGGTGAGCAGGCGCATGTTCCTCGCCACCTGGATCTGGCCCACCTGTCCCCGGGCGGTGTGCATCCGCTCCTGGTAGGCGTCCAGCTGGCCGGTGAGGGCGGTGAGGGTCAGGGAACTGATCAGATCCGCCAGGCGGGCGGCCTGGAGGGTGTCATAGAGGTGCAGGGCCCCCACGCTGGTCATGGCGCAGGTGCCGTTGGTGACGCCCAGGCCCTCCTTGCACACCAGGGTGTCCAGCACGGCGATGCCGGCCCGCTCCATGGCCTCCCGGCCCGGCAGGCGCTCCCCGCCGTAGAAGGCCTCCCCCCTGCCCAGCAGCACCAGCCCCATGTGGGACAGGGGCGCCAGATCCCCGGAGGCCCCCAGGGACCCCTTCTGGGGGATCACCGGAGTCACGTCCCGGTTGAGCATGTCCACCAGCATCTCCACCAGCACCGGCCGCACACCGCTCAGGCCTACGCACAGCGCGTTGGCCCGCAGGGCCATCATGCCCCGCACCTGCTCCCGGCTGTAGGGCTCGCCGGTGCCGGTGCAGTGGCTGAGAATCAGGTTGGTGGACAGCTGGCTGGACAGCTCGTCCGACACGGCCACCGTGGCGAAGTCGCCAAAGCCGGTGGTGATGCCGTAGGCCACCCGCTTCTCCCCGGCGATCTTCTCCGCCAGGGCCC
>CANSSG010000008.1 GCA_947649615.1 uncultured Clostridia bacterium | reverse complement strand
ATTCGTATTCGACGCCGACGTACTCCATCCATTCATATTCCTACTATTCAAGCCAGCGCCAGTATCATGACAAAAAAGCCTGCCAGCAGCCGGGCCGCCGCGCTCTGCTGGCGGTTGGAAAACATGGACCTTGGCTTTTCGCCGCGCAACAGCCGCTCCCGCTCCACGGCCAGCCGTGTTTCGCTGCTTGCGGCGGCCAGTCCTTTGAGTTCAGACAAACGCTCCTTCATATTTGGCAATACATCAAATCTTTTCATGAACCCTTTTGCAGTCTCCTCATCCCATTCACGTGGAATGCTACTCCATCAAATACAATTTTGTGCTTTCCGTCACGGCAGAGGCCGCCGCTTCCGGTGTCAGCGAACCGTCCAACAAACCGCGCAGTTGGCTCTGGACAGCCTCCTTGACCACCTGATCCACCAGGACCGGCGTATCCATCCGGTCAAACATAGCCTTCAGTCCCATGTCGCTGCCACGAACCCTTACCGCGTTTTCCACCATTTTATCCAGGGACTGGCTATTCACAGGGAAACCGTCATAGAGGTAAACATCCTGCACCTCCGCCGACAGGAGAAGGTCAATAAACTGTCGGGCCAGTTCTTGCTGCTCACTGGCGGATGTGATCCCAACGGACCATTTAGGCGCATAGCTGCCGCCGCCAAAGAGCGGTTCCAGTGCAGAACTGATTTCTCCGCCCGTCTCGCCGTCCTGTCCGGCGGGTATGATGTTCACAGCGTTCTGTCCAGGCAGCTCCTGCGCGTAAAACAATTCTTCGCTGTCGCCCAGGGGCATGACGCTGACCCCCATGAGCTTAAACAGCTCCATTGTGCCGCCGGTCACATCGCCGGCTGCCGTGGAGAGAAAGTCCTCCTGAGAGCGCTGGAGGCGGAGCATAGCGGACAGATATGCTTCCAGCGACGCTTCATTGATTCCCTCCGCTCCCACGAAACCAGCGGAGCAGGCATCGTAGCAGTCCATCAGCATCCCATACTCCCCAAACAGATCGTCCGAGGGGCGTAAAAATGGGATATCTCCGGCCCGGTCTGTTTCTACCTGGGTCACCAGATCATCTAGAGAGCGAATGGAACCAAGGACATCCTTCGCTCCCAGCATCACAGGAATGGTAAAACGGCTGGGTACGCCGTAACACCGGCCTTCGTACTCATAGGCGCTGGCCAGATTCACCATGAACCCGTCTTCTGCCAAGGCACTGACCTGTTCTGTCAAATCAGCCAGCACACCTTTCTCCATGTAACTTCTCACGGGCAGCCCGTCCAGCAGAAGGATGTCAGGGCCGTTTCCATTGAGCAGTTCCGTATTGAGCGTCCGGATCACATCTTCCGCTCCGGCGGAGGACTCGCCGTCCAACATGATTTGGAATTGGCCCCGTACATTGGGATTCTGCCGCTGGAAGGTTCCGATGGCCTGCCGGATGGTACTGTTGTCTGTCAGGCTGAAGACCGTCAAGGTCGTATCCGGTACAGCGGGAATGCTGGCATCATATACATAGCGCATCAGCTGCAGGCCGTTCTCCCCGGAAAGAGCGGTGAAAAAGCCGTCCCCGCCATCGCTGGTCACGCCCCCGATCATCACGGAGTATAGAGACAGGGACGTCAAATCGCCGTCAACCAGCCGTTCCCATCCATCGTCCCCCTGGGTCAGCCGGTATATGCCTGTTGTGTCGGCCAAATAAAGTCCTGTCCCGTCCATCCCCTGACAGGAGGAGACGGACAGCCCATCGAAAGTGACGTTATGTATTTGTTCTCCGGAATGCAGATCATAGGCCACGAGTTCATCGCTGCCCATGCCAGGAGCTATAAATTTGCCGTCATAGACGCCTACGCTCCAATTATAGCCAATAACAGGATATTCCGTCAGAAGGACCGCATCCGATCCCTGGTAATGAGAGACGCCGTCACCGCCAAAGAGGAGCAGGAAATCTCCGCCGGAAAGGCTCCGTATCCCCCACACGTGCCGGCTGCTTGTCTCCTGCGCCAGTTCCGGTACAGGAATGGCCTCCGCCGCGCCGTTTACCAGCCGGTAGACCCCCTCCCGCATGTTTTCATCTGAAGCCGCGAGATAGGTGGTTCCGTCCGCCGCCTCGGATACATCCAGAATATAGCCGAGCGATTCGGTCCCGGCAACCGGCGTCTGGATCAGCTCCCCGCTGTCAGGAGAGAGAACACACCGCGTCAACGCGGTGCTGTCTCCTATCGAAGTGTAAAACACCAGGTCGCCATCGGCGTTCAGGTACAGGCCCATCACCTGGCCCGCACCATCTACAGACGCAAGCTGCTGTTCCACATACCGCCCCATGGCGGTTCCCGCAGTATTTGTATCCTCTGCGGTACCGGCGCCGTTCTTCCCGCCGCAGCCGGTCAGCATACTCAGGAGCAGCCCCGGAAGCAGCAGAACGCCGAGGAGCCTTTTCATTTTCGAGCACATCATTTTTTTCATCGTGGTAATATCTCCTTTGAGAAAACTTGGCAAACATCGTTGCCGCTTGCCATACTAACAGATAGAACTCCGGCAGTCTTGAAGTTCCAGTAGTTCTTTTCCTGAGAAAAAATGAAGATATGATGACTTTTCCACACCGCAGGAAAATCTCAACATTTTCTTTAGAAAAAAAGTAGAATTCGGCGGTTTGATTTGATATACTGTTTTCAGAAATGACAAAGGAGATTTCTCTATGCCGAAAGACAAGCTGCTGATCGTGGATGACGAACACGAGATCGCCGATCTGATCTCACTTTATCTGGAAAACGAGGGATTCCAGGTATTCAAATTTTACAACGCGGTTGATGCGTTCCAATGCACCCAGACAGAGAACATCGATCTGGCGATCCTGGATGTGATGCTTCCTGACATGAACGGCTTCCAGCTGTGCCAGCAGATACGGGAGACCCATCATTTTCCAATCATCATGCTGACAGCAAAAGGTGAGGGGATGGACAAGATCACCGGACTCTCTCTGGGCGCGGATGATTATATGACAAAGCCTTTTCAGCCGCTGGAACTGGTCGCCCGGGTCAAAGCGCAGCTTCGCAGGTATAAGCGATACAATGCCGATCCGAAGGAGGAGGGCGTGATCGTTCACTCCGGATTGGTCTTGGATATCAAGGCCCACAGCTGCACACTAAACGGCAAGCCGCTCTCCCTGACGCCCACAGAGTTTTCGATCTTACATATCCTGTGCCAGAAGAAGGGAAGCGTGGTCAGCGCCGAGGAGCTGTTCCGCCTGATCTGGAAGGATGAGTACTATACAAAGAATAACAACACCATCACCGCCCACATCCGGCACCTGCGGGACAAGATGGGTGATTCCTACGAACACCCAAAGTACATCAAGACGGTTTGGGGGTACGGATATAAAATTGAAGACTAAGGATAAAAAGGCTGATTATACCGCATTCCAGGTGAAGATCATGCGGCGGTTTTGCGCCAGCGCGATTTTTTCGTGTACAGTGGTGATCGGGCTGTATCTGTTTTTGTGGAAAAAGCGGATGGGTGACTGGGTCGTTGGCTTTCTGCAATCATGGATAGGGCTGGGACACGAGGACGCATTTCTTCTGTATCACAATTACTTCCGGGGATTTAGGGAGGCTTTCTTCGCGGCGGCGATCCTGCTGATTTTCTCACTCCTGCTCTGGTATCTGTTCCGGTGGATGACGCGCTATTTCAAGGAGATCAACCAGGGGATCGACTGCCTGCTGGCCGAGCAGGGGGAGAATATCCGGCTCTCCCCGGAGATGCTGCCATTTGAGGTCAAGCTGAATACGGTGAAGGATATCCTGCTGCAGCGGGAGCGGGAGGCCAGAACTGCGGAGCAGAGAAAAAACGAGCTGGTGGTGTATCTGGCCCATGACATCCGTACCCCTTTGACGTCCATCATTGGGTATCTGAATTTGCTGGAGCAGATGCCGGATCTTCCGGATGGAGAAAAGGCAAAATACGTCCATATTTCCCTGGAGAAGACCTACCGCCTGGAACAGATGATCAATGAATTTTTTGAGATCACCCGCTATAATACCCAGCAGATCGAACTCTCAAAAAAGCCGGTGGACCTCCGCTATCTGCTGGAACAGGTGATAGATGAGCATATTCCACTCTTCACGAACCGAGGAAATTATGTAACATTCCAAGCGGAAGGGTCTCTGGAGATGTGCGGCGATGCGGATAAGCTGGCCCGTGTATTCAATAACCTCTTAAAAAACGCGGCGGCATATAGCGAGGCTGGGACAGAGGTGATCGTAAAGGCCGCTCGGACGGACGATGACAATGTCACAGTAGACGTGACCACCTGTGGAAAGCCCATTCCCAGAGATAAACTGGATGTACTGTTTGAAAAATTTTACCGCTTGGACGAAGCCCGTACATCGAACACCGGCGGAACCGGATTGGGACTGGCCATCGTGAAAGAGATCGTAATTCTTCATGGCGGGACGATCACGGCAGACAGCAGTGAAGGGCAGACAACGTTTACCGTGAAGCTGCCGGTTGCAGAGAAATCATAATATCTTCATTTTTTCTTAGGAAAAGAACAACGCAATATTCAAAACAGAAACGCTCTTGGCTGATACAATAGGGATCAGTCAAGAGCGTTTTACATCTGCCATTCAATTTGCAAAAGAGAGGGTATTGATATGAAGGAAACAAATCGTGTGATCGAACTGCGAGACGGGAAAGATTTTTGGTCCGGGTATGATAGAGAGCCGGAAATGAGAAACAGCAGCGCATCGCGCTCCAAACGCAGGGCAAGAAGGAGGCGCAGTCCCCTTGCACCTGTTGCGCATATTGTTGGGTGGGCTGCCGCCATCGTCCTGCTGTTTTCTGCCGTTTATGGGTGGTGGAAAACTGTTCCTGATTCAGATGCGGCCGCCTACCCCGTCCATTCTGTTGCGGAGGCAGGAGAACAATATGGTGAAGAAAGACTCTCTGAAGAAACATCAGCTGCGCCGGCCGGTGTGGACACCACACCCTGGAACTTGATGCTGGTCAATCGTGATCGCCCTATTCCTGATGGATATGAAACGGAGCTGGTGGATGTACCCGGCGGTGAAAAAGTAGATCAGCGCATTTATGAGCCTCTGATGGAGATGTTGGATGCTGCTGCCGCCGAGGATCTGGGGCCGATTGTCGTTTCCGGTTTTCGTACTCAGGAAAAGCAGCAGAGCTTGTACGATGAAAAGATTCAGAAATATCAGAACCAGGGCTACTCCAAGGAGGAAGCCGTAGAATTGGCGGAACAGTGGGTCGCCAGGCCAGGGACCAGTGAGCATCAGCTGGGATTGGCGGTAGATATCAACGGCGCCACGTATGATATTTATCTCTGGCTGCAGGCGAACAGTTATAAATATGGTTTTATCTTCCGGTATCCAGGGAGTAAGGCGGAGATCACAGGCGTTGCGGAAGAAGTGTGGCATTATCGCTATGTAGGCACAGAAGCGGCTTTGGAGATTTACGAACAGGGGATCTGTTTGGAGGAGTATACGGAAGGTTCACAAATCAAAATACCTGTGGAAACTGCGCAAAACGAGGATGCCTGGTATAGGGACGGCGATACATGGAGAAGAGGGGCGCCTGGCACTGGCTTTGGGCAGGAGTAGCAGAACCGCCAGGCCCAAATCCACAGGCATACGAAGTGCCTGCGATGCTTTTCTTTGTAGACAGAGGTGCAATTTCTGAATCACCGAACTACAAAAAATCACTTTCTATTTCACAAAGGATGTGGTATACCTTCATATGCTATCCGCACAAGTTGAGGCGGTTTATAACGCTCGGGAGTCATTTCCATATCCGCAAAAAAGAAGTTGACAATACAACTTTCTGGGTGTATGATACGAAAGTTGCATCATCAACTTTTGACACCCCGCAAAGGAGGTTCCAGAATGGTGGAACGGTTTGCGCGTTTCTCCCTGGCTATTTTTGAAATTTCCCGCTGTTGGCACAAGCTGGCGGCAGAGGAGATGGCGGCCTATGGACTCAGGGGCGCCCACGCCATCTACCTGACCGCCATGTACCGCTGTAAAGACGGGGTCACCGGACCTCAGCTGTGCGAGCTGTGCGGCAGGGATAAGTCCGATGTGTCCCGCACCATCGCGGTCCTGCAGGAAAAAGGTTTTGTGACCAAAGAGGGCGTCAACCAGAGTCTCTATCGGGGCCTGCTAAAGCTCACCAGCCAGGGCCGGGCTGCGGCGGAACAGGTCTGCAAACGGGCCGCCCTGGCAGTGGATCTGGCGGGCGGCGATCTCAAAGAGGAGGAAAGAGAATGCTTTTACAGGGCGTTGGAGTCCATTACCGGGCGTCTGCGGGAAATCAGTCGGGAGGGACTCCCAAAGCGGCCATGAACCCCCTGATAAAGTCCTGCTGCAGAGCATACCAGCTGGCTTTCCGGCTGGCCATGCCTCTGCTGCCCTACCGGGAACCGGAGCGGCTGGATAGCATCCGAACTCTGCCGCCCCTGCTGGAAAGGCTGGGACTGGACGCGGTCTTGCTGGTTACGGACCGCCCTCTCCGGGAGACTGGAGTCACCGGACAGCTGGAAGATCTGCTGAAACGATCCGGCATCCGGTGTGCCGTCTATGACGGCACCAGGGCCAATCCCACGGTCCAGAATGTAGAAGAGGCGCGGGAGCGGTATCTGGCGGAGGGATGCCGTGGGATCATTGCCTTCGGTGGCGGTTCCTCCATGGACTGCGCCAAGGCGGTGGGAGCCAGAATCGTCTATCCCCGGCGGAGCGTCAATCAAATGCGCGGCCTGCTGCGGGTATTGCGCCGCCTGCCGCCTCTGATCGCCATTCCGACCACTGCTGGAACTGGCAGCGAGGTAACCGTTACCGCCGTCATCACGGACAGCCTGCGGAAGCACAAGTACACCATGAACAACTTCACCATGATCCCCCATTACGCGGTGCTGGACCCGGCGGTTACCCAGACTCTGCCGCCCCCTCTCACCGCCACCACAGGCATGGACGCCCTGACGCACGCGGTGGAGGCGTATATCGGAGGCTCCACCACCAGGGAGACCCGGCGGCTTGCCCTCCAGGCAGTGCAGCTCGTTTTTGAGAATATCGAGACTGCATATCAAAACGGGGAGGATCTGGAGGCCCGGAAGAACATGCTCCATGCCGCCCACATCGCGGGCATCGCCTTCTCCAAGTCCTATGTGGGCTACGTTCATGCGGTGGCTCACTCCCTGGGCGGGCAGTACAACACGTCTCACGGCCTGGCCAATGCGGTGCTGCTGCCGGCTGTGCTGGAGGCCTACGGCCCCTGCGTCCGCCGGAAGCTTTGGGAACTGGGCCAAAGCGCCGGCTTGCCGGCGGCGGATTCCGAAGAGACGGGGGCAGCCACCTTTATTTCCGCCATCCGGCAGCTCAACCGGCGGTTGGGTATTCCGGAGAGACTGCCAGGCATCCGGCGGGAGGACATACCCATCATGGCGGCCCACGCCGCCCGGGAGGCCAACCCCCTTTACCCTGTCCCCCGGCTGATGAGCGCAGCGGAGCTGGAGCAGTTTTATGACGCCGTTTCTCAATAGACGGAGGGAAGACCTATGAATACCCACGAAATCGTTGAAAGCCAGCGCCGCTTTTTCCGCACCGGGGCAACCCTGCCGGTATCCTTTCGCAGGGAGATGCTCCGAAGGCTTCTGGACGCGGTAAACCGCTATGAGACGGAAATTGGAAAGGCCCTGGCCACCGACTTGGGCAAGAGCGGCTATGAGAGCTTTATGTGTGAAACCGGCCTTACGCGGGGGGAAATCAGCTGGATACTTCGGCATGTAGGCCATCTGGCGCGGGAGCGCACCGTCTCCACGCCGCTGTCCCAGTTCGCCGCCCGCAGCTTCCGGAGACCCTCCCCCTACGGCGGGACCTTGATTATGAGCCCCTGGAACTACCCGGTACTGCTGACCCTGTCCCCTTTGGCCAACGCCGTCACAGCGCGGGGAACACCGCCGTGGTGAAGCCCAGCGCTTACGCCGCCGCCAGCGGCGCCCTGCTGGCGAAGATGATGGGCGAATGCTTCCCACCGGAGTATGTGGCCGTGGTTACTGGCGGCAGGGAGCAGAACGCCGCGCTGCTGGAGGAGAAGTTTGATTTTGTCTTCTTTACCGGAAGTCAGGCCGTGGGACGAGAGGTCCTGCGTCATATGGCTGAGCGCCTGACTCCGGCGGTGCTGGAGCTGGGGGGCAAAAGTCCCTGCATTGTGGACGAAACCGCCAAGCTGTCCCCTGGCTGCCCGGCGGATCGTATTCGGCAAATGCCTCAACTGTGGCCAGACCTGCGTAGCCCCAGATTACGTTCTCTGCCACAGCAGCGTGAAGGACCATCTGGCAGAGCTGCTGTGCAGGGAAGTCCGGCGGCAGTACGGCGAAAATCCCCTACAGAATCCGGACTACGGCAGAATCGTCAACGAAAAGCATTTTCACCGCCTGTTGGGGCTGATCGACCGGGACAAGACGGTCCTCGGTGGGCAGTCCTCCCCGGAGACCCTGCAAATTGCCCCAACCATTCTGGACAATGTTGTGGAAAGCGACCCGGTGATGCAGGAGGAGATTTTTGGATCCATCCTGCCCATTCTCACCTATGACCGTTTTGACGGGCTGTATGAGCGACTGGCGGATAAGCCCAAGCCCCTGGCTCTGTACCTGTTTTCCGAAGACCGGAACCGGATCCGGGAGGCCATGGGCCGCTTTCAGTTCGGCGACGGGTGCGTCAACGACGTGGTCATTCATCTGGCCACCAGCGCTATGGGCTTTGGCGGCGTGGGGGAGAGCGGCATAGGGGCCTACCACGGCCGGGCAGGATTTGAGACATTTTCCCACTACAAGAGCATTGTAGACAAGAAAACCTGGATGGATCTGCCTATGCGCTACCAGCCCTATCAGAAGAAGCTGTACAGCAGGCTGCTGCACATGTTTCTTCGTTAAATCATCTGAAATGTGAGGAAACCTTTATGGAAAATACTGCAAAATCCCAAAAGCGCGGGAAGAAAATTATCCTGGGCATTCTGGCAGCGGTTCTGGCGCTGCTGCTGGTATTGGTAATCGCGGTTTTCGCCCTGTGGCACAACGAGCTATTTTCCATGGCCAGCATGAAGCTTCTCCAGGAGCGGGACGACAGCCATATGGACGGAGCCGTATACATTATGGACGTGAAGGGCGGATTCTACCTGGACGAATTTGTCGCCCAGGGCGGAGCCTCCAGCGACGCGGAACTGATCTCTTTTATCACCGGCAGTATCACCAGGGGACTGATTCCCATGAGCATCAGCGAGTCTGAGATCGCCTGCTCCTCCTTTACTGCGGAGACGCCGGAGGGAGACCGGCTTTTTGCCCGGAACTACGATTTCTCCAAGACGAACACCTGCATTGTCCGCACCCAGGCCAACGAGGGCCGTCATGCCACTATCTCCACCGTGGACCTTCAGTTTCTTGGCATGGATGTGGAGAAGAACGTGGAGGGCCTGGCCAACCGGATCACCTGTTTGGCCGCGCCTTATATTCCTCTGGATGGCATCAATGACGCAGGCGTGGCGTGCGGCATCTACATGACCTACCAGGGCGGGGATGCCGTGCCGACGGACCAGCAGACAGACCGGCCTGACATTACCTCCACCACGTTGCTGCGGCTGATCCTGGACTATGCCGGCAGCGTGGAGGAGGCGGTGGAGATCGCCTCCAGCTATGATCTCCACGACTCCGCCAAGACCTCCTATCACTATATGGTGGCTGACGCCAGCGGCAGAAGCGCCATTCTGGAGTGGGTGGGTGAGACCGATGCTTCGGACACCGATGGGACGCAGCGGGAACTGGTGGTGACCTATAACGACAGGGACAGCTATATTGGCGAGACCGAGGCCGCCAGCGATGTCCAATGGATCACCAATTTCATCATCCAGCCCGGCTACTACGGATCGGACGGGGAGAAGAAGGGGTACGACCGTTACCAGCGCATCGGCGAGGAGCTGGCCCGGACCGG
This sequence comes from uncultured Clostridia bacterium, assembly GCA_947649615.1. Lineage (GTDB taxonomy): Bacteria > Bacillota > Clostridia > Oscillospirales > Oscillospiraceae > Pelethomonas. The sequence goes on along the minus strand of CANSSG010000008.1, from coordinate 65,431 downwards.
CGGCGTGGTGGAGGATGAGCAGGCGGCCATGGACATTCTGGCCATTGTTGGCCGCAGAACTTGGAACAACGACGACAGCAACAGTTGCACCGTCCACAGCGCTGTCTATAACCTGACGGACAGATCCGTGTTGTGGGTTCCCAATGAGCATTACGGGGAAAATGGAGCGGTGTACCGCTTTGGACTGGACCAGTAAACCCGCGGGGACATACACTGGCTTCTGTCAAAGTCCATTGTCCTTCATAAACTGACGCACCATTTTATTAAATTTATATACGATCTCATCCGGTAATTGCTGTTCAACCATGGTTTTGGGCAGAACAATGCCGGATGTATTTTTTCCTGCTTTGCGGAATGTAGTAAAACCAGTTGAAAAGGTAAGAACTGAGTAGAATGAGGGTATGAGTTATTCAAAAAGATATAGAGAACGCACAATAGAATACCGACAGGCAGGACATAGCTTGGAAGCGACCCACCCAACGCATGTAGCAACTATATAACTGGCTGGCTTTGAGCGGCAAGCTGTACGCTCACTTGCTGGAAACAGAGGACGCAGCCAACGACCTGTTGGAAAGCATGATGCCGGGAATGGCAAAGGAGACCTGGGCCACCGAGGAACTGAAGGCCGGTGACCCTATGCTCTGGGTAGGGCTGATGAACTACTGTAACGCCCGGGCGGAGGAAATCATCCTTGCAGAATTGATATACTGCTGAGTTGGCTTATCCATAGACAAAATCCCCGCCATGTGGTATGATACCCCGAGAAAGGAGGTGTCCGCTATGCTCACACTGGAAGATTATTGGGCCATGTTTGCGGATTTTCTGGTGGGCCATGCTGCCCTGGCGCTGTATCTGTTTGTGAATATGGATGTGCGGGGATGGCGGATGCTGAAAAAGCTGCCCGCCTTGCTGCTCTCCCCGCTGCTGGCCACTCTGCTGGGAGTGGGTCTGTATGCGGTCTTTCCCAACCACTCCTTGGTCCGCTACTGCCTGTCCTCCTGCGCCATCCTGCTGATGTGTGCTGTGTGGGTCCGGTGGGCGTGGCAAACCGGATTCTGGCGGGCCTTTTCCACTGTGTGCATGGCTGGGGTGTTCCAGGTGGCCTCGTCCTGCCTGGCACAAATCCTGTTTTTGCGCAGCAACTTCCAGATTCCAATGACGGCGGCGATGGCTACCCATTTGGCTGTTGCACTGGTCTCAGCCGTCCTGCTGTACCGGCTGCACTTCGGGCGTTGGTTCCACCTCCTGCTGGGGGAGGGCTTCGGCCAGCGCCGTACGGCTCTGTTCTTTTTTGCCCTGGAGGTCGCTATGGAGGCCTTTTTGATTTTGCAGTTGGGAATTCAGCCGGATTATCTGTTTTTCTACTATGCGCTTGTACTGGTGATGGCCGCGCTGATGGCTGGGGTGGTGGTCTATCTGTCCCAGCAGTTGGATTCCGCCCGAAAATTGGAGGCCCAGCGGAACGTTATTGCCCAGCAGCAACTTTACGAAGGAGACTTGGAGGCGATTCGCCAGGAGGTACGAAGTTTCCGCCATGACTATAAAAACCTGTTGGCAGGGCTGTCGGAGCAGGCGGACAAGGGCGAGCTGGACCAACTGCGCGCCGCCCTGTCGGAGCTGGACGCGGGCTTTGACTGGCGCATTGGGGAGAAGATCCGGGCCTCCACCCAGTTGGGCAATGTGCGCATCCCCCAAGTGCGCAGTCTCCTGCTGTCCAAACTGGCGGCTATGGGTGAAAAGGGGATGGATTGCCGCCTGGAGGTACTTTACCCCGTGGAGAGGGTCGGGATGGACCCGTGGAACTTTGCCCGCTGCCTGGGCATCCTGCTGGACAACGCCGCCGAGGCTGCTCTGGAAACAGAAACGCCCTGGGTAGAAATTATTCTGCTATCTCAAAAAGGCAGGCTGTCCCTGCGGGTGTCCAATCCCTACGCTGGGACCATCGACCCGGATAAAATCTGGATGGAGGGCTTTTCCACCAAGGGAAAGGGCCGAGGATTGGGATTGCCTGGCTACCAGCGGATTTTGGTGGACTATCCCAATGCGGCTACGTCCACCACTTGGGCAGAGGGCGTGTTTGTCCAGGAACTGACGGTGGAGGAAACAGCATGATTTCAATTTATCTCTGTGACGATGAAGAAAGTGTCCGCCACCAGCTTAAAACCGCCCTGGAGTGGAAAATTTTCATAGAGAACTACGATATGAGGGTGGTATGTGCCGCATCTACCGCGCTGGAACTGCTGGACGCAGCGCAGGACAACCGGCGCGGCGTCTACTTTCTGGATGTGGACTTGAAGGACGGGGCGTGGGACGGCTTTACGCTGGGACGGGAACTGCGGCGGCGGGACCCCCACGGTACGCTGGTCTACATTACCAGCTACGGCGATCTGGCCTGGAAAACCTTCCAATACCATTTGGAGGCGTTTGACTACATCGTGAAGGAAGGTGAGCAGACCGGCCCTGCTGTTGCCCGCTGCCTGGAGGCGGTTCACGCTCGCTTGCTGGATGAACGCTGCGACCCGGCAGAGATGTTCTCCTTGCGGATAGGTGATGAGACCCGCCACATCCCTTTGGCCGGCATTCTGTTTTTTGAGACCGCCCCCAAGGCCCACCACGTATATCTTCATACGGCGGACAGCCGTCTGGATTTTGTGGGCAGTCTGAACGAACTGGAAAAGGAGCTGGGCGGACGGTTTGTCCGAGTCCACCGGGCCTATCTGGCGGCGTGGGATAAGATTGAGGCAGTAGAGGGAAAGGAAAATCAAGTCCGGGTAGGAGGCAGAACGTGTTTGCTGTCTCGAACCGGAAAGGCAGAATTGAAAAAGAAATGTAGAGGGAGCTTATGAGGCTCCCTCTCAGCTTTTGCCATTCAGGAACGATTTGTGCTGTCTAAGAAGATTTGCTCACAGCAGGGCCGTATCGTGGTATTCTTCTGTTCGCAGGCAGACGGGATGAGAAAGGAGGCAAACGTATGGCGAAAGATCGTTTTGTAGAAGTCTACTCCCAGGGTATTGTTAATGTGGCTAAAATCCTTGTTGATACAGAAACCGGCGTGAATTACCTGCTGGGTTCCCATGATTTGAGGGTAGGAACTGGACTGACTGTTTTGGTCGATCAGGATGGCAAGCCTGTTGTTACCCCCGTAAAATAAACCGTTCCAGCCAGTGGGGCATAAAATCAAATTCATTCCGCCTGCCCGTACCAAACATGAAACTAGAACGGCTTGGAGGTATATACCATGGCAAACGAAGTCAAAAAATTTATCCAGGAGACCGGATATGAGCCTCTGGAGGACCGCTGCATCATCGTCAAATACGCCCCGGCAAACCTGAGCGAACAATTTGCGGCGTTTTTTAACTCGGAATTTTATGTTCTCCAGATGTGTGAACACGAGATCGTCCTGCTCCCCTTCAACACCACATGGGGCAACCTGCGCAAAGATGTATCCTTGGTCCTTCCCTATGGGGACATCCAGTCGGTGGAACTGGAAGACGATATGCTCAACACGGTCATCACCATCCACACCAAGCCGGACACCATCCGCCTGACCACCCAGCAAGCAGAGCTGAGCGACCTGCGGAGTTCCGGCATCTACGCCAGCATATATGCCGGCAACTTCAAAAACTGGCACAAGGAAAACCTGGACGGCACGCTGAAAGCACTGACTGAGTTGGGAAATGGGGCAAGTTGATGCCAGCATTGATGTGAGAGCGCAATAAAAGTTAATCATAGACATTCAGACGCCAATGGAAACGGCATATAAAAAACCGTTGGATGGCGGCTATCTATTAACGCGCTCTAAACGGAAACGAACACCAAACGGCGGTTTTGAAACAACGATTTCAAGACCGCCGCTTTTATGCCCATCGGCGGCAATAGGAGGACGCCGTCATGCAATTACAGATAGATCGGCCTTTATCAAAAAGAGCTGTCAACGCCAATATAAAATTGTAAGAAACCGCCGAAGAAATATTGTAGTTTTTCGGCGGGGGGAGGGCTGGAAGGAGAAATCGAAGTCGTCCAGGGTCTTCTTGATGGGGAAACCGGACATCTGGAGCTGCTTCTCATAGGCCCGTCTCCGCTTGGATTTCGCTTCTTCCGAGAAGATATGATCCAAAACCTCCACGATATTGAGGTTCTCCGCTACTGCCCGTTCTAGAGCCTGTTTTAAAACCGTCAAAGTAAGCAGACAAGGATACCGGCAAGGCAGACAACAGCCCGGAAATAAAGAGCTTTTTTCTCATATCTGGTGGCAAATCGGCGGTGGTTTTTGAGTTTGAGGAAGAGATTTTCCCCCAGATGGCGTTCTTTGTAAGTATGCCAGTCAGCCTTTCTGGGGGGTGGCAGTGAAACGGGGTGGAATTACTGCAATTCCACCCCGTTTCTCCAACCAACATACAAATTTAACGCTGTCATAGCCTTTATCTGCCTGTATGAGTTTGCCGTTCAGATCAAAGGATTCCAACCTAGCTTGTGCCATACAGATATCGCTTTGGTTCCCGCTGGAGAGCAAAAAGCGCAATGGATTCCCAAGCCCATCCGTTACCACATGGACTTTCGTGGCCAAGCCCCTTCTGCTCCGTCCTGTTTTACTGGGGCTGTTCACTGATTCTGCCCGAATATGGTATTTTTTAGTACTCCGCCCTCTCACTTTAAAACCAGGCAGATGCAGCGCACCGCGATGCAAAGGGCTACGCCCACCGCCGTTGGCAGCGCAACGGCCAAGGCAGTCCATTTCACGCTCTTGGTTTCCCGCCAGATGGTCAGGCACGTAGTCCCGCAGGGGAAGTGGAACAGTGTAAACACCAACGCGCACAGGGCCGTCGTCAACGTCCAGCCGTGGGCGGTCAGGACACCTTGCAGTTCTGCGAGACTGGCGTACTCCGTCAGCGACCCGGCGGAGAGGTAGCCCATGAGGATGCAAGGCACCACGATCTCGTTTGCCGGAAAGCCCAGCACAAAGGCCAGCAGGATAAATCCATCCAAGCCCATCAATGCGCCCAACGGCTGAAAAAATCCCGCCAGATGGAGCAGAATGCTCTGCTCCCCTACCACCACGTTGGCGGCCATCCAAATCAGCAGCCCAGCAGGCGCCGCCACCGACACCGCCCGTGCCAAAACAAACAGGGTCCGGTCCAAAATGGAGCGCACCAGCACTTGCCCCACTTGCGGGGCGCGGTAAGGGGGCAGCTCCAAGGAGAAGGAGGACGGCTCCCCCTTCAGCGCGGTAGACGCCAGGAGACGGCTGGACCACAAGGTCATCGCTACCGCCAGGACAATGGTCCCCATCAGCAGCGCCGCCGATGCCAGGGAACTGAATAAACCGGTTCCGGTCACAAAAAACATGGCGATCAGCGCCGTCAAGGTGGGCAGGCGTCCGTTGCAGGGGATAAATGCGTTGGTCAGGATGGCAATCAGACGCTCCCGGGGGCTTTGGATAATCCGGCAGCCCATGACGCCGCAGGCGTTGCAGCCCAGCCCCATGCACATGGTAAGCGACTGGCGCCCATGCGCCCCGGCCTTTTGGAAGAAGTGGTCCAGATTGAAGGCCACCCGGGGCAGATACCCCGCGTCCTCCAGCAGCGTGAACAGCGGGAAAAAAATCGCCATGGGAGGCAGCATCACAGACACTACCCACGCCACCGTCCGGTAGACGCCGTCCACCAGCGCGCCCTCCAGCCACCAGGGCGCGTGTACGGCTTCCAAAATCCCCCGCAGCGGCTCCTGCCACCCCATCAGCAGGCTGCTGAGCATTTCAGACGGCACATTTGCCCCCACCATGGTCAACCACAAAATGCCTGCCAGTAGCAGAAGCATCACGGGTATGCCCGTCCTGCCGGTGAGGATGCGGTCCAACATCCGGTCCCGGCGGGAAGCAGCTTCCTGGTTCATGGAAACCGCAATCTCTACAATTGCCGCCGCCCTGGACATAGCGGCGAGGGTCCGGCATTCCCCGCACTTCCCGCAGACGCTTGACAGCAAGGGGTGCGCCGGCCTGGGGGCCGGATGCAGGGCAGCTTCCTCCAAGGCCTGCCGCACACCGTCCAGCCCCTCGCCGCCCCGTGCGGCGGCTCCCACCACGGGGCAGCCAAGCTCATGCGCCAGCAGGGGCAGGTCCACCAGGATATGCTTCTTTTTCGCCTCGTCCAGCAAGTTGACGCACAGCACTACCGGCCACGCCACCTCTAAAATCTGCAAAACCAGGGCCAGGTTCCTTTCCAGGCAGGTCGCGTCGGCTACCACCAAGGTCACGTCCGCTTCCCCGGAAAGCAGGTAATCCCTTGTGACCTCCTCCTCGGCGGAGCCGGGGTGGAGGGAGTAAGCCCCGGGCAGGTCCACCAGGGTATATTCTTTTCCGTGATATGTATACGCGCCGCGGGCGGTTTCCACCGTCTTGCCCGGCCAGTTGCCGGTGTGCTGGCGCAGGTTGGTCAGGGCGTTGAACACGGTGGATTTGCCCACATTCGGGTTGCCTACCAGTGCGATCACCGGACCTTTTTCCTTTGATACAGCCATCCTTTCATTCCCTCCTCAGCATGGTATATTGCCAGTGTATGCGGTAGCGCGGCAGGAGGTGCGCCCCCGCAAAAAACACTTGACAACGCCCCATCCCCGTGCTACACTACCGGTAATAAACCGTTGAGGAAGTGTAAGTAGGCTGGGCGGACACCCCACAGAGAGCGCCGGATTGGTGGAACCGGGGCGGGCGGAGCCGGGCTGAATGGGCTTTCGAGGGCAGACCGAACGCAGGGGCAAGTAGGCGCGCCGGAGGGGACCTCCGTTATCAAAACCGGCGTATGTTGGTACGCGCTGAGTGGACGCTGCAAGCGTCAAGCCGGGTGGCACCGCAGAAGTGTAATGTATCGCTTCTGTCCCAGCAGAGAAAGCTAGGGACAGAAGCGTTTTCTTTTGTCCCGGGACAAACTGACAAAAAGGAGAAAAACCATGAGCGAAAACAAAATCCCCTACAAAATCTACCTCTCCGAGGACGAAATGCCCAGGACTTGGTACAACCTCCGCTCGGACATGAAAAACAAGCCCGCCCCCCTGCTCAACCCCGGCACCGGAAAGCCTATGACCGCCGGCGAACTGGAAGCCGTGTTCTGCAAGGAGCTGGTGGCCCAGGAGCTTGACGGCGCCACTGCCTATTTTGAGATTCCCCAGGAAATCCGGGACTTTTACAAGATGTACCGCCCCTCCCCTCTGGTCCGGGCCTACTGTCTGGAGGAAAAACTGCAAACCCCCGCCAAGATTTACTATAAATTCGAGGGCAACAACACCTCCGGCTCCCACAAGCTGAATTCCGCCATCGCCCAGGCGTACTACGCCAAGAAGCAGGGACTCAAGGGCGTCACCACCGAGACCGGCGCGGGGCAGTGGGGTACCGCCCTGTCTATGGCCTGCGGATATTTGGGGCTGGACTGCAAGGTATTTATGGTAAAATGCTCCTATGAGCAGAAGCCCTTCCGGCGGGAAGTGATGAAGGTCTACGGCTCCTCCGTCACGCCCTCCCCCTCCGAGACCACTGCGGTGGGGCGGAAAATTTTGGCGGAGTTTCCGGGTACCAGCGGGTCACTGGGCTGTGCCATCAGCGAAGCGGTGGAGACCGCCGTATCCACCCCGGGCTACCGCTATGTGCTGGGCAGCGTCCTCAACCAAGTGATGCTGCACCAGTCCATCATCGGCCTGGAAAGCAAAATCGCCCTGGACAAGTACGGCGTAAAGCCGGACATCATCATCGGCTGCGCCGGCGGCGGCAGCAACTTAGGCGGCCTCATCGCCCCCTTCATGGGCGAAAAACTCCGCGGTGAAGCCGATTACCGTTTCATCGCCGTAGAGCCTGCGTCCTGCCCCTCCTTCACCAGAGGGAAATACGCCTACGACTTCTGCGATACCGGCATGGTATGTCCGCTGTCGAAGATGTACACCCTGGGCAGCGGCTTCATGCCTTCCGCCGACCACGCAGGCGGGCTGCGGTTCCATGGCATGAGTTCCACCCTCAGCCAGCTTTACGCCGACGGGTATATGGAAGCCATAGCGGTCAATCAGACCGACGTCTTCCAGATGGCGGAGGAGTTTGCCCGGGTAGAGGGCATCCTCCCCGCCCCGGAGAGCAGCCACGCGATTCTGGCCGCAGTGAATGAAGCGAAAAAGTGCAAAGAGACCGGGGAAGCAAAAACCATCCTTTTCGGCCTGACAGGCACGGGGTATTTCGACCTGGTGGCCTACGAAAAATTCCACAACGGCGAGATGCACAGCGTCATTCCCTCCGATGAGGATATCGCCAGGAGCCTGGCACAGCTTCCGAAGGTAGAGTAACCTTTTGTAAAAAGAGGAGAGCATTCTGCTCTCCTCTTTTCCCGTCTATGGACCCGCCATTTCCCCCCGCAGCTTTTCAATCGCCCGTTTTTCCAAGCGGGACACCTGCACCTGGCTCACGCCCAGTATCTTCGCGCACTGCTGCTGGGTCAGGCCCTTGTAGAAACGCAGCAAAACCGTCTCCTTCTCCCGCTCCGGCAGGGCGTCGATTGCCGAACGCAGGGCGATGCGCTCCAACAGATGCTCCTCCGTCACCGGGGAGGCGAGGGTGGATTCCAAGGTCAAGCCGTCGGCGTTTTCCTGCTGCAAGCTGTCCGGCGGCGCGGCGGCAAGCTCCGCCATAGCGATTTCCTCCGGTGACAGCCCTGTGGCTTCACTCAGCTCCGACAAGGCCGGTTCCCGGCCCAACTGCGCCCGCAGCCGTTCCCGAGCAGTGTAGATGCTGATGCTCTGTTCCCGGATCGTCCGGCCCACCTTAATCAGCCCATTGTCCCGCAGATAACGGCGGATTTCCCCCGCAATCTTCGGCACCGCATAGGTGGAAAACTGGGTTCCATAGGCCGCGTCAAAGCCCCGCACCGCCTTGATAAACCCCAGGCAGCCCAACTGGTACAAATCGTCCGGCTCCACGCCCTTGCCGAAATAGCGGCGGACCACCGCCCAGATCAGGCCGCTGTTTTCCTCCAGCACTTGGGCGGTGGCGGCTTCATCCCCCTGCTTCGCCAGGGCCAGCAGGTCCAGCGTCCCGGCGGTCACTGCCTGCGGCGGGGCTGGATGCGGCGGCGCATGGTGACCCGCGTACCCCGTCCCTCCTGGGATCGGACCGTCAGGGAATCCATAAAGCTTTCCATGATGGTAAAGCCCATGCCGCTGCGCTCCTCCCCCCCGGTGGTGTAGAGGGGCTGGCGGGCCTTGTCCACATCGGCAATGCCCCTCCCCCAGTCCCGCACCGTCAGTTCCAGCACGTTCCCCTCCAGAATCCGGGCCTTGATGACCACCTTCCCCAGTTCGTCCGGGTAGGCGTGGACGATGGCGTTGGTCACCGCTTCGCTGACGGCGGTTTTGATATCCCCAAGTTCTTCCAGCGTAGGGTCAAGCTGAGCGGCGAAGCAGGCCACCGCCCCCCGGGCAAATCCCTCATTGGCGCTGCGGCTGAGAAATTCCAGGGATATGTAATTGTCGCTTTTCGTTTTCATAATCCACCTCCTTATATCAGATCCACATACCGGCCCAGCCCCGCCGTTTCCAGCACCCGGGACGCCTGCCGGGGAATGTTCACCACCACCAAAGTCCCCGCCAGGGCTTCCATCCGCCGCTTGGCCCGCAGGACTACCGCGATGCCGGAGCTGTCCATAAAGGTCAGCCCGCCCAGGTCCAGCAGGGTCTTGGTGGGAAGGTTCTGCTCCATGCAGCGGTCGATGGACTCCATCAGGCCCTTGGCGGCATGGTGGTCCAGCTCGCCGGAAAGGGTGATGGTAAGCTGCCGGTTTTCCGTTTTATATTTCATCTCCATAGCTTGTCTCCTTCGGGCGTAAAAAAATGACTGCAAGCAGATTCGCTTGCAGTCATTATAAGTTGTCCCGCCGTACCCTTTTTGTCGAAAAAGGGAGGGTTTGCAAAATATTCCTATTTCTGCTCGTTCACATACAGCGCCGCCCGGTTCTGGATGGCCTGGGCCGTTTCCTCCAGACTCTTGTCCCCCGCGAAATACGGCCCGGTACACTCCTGAACGATGGTCCAGAGGTTCTCATCCCGGCGGCGCAGGCTCTCCGCGTTGTTGTAGACTTCCATAAACTGGTCGTAGGCTTCCTGGGGAACAGCCCCCATGGGGATCGCAAGCCCGCCCAGATACACGCAGCTGCCATCTCCCACTACGACCGGTTCACCGTCTTTGCCAATGATAGGCTCGCCGTTTTCATCCGTCACGTACTCCACCTTCATGTCCTCCGCCGCCGCGCGGTCGAAGTCCTCCCGGTTAATAGGAAAGGCGTTGATGTAAGTGTCCTCTCCGGTGGGCAGCAGCACCTTGCGCAGGAAGCCCCACGCCGCTTCTTTCTCCTGGCAGGACGACGACAGCGCCAGGCCGCTTTCCGTCAGGAACCGCGCGCCGCTGCCCCGGACGCCGGGGTAGCCCACAAAGGCTGCCTCCCCGCCGAACAGCCCCCGCTGGATCATCACCTGAGACAGACTCAGCAGGTTGGCCTTCAATAGGAGCTGTCCGCCTTGTACAGCCCGGGTCAGCCTGTCCAGCCCATCGTCCGCCGTTCCCGGCTGAGCCGGGAAGGAGGCGCAGAATTCCAATATCTCCCGGAACTCCGGCGTGTCAAAATGAGCGGTTCCGTTGTCCCAATCCACAAATTGGTCCAGGTTATCGGCAAACAGGTTCTCCAGAATGGACGTCCGGGTCTCATTCTGGTCTAAAAGCCCGCACTCCGCCGGCTGCCGGGCCATAGCCGCTTTCATATCCCCAAGGCTCCAGCCCATTTTCTCCCCCACGGCGGCGGGTGCTCCGGCAAGGGTTTGCAGCCAGAAGCTGGGAAATACCTGGTAGAGCTTCCCGTCAATTTCAGCGGACTGGAGCGCACGCTCCATGACCGCTTCCCGGCCTAAATCCGGGTCGCTCTCGATGTAAGGCCACAAATCCTCCAGGTACCCCTTCTTCGCGTATTGCCGCAGGGGCAGGGCGTCGGTCACATCCAGCAGGTCCGGCATTTTCCCGGCCAGTATCTCCGTGTTCAATTTGGTCAGACCCGCCGAAACATCCTCCGCCGTATTGAACTCGGAGTAGTCCCGGATTTCAATGCGGTACTCCGTATTGGTGCGGTTAAAGGCCATAACCCTCGAGCGCGTGTCGCTGCTCAGTCCCATGGTGGCCAGCGTGAGGACCGTCCGGTTGGCCATCATCTCCGGGTCCACCGGGGTGAGCAGGGCGGTGCTGGCCGGATCGGACCAATTGAGACTGTCATAGAGCAGCGCCGACCCACGCCCGTCCGGCAGGAAGGTCACGGCGTAAACCTGTCCGCAGTCAACGCCCGCGCCGCTCCAGCTCAGCATACGCTCCGGCCCATCGCTCCCCTTGGGCCAGCCGTAGAGGCTGTCGCCGCTGATGTAGAAAAATTCGTAGGCGTCATTTCCGGCGAAGATTTTCCCGCCGCTTCCGGTGAGGGGCCGGGCGGCTCCCCATTTTTTCGCTTCCGGATCAATAGGCCGGATGGTTCGGCCCCCTTCCAGGCCGGCCGTCAGCGCGCCCACCGCGCCGTCCGCCAGGGAAACCAGCCGTACAATCCCGTCCTGGCTGCTGCAGGTAAAGCGGTTTCCGCCGTCCAGCACCGTCACCGTGTTCCCGGAGGCCAGGTAGAGCCGTCCCGCCGGGTCGATCATACAACTGCCGGGCGCCGCGCCGCCCTCCTCCAGGGGTACCTCCACCCGCTCCAATTCCTGGGAGCCGTCGGCGCTCAGGTTCCGCCAGGCCAGGCCGGAGGGGCCGGCTTCCAAAAACGCCCCGCCCTGGGTGGGGTCCAGGTCCTCCAGCCCATCCAACGTCTGCTCCAACACCCAAATGGAGCCGTCCGCACCGGGGGCCAGCGCGCTGACGAACGTACCGGATACCGGCGCGTAGTCCGGCATAGGCGTCATCTCCCCGGTGGCGGGGTCCACGCGGCACAACGCCGCCCGCAGGTTATCGCCATAGGTCATACTGCCCTCACCATCGGTTGAACTGACGGAATAGGTAACGCCGCCGGACATGGAGAAGTAACCGTCTTCATCCGTCATAGCGGCGGAGTAATCCATCACCGTCCCCGCCAGAAACATGGCGCCGCCGCTGACACAGGCTTGGGACAAATCCGACATTGGCAGCGTACAGGGCGACACCTCTGTAGTGTAAGGCGTGACCTCCGCCAGCGGGTCAGGCCCCGGGTCTTTTTCCTTCCCGCATGCCGTCAGCAGCAGGCACAGGGCCAGCAGGACGGTCCATAAGCTTTTTTGTTTCATAGTTATCCTCCTTGTTTTGCTGGGATGGCAGTAAGGATAACAGGTAAATCTTACATTGCAAGCTACAAAGTTCTTACAAATTCTTAAGAAAGCACCGGGAGCCGCTCAACGCGGCTCCCGGTGCTTTCGGAAGGTCAGGGTGCTGGTGTATATCCCCTTTTCCTCAGACGTTTCCAGCGTCCCGCCGGATCGGGACATCAGTTCCTTCATAGTGGGAACGCCCAACCCGTGGCTATCGGTCCGGTCCGGCGCAGGGCGCACATGGTTTTCAAACCGCAGCACTACCGTCTCCCCCTTATCCCTGGCCCGGATTTTCACAGGAAAAGCCGGGTCGGCGTATTTTTTCAGATTGGAGAACAGATTATCAAACACCCTCACCGCGTCCGCCGTGCGCAGGTAAAGGGCAAACTGCTGCCGGAACACCGGCGGCTGGGCGTCGAAGCCCTCCCGGCGAAGGCCGTCGCACTCCTCCGCTAAAAGCTGCCCCAGCAAAGCCGCGCCGTCCACCCTTTCCGGCGGCAGTTCCAGGGCGGTCTCGGGGGCGTCCACCTGGGCGCTGGCGAAAAGCTGGTCGGTGAGGGTTTTGATTTGGGCGGCCTTCTCCGATGCGAGACGAAGGAAGCCGTCATGCTCCTCATGGGACTGGTACTTCCCATAGGCCAGGATGTCCAGGTATCCCGTCAGCTTCGTCAGCGGCGTACGCAGGTCGTGGGACAGGGAGGTAATGAGACGGCTGTTGGCTCCCACCGCCTCCCGTTCGCCTTCCAGGCGGGCGTTGACGGACTGGCGCAGCCGTTCGATGTCCTCCCCCAGGCCACTCAGCTCGTCCCTGCCCCGGATATGGATAGCGTGATCCAGGTCCCCAGCCATCAGGACGCCGGTTTCCCGCGACAGTGCGCCAATCCGCCGGACCAGCCGGACGATGCAGGGAATCATGACCGCGCAGAACCCCGCCAGCGCCAGCAGCAGCCCTCCGGCAAGGATGGTGCTGCGGACTTGCAGGATGCCCGCAGCATCGGCGAGATACAAGTCGCCATCGGCGCATTTGATCAACCGCAGAGTTGCAGCGGAGACATCGAAGCCGGACGTTGAAATAATCGCATAAATTTGATCTTCCGCTTCATAGGTGTAGCTATAGGCGCCGATGGGGGAGTATTTCCCCTCCTTTTCCTCGTAAGAGGACGTACCGTGGACTGCCGTAATAAAGGCGGTCGCATACATATCCGGCATAAGGGATTCCAAATAGTTGCTGGCCTGCCGGAGGTCAAGGTTGTGTTCTGTGACGTAGGATTGATATGCCGCAGCGACGGCGTCCGCCCGGGCTTTCCAGGCCGGCGCGAAGCGTTCGTCATAGAGCAGCCAGGGCAGCACAATGGACTCCACCGTATAGAATATGGCAAAGGCCAGCGCCAGCCCCAGCACCGACACCCCAGCTAACTTGGCCCCCAGGCGGGAAAACCGGCGTTTACTTTCCAAGGCGGTACCCCTTTCCCCACACGGTTTTGATGTACTCCGGATGGCGCGGGTCGGTCTCCAGCTTCTCCCGCAGGCGGCGGATGTGGACCATGACGGTGTTGGCGGAGGAGGGGAAGTATGTCTCTCCCCAGACGCTTTCATAGAGGTTTTCCATGGAGAATATCTTCCCCTTGTTCTGGACCAGCAGCCGCAGGATGCGCCATTCGGTGTCGGTTAGGTCGATTTCCCGGTCATTGCGCCAGACCATGTTGCTTTCCAGCCCTACCCGCAGGCCGCACCACTCCGCTTCCTCCCGGACGGCGTCCGGCTTGCCCCGGTAGACCTGGTAGCGGCGCAGCAGCCCCTTTACCCGGGCCAGCAGCTCGGGATAGGAAAAGGGCTTAACCAAATAGTCGTCCCCGCCGCTGGAGTAGCCCATAGTCAGGTCTGATTCCCGGCTTTTGGCGGTAAGGAAAAGGACGGGTACATTCCATTTTTCCCGGAGCTGGATGCACACATGGTAGCCGGAAACGCCCTCCATCATCACATCCAGGATCACCAGATCCACTTCGCCCGGATGTTCCTCCAAATATTGCAGGGCTTCCTCCCCGCCGGAGGCTTCCGCCACCTGGAACTGCTCCCCTGTCAGGAGGATGCGCAGCACCTCCCGGATTTCCTGGTCGTCGTCCACAATCAAGATTTTATCCTTCTCGCTCATACCGGCCTCCCGCGCTTTTGGCATTCTATTTTTGCTCCATTACCTATCTAGACGCAGGCTGGGCAAAGATGGTTCCATCATACCGCTTTTTTTGCAGAAAGTTGTATCAATTTTGTATCAATTTGCCATCAATTTGGTTAAAGTTTTATTAAGGCGCCGCCCATCCACCGTTTCCCCCTCCAATCCCCGCAAAAAACGGTGGATTTTTTCCATCCCCTATGGTATAATGCCAAAGGCGTCCTTCGGGGCGCGGTTTAACAAAGAGTTTGCCGCCGGATTTCCGGGGCGTTGGAGGTAACATGCAAATGAAAATACGGCGGAGGATGCTTGCTTTGACCCTGGCGCTGCTGATGCTGTTTGCGCTGGCGCCGGCGGAAGGCCTGATCCCTGTGGCCCAAGCAGTGACCCAGGAGCAGATTGACAGCCTGAAAAACGACGCCAAGGAACTGAGCAATCAGAGCAGCGATTTGAAGAGCCAACTGGCAGACCTGAAAAACCAGCGGGCCAGCGCCATCAACCGCAAGCTGCTGCTGGACCAGCAGATTTCCCTGACCGAGCAGCAGATTGCCAATACAGAAAAACAGATTTCCGGCTATGAGACCCTCCTGGCCCAGACGGCCTATGAGTTGGAGGAAAACCGGAAGCAGGAGGAGATTCAATACGCCACCTTCTGCGAACGGGCCAGAGTGATGGAGGAAGCTGGCACCACGTCCTATTGGGCGGTGCTGTTCAAGGCAGACAGCTTTTCCGACCTGCTCAGCCGTCTCTCTGACGTGCAGGAGGTCATGAACTACGACCAGAGCGTACTGGACGGGCTTCGCCTGCTCCGGGCGCAAATCCAGCAAAAGCAGGAGGAGCAGGAATACCTGATGGCCCAGTCCGAGGAAGCCAAGGCGGAATTGGAGGTCAAAAAGACCGAACTGAACGAGCAGCGGGACGAAGCCGCCGCCCTGGTGGAAGAAATCCAGGCCAACGTAGACGAATATCAGGAGCAGCTTGACGAACTGAACGCCGAGCGGGACCGCATCCAGAAGGAGATCGTAGAGAAATCCAACGAGCTGGCCCGGCAGATGTCCATGACCGCCACCAAAGGCGGCTACATATGGCCGGAAACGGTAAGCCGGCGCATCACCTCCCCCATGGGCGGGCGCAACACGGGCATCCCCGGCGCGTCCACCAACCATAAGGGAGTGGACATCGGCGGCGTAGGCTACACCACCAGCGTGCTGGCAACGAAAGCCGGGGTGGTGATCACCTCCAAGCTTTCCAGCTCTTACGGCAACTACGTGGTCATCAGCCACGGCCCGGGCAACACCACCCTGTATGCCCACATGTCCAGCCGTGCGGTGAAAGAGGGCGATGTCGTGACCCAGGGCCAGGTCATTGGCATTACCGGCAATACCGGCATCAGCCGGGGGGCCCACCTGCACTATGAGATCACCGAGGGCGGCGTCCGGGTCAATCCGCTGGACTACCTGCCCAATTACATCAAAGGGTGGTAAACCGCCGCGCCCCCGCCTGCCGGTTCACCGGCAAGGGGGCGCGGTTTTCCGCACCAATCAGAAAAAGGAAATCCACGGCAAAAAACTGTGGAAAATCGCAAACAGTTGTGCTATCATAATGGGAGATATTGTTAGAGGAGGCTTCACCGTGACCATATTAAACGCACTGATCCTTGGGATCATCCAGGGCGTGGCAGAATTTCTGCCCATTTCCAGTTCCGGACATCTCTCCATCGCCCAAAACCTGCTGGGTTTCGGCATGGAGGGCGCAGACGATGTGTTTTTCGACGTGCTGCTGCACCTGGGCACCCTGGCGGCAGTATTCATCGCCTACTGGTCTGACATCAAAGAGATGATCCTGGAATTTTTCCGCCTGATTGCTGACATCGCCAGCGGCGGCGGCTCCAAGCGCATCCCCTCCGCCCGGCAGCTGATCCTTCTGATCGTGGTTGGGACGCTGCCCCTGTTCCTGATCCTGCCCATCACGGATGTGGTGGAGGGCTTGTACAGCAATACCTTTTTTGTCGGCGGCGCGCTGCTGGTAACAGGCCTCTTGTTGCATTTCTGCGACCGCGTGCGGAAGGGCCGGAAGAACGAGCGCACCGCCACCATGGCCGATGTCCTCCTGGTAGGCGTAGGCCAGGCGGTCGCCACCTGCCCCGGCATTTCCCGGTCGGGCATGACCATCTGCATGGGCTGCTTCCGGGGCTTTGAGCGGCGGTTCGCGGTACGGTTTGCCTTCCTGCTGTCCATCCCTGCCGTACTGGGGGCCAACATCCTGCAAATCAAGGATGTGGCGGAAGCGGGCGGCATTGACGCCACCCTGATTCCCGGCTACATCCTGGGCGTAGCGGCGGCGGCGGCCAGCGGCTATCTGTCCATCCGCCTGGTGCGGATGGTGGCGGACAAGGGCAGGTTTGGCGCGTTTTCCTACTACTGCTGGGCAGCGGGCGTGATCACCGTCGTGCTGAGCGCCCTGAAGGCGCTGAACATGCTGCCCTGGCTGAACCCCGCTGCCTGAGCGGGCGCATACTTATTGCAAAACACTTGAAATAAGAGGGAAAACCATGGCGACTACACGAAAGAAAACCACATCCGGCGCACGGAGCGGCGCAAGCCGTTCAGCCCCCAAATCCCGCGCCGCCGCGAAAAACACAAAACGCCCCATCCGCCGGGAGGTAGGGGGCGTAGCCCTGCTGCTGGCGGCATTGATCGTCCTGGTGAGCTACTTCACCGGAGACGGCTGGCTGATTGAGTTAATACCCAGATTCTTCAAGGGCCTGTTCGGCATAGGCTATTACCTGATGGTCCCGGCTCTGGCGGCGGCGGCGTGGGTGCTGCTGACCCATCGGGGACGGCCTGTCGCCCTGCGGACAGCCTGCGCCCTGCTGACGCCCTACCTGACCGGCGGCATCTGCCACATGCTTTTCTGCAAGCTGGATCTCTCCGACGCGGCGAAGCTGTTCCCAACCCTGTGGGAAACGGGCTTCACCCTGGAATCCGGCGGCGTCCTCTCCGGCGGCACCGCCCACGGCTTTATGGCAGTGCTTGGAAAACCGGCGTCGGTGATCGTCTTTTTGGTATTGCTGCTGGCGCTGCTGATGGTGGCGGCCCAGGTGACCCCCGCCATGCTGGTAGAGCTGTGGCGGGATCGGGAGGACTATGACGAGGAGGAATACCCCGAGCCGCCCCCCCGCCGCCCCGCACCGGCGAAAAAGCCCAAGCCCCAACAGTCCGCCCGTTCCCGGCCCGTCATTGACATTCCTTTAGACGGTACCCCCCTGGGCGGCGCGCCTACGCCCCCGGAAACCGCCCAGGACGCGCCCCAAGAGAAAAAGAGTTTCTTCCGCCCCCGCGAGAAGGAGAAGCCTACCCCCGCCGACGTCCTGACCGCCCATGGCGCGGAACCGTTCCCGCTGGAGCCTGCACCGGAACCAGCCCCCATTTCCCGCCCCGCGCCGGAGCCGGAGGTGATGCGCCCGCCCGTCCAGGAGCCGGAGCCAATCCCCGCCCCTGTGCCGGAGTCCATACCAGAACCCGCGCCGGAGCCTGTCCGGGAGCCGGAACCCGCGCCCCCTGCGCCTGCCCCGGAGGAACGCCGGAAAAAGAAAAACGCCGCCGAAGCCCTGGAGGAAGCCACCGCCCAAGTTACGGCGGAAATTGCCAGCACCATGGCCGCCGGGGGCGACAGCTACGGCTTCCCGCCTGTGACGCTGCTGGAGGAAAACCTGCAAGACAACTACATCGAAGCCGGGGCGGAGCTGCGCTCCACTTCCCAGCGTCTTGGGGACACCCTGCGCAGCTTCGGCGTAGACGCAGCCCCCGGCGACGTGATCCGCGGCCCCGCCATCACCCAGTATGAATTTACCCTGGCCCAGGGCGTAAAACTCAGCAAGGTGACCAATCTGGCCGATGACATCGCCCTGGCTTTGGGAGCCAGCGGCGTACGCATCGCGCCCATCCCGGACAAGAGTTCCGTGGTAGGCATTGAAGTCCCCAACCGCACCGTCAGCCCGGTGCTGATCCGGGACGTGATTGAATCCAATACCTTTGCCGCCCACAAGTCCCAGGTGTCCTTCGCCATTGGCCGGGACATCAATAACCGGAACATCGTCGGCGACATCGCCAAGCTGCCCCACCTGCTGATTGCAGGCACCACCGGCTCCGGCAAATCGGTGTGTACCAACTCCCTGATTATCAGCCTGCTCTACAAATCCAGCCCGGAGGACGTGCGCTTCATCATGGTAGACCCCAAGATGGTTGAGCTTGCGCCCTACAACGGCATTCCCCACCTGCTGATCCCCGTGGTCACGGACCCGAAAAAGGCGGCGGGCGCCTTGCAGTGGGCGGTATATGAGATGCTCAAGCGTTACAAGACCTTCTCCGGCCTGGGGGTCAAGAAGCTGGAAGAATACAACGCCTTAGCCGCCCAGCGGGAGGACGTACCCCACATGCCCTCAGTGGTAGTGGTCATCGACGAATTGGCCGACCTGATGACGGAAGCGGCCAAGGAAGTGGAAGAATCCATCTGCCGGGTAGCCCAGATGGGCCGTGCCGCCGGGATGCACCTGGTCATTGCTACCCAAAGCCCCCGGGCGGACGTAATCACCGGCCTGATGAAGGCCAACATCCCCAGCCGCATAGCCTTCGCGGTCAAGGACGCCATCAACTCCCGCATCATCCTGGACAGCACCGGCGCGGAGAAGCTGGTAGGCCGGGGCGACATGCTCTACGCCCCCATCGGCAGCAGCAAGCCCCTGCGGGTCCAGGGCTGCTACATCACGCCGGAGGAGATCGACCGGGTGGTCAGCTTCGTAAAATCCACCGGCGAAGTCCAGTACTCCGACGAGGTCATGCAGAAGATTGAAGAAAACGTCCAGGAAAAGGAGCGCAAATCCGGCGCCCCCTCTCCCGCCGGCGATCCGGCAGAGGACGAGGGAACAGACGAACTTCTTCCCGCCGCCGTGGAGGTCATTCTGGAAACCGGGCAAGCGTCGGTGTCCATGCTCCAAAGGCGCCTGAAGCTGGGCTACTCCCGCGCCGCGCGGCTGGTAGACCAGATGGAGCAAAAGGGCTATGTAGGCCCCTTTGAAGGCTCCAAGCCCCGCCAGCTCCTCATCACCAAGGACAAGTGGCAGGAGATCAAAATGGGCAGCGCCCCGCCAGACGCTCCCCCAGAGGATACCCCCTGGGACGAAGAATAACCCAGCAAGCCATGCAGTACCGTCACCGGGCAGAAGCCTTGGTGCAGCAGTCGCCCTAGTCCCGAGACAAAAGTTCTTTTTGGTTCTTTTTCTTTCAAGAAAAAGAATAAAACGCTGGATCGATCCTCCCGAAGCATCGGGGGGATTGATCCAGCGTTTTCTCAATTCATGCTGCTCAGCGCATCCTTCGCAGCAGCCTGTTCGGCCTCTTTCTTACTGCGGCCCTCGCCCCGGCCAATAGGATGGTCGTTCAAGCGAACCTCAAAAAGGAAGGTCTTATTGTGGTCCGGCCCGCTCTGGGATACCATGTGGTAAGTCAGCACTTGCCCGCTGTGCCGCTGAACCACCTCCTGCAAAGTAGTCTTATAATCCTTCCGCTCCTGGTTATCCGGCGCTTGGCTCAGCAAAACGCGAATAATCAACTCCCGCACCGGCTCAATGCCTCCGTCCAGGTACACCGCCGCGAACACCGCCTCCACCGCGTCCGCCAGGATGGACTGCCGCTCCCGGCCTCCCCCGGCTTCCTCGCCCCGGCCCAGCTTCAGATAGCTGCCCAAATCCAATTCCTTGGCCACCTCATAAAGGCTCTGCTCACACACCAAGGACGCCCGCATCCGGGTTAAATCGCCTTCCGGCAGCTCCCGATGGCCCCGGAACAAATATTCCGCCGACACGAACCCCAACACGCTGTCTCCCAAAAACTCCAGCCGCTCATTGCTGCCCAGGCTGCCCCGGTGCTCGTTGGCATAGGAACTGTGATTGAGGGCTTCACTGAGAAGCTGCTGGTTATGGAACCGGTAGCCCAGCTTATTTTCCAAAGAATCCATAGCTTTCGCCTCCTTTCAAGGGAAAGGCCCCGCCCCTGGGAAAATCCCCCGCAGCGAGGCCTTCTAAGCGTCTGTATGCCCAGCCGGAAAGGCACCGCCGTATCCTCCTCAGCCGTCCAGCTTGCCGGTCAGGAAATTGACGCAGTCGCCCACAGTGGACAGAGTGCTCAGTTCATCTTCCTGCACCTCGCCAATATCAAACGCCTCCTCCATACTCATGACCAGCTCAACCAGGTCCACAGAATCGGCGCCCAAATCCTCTTCGAAGGACGTATCCATGGTGATCTCGTCCTCCTCCACGGAGAACTGCTCGGCAATGATCTGCTGCATACGCTCAAAGATGTCCTGCATGTCGTTTCCCTCCTTTCGCAAGGGGATGTTTACCTATGGAATGATAAGACATTTCCTCCCGCCTGTCAATAGGGCGCGGCGGATTTCTTGGCATTTTCTGCCTGGCGGTCAGCGGCCGGTGCGCATGAGGGCGATATTGGCTTCGATCTCCGCGGCCAAACCGGCCTCTGCGGCGGCGGCAGCCTGATAGACGGCGTTCTCAATAGCCCGGGCCTTGCTGGAGCCATGGGCCTTAATGACCGGCTTTTGCAGCCCCAGGAAGGGGGTGCCGCCGATCGTGTCCGGGTCCAGCCGCTCCTTGAACGCGGCCAGCCCGCCCTTCACCAGCAGCGCGGCCATCTTGGTTTTCACGCTCTGCATGAACATGCCTTTCAACTCCCTGCCCATAAAGGAACCGATGCCCTCAATGGTTTTCAGCATCACGTTGCCGGAGAAGCCGTCGGCCACCACCACGTCGCAGCCGCCCTTGATCGCTTCCTTCGCTTCAATATTCCCGATAAAATTCAGATGCCCGCCATCTCCTGCGGCCTTCAATGCCTGATAGGTCTCCTGCCGGAGTTGGTCGCCCTTGGAATCCTCGGCGCCGATGTTGAGCAGCCCCACGCGCGGTTTTTCCAGCCCCAGCGCCTTGGCGGCATAGAAGCTGCCCAGATAGGCGAACTGCACCAGGTATTCCACGGTACACTCCGCGTTCGCCCCGCAGTCCACCAGCACCAGGCCCTTGCCCGCCGTAGGGAGGAGTGGCGCCATAGCGGCCCGCCGGATGCCCCGGATGCGTTTGACCAGCAGGGTTCCCGCACTGAGCAGCGCACCGGTGCTTCCGGCGGAGACGAAAGCGTCGCCCTCCCCGTCCCGCAGCATGGTCAGCCCCACCGTCATAGAGGAATCTTTTTTGGTCTTAAACGCGGTAGCGGGGTCGTCGTGCATTCCAATCACCTGCGCAGCATTAACAACAGATACGCCTTCCGGCAGTGGTCCGCCCGCAGCCTTCCGGATTTCTTCTTCTTTCCCCACCAACACGATTTCCAGGCCCTTGCGGGCCTTGACGGCGTTGACCGCGCCGGTTACGATTTCCTGGGGGGCGTTGTCTCCGCCCATGGCGTCTACGATAATCTTCATCGAAGCTCCCTTCTTATGCCGCCCGTAGGGCAGCGCCGTATTCCTGTTTTAGCTTTGCGTCTCTGGTGCCGCCTGGTTGGTCTCCCCGGCGGGTGGCCAAGAGGCCAGATCCCGGAGGATTTCCGCCTTCATCCCTTCGATAACAGCCAGGGAACGGTTGGATATCTCCTGGTTTTTGTTGCGCTTGCCCCGCACCTTGTAGCCCAGGGGGGTGATAATGCCGAAATTGATATTCATGGGCTGGAATTCCTTCACCGATTCATCCGACACATACAGGCTCAAAGCCCCCAGCGCCGTCTCCTTTGGGAAATTGGCAGGCGGCAGGCCTTCCAGCCGCCGCGCCAGCTCCACCCCGGCCAGGAAACCGGACGCGGCGGATTCCACATATCCTTCCACGCCCGTCATTTGTCCCGCGAAAGTAATTCTTTGCTCGTTTTTCAAGCGGTAATAGCGGTCCAACAGCCTGGGTGAATCCAAATAGGTATTGCGGTGCATCACGCCATAGCGCACATATTCCGCGTCCCGCAGCGCGGGAATCATAGAGAAAACCCGCTTCTGCTCCCCGAACTTCAAATGGGTCTGAAAGCCCACCAGGTTATAAATGGAACCCTCCGCGTTATCCTTCCGGAGCTGCACCACGGCATAAGGTTCCCGCCCCGTAGCCGGGTTCCGTAAGCCCTTAGGCTTCAGCGGCCCATAGCGCAGGGTGTCCTCTCCCCGGCGGGCCATGACCTCCACGGGCATACAGCCCTCAAAGACATGCTTGTCCTCAAAGCCGTGTACCTCCGCTTCCTCCGCCCCGCACAGCTCCCGCCAAAAGGCCTGGTACTCATCCTTTTCCAGCGCACAGTTGATATAATCCGCCGTCCCCTTATCGTACCGGCTGGCGAACCACGCACGGCTCATATCCAGGCTGTCAAAGGAAACCAGCGGCGCGGCGGCGTCAAAAAAGTGGAGGGCCGCCGTCTCCCCGCCGGTGAGCGTTTGCAGATACTCCGCCAGCGCGTCGCTGGTCAGGGGGCCGGTAGCCACCAGCACTTCGCCCTCCGGCAGCGCCGCCGCCTCGCCCTCCTCCACTGTAATGTTAGGGTGCGTACGAACCGCCTTGGTCACATACGCGGAGAATCCCCGGCGGTCTACCGCCAGCGCCCCTCCAGCTTCCACCCGGGTCGCGTCCGCCGCTTCCAGGATCAGGCTTCCCAGCCGCCGCATTTCCTCTTTCAGCAGGCCCACCGCGTTTTCCAGCCCCGCGCCCCGCAGGGAATTCGAGCAGACCAACTCCGCGAAATCCGCGCAGGTATGGGCGGGAGACATTTTATGGGGCTTCATTTCCCGCAGGGTAACATGTATCCCCCGGTTCGCCAGCTGCCAGGCCGCCTCACAGCCCGCCAGTCCAGCGCCGATTACCGTAACTTCCATATTGTTCCTCTCGATCCGGCCGGCCAGGCCGCGCCGTTTTGCTGTACTCCATTGTAACGGTCTGGCCAAGGAATGTCAACCAAATAAATCCGCGCCCGGGCAGGCCGTCCGGACGCGGGATCATATCAGCAGGTCGCGCCGCCGGTGACATGCAGTTCGGCGTCCAGAATTTGCTGCTTCCGTTCCAGCAGGCCGTTGTCGAGAAGCTGGCTCTCCACATTCTCAAAACCAAGCCGTTCAATGGTCTTCGCAAACCGCTCTCCGGTCTTTCCCTGCTCGCGGAACAGCAAAATAGCCTTTTCGATGACGGCCAGGGCTTCGTCCTTGTCGGTAAATATCTTGCTAAGGGCTTGTCCCTGCGCCACTTTTTTGCCCCAGCGGCCGCCGATATAGATTTTGTAGCCATATGTCCCCTCGTCCAAGGCATCGAAGTGGCAGGTTCCGATACAGCGTCCGCAGTTATTGCAGATATTTTTGTCGATTTCCAGTACGCCGTCCACCAGCTTCGCCGCGCCCATGGGGCAGGTCTGCACCACGCCGCATTTCTTGCAGCCGTTGCATTCCTCCTGATCCAGCCCGGGAATCCGCTGGCCGATGATGCCCAGATCGTTGAGGTCAGGCTTCACGCAGTTATTGGGGCATCCTCCCACAGCGATTTTGAACTTGTGGGGCAGCTTCACCCCCCGATATCCCTCGTAGAAGCGGTGGTGGATTTCCTCACTGATGGCGAAGGAATCCAGCAGCCCATATTGGCAGGTAGTACCCTTGCAGGCCACCACAGGGCGCACCATAGAGCCAGTCCCCCCGGTAACAAGGCCTTCTTTCGCGATATACGCCTGGAAGTCCTCAATTTTATCATAGGGGATGCCTTGTACTTCAATCGTCAGCCGGGTAGTAAAGGTAACAATGCCATTGCCGAATTTTTCTGCCGCTTCAGCAATGCAGCGTTGCTGGGCAGCAGTAATTTTTCCATTTACGGTAATAATTCTCCCCGAAAAGTTATCTGTTCCTTTATTAGAGAGAAAACCCATTGCCTTTACTCTTTTTTCATCGGTTGGATTGATTGTCAATGTTGCCATAGAATTTTTCTCCTTTTTGTTAGTTCTTCTTATTTTTACCATCCCCCCTCCGGGGGGACGGGGTCCTACTTTTTCCGTAAGGAAAAAGTAGCAAAAACTTACTTAAGGGGGGCCGGCCCCCCTTAAGTATCCCTCCTGAAATCTTTGGTTTATTTTTCCTTTTGGTACGCTTCTGGCGTTCTGTCAGAACTGCGTGGACTCTGTGCGCCAGACTTCTGCCTCTACCCACGGGCATGTTGTGAGTGCCTACCTTTTTGCTTTGGGTACTCCCGGCAACGCCCGCCGACCACCAGTCCCCGTGCCGCGTCTCACGCGGCAACCAGCACCCCCGACAGAACTGTGCGCAGAAGCAGGCACCGGCATCGGCCCACGGCACCGGAGGTAGAACAGCAAGTCCAGAGGTCGTAGCGAAAACTAATATCCCCCGTAATAAGTGAGGGATTCTTAAACCGCAGGTTTAAGCGCGTTTTTGCCTACTTTTGCCGCGTGGCAAAAGTAGGCGAGGGGTCTGGGGCCGCGCAGGCCCCGGGGTTAAAGGACGGAAGAATTTTCCCCCCGCGCCCGAAGGGCGCGGCAATCACTCTTCCTCAAACGCATTAAACGTAGTCCCTCCCTCAAGGACCTTCGTCGCCGTATAGCCATAAAATTTCAACCTATTTTGGGTCAAATACGCCCTCCGTCCCTTGGTGCAGACGAGCAAAAGCTTCCCATCCTTCTCCAAACCGGGTACCGCGCCGTCAATGGACGCAAAATCCAAAAATTTCTTCCCAGGAATCGCGGGCATCTGGGAACAATCAATCACCTCATAGCCCTCCGCCGCTCCGGCGGCAAACTCCGCAGGCGTCATGGAATCAAGTCCGCCATCCAGCTTGTTTATCAAAATATTAATGCTGTGGGCAAAGGGATGGATCGCCGTAGAGAATGGCGGCGCATACGCGAAATCCATCGCCGCCAGTTGATCCACCGTGGCCCCGAGAGAAATCGCCGTCACACCGATGTCAGTCACCTTGTCCACCGCGCCGGAGCCAAGCACCTGCACCCCCAGCAATTTCCTGGTAGCTTTGTCCGCCGTCAGCTTCACAATGAAGGCCCCCGCGCCAGGATAATAATGGGCCTTATCGTCCACCACCGCCAGGACGGTCTCCACATCATATCCTTCCGCCCGGGCCGCCGTCTCCGTCAGTCCTGTCCGGCCTGCGTTCAGCCCTCCGGGCAGTTTCGCCACCCCCGTACCCAATACGCCGGGATAGGCAAACGCCCCGCCCGCCACGTTCCGGGCCAGAATCCGCCCCGCAATATTAGCGGTAGACCCCATGGGAGACCAGGCAGGCTTCCCAGTCTGCCGGTTAGTCACCATAGCGCAGTCCCCGGCGGCATAAACATCCTCCACATTGGTGCGCAGATACGGGTCAGTCAAAACCGTCCCCTTGACCATCTCAATGCCGGAGCCTTCCAAAAACGCCGTATTGGGCCGGATGCCGATGGCCAGCACCAGGGCGTCGGCCTTCAGCCCCCGCCTGCTGGTGAGGACCTTCTCCACCCTGCCGTTGCCTTCCACGCCCTCCAGGGACACGCCGGTCAAGGGCATAATGCCCTCCTCCGCCATTTTGTTTTCCACAAACTCGCTGAGCTCCGGGTCCAGGAAATTCGGCAGCACATGGGGCGCAAAATCAATCACCGTAGTCCTAACCCCTTGGGCCGCAAGGTTCTCCGCCACTTCCAGGCCAATAAAGCCGCCCCCGGCCACCACGGCCCGTTTAATCTCCCCGGCTTCCACCGCCGCCCGCAGGCTGATGGCGTCATCCGGTGTGCGCATAACGAACACATTCTTTAAATCCAAGCCTTGGATTGGCGGGACAAAGGGCGACGCGCCGGTAGCGATTACCAGCTTGTCGTATGTATACTCGCTGGTCTCCCCAGTTTTCAAGTCCTTCGCTTCCACCACATGGCGGCTGGGATAGACCGCTACCGCTTCCGTCTCAGTTTTGACCTGTGCGCCGGTAAGCTTAGCAAATTTTTCCGGCGTATTGACAATCAACGCGCTCTTCTCCGCAATCACGCCGCCCACATAATACGGCAGACCGCACCCGGCATAGGAGATATCTTTTCCCTTGGTTAGCACCGTGACCTCGCAGGCGCGGTCTTCCCGCATCAGCTTGGCAGCGGCCTTCGTACCGGCGGCAACGCCGCCCAACACCAGTACTTTCATTGCATCATAGCTCCTTTTCCCGTCAATTTCGGACAATTTCGGGGGCAAAAAAAGCGGCAGAGCCGTCCCCTCCGAACCGCTCCGCCCGCCACAATTACCGCCCGGAGATTATAGCTATATCATACGTGATTTCTTTCGGTCTGTCAACTGCGCCCGTTCATTTTCTTCGCATCAGCAGCCCAGCGCCGCCGCCAATTTCCGGATATATTCCGGCGTAGTGCCGCAGCAGCCGCCCAGCAGGCCGGCCCCGGCAGCGGCCAGGTTCTCCATATGCCGCACGAAGTCCGCCGGACCCATACTATAATGGGCCTGCCCCAACTCGTCCATCACGGGCAGGCCGGCATTAGGCTTCGCAATCACGGGGCCAGGAACCGTCTCCCGCAGGACGCGTATAACAGCTTCCAGTTGGTCAGGTCCCACAGAGCAGTTGACGCCTACGGCGTCAGCCCCCATCTCCCAGGCGGTAAGGGCAGCTTCCCGGATTGTCCCGCCAAAGAGGATTCCCCCGTCGGCTTCCACCGAGAAGGAGCAGAGGACCGGCAGGGCAAAGCCGGCCGCCGCGTCCAGTGCGGCGGCAGCTTCGTCTATGCCCATGAGGGTTTCCACCGCCAGAAGGTCTGCCCCAGCAGCGGCGAGCGCTTCTATCTGTTCCCGGTAGACATCGTAAGCATCCCCGTAGGAGAGGTCGCCCACCGGCTCCAACGGACGCCCCATCGTCGCCAAATCCCCGGCAACAAAGGCTTTTCCCCCAGCGGCTTCTATTGATAATTTCACCAATTTCCCGTTCAATTCCCCCACTTTTTCCTCTAAACCGAAATGGCGCAAGCTCATTCGGTTTGCAGAAAACGTCGGGGCGCAAAGGATACGGCTCCCGGCTTCCACATAATCTCCCTGCAATTTCAAGAGGATTTCCGGATGCTCCAACACCCAAAGTTCCGGGGAAACGCCCGGGGGCATCCCCGCCTCCCTCAGGTTGCTGCCAGTAGCGCCGTCGAGCAAGACCGCCCCGCGGGCGGTCAGCTCGCTGAATGCATCTTTTGTCATTGACGTCCTTTCTCGCCGCCGCCAGCGGGCGGGGCGCGTTAATGCTTGAGGGCTTGTTGGTAGAACTTCAGCACAGCCTCCATAAACGCCGGGTCCGGCTCGTTGGCCAGGAAACGGTCAATGCCTGCATAGAATTCACGCCGTACTTCCTCCGGGATTTCACCGGCGTACTGCTGGTACAACTCCTCATAAGCTGCGTTTCTTTCGTCCGCGTAAGCGAGTTTTGCCAGGGACTCAAACAGATGATTATGGTCATTCTGCGGCGCTTTATCGCAAACAAGATACTGTACATTTGGGTTGGTAATCTGGTCTCTGGATGCAATAATGCCCGCTTTTGTAAAGCTTACCGTCTGGTCATTATTGCCATGAACAACCAATACCGGCGTATCCACGGCATTGATTGCCTCCACCGCCGTCAGGCTAAAGGTTTTTCCGAACGTTAACCTCTGGTTGATCCAGATAAAGGGATACTCCAGCCAAACCGCCGGGCCAATCATTCCCCGCCCCCACTCCATAATCATAGTCAGCGGATCGTTAAATCCAGCCACGCTGGCCGACGCGGCGATGTCATGGCCAAATGCCAGAACCGCCGCCACCGCATAACCGCCCCAGCTATGGCCGAACAGATAGACCGGCGTATTGGCGAAACGCGGCTGGCCCTCCACCCACGATAAGGCCGCGTCCAAGTCCAGGACGGACTGGCTTAAGCCAATGCTGTTTTTTCCCTCGCTGTCCCAGCAGCCCGTGTTGCTGTAGGCCAGGACTTGATAGCCGCGGTCGAGAAAATAGAGGGCTTGCGGGAGATAGCTTTCCTCACCGCCGCCCATGCCGTGGGAGATGACCACCAGGCCTTCGGTATTTTGAGGGCAGTAGAGATGGCCACTCAGGAGGTTTTTGCCGGAATAAAAGGAAACCGCTTCCCGCTCGTACCGTCCGGCCACGTCCTCATACAACAAACCGGAAGACAAATCGTGCTCCGGCCGGACCGTGCGGGCGAAGGTATTGTTGAAAAGTATCTGCACACAAATAAAGGACGATATACAAAAAGCCAAAAGAAGCACGGACAAAATCATAATGACAATAACTTTAATCATGGTTTCACGTTTCATCAGTATTTCCTCCAAGGAATCCCGCCAAAATCTCACGCCCCGCCCTGCCGCAGGCGCCACCTCAGTCCGCTGTACCGCCGCTGCTGTTTATCGTTTGCGGCCATGCGTTCCAGCGTGGCGCCGTCGCCTACGGCGATGAGCAGTTCGCGGGCGCGGGTGATGCCGGTGTACAATACGCCGCGGACCATCAGCGCCGGGGCGGCAGGGAGGGCGACTAAAATAACGGCGCGGTATTCGCTGCCCTGGCTCTTATGGATGGTAACGGCGTAAGCAAGCTCCAATTCGCCCAGCATGTCCGCCGTATAAGTAGCCGAGCGGTCGTCGAAACAGATGGTCAGCAGCTCGCCGGAGGGGTCGATATCCTCCACGACGCCTACGTCTCCATTAAATATCCCGGCCCCCGTCACACCGTCGGGGCGGAGCCACAGCACATCATAATTATTCCTGATTTGCATCACCCGATCCCCTACCCGGAACGTGGTTTCCCCCCAAACCTTCTGCCGTTTCTCCGGAGACGGCGGGTTCAGCGCCTTTTGCAGCGCACGGTTCAGGGCCGCCGTCCCCCATTCCCCCTTTCGGGTAGGGCAAAGGACTTGAATTTGGCCGGAGGGGACGCCCATATTTTTGGGCAGCCGCTCCTTGCACAATTCCACCACCAGTTCCACCGCCGTCTCCGGGGTTTGCCGGCGCATAAAAAAGAAATCGCTTTCCGCCGTGTTGCGCAGTTCCGGAAGCCTTCCTTCATTTACCGCATGGGCGGCGCGGATGATAGCGGATGCCTGCGCCTGCCTAAAAATCTCCGTCAGCGCCACGGTCTCCACCCGTCCGCTGCGGATCAAATCGCCAAACACATTTCCCGGACCCACCGAGGGAAGCTGGTCCGGGTCGCCCACCATAATCAGCCTGCAATCGTCCTTAATTGCCGCCAGCAGCGCGGCCATCAGCGGCAGGTCCACCATACTCATTTCATCTACAATTACGGCTTCCGCCAGAAGCGGCTCTTTCTCGTTCTTCTGGAAGGAAACCTCTCCGGACTCCTCCTTCCAGACCATCCCCAGGCAGCGGTGGACTGTCTGGGCTTCCCGCCCGCAAAGTTCCCCCAGCCGCTTGGCGGCGCGGCCCGTAGGCGCAATCAGCACCGTAGTACATCCCATCCGGTCCAGCATGGACACAATCCCCCGCACGGAGGTCGTCTTGCCCGTACCGGGTCCTCCGGTCAGAATGACCACGCCCTGCTTCGCCGCCAGTTCCACAGCCCGCCGCTGAGCGGGGGCATACGTTAGCCCCTGCTCCTTCTCGATCTCCCCGATAATCGAGTCCACCCGTCCGGCCACATAATCCAGGCGGTCGGCCTGGACCCGAAGCATCCGCTCCAGCTTCTCCACCACCGCCGTCTCGGCGTCGTACAGCCGCCGCAGGTAGCAGGCTTCCACCTTCGCCACCTTCTCCCACCGGACAGCGCCCCGGCCCATCAACCCGTCCAGCGCGGTCTCCACCAAATCCGCCGGGCAGTCAATGAGCTGGGCAGAGGCGGCAATAAGCTTGTCTCTAGGCAGAAACACATGCCCATTGTTCAAGTTATAGGACAGTTCAAACAGCACCGCCGCTTCCACCCGCCGCCTGCTGTCCCCGGCCATCCCCATAGACAGGGCGATCTCATCCATTACGGCAAAATCCACGCCGTACAGTTCATCCACCAGCAGATACGGATTATCCCGCACCGCGTCCAAGGATTTCGGGCCGAAGTGCCGGTACAAGCGCAGCGCCAAAAACAGCGGCAGGTCGTTGGCGGACAAAAAGTCCATCAACCGCCGCATCCCCGTCTGATAGCGGTAGCTCTCCGAGATTTCCCTTGCCCTCTTGGGTGTAATTCCCCTGATTTTGAGCAGCGCGTCCGGGGCGGTTTCCAGCACATCCAGGGTGTCCGCCCCGAACTGCTGGACCAGCCGGCTGGCGGTAGCGGCGCCCACGCCCTTGATAATGCCGGAGGAGAGGTAGCGGAGGATTTCGTCTTCCTGTGTCGGCAGGCTCCGTTCCACCCGTTCGGCCTGGACTTGGTCGCCGTGGACGGGGTGGCTGACCCACCGGCCCTCGACGATCAAGTCCTCTCCCGGCGCGGCGCAGGGAATGGCGCCTACCACGGTCACGGCTTCGCCGTCGGTCGTGACCAGCCGCAGGACGGTGTAGCCGTTCTCCTCATTTTGATAGACCACGTTGGCTATGGTCCCGTCGATGGAACACCGCTCGTTCATCCCATGTACTCCTCTATGTAAAAATACCAGTCATCCGTCCAAATAGCGGCCGATTTCGTCCTTTTCGCACAGGGAAACCCACCTATGTTTACTCACCAGCAATTCGGCAAGCTTCCTCCCGTCTTCATTCAAGCCGCAGTCCACCAGCAGCGCCCTGCCGAATACGCCCTGTTCCTGGCGCAACCGCTGCAAGACCTGTAGCTGTTCTTCCAGGTGTTCCCCGCCGCCCTGGGCGGGCAGGAGCGCGGCGATTTCCCTCCGGCGGTCTCCCCCTGCAAACAGCACTGCCCGGACCACAGTCCACATAATAGATGCCAAGCCGATGGCGGCAAGCAGCGCCACCAAACCATCCTGCCAAAGCTGCATAGCAACCTCCTTCCGCCGCCCCTGGCGGCATCATGGTTTTACGCCAGTCTATGCAGGCAGGAAGCACGTTGACAGTCTAAAACAGGCTTGCAACGCCGAAGGTCAATATACTGACCGCTATTCCGGCAAGCAACACCCCTGCGAAGATGGAGGGCAAGGCCTTCCGCAAGGGCATGTCGAGGAAAGCGGCCGCCAGCGCACCGGTCCACGCGCCTGTCCCGGGCAGCGGGACGGCCACGAACAGCATCAGCCCCAAATATTTATATTTTGTAACCTTCTGTCCCTTCAAATGGGCTTTTTTCTCAATTTTATCCGCCAGGGAGTTAAGTGCAGGGATTCTTTTCCGCATCCACTGTAGGAATCTTCTGATATAGACCACGATAAACGGCGCAGGGATGATATTCCCAATAACCGCCGCGCAGAACGCGGCCCACACGGGCAGGCCTCTGGCAACGCCGAAGGGAATCCCTCCCCGCAGTTCCACCACGGGGGTCATAGAAACCAAAATAGTAAAGCAAAATTCCCCTGCCGGGGTAGTAGTCAACCAGTTAAAAATATCCATAACACCAAAATTTTCTCCATAGCCGTTTCCGCGCCTTTTGGCGCGAAAGATGAATTTTTCTTTGACTGACCCCGGGGCCTGCCCGGCCCCGAACCCTGGGGTTACTTTTTGTATGAACAAAAAGTAACCAAAAAGTCATTTAAACCTGCGGTTTAAAAATCCCTCATTTGATTACGGGGGATATTATTTTGCGCTACGACCTTTGGCTAGCTTTTTCTACCTCCAGTGCCGTGGGCCGATGCCGGTGCTTGCTTCTGCGCACGGTTCTAACGATGGTGCTGGTTGCCGCGTGAGACGCGGCACGAGGGACTGTTCCTCCCTGTGCGCGCCGGGAGTACCCAAAGCAAAAAAGGTAGGCACCGGCAACACGCTCGTGGGTAGGCGCAGAAGACCGGCGCACGAAGTCCACGCAGTATCGGCAGAACGCCAGCAGCGTACCAAAAGGAAAAACCAAACAAAGATTTCAGGAGGGATACTTAAGGGGGGCCAGCCCCCCTTAAGTAAGTTTTTGCTACTTTTTCCTTACGGAAAAAGTAGGACCCGAACCCAGTTTTACCTTGAAAACTGGGTAAAAGACCAGCTATCCTGCCAGGACGCGCTTTAAATACTGCCCAGTGTAACTAGCTTCGCAAGCTGCCACAACCTCCGGCGTTCCAGTGCAAACAACGGCCCCGCCGCCGTCTCCGCCCTCCGGGCCGAGATCAATAATATGGTCGGCACATTTGATTACATCCAGATTGTGTTCAATGACCACCACCGTATTTCCAGCATCTACTAGCCGCTGCAAAACTTCCAGCAGCTTTCCCACATCATCGGTATGCAGCCCCGTCGTCGGCTCATCCAGAATATAAATCGTACTCCCAGTACTTCTCCGGCTCAATTCCGTAGCCAGCTTGACCCGCTGCGCTTCACCGCCGGAGAGCGTCGTGGAAGCCTGTCCCACCTTAATGTATCCCAGCCCAACGTCGCACAGCGTTTCCATCTTTACCGCGATTTTCGGCAGTGCCTTGAAAAACTCTTTTGCCTCTTCCGCAGTCATCTCCAGCACTTCATAAATATTCTTCCCCTTGTAACGGACCTCCAAGGTTTCCCGGTTGTAACGCTTCCCCTTGCAGACCTCGCAGGGTACATAAATATCGGGCAAAAAATGCATTTCGATCTTCAGCAGCCCGTCCCCGGAGCAGGCTTCACACCGCCCGCCCCGCACATTGAAGCTGAACCGCCCGGAGCTGTATCCCCTGGCCTTGGCTTCCGGCGTAGAAGCAAAAAGCTCCCGGATATCATTAAACACGCCGGTATAGGTGGCCGGATTAGACCTGGGCGTACGCCCAATGGGGCTTTGGTCGATCCCGACCACCTTGTCCAGGTATTCCTCCCCGTCCAATCCCCTGTGCTTTCCCGGCCGGCACTTCATCCGGTTTAAATCAGCCCCTAATCTTTTGAATAAAATTTCATTCACAAGTGAAGATTTTCCAGACCCGGACACTCCCGTCACACAGGTAAGCGTCCCCAGGGGAATCTCCACATCAATACTCCGCAGGTTATTTTCCGCCGCGCCGCGAACCACCAACTTCTTCCCATTTCCGGGCCTGCGCACATCAGGAACCGCAATATATCGTTTCCCACTCAAATACTGCCCCGTCAGGGACGCGGGATTCCCGGAAACCTCCTCCGGCGTACCGGCGGCAATAATCTGCCCGCCGTGGACTCCCGCGCCGGGACCCACGTCAATGATATAGTCCGCTGCGCGCATCGTATCCTCATCATGCTCCACCACGATCAGGGTATTGCCCAAATCCCGTAGCTGCTGCAAGGTTTCCAGCAGCTTATCGTTGTCCCTCTGATGCAGTCCAATGGACGGCTCGTCCAGGATATAGAGCACCCCCATCAAGCTGGACCCGATTTGCGTCGCCAGGCGAATCCGCTGGCTCTCGCCGCCGGAAAGCGTAGCCGCACTGCGGCTCAGCGTCAAATACTGTAGTCCCACGCTCCGCAAAAAGCCCAGCCGCGACCGGATTTCCTTCAAAATCTGGTCCGCGATCATAGCCTGGGTCTTCGTCAGCGTCAGCCCTTCCATGAACCGCAGTGCTTCCGACACCGGCAGCGTCGTGAAATCATAAATACTGCTGCCGCCCACGGTTACCGCCAAGCTCTCCATTTTCAAACGCTTCCCCTTACAGGCAGGGCAAGGGCATTGGCTCATTGTCTCCTCTAGCTCCCGCCGCGAAGACTCGGACTGGGTATCCCGGTAACGCCGCTCAACATTGTTGCAAATCCCCTCGAAAGGCTGGCGAAGGGTTCCTTTGCCCCGGGGCTGGTCGTAGTGCAGCTCCAGGTTTTCCCCTTTGGTGCCATAGAGGATGATATCCTTTACCTCCGGCTTCAGCTCCCTCCAAGGCGTTGTCAGCTTGAAGCGGTACTTTTTCGCCAGCGCGTCAAAATACATCCGGCTGATACCGTCGCCCCGGATGTTATTCCACCCAGAACACTGAATCGCCCCTTCCAGGATAGTCTTGGAATCGTCCGGAATGATCAAATCCGGGTCCACCTTAAGCTGGCTGCCCAACCCCGTGCAGGCGGGGCAGGCGCCGTAAGGATTATTAAAAGAAAACATCCTGGGCGCCAGTTCCTCAATACTAACGCCGCAGTCTTCGCAGGCATAGTTCTGCGAAAACAGCAAATCTCTCTCCTCTTGCAGCACATTAGCGACCACAATGCCACCCGCCAGATTGGAAGCGGTCTCCACGCTGTCGGTCAACCTCTGCCGGATATCCGGCCTGACCACCAACCGGTCCACAACGATTTCGATGTTATGCTTTTTGTTTTTGTCCAGCTTGATATCCTCCGTCAGTTCATACAAGCTGCCATCCACCCGGACGCGGACATAGCCAGACTTTCTGGCGTCCTCAAAGACCTTGGCGTATTCTCCCTTCCGGGCGCGGACCACCGGAGCAAGAATCTGAATCCGGCTCCCCTCGTCCAGTTCAAGAATCTGGTCAATGATCTGGTCGATGGTCTGCTGCCGGATTTCCTTACCGCATACGGGGCAGTGGGGCGTACCGCACCGCGCCCACAGCAGACGCAGATAATCGTAAATTTCCGTCACCGTCCCCACGGTAGAGCGGGGGTTTTTGCTGGTAGTCTTCTGGTCGATGGAAATGGCGGGGGACAGCCCGTCGATGTAATCCACATCCGGTTTTTCCATCTGCCCCAGGAACATCCGGGCATAAGAACTAAGGCTCTCCACGTACCGTCTCTGCCCCTCGGCGTAGATTGTGTCGAAAGCCAGGGAGGACTTGCCGGACCCGGACAGCCCGGTTACAACCACCAGCTTGTCCCGCGGGATTTCCACGTCAACATTTTTCAGATTATTTTCCCGAGCGCCTTTGATAAAAATTCTGTCCTGCATAGGTTTCCTGTTCTCCTGTTTGGTATAGTTGTGCTTATAGGATAAGCAAACAAATTTTCTATGTCAAGTCCTGGCTTTCCGTCACTTTCACCAATCTTCTCCTGTACGGCCCCGCAGTTGGCATAAAATCCGACTCGCTTTTATGCCGCAGGACACGAAAATTATTATAATTCTTTCCGCAGTTCGATGATGCGGTCCCGCAGAACCGCCGCATATTCGAACTCCATCATCTTTGCGGCTTCCTTCATCTGCTTCTCCAAACGCGCGATCTCCTCGGCCGCCTCCGGCTTCGTCAGCTTCTTTCCAGACCGTCTCTGCGCCTCCGCTTCCGACTTCGACAGTTCCAAAAGCTCCCTTACAGATTTGATTACCGTCTTGGGTACAATCCCATGCTCTTTATTGAATGCGTCCTGGATGCCGCGCCGCCGCTCCGTTTCGTCCATGGCAGAGCGCATACTCCTGGTAATACTGTCCGCATAGAGAATAACAAGCCCTTCCGCGTTACGCGCCGCACGGCCAATTGTCTGTATCAAACTGGTCTCGCTGCGCAAAAAGCCTTCCTTGTCTGCGTCCAAAATCGCCACCAGGCTGACCTCCGGCATGTCCAGGCCCTCCCGGAGGAGGTTGATGCCTACCAGCACGTCAAACTCGCCCAGCCGCAGGTCGCGGATGAGTTCCATCCGCTCGATAGTCTCCACGTCATGATGCATATAGCGGACCTTGATGCCCGCTTTCGTTAAATACTGGGTCAAATCCTCTGCCATCCGCTTGGTCAGCGTTGTGACCAAAACCCGCTCGTTCCGGGCGCTTCTGGCATTGATTTCACCTATCAAATCATCAATCTGCCCCTGGACGGGCCGAACCTCTACCTTGGGGTCCAGCAAGCCTGTGGGGCGGATAACCTGTTCTACGATTTGGTCCGCCTGGGTGCGCTCGTACTCTGCCGGAGTGGCAGAAACATACACCGCCTGGTGGAACCGGGTCTGAAACTCCGCGAATTTCAACGGCCTGTTGTCAAAGGCGCAGGGCAGGCGGAAGCCATACTCTACCAAGCTCTCCTTCCGGGCGCGGTCGCCGTTGAACATGGCCCGGACTTGGGGCAGCGTGACGTGGCTCTCGTCTACGAACAGCACAAAATCGTCCGGGAAATAGTCAATCAGCGTCATGGGCGGCGAACCGGCAGGCCGGTTGGATATTACCCGGCTGTAGTTCTCAATCCCGTTGCAATACCCCAGTTCCCGCATCATTTCCACGTCATAGGTTGTCCGCTGGCGGATACGCTGGGCTTCTACCAGCTTGCCGTTTTCTATGAACCATTTCTCCCGGTCCTGCATCTCCCTTTCGATCTCGCCAATAGCCCGCTCCATCTTCTCACGGCTCACCACATAATGGCTGGCCGGCCAGACCGGGATGTTGGCCAGCCGCCGGGTGATGGTTCCCGTCACCGGGTTGATTTCACTGATGCGGTCAATTTCGTCGCCGAAAAATTCTACGCGGATGGCGCTGTCCTTCCAATAGGCGGGCCACAATTCCACCGTATCCCCGCGAACCCGGAACATATTGCGTTCAAAAGCTATATCGTTGCGTTCGTAGCGAATGTCAATGAGACGGTGCAGCAATGTGTCACGGCCCATCTGCGCCCCTACACGCAGGGAAATCATCATCTTCTCAAAGTCGTCCGGCTCGCCTAAGCCGTAAATGCAGCTCACCGACGACACCACAATCACGTCCCGCCGCTCCAGCAGGGACGCCGTGGCGCTCAGACGCAGGCGGTCGATTTCCTCGTTGATGGACGCATCCTTCTCAATGAAGGTGTCCGTGTGGGCGATATAAGCCTCCGGTTGGTAGTAATCGTAATAGGACACAAAATATTCTACAGCGTTGTTAGGGAAAAATTCCTTGAACTCCTCGCAAAGCTGGGCCGCCAGCGTCTTGTTGTGGGCCAGCACCAGCGTGGGACGCTGGACAGCTTCGATGACCTTCGCCATGGTGTAGGTTTTGCCGGAACCGGTGACGCCTAACAGCACTTGCTCCCGCAAGCCGTCCTCAATGCCTTGGGCAAGCTTGGCAATAGCTTCCGGCTGGTCGCCGGAAGGGGTGTATTCCGATACAACTTGAAATGCGGGCATAAAAACCTCCTGTTACAACAGTCCCGATTCCGCCATGGATACATAATCGTTGTCCGCCACGATGATGTGGTCCACCAAGCGGACGTCCATGGTCTCCAGCGCGTCCCGAACCATCCGGGTGGCTACCGCGTCCTCATGGGAGGGCAGGGCTATGCCGCTGGGATGGTTGTGGGCCAGTACCACCAACACCGCCTTGGAACGCAATGTGTTCTCCATAATCTGCCGGATGTTCAGGCCGACGCTGCCCACATCGCCCTCCCCGAGTTTGTAGAACCCGCGCTTTTTCCCTTTGGCATCCAGGCAGAGCTGGTACATCGCTTCCGTGCTGTGGGAGAGGAAAACCTTTTGGAAAAACGTCCCAATCCGCTCCCGGGTATCCAGGATGGCCTCCTGCCCGTCCTCCGCCAGCAGCGCCCGCTGGTACATGGCGCTGGTCAGACGAATCAGCACCGCCGCCCGCTCCTTGATATACGGCACCTCCATCAGCTCGTCCGCCGATGCAGCCAGCACCGCTTGCAGGCTGCCAAACCGCTTCATCAGGTCGTGGGCGATGGGGTTGGTGTCCTTTTGGGGAACAGCGTAGTACAGCAGCAGCTCCAACAGTTCGTGGTCCGCGAAGGATTCCGCGCCGCAGCGGAGAAACTGGCTTCGCTTTCGCTCCCGGTGGCCTTCGTGTATGCCCATGGCGTCTCCCCTCCCGCTCAATTTCTGTCCGCAACATTATACCACACAAACATCTGTTTCACAAGTGTTTTTTTCGTTATTTTTGGGGATGTTGCCTTAATTACAACCAGGCGCCCGAAAAATATTTCCTCTCCCCTCTTGACAAATCGGTTTCTTGGGTGTATGGTTAATTACACAAGTAATCAACCACTTGACCGCACAACCAAAGAAAGGAGAGGGTTGCTTGAATGAGCGATTGACGGAGCAGAAATCCATCTACTTACAAATTAGCGAAATGATCGAAACCGACATCCTCCGGGAAATCCTTCTGGAGGAGGAGCAGGTTCCCAGCACAAACGAGCTGGCGAAGCTCTACACCATCAACCCCGCTACCGCCGCTAAGGGCGTAGGGCTGCTGGTGGACGAGGGGATTCTCTACAAGCGCCGCGGCATCGGCATGTTTGTCGCCAACGGCGCAAGGGAAAAAATCCTGGCAAAGCGGAAAGCCGCCTTTGCCGAAAATCATGTGGCCCCCCTGCTGGCGGAAGCCAGAAGCCTGGGGATTTCTAAGGAAGAACTTCTTACTATGATTGGAGAGAGAAATGTATGAGCCTGCATTGTGAAAATATCGTCAAGACCTACTCCGGCAAGGACGTGCTGGACAAAGTGACCTTGGATATCCAGACGGGAAAAATTTACGGTCTCATCGGCCGCAACGGCGCGGGGAAAACCACCCTGCTGTCCATCCTGGCCGCCCAGAACCCCGCCAGCTCCGGCTCCGTCACCCTGGACGGCCAGCGGGTGTGGGAAAACCGGAAGAGCCTGGAAAAAATCTGTTTTTCCAGGGAGCTGAACGCCAACGCCGAAAGCGGCCTCGCCGCTATGAAGGCAAAGGAGTACCTCCGCATCGCCGCCACCTACTATGAGGGCTGGGATAAGCCCCTGGAGGAGCGGCTGGTAAAATTGTTTGACCTAAACGTCAAAAAGAAGCTGGGCAAGCTGTCCAAAGGGATGCTCTCCATGGTCACGATCATTGTGGCCCTGTGCTCAAAGGCAGCCTATACCTTCCTGGACGAGCCGGTGGCGGGGCTGGACGTGGTGGCCCGGGAACAGTTCTACAAGCTGCTGCTGGAGGAATATTCCAGTTCCGGACGAACCTTCATCATCTCCACCCACATCATTGAGGAAGCTGCCGACGTGCTGGAAGATGTCATCATCCTCCATGAGGGCAGGGTTCTCATTGAAACGGACACCCAGGCGTTCGTAGACAGCGCGGTTCATGTCAGCGGCAAGGCTGAGGAGGTAGACGCCGCCGTCTCCGGCCTGGAGGTTCACCATCCCGAAACCGTAGGCCGCAGCAAAGGCGTCACCGTGTTCCTCAAGCCCGGGCAGAAGGTGAACGAATCCCGGGACGTGTCCGTCCAGCCGGTAAGTCTCCAACGGGCCTTTGTAGCCCTGTGCGGGGAGGAGGAAGGCAAATCATGAAGCGCAACCTGAAATTCTGGACCCGCTACACCTGGGAGAGCATGGCCGTGGATCTGTCTTTTATGGCCGTGCTGGCGGTTGTTACGCTGTTCAGCGCGGAGGGGCTTGACCTGGGGATGTTTGCGTCCATCATGCCCTATTACCTGTGCATCGCCGCCACTTTTGGGATGCTGATAATCAACACTGGGAGCCAGAGCCTTTATGTCCCCTTGCTGCTGTCC
This sequence comes from uncultured Clostridia bacterium, assembly GCA_947649615.1. Lineage (GTDB taxonomy): Bacteria > Bacillota > Clostridia > Oscillospirales > Oscillospiraceae > Pelethomonas. Next base: position 25,496 of record CANSSG010000008.1, on the reverse strand, counting down.
ATGGGGGAGACCCGGCGGAACGTACTGCTGGGCTTCCACTACTACCGGACGCTGATTATTTCCGTCACCCTGGCGCTGTGCGCCTTGATCTGGCTGCTGATTCCCGGAGAGGTTTCCTCCGCCGGTCTGCGGAGCATCCCCACCATCCTGTGTGTACTGGTGGCTTCATCCTCCATGGGGAGCATACTGGGGACGCTGTTTACAAAATGGAAATGGCTCGCTACCGTAATTATCATTATCCTCTGCGGCGGTGCGGGCGGTGCAGTCGGCTTCATGGGCGTTGCCGCCTCTGACAGTCGTGTTATAACGGAGACCTTGGAGATGGCGGCGCACCTGGAGGCCCTGCCCTGGTGGCTGGCCCTTACCGCTGTGGCCGCGCTTGCACTGGATGTAGCGTTTCAATGGATGCTCCTGCGGCGGCAGGAAGTGAAACTGTAAGGGGGAGGACATATGAACTTTTTTATCAGGCACATAAAAGTCAACCGGGACGGCGTATTGACTATGCTGGTATTTCAAACAGGTCTATTTATACTAGGCGTAATAATGGTTGCCTGCATCAACGCCTTTCTCAACGACACGCAGGACTACGCAAATATCGGCGGGCTAATGGCCGTATTCGCTACCGTTTTTGGCGGGATGGTCCGGGGCGGCGGCGGGCTGAACCGCTACCGGCTGGCGGTTTCCATGGGCTGCACCCGGCGGTCCTACATGCTCTTCGACCCACTCCTTACGATCATGAACAGCGTCGTTGGCGTCTGTTTTGCGTGGCTGCTGAGCCGTCTGGAACTGTGGTTTTACAGTGTGATTTATCCCGGCTGGACGCTGGAAATTGACTTTTTCACCAAGCTGACCCCCCGGCTGCTTGCCTTGCTGATTCTTGCGATGTGCCTGCTGGACTTCTGTTTTGGCGCGTTGATGCTCCGCTTCGGCGCCAAGGGGTTCGCCGCCGTCTGGTTCCCCCTGTGCATCCTGCCGGCCTTCACCGGCGGCTGCATAAGCGCCCTCGAGGAAGGCAGCACCAACCTGATGGCGCAGATCGGAAAAGGCATTCTGTTCCTGATGCAAGTGCTTAACCCCGCGATGTGGGCCGCAGTAGGTATCACCTTGCTGCTGGCGCTGCTGGCCCTCAGCGTGTTGTGCTACCGGAAAGCGGAAGTACGGATGTAATAATACGGCTGATTCCCGGTTGGGAACCAGCCGTATTATTTACTGTTCTGCCAGGGACAAATCCAAAATTTTCTGACAAAGCGCCGGGTAAGCCAGGCCGGTGGCGGCGGCTTCCTTCGGCAGCAAGCTCCCCGGGGTCATCCCCGGCAGGGTGTTGACCTCCAGGCACCAGGCCCGGCCGTCCTCGTCCAGAATGAAATCCGTCCGGGAGTAAGCCCGCAGCCCCAATGCCCGGTGGAGCCGTAGGGCGGCCTCTCCCATGGCCCGCTGCTGTTCCGGCGTGATGGGGGCTGGGCAGACCTCCTGGCATTGGCCTTGCTGGTATTTGGCGGCGTAATCGAAATAGCCGCCGTTCTGGGCGATCATCTCCACCGCCGGAAGGTACTGGTCTCCCAGCACGCCCACGGTCAGATCCCGTCCCTTGAGTTTCTTCTCCACAATCACATGTCCGCCATACGCCAGCATTTCCTCCAGGGCCGCCCGCAGCTCCGCCCTGGTTTCCGGCAGGGCCAGCCCCAGGGAGGAACCGCCGTTGATGGTCTTTACCGCCGCAGGGAGGGGCAGTTCATCTGTCAGCCTGGGGATATCCTCCTTTTGATAGCGCAGCTCCCGCCAGGGGGCGGTCAGCACCCCGGCCCGCTCCATCACCTGTTTCGCCACGTCCTTGTTCATCGCCATGCCGGAGGCCAGATGCCCCGACCCGGTGTAGGGAATCCCCAGCAGGTCAAAGGCCGCCTGGACCCTCCCGTCCTCGCCGCACTCGCCATGAAGGCCTAAAAATACCGCGTCCGCCATCCGGCAGGCTTCCAGTACGCCGGGTCCGAACAAGCTGGCGGACCGATCCTTCCGGGAAGCGCGGACGGTCTCCAGGTCAGGGGCTTGGGCGGTGATTTCCTCCTGGGTACACAGGCCGTCCGGCGCGTCGAAAATATCCCGCACATCCCCCTCCCAGTCCTCCAAGCCCAGGAACATGTCCACCAGGACCGCTTTATGCCCCAGGCTCCGCAATGCGCGGCAAATCCCCTGGCCGGAAACCAGGGAAACCTGCCGTTCCGGGGACAGCCCCCCGGCCAACACGATAATATTCAAAGCAGAAGCTTCTCCTTTCTTTATGCGAACCGCGCCGCAGCATCCGCTTCCGTCATAGCGAAGTAGCGGTATTCCACGCCGTAGTCCTGATCGCCCCATGTGGTGTCGATGTGATAGGCCTGCCCGTCCAGGGTGGCCGTCGTCCAGATATGGTCTGCCATGGAGTACGTGCCGCAGTGGATGCCTTCCAGCTTCAGCAGCAGGTTGTACGCCGCCGTATAGCCGTCGCATACGGCAAGCTTCTCCTTAAACAGGCGGTATCCGGTGTGGCTCATAGCCGCGCTGGTGTGGTCATAGCGGCAGTTCTCGCAAATCCAGGCATAGTAGGCCTTGGCTTTTTCATATTCGGTCATATCCGCCGTAATTTTACCGGACTCCCACATCTGATCGTGAACCGCCAGGGCGTAGGCCATGGTCTCCTCCCGGTAGTAATCCACATCATCCTCCGAATAGAGACTGCTGGCAAAGGTCAGCGCAGCGAATCCGGCGCTGCTGGAATAGGAGATATGGACATAATTATAGGTCTGCTCCACATAATTCCGGGCCGCTTCCAGGAACACCCGGTTCAGGTCATCGGCATATGAGCGCGTCAGCGTTCCCGACGGGTATTGCAGCTTGATGGTCCGTTCTCCCCGGGACAGCATATAGCGGACGTCCGCGTCGATCTTATCCCGCTCCGACGGGGCGGGGCTTTCATAAAAGCTGCCGTCGCTATCGACCAGGCCGGCCATGGTAGTCCCCTCCCGGCTGTAAGCCGGACGTATCTCCCAGTCCAGCGCCAGCCGCAGCTCGCTGTAAGCCAGCCGCGCCGCCAGCGCCGCCGCCTGGCAGCGGGAGATATTCTCTTCCGGCTGGAAAGAGCCGGTCTGGTCCGACCCTCCGGCCACGCCCCAGGTATACAGCTTGAGGATATCCTCCTGGTAGGGCGTGGATGCCGTCACATCGGTGATATACTGCCCCGCTTCATACCCTGCGGCCACCACTTCCCCGTTCACCGGGGCAAACAGGCTGTCCGGCAGGGCGTTGGCCAGCACATGGGCCATCTCCGCCCGGGTGGCGGGACGGTTGCAGGCGTCCTCCAGCTCCCGCCCGATGGACCCTTTTTCCTGCAAGTATGAGACGTAGGGCTGATACCACATCCCTCCGTCTCCGCCATAGGCGGCAGGCCCCGTCTCGCTGTCCCCGGTCTCATAGAGGCTGCGCAGCCGGGCCGCCATAGTGACAACCTCCCCGCCGGTCAGATTGCCGTGGGGATCGTAGCGGCCGTCCTCCCTGCCGTTGGCCAGGCCCAATTCATAGAGGGCCTTCACGGTCTCATAATACCAGTCCCCCTGGCGCACATCGGAAAACTGCTCCTCATAAACACGGATGGGCGCGAAGCCCGTTTCCTGCGCCTGCGCTGGCAGCGCGCTCAGCAGCAAGGCCGCCGCCAGCGCCAGGATATGTATGCGGCGCTTCATATCTTACGTTCCTCCTTCTGTCAGGGTACCAGGATGTGCATATCGTCCAAGGCCAGCTCCCGCTGATAGGGGTTGAAATAGCTGTTGACCATCTCCAAGCACCCCGCCGGGTCCAGCACGTAGTAAGACCCTCCCTTGTAATACCCGGCCCCGTCCCCGGGGAGGGTGTGGAAGGTAATGTTGTCACTGCCCACCGTCAAAGCCTGCTCTCCCAGCCAGACCAGGTTCGCCAGCTCCAGGTCGGTGTCCACCCACTTCTGGAATATCTCGGCGTAGGTGCGGACCTTGTCCCAATTAGAGATGCTGAGCATCTGCTTGGCCGCAGCTGTCAGGAACGCCTGCTGGGTGCCGATGCGCCCGATGTCGGCGGTGGCATAGCCGGTGCCGTCGTTGTTCTGCCGCCAGCGGACTACCTGCAAGGCTTTCGCACCGTCCAGGTGCCGCAGGCCCGGGTCAAAGTGGATATGCAAATCCTGCTCCGGATCGTCATAGTCCATCAGCACCGGGATTTCAAAATCCACCCCGCCAATGGCGTCCACCAGTTCCACGAAAGCCCGCAGGTCCACGGTAATATAATGATCCACCGGGATGCCGAGCAAACGGGACACCTCGTTCATAGTCTGGGTAAAGCCTCCGTGGTGGTAAGCGTTGTTCAGCTTCTTCACCGACCAGGACACGTCCAGCAGCGTATCCCTGGGCAGGCTGACCACGTCGATCCTGCCGTTTTTCGCGTCCACAGCCACCAACAAATTGGTGTCGCTGCCGCCGTTTTCATCGTCCAGCCCGCCCACCAGGATGGTGTGGAACCGGTCCTTCCGCTGGGAGGGGCTGGCGTTCTTGGCGGCGGCCGACTCCTCCGGCTCGGCGGCGTCTGCCGCTCCGCCGGGCAGACTGCCGCCTACCGGAAGCGCCGGCTTTGGCGTAGGCTCCTTGGAAAAGCATTTGTAAAGTCCGAACAGGGCGGTCAGAACAAAGAGAATACAGACCGCTGCCACGGCTGCCGCCTGGCCGCCGCTGGTTTTTCTTTTGCTGCGCCTCATGGTATAGATGCTCCTTGTATCGCGGTAAAGTCCGGCGCGGGACAGCCGCGCCGTCCCTCATTATACTCTTTCCTTCACGATAACACAAGAGCCGCGGAAAAATTGTCACCATTTGTATCTTCTATCCAATTATCCTTCCGACCCGTCCCGTTCCAGTCTTCTGAGCACCTCGTTGAGCTGGTCCGATTGGCGGGAGAGTGTCTCCAGCACATCGCCCAGCATTTCCTCCGCCGTAGGCCGCGGAAGGGGGCGCGAGGTACGGATGGGGTGGACATAGCGGTGCAGCGCTGCCGGCGGCGGACCGGCCGGTGCGGCGGGTCCATCCGGCGGCGGTTCCGGACGGCGCGGCGGTTGATTTGGTTTACGGCATGGCTTCATGACGGTATACCTCCCATGGTGTTGCATTTTTCGAACGGCGGGACGGTCATTCCTCACCCCGGTATTTGCGCCGGGTGGCGATCCCGCCGCGTATATGACGTTCCGCCTTGTTTTCGTCCAGCACTTCCTTTACCTGTAGATAGAGGCTTCTGTTGTAAAGGGGCAGCCGCTCCTGGATATCCTTATGTACGGTGCTTTTACTAATCCCGAACCGTCTGGCGGCTTCCCGCACAGTGGTGCGGTTTTCGATAATATAAGCGGCCAGCTCGCAGGCCCGCTCCTCGATGTTTCCCTTCAAGGCCCAACACTCCCTATCCCGTTATGCTCCCATTTATATGCGGCTTCCGGCGGGAACATGCGGAAACAGGGAAAAATCGCGCCCGGGAACGCATATCCGCAGGCACAGGCGGCCTTCAGGGAACGAATTGAATTATATGCGGGCCTATGGTATAATGACTGCCATAAACCGGACAGGAGGGGATTGCCATGGATCATCAGAAAGTATACGCCATGCCGTTTGCGAAGCTTTACCCACTGCTTGTTGCAAAAGCAGAAAAGAAAGGGCGCACCAAGGAAGAAGTAGACGAAATTATCTGCTGGCTGACCGGATATAGCGCGGAAGCGCTGGACACGCTTTTAAAAGGGGACGCCGCTTACGGCGACTTCTTCCTGCAAGCGCCGGAGCTGAATCCAAAGCGCAAGCTAATCAAAGGCGTGGTCTGCGGCGTTCGTGTAGAGGACATCGAAGAACCGCTGATGCAGGAAATCCGCTATCTGGATAAGCTGATTGACGAACTTGCAAAAGGGAAGCCTATGGAAAGGATTCTTCGTGCATAGCCCATGCCCCGCACCCGGATGCTGCGGAGCAGCATCCCGCCGCAGCATAGCGGCGCAAACCAACCCATCATCACGCTAAGGAGTGACCAAATATGAACCTGACCACCGCCAGCCGCACCTTCCAGCTGCTAAGCCGCCTGCTGGACGTCCGCACCGCTACCGAGCCGTTCCTGCCCGCCGCAGCGGAAAAGCCCGCAATGCCTTTGGAGGACGTGCGCCAGCCTTTTCTGCGCACCTCGCCGGAAAGCCAAGGCATATCCTCCCGCCATATCCAGAGCTTTCTGGAAGAACTGCAAAAGGGCCGGGAGCTGTTCGCCCAGGATGTGATGATCCTGCGCGGCGGCGCGGTTATTTGCGAAGCGGCCTATGGCGCACAGGACCTTCGGGCCGCACAGTATACATTCTCCGCCTGCAAGAGCGTGGTGTCGCTGGCAGTCGGCCTGCTTTCCGATGATGGAGCGCTGTCGGTCCATGACGAGGTGGCCGCGCTGTTTGATGAAGCAGGAGCCACCTCCCTGCGCCGCCGTCTCAAGGGTATGACGGTGGAAGACCTGCTTACCATGCGCTCCGGCGTCCCTTTTACGGAAGCGGAAGCATTGACGGAAGCCGATTGGATTCGCCGCTACCTGAGCGCGTCCCTCAAGGGGGAGCCGGGGGAAGCATTCGCCTATAACAGCCTGAACACCTACATGCTCTCCGCCATCGTGTGCCGGAAAACCGGGAAGACCTTGACGGGATTTTTGCAAGAGCGCCTGTTTGAACCCATGGGCATTACCAACGTCCACTGGGAGACATGTCCCAAGGGGATTGAAAAAGGCGGCTGGGGACTGTATATCCGGACAGAAGATCTGGCAAAGCTGGGCCAGCTCGTCATGAACGGCGGCCTGTGGAACGGGCGGCGTTTGGTATCGGAAGCCTATATTGCCGCCGCCACCACCGCCCACGCCATCCCCCCAAAGGAAACCGGGGATTTCAATTACGGTTATCAAATGTGGGTAGGGAGGCATGAGGACACCTTCCTGTTCAACGGAATGCTGGGGCAGAATGTGCTGGGCTTCCGCGACAGCGGGATATTGGTCGTGACACACGCCGGAGCAGACACGGATTTTCAGGAGAGCCGGTATTTTGAAATCGTCAGCCGCTACTTCGGCGGGACATTCCCGGCCAGTCTCCCGGAGGACCCCGCCGCCCAGCAGGCGTTGGCGGAGACGGTTCGGGGCCTTTCCGCCTACAGCCGCCCTCCGGAGCCGGTTCCTCCCCAGGCGGAGGTGTTTTTAAACCGCGCCTTCATTGTAACGGACGGCAAGGCGCCTTCCGTTGGCCTGCTGCCCCTGGCGCTGCAAGCATTGCACAACAATTATACGGCGGGCGTCGAATCGGTGGCCGTCAGCGTCAAGGGCGGGCTGCCGGAACTGATCTACCGTGAAAAGGACGCCCTGTACCGTTTCCCGGTGGGCCTGGGCTGTCCGGCAGTGCCGCAGTTGGATTTTCACGGAAACGTGTTCCATGTGGCGGCGCTGGGACGGTTCACCCACGATGAGGAGGAGCGGCCGGTATTTTATATCCGCCTGGAATTTCTGGAGACGCCCTGTGTACGGATTATCAAGATGGTTTGGGACGGTTCCCGCCTGCTTCTGCGGCAGACGGAAACGCCGGGCGTACCTTATGTAAGTGAAAAACTGTGCGCGGCGGCGCAGTCGCCCTTGTACCGCCCGGTTTTGCTGGTAGCGGCGGGCGGCGCGGAGGAGGATTACCTGCGGTTCAAGACTGCCCAGGTTTTGTCGCCGGAACTGATATGCCAGGAGAGCGGGATCTGACAGCTCCCGCTCTCCTGGCATATTAAATCGGGCTTCTGAAAAGCCTGCCGCCGCAGGCTAGGCCCCACGGCCCAACCGGAACGCCCGCTCATTCATCTCCACGAACTTCTCCGGAACGCTCTGCCTGACCGCGTCCAGCCACTCCGTTTCGGTAAAATCAAACCACCTGGACAGCCGTCCCATGAGAACGATGTTCACCGCCTTGCTGCTCCCGGCTTCCCGGGCCAGGGAGAGGGCGTCGATGGCGTCCAAATCAATCCCTGCCCCCCGCATTTTCTCCACCAGGTTGTCCGGATAGGCCGCCGCCTCGGTAATGACCGGCATGGGGTTGATCTGCTGGGTGTTGGTGATGATTTTTCCGCCGGGCCTGAGGTGCTCTGTCCACCGGGCGGCTTCCAGCAGCTCGAAGGAGAGGATCACATCCGCCTGCCCCTTGCCGGCAATGGGGGAATAGACCTTCTCCCCCCAGCGGACGTAGGTGACGACGCTGCCACCCCGCTGGCTCATGCCGTGGACCTCGCTGACCTTCACGTCAAACCCCTTGTCCAGCAGCAAACGGCCCAGCAGCTTGCTGGCCAGCAACGTTCCCTGGCCGCCGACGCCGACGATCATGATATTTTTCGTTTCCATGCTCATTCCTCCTTCCCGCCCAAGGCGTTCGGCTTGCACAGCTGCGTACATACGCCGCAGCCGGTGCAGAGGGTGCTGTCAATCACCGCTTTGCCGTCCCTTATACTGATGGCGGGGCAGCCAACCTTCATGCAGGATTTGCAGCCTACGCACTTGTCCGGGTCAGCGTGGACCGGCCCTGGGTGCTTCACGTATTTCAGCAGTGCGCAGGGCCGTCTGGAAATAATCACGGACGGTTCATCCGCCGCCAATTCCTCCTTCACCGCCGCGTCGCAAGCCGCCAGGTCGTAGGGATCCACCACCCGCACCCGGCGGATGCCCACGGCGCGGCACAGGCTTTCCAGGTCAATCTTCGCGCAGGGGTCTCCCTTGAGGTTGAAGCCGGTGGTGGGGTTCTGCTGATGCCCGGTCATGCCGGTGATGGAGTTGTCCAGGATGATGACGGTAGAATGGGACTCGTTGTATGCCGTGTTAATCAGCCCCGTCACGCCGGAGTGCATGAAGGTGGAATCTCCAATCACCGCCACCGTCCTGCCTTCGCTCTCCCCGCCCATAGCCTTGTTGAAGCCGTGGAGGCCGGAGACGGAAGCGCCCATGCAGATAGTGGTATCCATCGCGCCCAGCGGCGCAACGGCCCCCAGCGTATAGCAGCCGATATCCCCCAGCACGGTCAGCTTATTTTTCGCCAGCGTATAGAACAGCCCGCGATGGGGGCAGCCCGCGCACATGACCGGCGGACGGGGCGGAATGTCCCCGCCCAGCTTCACGCCGGCGGGAAACGCCTGGGACAGTTCCGCCGCCACCTCGTTCTGGCTCAGCTCATCCACGCGGGGGAAATGGGCCTTGCCCACGCAGGCCAGCCCCAGGTTCCGGCAGTGGTCCTCAATAAAGGCGTCCAGTTCCTCCACCACCACCAGCATGCTGACCGATTTCGCAAAATCGAGAATCTTTTTCTCCGGCAGGGGCCAAACCATGCCCAGCTTCAGCACCGGATATGTATCGCCGCAGGCTTCCTTCACATATTGGTAGCTGGTGGACGAGGTGATAATTCCCATTTTATGGCTGCTGCCCGGTTCGATGCGGTTGATGGACGCGGTTTCCGCCCATTCGGTGAGTTTCCGCAGCCGCTCCTCCACCACCGGATGGCGGCGCTTGGCGTTTCCGGGCATCATAATATACTTGCCGGGATTTTTCTCATAGGGCTTTGCGTCCGGCTCCACCCGCTGGCCGGTCTCCACCACGCTTTGGGAGTGGGCGATGCGGGTACACATCTTCAGCATCACCGGCGTATCGAACTGCTCTGACAAATCATAGGCCAGCTTGGTAAACGCCAGCGCCTCGGCAGAATCCGACGGCTCCAGCATAGGCAGCTTGGCCGCTCTGGCGTAGTGCCGGGAATCCTGCTCATTCTGGGAAGAGTGCATCCCCGCGTCATCGGCCACGGCGATGACCATGCCGCCATTGACGCCGGTATAGGCGATGGTAAAGAGCGGGTCCGCCGCCACGTTCAGGCCTACATGCTTCATACCGCAGAAGCTCCGCCGCCCCGCCAGGGACGCGCCAAAGGCGGCTTCCATGGCCACCTTCTCGTTCGGCGCCCACTCGGCGTAGATTTCCGGATATTTCGCGGCGGCTTCGGTAATTTCCGTACTGGGGGTGCCGGGATAGCTGGAAACAAAGGCACACCCCGCCTCATACAGCCCCCGGGCAGCGGCTTCGTTGCCCAGCATCAATTTTTTCATAGGGGAAAGGCCTCCTAACCTTATCAATTCTTTCCAAAAACAGCCTTACATGCGCTGAAAGGCCATAGGCTGAACATGTCAATTACTGGTCTGCGCTTCCACCAGCCGTCCCTGGCAGTACTTCTCCCGCAGGACGGGCTTCTCGATTTTTCCGGTGGGATTTCTTGGCACCCGGTCGAAGATAATCCGGCGGGGCCGCTTATACCGGGGCAGCTCCTTGCAGAAGCGTTCGATTTCCTCTTCCGTGCAGGCGCAGCCCTCCTTGACCTCGACCACCGCCGCCGCGATCTCGCCCAGGCGCGGTTCCGACAGGCCGATGACCGCCGCGTCCTTGATTTTCTCATGCCGGCGCAGGAAGTCCTCGATCTGAACCGGGTAGATATTCTCCCCGCCGGAGATGACCACGTCCTTCTTCCGGTCCACCAGGAAGATAAACCCATCCGCGTCCATCCGCGCCATATCGCCGGTATAGAGCCACCCGTCCTTTAAGATTTCGGCGGTGGCTTCCGGGTTCTTGTAGTAGCACAGCATCACGCCGGGACCTTTTACCGCCAGTTCGCCAATTCCGCCCTGAGGGGTTTCCCGGCCCTGCTCGTCTACAATTTTCGCTTCCCAGTGGCAGCCGGGAACGCCGATAGCCCCTACCTTGTGGAGATTCTCCACCCCCAGATGGACGCACCCGGGGCCGATGGACTCGCTCAGGCCGTAGTTGGTGTCGTACTGGTGGCCGGGGAACACCTGCTTCCATCGTTTGATAAGGCTGGGGGGTACGGGCTGTGCGCCGATGTGCATCAGCCGCCACTGATCCAGCAGATAGTGGCCCAAATCCACCTTCCCGGCGTCGATCGCGTCCAGCAAATCCTGCGCCCAGGGTACCAGCAGCCAGACGATGGTGCATTTTTCCTCCGTCACCGCCCGCAGAATCCACTCCGGCTTCACTCCCCGCAGCAGCACGGCCCTGCTCCCGGAAATCAAGCTTCCGAACCAGTGCATTTTTGCCCCGGTGTGGTATAGAGGCGGGATGCACAGGAACACATCGCCCCTGGTCTGGCCGTGATGGCGCTGCTCGGTCTCGCAGGACGCCGCCAGGGCGCGGTGGTTGTGCAGGATGGCCTTCGGGAACCCAGTCGTGCCGGAGGAGAAATAGATGGCGGCGTGATCCCCCTCCTCCAGCGCCACCGGCGGCGGGCTGGAGGAACAGAAGCCCATCAGCTTCATGCAGTCCTCCCCATAGGCGGGCTTGTCCCGGCCAACGAAGAACATCATCCGCACTTTGGGAAGCTGGCCGTATACGGCGTCCATCCGGCTGATAAACTCCGGCCCGAACACCAGCGCTTCCACATCCGCCAGCTCCAGGCAGTACTTGATTTCCTCGCCGGAGTACCGGAAGTTCAGCGGCACCGCCACGCATCCCGCCTTCAGCGCACCGAAGTAGATTGGGAGCCACTCCAGGCAGTTCGTCATCAAAATCCCCACCTTGCTCCCCCGCTCCATGCCCCGGCTGAGCAGCAGGTTGGCAAACCGGTTGGCCCGCCGGTCGAAGTCCCGCCAGCTCAGCGCCCTGCGGTAAGGCGCGTCCGGCTGGGCGTTTTCGATCAGGCTGGCTTCCCGCCAGGTGACGGCTTTATCCCGCTCCTCCGTGGGGCTAAGCTCCACCAAGGCGGTCTCATCGCCATAAAGCCGGGCGTTCCGCTCCAAAAAATCGGTAATGACCATGGGCATCCTCCCCATCCGTTCAGAAATTTAGCCGTAAGAACCTGTATTCATAGGCGTGGGATGCCAGATGGGCGAGGGATTTTGCCGCCCAGACGGCATCAAACCCCTGTGAATACAGGTCCTAAGACGAAAGAAGCCCTCCGCCAATGCGCGAGGGCTTCGAATCATCCGCAGTTTTCACTTTATCACTTTTTATCGAAAAAGTCAACGGTTTTCGACAAAACCGGATTCCGGCAGGGCGGCCCGTGAGGGCATCAGAAAATACTCAGATACAATTCCCGGCTCAGCCGCTCCAAAAGCTGGATGCCCGCCAGGCTGTTGCCCTTGTGGTCCAGCGCGGGGGCGTAGATGCCTATGCCCATGCGGGTAGGGACTACGGCCATAATGCCTCCCGCTACGCCGCTTTTGGCGGGAATGCCCACCCGGATGGCGAATTCGCCGGAGCCGTTATACATGCCGCAGGTGGTGAGGATCGCATTGACGTACCGGGCCAGGGATGCGGGGAAAATACGCTGGTTGGAATCCGGCAGCCGCCCCCGGTTGGACAGCACCGCCCCAATATGGGCCAATCCCCGGCAGTCCACCCGGATGGAGCAGGCCCGGAAATAGCAGTCCAGCACCTCCTCCACATCGTCTTCCAGAATGCCGTAGGACTTGAGCAGATATGCCAGCGCCCGGTTTTTGCTGCCGTGGCTCTTTTCGGACCGGTAAACCGCCTCGTCCACGCCGATGTCCGGGTTGCCAGCCAGCCGCCCCGTCAGCTCAAGCAGCCGCCGGAAGCGTTCCTCATAGCTGTCCCCGTGAATCAGGGTACACATTACAATGGCGCCCATGTTGACCATCGGGTTGATATGCCGGCTGTCCAAGGTATGGTCTCCCGCGTTGATGGCATCGAAGGGCTTGCCGGTGGCTTCCACGCCCACCCGACTCTGCACCATCTCGGCCCCGTTGTCCAGCAACGCCTGAAGCAGCAAAATGGGCTTGACCACGCTTTGCAGGGTAAAGCTTTTCCGGCAGTCCCCCGCCCAGCTATGTTTCCCCTCGCTGCCGATGACATAGACGCCCAGCGCATCCGGGCTGCTTTTCGCCAGTTCCGGTATGTAATCCGCCACCTTGCCCAAGCTGGTAAAGGGGCGGCACTCCTCCAGCAGCCGTTCCAAAAGTTCTTCCATCCATCTCCCGCCTTTCTGTTATGGTGCTGTGTTCGTGAATAATTGTACCATATGCAGGCCGGCTCCGCAAGCGTTTTGGTGAAACTGCCGGAAATCAAATGCTTCCGCATCCCTTCCCGTCCCTTTCCAGCCGCCGCAGCATGGTCTTTTTCACCGCCCGCAGGATGTTTTCATACCCGGTGCAGCGGCACAGGTGTCCGGAGAGGAGTTTGCGCAGTTCATCGTCAGAGTACGCCTTCCCGCTCTCCAGGATTTCCACGGCGGTCATAATAAACCCCGGCGTACAGAAGCCGCACTGAATGGCCGCTTCGTCAATAAACGCCTGCTGGATGTCCGCTAGTTCGCCGCCGGGGCCAAGCAGCCCCTCCAGCGTCCGGATATGCTTTCCATCCGCCCATGCGGCCAGGTACAGGCAGGAGTTGAAGCACTCGCCGTCAATGATGACGTTGCAGGCCCCGCACTCGCCCACCTCGCAGCCCTTTTTCACGCTGGTCAGCCGGAAGTCGTTGCGGAGCATGTCCGTCAAGGACGCGCGTACGTCCACCATCTGCTCCACTTCCTTGCCGTTGATGGTGCAGCGAATTAACTTATATTGTACGCTCATGCCCATTCACCTCCCGCCTGTTTGACCGCTTCTGTCAGGCAGCGTTTCGCCAGCTCCACCGCGATATGCTCCCGGAAGGCCTTGCTGGCCCGCCAACTGTCTCTGGGCTGGATATCGGAGAGCACCGCCTGGGCGAAGGCTTCCGCCGTATCCGCCGTCAAGGGTTTTCCCCCGGCGGCCTTCTCCGCGCTGGGGGCGCGCATCGGGATAGGCCCTGCCACGCCGTAGGCAATCCGGGCGCGGACAATCGTCTTTTTGTCCGGGCTGAGGACCACATTCACAGAGCATCCCGTGGTAGCGATATCCATGGCGCTGCGCATCGCGTATTTGATGTAATGCCCGAAGCAGTTCTCGTAGCTGGCCTTGGGAATCAGGATAGCGGTCTGGATTTCATCCGGCCGGACGTCTGTTTTCCCCGCCGCGAGATAGAACGCCTGGATGGGGAGCCGCCGCACCCCGTCCTTCCCGGTCAACTCGACAACCGCGTCCCAGGCGAACAGCGTAGACGCGGAATCGGCGCTGGTCACGCCGTTGCAGGTATTCCCGCCGATGGTACCGGCGTTGCGGATTTGCGGCCCGCCCACCATGTCCACGGCTTCGCCAAGGACGTTGATGTATTTCTGGATAATAGGGTCTTTCGTAATATGGCTGAAGCTGGTAAGGGAGCCAATGCGGATATTTTCATCCCCATCCAGGGAAACACCCCGCATTTCATTGATGCCGTAAATGGAGATCAGCTCTTTCCCAGCCCGCTTCCCCTCCCGCATCTGCACCAGCACATCGGTGCCTCCGGCGAGAATCTGGGCCTCCGGATGCTCCAGCCGCAGGCGCACTGCATCCTGGACGCTCCCGGCTTCATAGAGCGCTTTCAAATCATACATGGAATAATTCCTCCTAGTAAGTATGTAGGCCGGCTGTATACACGGCGCTGGGCGCGTCCGGCCTCCACCGGATCAGGAACAATTCCGCAATGGAATCATAAAAACCGCCAAAGGATACGTCGCTAATCAGGAAGGAATCCTGCATCATATAGATGGCGTCCCCGCGTCCGGCCAGCCGTTCGGCCTCCACAAAGTAACCGGAGAATATCCTGCCGGACCACTTGTCCCTCAGGCCATCCAGAAACGAACCCGGCTCTGGCTCCATCCGGGGTGCAGACACATAAGGCACGCCGTCCAGCGCTATTGTCCCCCGCACCACCGTCCCCCTCAGAAAGGAGCGGTGCAGAGTGACGTCCATTTGGAGGACGGCGGGCGCCCCGATCTCCCCATAATGCTGCTCATAAGCTGTTACCTCCAAAGTCCGGTGGAGCGGGATATGGTACCATATCCCAAACAGAACCAGTCCGGCCAGCGCTGTCCCAACCACCCAGCGCCTAATCTCCGGTTTCCTCGCGTTTTCCATCTACAGCAGCCCCTCCTCCTTGAACCGGGCGAACAGCACATGGGGGGTCATAGGCGCGTTATTGACGGCGACCCCGGTGGCCTGCAAGACCGCGTTGCGGATGGCCGGGGCCGGGGAACAGGCGGGCGGCTCGCCCAGGGCTTTGGTGCCATAGGGGCTGGTAGGCTCGGCGTTCTCCACAAATTCCGCCTGCAAATGGGGGTGGTCCATGAAGGTGGACAGCTTGTAATCCAGCAGGTTGTTGTTCAGCGGCTTCCCGGTTTTTTCATCGAAAAGAAGCTGCTCGCTCAGCCCATAGCCGATGCCCATAGACATCCCCCCATGAACCTGGGCTTCCGCCAGAGCGGGGTTGATAAGCTTACCGCAGTCGTGGACGTTGACAATGTTAAGGAGTTTCACCTGGCACATGGGAATATCCACCTCTACCTCCGCGAAGGTGCAGCCGAAGGAGTAGGCGTTGTTCTTAATCTGGTAGGTACTCTCGGCAGTGATATGCTGGCTGTGGGCCAAACTGTAGAGCGTCTCCGTTGCCAGCTCGTCCAGGCCCATCAGCTCCCGCCCATCGGTTACACGGACGATTTTGCCGTCCACCAAATCCAGGTTTTCCTTCATCTGCCGGGTCAGTTCCGCGGCGCAGGTCAGGATTTTATCCTTTAAAATCCCTCCCGTCTGCCGCAGGGCGAAGCCCCCCACATAGGTCTGCCGGGAAGCGTAAGCCCCAGTGCCGAAGGGCGTTACATCGGTATCCTGGGCGGAGACGATATGTACATCCGCAAAGGGAATCCCAATGGCGTCTGCCGCCATCTGGGCGAAGGCGGTGTCGCAGCCCTGTCCAATCTCCGTCTCGCCGGTCTGGACCTGGACGGAGCCGTCCTGATTGAGCACCATCCGGCAAGAACTGGACTCCAAAGAGATGGGCCATACGGCGGTGTTGTACCAAAACAGCGCCATCCCCACGCCCCGCCGGACAGGCCCGGTCTGGTTCTGGTACTCGTGGAGCTTCCGCCCGTAGCCGATGGCGGCCATGCCCTTATCCATGACCTCCCGGAAGCTGTCATAGTAGTTCTCATTTTTGCTGAACCCGTCCACGAAACCTTGGGGCATGGCAATCTGCCGCCGGTACTCTCCCGGCTCCCGGCCCAAGGCCTTGGCGATGTCGTCGATGTGGCTTTCCCCGGCCCACATGGCCTGGGGGATGCCGTAACCCCGCATAGCCCCCGCCGAGGGCCGGTTGGTGAACACGGTATACGCGTCGCCCTCCACATTGGGACAGGGGTAAATCTGGGGAAACGCGCCCATGCCTTTCGCCACGATGCCGTGGCCATGGGACGCGTAGCCGCCCTGGTTGGAGAAGCACTCGATTTTCCGCGCCGCAAAGGAGCCGTCAGGCCTTACCCAGGAGATGATATGGGTACGGATAGCGTGGCGGACCCGGTTGGAGACGAAGGTCTCCTCCCTGGAGCAGTCGATTTTCACCAGCCGCCCCCCTAGCTGGGTGGTGAGCCAGGCGCACAGCGGCTCATACAGCGCGTCCTGCTTGTTGCCGAACCCGCCGCCGATATAGGGCTTGACGATGCGCACCTTCCCCCAGGGAATCCCCAACGCCTGTCCGCAGACCCGCCGGACGATGTGGGGGATCTGGGTGGAGGAGGTCACGGTAATCCGCCCGCCTTCCATCTGGGCGGTGCAGACGTGGTTTTCGATGTGGCAGTGCTGGACGGTAGGGGTGTCGTACCAGCCCTCTACTTTCATTAATCCCGGCTCTTTGCAGGCGGCTTCATAATCGCCGCTGCGGATTTGGGTATGCGCCAGAATATTGCCGGGGTAATTTTCATGGATTTGGGGCGCGTCCGGCTCCATCGCCTTCTGGACGTCCAGGACGAAGGGATATTCGTTGTACGCCACCTTCACCAGCCGCGCGGCCTGGGCGGCGGCCACCTCATTTTCCGCCACCACCACGGCCACCTCGTCGCCGTAGTACCGCACATGGCGGTTGAGCAGCAGCCGGTCGGCCACGTCCTGATGATGCGGGTCGGTGGACCAGGGGTGGCCCGCGGTGGGGAAGGGCCGGTCCGGCACGTCAAAGCAGGTAAAAATCCGCACTACGCCCGGAACCTGTTCCGCCTGGGCGCAGTCAACGGAAGCAACCAACCCGTGTGCGATTGTGGAATGGACGATGCGGGTGGCCAGTGCGGCCCTATCGCAGAGGTCGTCGGTATATTTCGCGCGGCCCGCCGCCTTATCCAGGGCGTCCACGCGGGCCATGCTCCGGCCTACGCTTTTACTCATTGGGCATCAGCCTCCTTATCTGTTGATGTGGGGAATTTCGGTAAGTAGGACAAAAATTTCTCCGTCAGGGTAAAATTTTTATTATTATATCACAAATCCCCCTGGCTGTATAGGACAAGTTTCCTCTATCCGTTATATTATTTTTTAAATAACGTCCCCGTTGACTGGAACCCTGCTATTAGGATATAATACTGTGAAAAGGGGTGTGATCTGACATGAAAATTGGCTGTGTAGTGATGGCGGCGGGAGACGCGCGGCGTTTCGGGGAGAATAAGCTGGCCGCGCTGTTCGACGGCAAGAGCTTAATCCGCCGCGCCCTGGAAGCGGTGCCGCCGGAAGCGGTAGACCAGGTGGCTGTCGTGACCCAGTACCCGGAAGTAGAAGAAATGGCGGCGGCGTTCGGCTTCCAGCCGGTACGGAACCCCCACCCGGACTGGGGCATCAGCCACACCATCCGCCTGGGGCTGGAAGCCTTGGAGGACTGCGGCGGCGCACTGTTCATGGTCTCCGACCAGCCCATGCTCCGCCGGGAGTCCGTAGCGGGCGCAGTGGAGCTGTTCCGCGCCCATCCGGACAAATTGGTAGGCGCGGGCCACGACGGCGTAAGGGGGAACCCCTGCATTTTCCCGGCGGCGTATTTCCCC
Organism: uncultured Clostridia bacterium; assembly: GCA_947649615.1. GTDB lineage: Bacteria > Bacillota > Clostridia > Oscillospirales > Oscillospiraceae > Pelethomonas. The sequence continues at coordinate 7,507 of CANSSG010000008.1, read as the reverse complement.
GAGCTGCTGGCCCTGCGGGAAGACCGGGGTGGCAGCAGCGTCATACGGCGGCATGAGGAGGACCTTCTGCTTTATGAAGTCCCCGCCTGGGAACTGGAGGACGCGGATACCCGCCAAGCCCTCCGGGCGATGGAGGAGCGGAAAAGGCTTGTGTAGTCACCACAGTTGAAAAGCGGTAGAAGGGGCATCATCAAAGGAAGTGGCAGAAAGGGAAGGGTTTTCCTCAAAATGTACTTTAAGCCAAGCCCCGATGGGGAGTAGGGTGGAAGGAAGAGAAGTCTGCACCCGGCATTTTGGACAGCAAAAAGCCTGCTGTCCATCGTCCCGTTATACTGAAATGGCGCAAGAATTCTGTCACCTATCTGAGCGGCGACAATGCCACAGCGCTGATACTTTCGTCCACGAACCTATCCAAACACCTGATGAACCCGTAGCGCATACCCATATTCCCGATACAAGTATGTATCTATACCGCTTTCATCCACATAAGCGACCTTTTCCAGCGGTATATCTTTGATCTCTTCCTGATATGCCGCGGCTTTTTGCCTGTCCTGTTCCTGATAGCTGGTCGTCTTTTTTCTTTGTAATCTTATGCCGCCGCAATGCGTCTCGAATGCTGCTTCCAAGCTGTGCTCTGCTTGTCGGTATTCCATTGTGTGTTCCCTATATCTTTTTGAATAGCTCATGTTCTTATTCCACTTGTTGCCCTACCGTTTTTCAACCGCTTTTATTATAGCCATTCCCCCATGGACGGTCTTGGAGCGGTACACGTCCGTTGTATCGCCATCTGGGCTGCTTTTCGCGCTTAACTCATGTAGACACTATCTAGATTATATTGCGGAAAGGCATCCTGACCTTGTGCCGTTGTATGGGGCTATCTACCAGAGAAGTGATCGAACCTATTGGGCGGCTCTGGACGAAGAAATGTACTTGCAATCTGCAGAACAGTCCCGGCAGGAGCCGGGGATGCAGATGCAATAAAAATCCTGTTGCTTTCGCGGGTGTAATGTGGTATGTATGTTGGCTGCCAAACGAAGGGAGTGTGAAACCATTGCGCTGCAACATTTACGAAGGCCAATTCCAAAGCGCGGAGCTGTTCGGCAAGCCGGTACTCTATACCTAAAAGCAGGTCCAGCGGGAGGCTGTCCCGGAGGGATGGCACTGCTACGACCTGTCCGGGACCGACCGGAATCTGGGCAAGCCTGCCATCCTGGCAGACAAAACAGTGTGGGGCCGTACCGGAACGGTTCTCTCCCCCGTCCCGCTGAAGCGGGACACCACCCTGACCCGCCAGATCAGAAACAGCTTCTCGCTGCACGAAGAGCTGCTGGATCTGGCGGGTTTTTGCGAGAAACACCAGCTTAAGTGTCCTGCTGACCCTCGGAAATTCATTCTGCGTCCCGCTTCCCACCAGGAGACGGGGCTGTTCTATTCCCAGGTAGAGCCGGAACGGGATGTGGAGGAAGCCACCGTAGGACATCTGCGGATCGATTTTGCCAGCGGCAGGCTCCATCACTCCTGGTGGCCCCACAATGACGACCGGTTCAACACGCCGGAGTTCAAGGCGGTCTTTCAGGAGTTTGTGGACGAGCTACGGGTCCGGGGTCCGCTGCAAAGCGAGACCGCCATGCACCGGTGGTGTTACGGGTATCCGGAGGGCGAGATCGGGCAGGATCACGTTGGGTTCGTAGCAGAAACGGAGAATTACCGTTTCTGCCTGCGATGCACGACCGACCGGAGCGATCACTGCTACCTCTACTGCTACGATCTGAACCAGCAGAAACTGGCGATGGACGCACAGGCATCCAGAGAAGGCATGACGATGGAGGGTATGAGCTGATGAAAGATCTGTTCCCTGGCAATGCCGTCCGTGATGAGTTCCTGCGTTGGCTGGATGTCGGGCACGGTCCCTTTACGGTCTGTCAGAGCGGGAAAGATCTGGTCACGTTCTCCTGCCTTGAAAAGATGCTGTCCGTGAACTACCTGTACCGGATATCTTCCACACAGGATACCGGCGTCTCCTGGGAGAGCAGCCTGCTGTTCTGCGGCATATACGACACAGAACACAGGGCCCTGTATCTGGCAAAGGATTCGCTGGATATCTTCACCAGCGGGAAGTTCCCCCTCGTATCAGAAGTTGGTCCATCTATGGCCGAAACGATCAGCGGCAGGATCAACCGGCGTGTGGAGGATACCATTGCCAACGACCGGATGTGGGAGAGGTCACCGATTGGCGTATGAAGCAGGATATCCAATACTACCGGGAGCGTGGCGCAAGGGAGGAGACCATTGAACGGTTCTTCAGTGGCAAGATACCGGACGGGCTGTTCCGCAGCGGCTACGCGATGGACACACTGCCGGAGACAGCCTTTCTGGCATGGCGCCAGGACCCGGATGGATTCATCCAGACAGAGACGGAGATGCATATCAAAACCAACCAGGAGAAATTCCTCCTGCAATTCCTGAAGAACGATGCGCTGATGGAGGAATATCAGGTATTGGCACAGGATACCGTCAGCGCCATCCATCGGATGAAGGGCATCACGGACGCGCTTAAGGACTGCGGCGCAAAGAAGGTGACTGTTACCGTTGAGAAGGACGGAGAATATCTGACCTTCAAAACAGGGACCAGCTATCTGTACGGATACCGCAGCTCCTACAGTACCAGCGGAATGGCTGCACCTGACCGCCAGGAGTTTGAGCGGCTGTTTGGCAGGTATGCCCATCCTTGTGCTGGTATCCGGAAATTTCCAGCAGCAATGTGCTGGCGCTACAAAAGGCCTTGAATAAAATTCCGGGATCTGATACACTGACAGAGGACGGAGTCTACGGGGAGAAAACCAGTGGCGCATATAATTTCTTGATAAATGAATTGCTCCATGGTTCATTTCCAATACTGACTTATGTTGATCCTTTGCAATCGGCACATACGGGAATACATGTCAAGCCTAAAATAACAAAGCAGGGGCAGACTTATTCCCAAATGTTTGCCAACGGCACAAACTGGCGCAAGCATTATTGGAAGCTGGAGTGGAGGTGCTATAGTGGCAAAGGCAGGGGCATACGCTGGAGCGATGATTGGAAGTGCAATTTTCCCAGGTCCGGGTACATTAGTTGGAGGTGTTGTGGGTAGTCTTGTACTGGGAATTGCCGGTTCCATTGGCGGCAGTGCGTTTGGCGAATGGATCGTCGATATATCAAACATTTGGGAGTGATTTTTTGCACAAGAGAATCAAGAATGCCTGCTGTCAGCATCCGCCCGCTTACGCATTGCGGCCAGGTCCATTTAGGGAATATTCGGCTTGCGAAGGGAAAATGTCCTATTATTTTCTTTATGAGGATGGACATTTTCCTAATCCTGATTATGCCTTTTTCCTGCAAACCCAGTTGTTAGCCAATAGGCTGATGCGCAGGATGGAGGGATATGCCTTTTATGTACAGATTTATGTTGAGGGGATACGTGCTTTTGCTTGGGAGGAAATGATTGACTTAGCACACTGGAAGGATAAAAAAAGCATCAAATTTTTGTCTTGCGAAACCCGTAGTTCCCAATGGTTGACACAAAAATTTTCCTTTTTAGCAAGAGACTTAGAGACTGTGTCGCAAAGAAACAGAGTGGTTCTAGAAGGGAGATTAGACGGAATAACAGGTATCTGTGCGGATTATTATGCAATCAAAGCAAATAATCCCCGACTTGAAACACTCTGCGAAAACGATAGTAGGCCAATAAAAAAGGGAGCTGATTTTGCGCTTATTGGGGATGATACCCACGGAGTGTGGACAATTTCGCACACTAAAGAATATGCGCAAAGCACCTTGATAGAAAATTTGAAAGTGTTTTGTGATATTTATTCCTCAAAACTTTACACATACATTTGAGCTAGGACCGCCTATCAGGCGGTCCTAAGCTTTTAGGAGGGCAGACAATGAAATATGGCGTCATAGCCGCCACCCGCCCCGACTCCCCGTGGGGGCGGACCGTCCGGTGGCGGTGCGACAGGTATGGCCGCCCCCTGGCCTTCGATTCCGAAGCGGAAGCCAGGGAGGCGGTCACAACTTTTAATGACCAGCGGTGTGTGTTTGAACCGAACTATGACAACACGGTCCGGGCGCTGGGAATATGCTGGGGCCGTACTGGGAGTACGATCCTGCGTGGCTTGGGCAACATGGTCCGCTGAATACTTCGACGTGCCACAAAGGCGCCGTAGATGCTTCGCTGGCACAGATTTTGCAGGCTTCAGCCCCATCCAAATACTATTTGAGCAGGACTGCCTGCCGGGGTATCCTGCGCCGGGCGAAGGAGAGGGGGAAACCCCTGCCGCCCCAACTGGAACTGGCTCTGAAGCTTCAGGCTGGAATGATCCGGTCTCCCCCTGGCGTGGCGGTATCTGACCTGCTGCGAGCGGCGATGGATCAGCAGGGCGCGGCACATCTGCTGATAGCTTTTTATGCCAATCAAAGCAATGAGGTACAGGAACTGCCGGATCGCTCTGGCACGTTGTGCTCCCAGTCGGGAATGAAGCAGCAGACGTTTATCGCAAACTGCATGAATCCCTGGGATACCCAGCAATCCCGCGTTTTTCTGCCGGAGGGTACAGCGCCCACATTAGCCAGCGCGGACGGCGGCGGCGGAAGGAATCCCGGAGGGTTGGTTTACACCGCCGGGTTCTCTGCAAACGCTGGGAGCAAGGCTGGAAGCATCGGGTATCAGGAGGAAATCTCACCTACGCTGAAGGGAAGCCAGAGCGGCGGCATGATGCCATCCGTCTTGTGTCTGAACGATCAGGGCGGCAGTGTCATGAACTGTTCAGAGGATGTAACCGGAACCCTCCGCGCCCAGGAGCATGGGCATCAGCCGGCCATTCTCTTTGAGAACCACGGCTTATCTGATGAATCACATAAGCCATGATATGTGCTTAAGTCTGAATTTTGAGTTGCCATTGTAAATCCCCCCATAAATAGTGGGTTGTGGGCAAAAGTTGCTCATATATTATTTCTTCTTGCTCTTTTGATGAAGTCAGGAAGATTGCATCCACCTGGCTTGTATTCAGGGGCAGAGACGGAAACCTTTGGAATTTTTCTGTCCGTCAACGCCTTGGTCACTGACTCCTGCCCCACGCGAGCATAAATTTCAGTCGTGCCGATGTGCTCATGCCCCAGAAAATTACGAATGCATATGAGATCAATTCCTGCTTCAACCATATGCACCGCTTTGCTGTGCCTAAAGCTGTGTGGGGAATAGTTGGTTTTCATAAAGAGATCAGGATGCATTTCTCGGGCAAGACCAACATACTTTTTCACGATGCTGCGAACGTAAGCTGTTGTCATCTGTTCATCAGTCTGGCTTAAGAAAAGGTATTTTTCCTTGTCCTTTCTGGTCAACCCACGTTGTTTTAGATAATAATTTAGCAGAGATGCAACGCCTTCGGAAATAGGAACTTCGCGTTCCTTTTTGCCCTTCCCGTGAATTTTCAGCTTAACCGGGGTACCGAATCGGATATCTCCAACCCGCAGGTTGCACATTTCCTGCGCACGTGCAGCCGAATCATACAGAATTGACAGGAATATGAGATCCCGCATGCCAAGATATTTCTGGGGATCTGGCAAGGAAAGGCTGATTATTATTTCATCAATCGTAAAATAAGGGAACTCTTCCTGCGGGGCAGTTGGGCGCTCCGCAGCCATCACTGATGTATACGCTCTAAGGGCATCCATTTTCCGCTGGGAGACATACTTCAGGAAAGATGTCAGTGCGGTCATCCTTTGTCGTACTGAGGTTGCAGAATACTTTCGGGCATTTGTCATCCACAGAATAAATTCGTCAAAGAGCGCAGGTGTCAGGAGTTTGTAGGTAACAGAAGAATGTGGGATCCCTTTTTCCTCATACAGAAATTCAAAAAAGATAGAAAAAGAATAGCTATATGCGGCTATTGTGTTGCTGCTCGCCCTGCGGACATTGGGGAGATATACATCGAAATAATCTCCTAATTGATTTAGAAAAATCTTTTCTTTCATTTGGGCACCTCCGGGAATATGCTGCCATATTTTTCAGCGGTCTTCTTAATGATCTCGTTGCATTCATTTGTTATCAAATGGACATAATCCTGGGTTTCTGTTAAATCTTCATGGCCCAAATATACGGAAATTAAGGGAAACGCATGGTAATTGCTTATACCGTGTGCATTTTGCTTTGCCAAAGAATGGTCCACAAATGTATGCCTTAAGCAATGTGGACATACACCGCGCTCATTTTTCTCTGTAAGGATGGAAATGCCCGCCAGCTTCAAAATGTTACGGAAATTGCTCCTTGCCCAGCTTTGGCTGCGATGATGCCCGACACAATTTCTCCGGCCATCCTTATAATTGCTTTCAAATAGGTATGCATCTCTCGGTTTATAAAAGTAGGGCGGCACAGTACATCTTCAAAATACTGGTGAGAGAATTATCCATAGGCACCAGTCTATCCTTGTCTCCCTTGCCATTCCGGATAAGAAGTGTACCACTTTCCAAGTCAATATCTCGCAACTGTAAAGCAAGTGTTTCCCCCAAACACAAGCCACACCCATATAAAATGCGAAGAAGTAGGGGAAATTGAGCTTTAGAGAGCCTGTCCTTGGAGGATTTTCCACTGTCCGCAATACTGAACAGTCTCGCCATTTCTTCATCTGAAAAAATGTAGGGCACATACAGTCACCACAGTTGAAAAGCGGTAGAAAGGGCATCATCAAAGGAAGAGACAGTGGGAAGGATTTTTCTCAAAAAGCGCTTCAGCCAAGCCCAGAAATGTTCGATAGGATTGAGTTCCGGGGAGTAGGGTGGAAGAAAGAGAAGTCTGCACCCGGCATTTTGGGCAGCAAAAAGCAACCGCTTTTTGGAATGGAATGGTATGTAATCTGCTTTGCAACGGATAACATTTCCACGATCATCAGGCGGCGCTCGTATACGCCCATGTACTCACCCCCTTCCTCTCCGGCCCTATAAATAAGCCTAACAGGAATACACCAAGGCTCACTTGGTGATTTTGAAAAAAGTTTGGAAATATTTTTAGATGTGCAACTTTTGACATTTTCTTGTCTCCGAAAATCTGAATGGGATTAGGTTCTGGTTCAGATTTCCGGGGCGGGGCGCGAATGAGGTAGCATGATTTGCCAAAAGCAGAAAATAAATCTGTATTTTCGCTGTAATAGGCTATAATCTGTTTGTACTCGAAAAGTTGTGCAAAAAATATCGACTGGTTTCGACCATATTCTCCAAAATTCAACAGAGAATACAGTCGAAACCAGTCGAGAGAAAAAAGGGGCGCGAACAACCGCAAGGCTGTTCGCGCTTCTTTGCAAAACTGGGGAGGTGGCTTATATATGTCACCCCAGTTTACGCCGGTATAGATTGTCTCAAAAGGGCCGTCTCAATAGGGTCCCACCCCCTACAGAAATAAAAAGGCATTGAGGGGTGTGTAAAGTGTACCCCATGTCAAGGACATAGACGAAATAAAGTAGAGGGAAGGGGA
>CANSSG010000007.1 GCA_947649615.1 uncultured Clostridia bacterium | reverse complement strand
TTATCATCTTTACAGGAAAAAGTCTGCCTCTTGGCAGACTTTTTCGACAGGCTGACGCCATGAAAGCATCTGCTTTCATGGCGTTTCCTGAACCGCAAAATCTGATAAACATCCTCCTTTTGGAAAATGAAACACGGGCGTTGCCAAAAAGATGCAAAGATGATGCAATTACCTGTAAAATAAAAACAGGACGGAACCTTCTGCCCCGGAGCTGCGTCTATAGGGGCAGAGGAGAACTTCCATGGACATCATGGATACAAGGAGGATTGGACGATGAAACACATGAAAAGACGGGCCGCGGCCCTGATCCTGGCCCTGACGCTGCTCCTGGGCCTGGCGGCCTGCGGGAAGGACGGCAAGCAGGGCGGGGATGACCAGCTGCTCAGCAGCACGGTCTACGTGCCCCAGTTTTTGGACATGAACATTGAGGGCATAGAAGACATCTCCGGCGGCTGCGTGGGGGAGGATTGGGTGTACCTCATCGCTAACAAGAGTGAGGAGACCACAGAGACGGACCCCGTCACCGGCGAGACCTACCCCGGCTATGTCTACAACACCTACCTCTACCGACTCCCCCTGGCCGGCGGTGAGGCGGAAAAGCTGGAGAACTACCAGATGACGGCGCTGCCCGAGGGGACCGAGGGCGGCGTGTACATCGAGAAGGTGACGGCCGGGGAGGACAACACCCTCTGGGTGACGGAGGTCATCAACGCCTACACCTTTGACCTGCCCGAGGACTTTGACGAGAACACGGACGACAGGTGGAGCTACGAGGTGGACCAGAACACGGTGCTCCGCCGCCAGCTGGACGCTGCGGGCAACGAGATCACCCGCACGGAGCTGGACGCCTCCGCCCTGAACGAGAAGCTGGAGGCAGAGTACACCAGCGGCATGAACTATGACCGGGAGGGCAACATCTACGTGACCTCGGAGAAGAAGCTCTTCGTCCTGGACAAGGACCAGAACCTCCTCTTCTCCCTGGACGGGGAGCAGCTCTACGGCGAGCTGGTCCTGCTGGGGGACGGCACCATGGCCCTGCTCCACAACTACTATGACGAGGAAAAGGAGATCTCCCGCAACATCATGAAGACCATCGACCTGGCAGGCAAGGCCTGGGGTCCGGAGTACGTGATGCCTGTCAACGCCTACAGCGCCTTTACCGGCGGCGGGGACTACCTCTTCTACTACCAGAACAACGACTCCATCTACGGCTGCAAGGCCGGATCCCAGGACGGGGAGAAGCTCTTCTCCTGGATCGACTCCGACATCAACCGCAACGACGTCAGCTTTTTCGAGTTCACCCCCGACGGCCGGGTGGTGGTGGTCACCCGGGAATGGGTGCGCCCGGAGAACGGGCCCTACAGCCTGAAGATCGAGCTGGCCGTCATGACGGCCACGGACCGCGCCTCCCTGCCGGAGAAGACCACCCTCACCTACGCCACCATGTACCTGGGCTACGACACCCGCCAGAGCGTCATCGACTTCAACAAGAAGAGCGGCACGCACCGCATTGTGGTCCAGGACTACTCCGAGTTCAACACCGAGGACGACGCCTCCGCCGGCCTGAGCAAGCTCAATACGGAGATCGTGGCCGGCAAGGTGCCCGATCTGCTGGACACCACCTCCCTCCCCCTGGCCCAGTACGGGGCCAAGGGCGTTCTGGAGGACCTGTGGCCCTTCATTGAAAACGATCCGGACCTGGGCCGGGAGGCGGTGATGGAGCGGGTGCTCCAGGCCAACGAGATGGACGGCAAGCTCTATGAAATCTTCAACAGCTTCTATATCACCACCGTGGCCGGCTCCTCCCGCATTGTGGGCGACAGCATGAGCTGGACCCTGGCGGACCTCCAGGAGGCCCTGACCAGGATGCCCGAGGGCTGCTCCATCTTCGGCCAGTCCGACACCAAGTCCGAGATGCTGCGCACCATCATGAGCGTCAACGCGGACGCCTTCGTGGACTGGGACAAGGGGGAGTGCCGCTTTGACAGCGACAGCTTCAAGTCCCTGCTGGCGTTCTGCAACAGCTTCCCTGCGGAGTTCAACTGGAGCGAGATGAACGAGGAGGAGTGGGAGTATGAGGACACCCGGGTCATGAACGGCAAGCAGATGCTCGTCCAGACCTCCGTCTCCAGCCTGGACTGGAGCCTGCCCCGACTCAAGGCCATGTTCCAGGGGGACGTGACGTTCGTGGGCTATCCCACGGAGGACGGCAGCGTGGGCAGCTGCTTTGCCAGCGGGTCCCGGGGCATCGCCATGTCCACGGCCTGCAAGGACAAGGATGGGGCCTGGTCCTTCATGCGCCAGTGTCTCCTGCCCGTAGACGAGGACCAGTTCTACAGCCAGTTCTACGTCAACAAGGCCGACTTTGAGAAGGCCATAGAGAAGTCCATGGAGCCCAACTACGAGTACGACGAGAACGGGGAAATCGCCACGGACGAGAACGGGCAGCCCCGGGTGTACAAGGACACCGTATGGCTCGGCCCCGACCAGGAGATTGAGATCGACAGGCCCACCCAGGCGGACTATGACCAGTTCATGGCGCTGTACAACGCCATTGACCGGATGTACCGCTACGACGAGAACGTCTACAACATCGTCAACGAGCAGTGCGGAGCCTACTTCTCCGGGGACAGGGGCCTGGAGGAGACCGCCAGCCAGATCCAGAGCCGGGTGAAGCTCTACATCAACGAGAACAAGTGAGCCGGCGGGCGCTGAATACAGGTTCTTAAGGGATATTTAAGAAATCAACTGCCCTGTTGGATGCAAAAATGATACATCCATCCGTATAATAGTGCTATCCCAAGGGAAGGAAGGCTGATAATTATGTTGTACATACGCGGAAAGAGGCTGACAGCCCTGCTGATGGCCCTGGTGCTGATCCTGGGCGCGGCGGCCTGCGGCGCCGGCGGCAATGAGGAGGACGCGTCCCCCCTCAGCGGCACAGTCTATGTGCCGGAGTTTATTGACGTGGACGTGGGCATGGAGCACATCCAGGGGGGCTGCTCCGACGGGAAGAACCTCTACCTCGCGGGCTACGTCCGGGACGAGCCGGACAGCCAGGAGAACTACGACGGACACTACGCCATCTACCGGATGCCCCTGGAGGGCGGGGAGGCGGTGGAGCTGGAGAACTACGCCCCCTTGACGCCCCCCGAGGGCAGCGAGGGCGACAGCTACATCAACAACATCTCCGCCGGCCTGGAGGGGACGCTGTGGGTGGAGGAGAGCATGTACATCCAGCACTTTGATCTGCCCGAGGGCTTTGACCCGGAGAAGGACGACAAGTACAGCTACATGACCGACTCCGAGAACATCCAGATGTTCCGGCAGCTGGACTCCACAGGCAACGAGATCACCCATCTGGACGCCACGGACCTGACAGAGAAGCTGGAGATGGACTACATCCAGAACGCCCTCTTTGACAAGGACGGGGACTGCTACATCAGCGGCCAGGGCAAGCTGGCCGTGCTGGACGGGTCCAAGAACATCAAGTTCACCATTGAGGACGACCAGCTGTGGGGGGATGATCTCATCCTCCTCAGCGACGGCCGGGCGGCCATACGCATGCACTTCAGCGACCTGACCACCAACACCAGCGGCTACAAGGTCCGGGTCATCGACAAGGAGACCAAGGGCTGGGGCAAGGAGTACGCCCTGCCCAGCAGCGCCTACCAGGTCTACTCCGGCGGCGGGGACTACCTCTTCTACTACCAGCAGGGGGACATCCTCTGCGGCTACAGGGAGGCCGACGAGACCGGCGTGGAGCTGCTCAACTGGCTGGACGCCGACATCAACGTAAGCGCCGTTGAGTTCTTCTCCTTTCTGGAGGACGGCCGGGTGGCGGTGATGACCGAGGACTGGCGCAGCTACTCCGTCAGAGGCAGCAGCACGGAGCTGGCGGTGCTCACAGCCACGGACCGCGCCTCCCTGCCGGAGAAGACCACCCTCACCTACGCGGCCCTGGGCATGGGCTACGATCAGCGCAACGCTGTCATCGACTTCAACAAGTCCAGCACCACCCACCGCATTGAGGTGACGGACTACTCCAAGTACAGCACCGACGAGGACTACTTCGCCGGCCTCACCCGGCTGAACACGGAGATTGTGGCCGGCAAGGTGCCCGATATCCTGGACGCCGGCACGATCTCCCTTGCCCAGTACGCGGCCAAGGGGGTGCTGGAGGACCTGTGGCCCTACATCGACGGCGACCCGGACATCGGCAGGGACAGCCTCATGGAGCGGCCCTTCCTGGCCGCCGAGCGGGACGGCAAGCTCTATCAGGTGTTCGATACCTTCAGCATCTCGACGGTGGCCGGGGCCACGGACGTGGTGGGGGACCGGCACAGCTGGACCGTGGCGGACCTCCAGGAGGCCCTGGCCAGGATGCCCGAGGGCTGCTCCATCTTCAGCTACTACGACACCAAGGACAGCATTCTCAGCACCGTCATGATGCAGAACCTGGACCAGTTTGTCAACTGGGAGACCGGGGAGTGCAGCTTTGAGAGCGATGCCTTCAAGACCATGCTGGAGTTCTGCAACCAGTTCCCGGCGGAGTACAACCAGGCTGCTGCCATGGACGACCAGGACAACGACTACAAGCGCATCTCCGAGGGCCGGCAGATGCTCAACAGCACATACCTGTCTGACTTTGAGAGCATCCAGACGGACAAGGCCCTCTTCGGCGGCTCGGTGAGCTACGTGGGCTTCCCCCAGGAGGACGGCGGCGTGGGCAGCGCCTTTGCGATCAGCGGCGGTCTGGCCATGTCCTCCACCTGCAAGGACAAGGAGGGCGCCTGGAGCTTCCTGCGCCGGCTGCTGCTGCCCAAGTTCGAGGATGTGGAGAGCTTGAAACAGGGCGGCTTCTGGGGCTTCCCCACCAACAAGGCGGACTTTGATCTGGTCCGGGAGGACGCCATGACCCCGGACGGCTACAAGCTGGATGAGAACGGGGAGCAGGTCCTGGACGAGAACGGCAGCCCCATCGAGGAGTCCTACTCCTCCGTGGGCTGGGGGAACGGCTTCATGGTGGATATCTACTCCACCAGTCAGGAGGAGTACGATCAGATCATGGCCCTGTACAACGCGATAGACAGCGTGTACAACTATGACCAGGAGATTTTCAGCATTGTCTCCGACGGTGCGGGCTCCTACTTCGCCGGGGACCGGTCCCTGGACGACACGGTCACCCAGATCCAGAGCCGGGTGAAGCTCTATGTCAATGAAAACCGCTGAGATCAAATTCGGCGGCCGGGGGAAAAAGCCCCTGGCCGCCGGGCAGGGGAAGGTGAAGCGGACCTGGGACCGGAGCAACGAGCGCATCCGGGACGTGATGCACTCCGCCGCCTTCCTGGGGCCCAGCGTGACGGGGGTGGCGGTGTTTTTCATCGTCCCCTTCCTGGTGGTGGTGTACTACTCCGTCATCCGCAGCCCCCTGAACCCGGAGTTTGTTTTTCTGGACAACTTCAAGGCCGTGCTGGGGAACTCCTCCTTCCGCACTGCGGCCGGCAACACCGCCATGTTTTCCGCCATAGCGGTGCCCCTGGCGGTGGTGCTGAGCCTGGGGCTGGCGCTGCTGCTGGAGTGCCGCATCCCCTGCAAGAGCCTGTTCCGCACCTTCTTTTTAAGCCCTATGATGGTGCCGGTGGCGTCGGTGGTGCTCATCTGGCAGGTGGTGTTCCACTACCGGGGCACGCTGAACGTCATCCTGGCCAATTTCAATGTGGAGCCCATCGACTGGCTCAACTCAAAGTACTGCCTGCTGGTGATCGTGGTGCTGTTTCTGTGGAAGAACCTGGGGTACAACATGATCCTGTTCATGGCGGCTTTGAACAACATCCCCAAGGAGCTGCTGGAGGTGGCGGACGTGGAGGGGGCCAGCGCGGCCCACAAGTTTTTCAACATCAAGCTGCGCTACCTGTCGCCTACGGTGCTGTTCGTGGCCATTCTGTCCATCATCAACTCCTTTAAGGTGTTCCGGGAGATCTACCTGCTGGTGGGCAAGTACCCCTTCGACGGGCTGTACATGATGCAGCACTTCATGAACAACACCTTTGAAAACTTCGACTACCAGAAGATGGCCTCGGCGGCGGTGCTGATGGCGCTGGTGATGGTGGCGCTGATCGCGCTGCTGTTCAAGGTAGAGGATATTTTCGGAAAGGATGTGGAGGGGTGAAAAAAAACCGGTATCTTGGCCGCTTGGTCCTGACGGTGATAGCGGCGCTGTTTGCCTTCGGCTTCCTGCTGCCCACGGTGCTGACGATCTCCAATTCCTTTATGACCCAGTCCGAGATCAGCGCCAACTACGGCAAGGTGTTTGCCAACGTCTCCGGCAGCGACGGCAAGGCCTACATCGCGGACACGGTGAATCTGAAGTTTATCCCGGACAAGGTTACCTTCCACCAGTACATCGCCGTTTTGATCCGCAGCCCGGAATACCTGCTGAAATTTTGGAATTCCGTGATCCTGGTGGTGCCTATCGTACTGCTCCAGCTCGTCATCGCCTCCATCACGGCGTATGGCTTTACCCGCTGGCGGGGCAAGGTGCGCTCGTTCCTCTTTTTCTTCTATGTGATCCTGATGCTGATGCCCACCCAGGTGACGCTGGTGCCTAACTACCTGGTCAGCGATTGGATCGGCATACTGAATACCCGGTGGGCGATTATTTTGCCCGGTACGTTCGCGCCGTTTTCCGTATTTTTGCTGACCAAGTCCATGCGGCGCATTCCGGCGTCGCTGATAGAAGCGGCCAAGCTGGACGGTTCCAGCGAGTGGCAGATTTTCAAGGACATCTGCCTGCCCCAATGCCGCAGCGCGCTCTATTCCATCGCGATCCTGGTTTTTATTGACTATTGGAACATGGTGGAGCAGCCGATTATTCTTCTTCCCGATGCGGAGAAACAGCCGCTCAGCGTGTATCTTTCTACCATCAACAGCAGCGAGGTCGGCTTGGCGTTCGCAATTGCAACGATTTATATGGTCCCTTCCCTGCTGCTGTTCCTCCACGGAGAGGACTACCTGGTGGAAGGAATCGCGCACCAGGGGTCGGTAAAGGGATAAGCCCTTCGGCCCGGGCGCCTGCCCTGGGGGAATCCACGGGCATTGCCCAAGGGGCGGCGCCTTCTTGCTTTGGATACGCCCAGCGCAGAGCCGGGGTCTCCCGTTAACCTGTTGAAACCGTTGAAATGGAAGCGAAAGGACGATCAATCCATGGAAGTAAAAGAAAAGTCCAAGAAGAGGGAATTAATCAAGACAATAGCTATTGTTTTCTTAATTGTGCTGCTGATTCTGACCTTCTTCTCTCAGACCATTATGAATTATTCCCTGCCGGAGGTCGCTACCCAAATGGTCTCCTCCGGGACAATTAACGCCAAAATCCGCGGCAGCGGCACCCTTGCGGCCAACGAGAGCTATGAACTTATGCTCAAACAGACCCGCGAAATCCGCTCCGTCTGCGCCAAGGTCGGCGATACGGTGGCCGAGGGGGATTTGCTCTTCGTCCTGGCCGACGTCGAAAGTGAAGAGCTGCGGACCGCCCAGGATGAGTTGAGCAGCCTGCAAATCGAATACCAGCGCCAAATGCTCAACCTCTCCAAGGACTATGCCACCAACGACCAGACCGTCAAGGCCCTGCGCGAAGACCTGGAAAAGGCTATCGCCCAGCGTGACGCCAACCGTGTTACGGATGAGCAGGTCACCTACGCCAAGGGCGACCTGGCGGCTGCCAAAAGCGACCTCAGCCAGACCGAGGTCCTCCTCAAGGAACTGAACGCCCTGCAAACAGATAACGAGGACTACGCCGACGCCAAGGAAAAGGTCTCCGAACTGGAAGCAAAGATATCCTCCCTGACCACTGCCGTGGAGGGCTATGAGGACCAGCTTGACAAGCTGGAAGCCGGCGACGGCGTCAGCGACGACCGGAAGGTCCAGGACGCCCGGAACGCCTTGGATAAGGCCCTGACCAAGTGGAAAAGCGACTGGCGGGCCTATCAGGATACCATCTCTGTGCTGCTGGGGCAGTTGGGATACTCCCTCTCCTCCCTCCAGTCCAATGGCGACGGCACGTATACCTTCAGTTCCAGCATGCAGATTGCCATCGACGGCTACCTGCGGGAAAAAGAACTGGAAAACGCGACGAAGCCTTCCCCGCCGGACCCTGATGACCCCGGCAGCGGGGACGGCCAGACCTTGGCCGCAGAGGATGCGGAATACGATTCCCGCTGGCGGACCGCCTATAACACCCTGCTGGCAGACCAGCAGGATGTGGACGCGAAAGAGCAGACCCTCCAGCGCGCCCAGCAGGACAGCAATATCTCCGCCGGAAGCGCCGCCGACCAGCGCCGCGCCATCCAGAACAAGCTGGACGACGCGGAAGCCGACCTGCATGCCGCGCAGCGGGATTTGCGGGACGCGCAGGCGGAGCTGGACAACGCGTCCGGCGCCAACGCCCAACTGAAGGAGCAAATCCGTGCCTGGGAGGCCACCCAGCGCCAGCAGGAAGCCGATATCGCCACAAAGGAAGAAAGCCTGAAAAACCTGCAAGAGAAGCAGACGGCCTACAAGGCCGCCCTGGATACCATCTCCGCCAAGAACCGGGAATTGGAAACCGCCATGGCGGGGAAGGATATTGATAAGCAGCTCAACAATCTGGATTTGCAG
This sequence comes from uncultured Clostridia bacterium, assembly GCA_947649615.1. GTDB lineage: Bacteria > Bacillota > Clostridia > Oscillospirales > Oscillospiraceae > Pelethomonas. The sequence goes on along the minus strand of CANSSG010000007.1, from coordinate 72,211 downwards.
GCCATGAGCCTGAAAATCCAGAAGCAGCAGGAGTTGATCGACAGATACCAGAAGGACTCCGTCAACGCGGAGGTCACCTCCCCCGTATCCGGCGTCATCAGCGCCATCAACGTCTCTGCCGGGAAGGAGAACAACCCGGACCAGCCCATGGCGGTCATTGATGTGATAGACCGGGGCTATATCATTAAGATCCCCGTCACCAACGAGCAGTCCAAGCAGGTCGCGGTGGGCGACACCGCCGAGGTGACCAACTACTACTGGGGCAACGAGATCAAGGCCGTCCTGGAATCCATCGCGCCCGACCCTTCCAGCGCGGGGCAGAAGAAGCTGCTGGTTTTCCGGGTCAGCGGCGACATTGAGGCGGGTACCAACATCACCTTGTCCGTGGGCCAGCGCAGCGCGCCCTTTGACAGCATTGTACCCAAAAGCGCTATCCGGGAGGACGCCAACGGCAAATTCGTCTTGATCGTTACCAGTAAGAACACGCCTATGGGCAACCGGTATATCGCTACCCGCGCGGACGTGAATGTCATCGCGGAGGACGACACCAGCGCCGCCGTTACCGGCCTTGCGGCCAACGACTACGTAATCACGACTTCCAGCAAGCCGCTGGACGCCGGCAGCCAGGTGAGGATGGTGGAAAATCCATGAGCCGTCCCAATATTTTCCGGCGGATGCTGGCCGCTGTGAAGGGCTTTAGCTTCAAGCAGTGGCTCCTGCTGGTGCTGAACGCCGTTTTGGTGCTGGCCAGCATTGGCTGCGTGATTTGGATGAACGCGATGAGCGGTACGTTGGAGTCCCTCACTGCCGCCGGACGCTTCCAGGGTGACAGCGGCATCCGTTTTGCACAGATTGGCTGCTATCTTCCGGTGGACAGCGGCCAGACGGAAGAAGATATGCTTGCCTTCCGCCAGACCTTGGAGAACAAGCTGAAGGAGCAGTCCTTGGAATCCCCCGCGGGCGGGCGGCTGTACCTGGACGCTTACTACGGCTCCGCCAGCGTGACTATCAGCAGTGAGAACGCCAGCGCCACGGCAAAGGCCTTTGGCGTGGGGGGGGATTTCTTCTATCTCCATCCCCTGCGCCTTCGCAGCGGGTCGTACTTTGACGGCGGGGACCTGATGGACGATCTGGTCGTGCTGGACGAGGAAATGGCCTGGAAGCTTTACGGCGGCACGGACCTGACGGGGCTGCCGGTGACCATCAATGGGGAAAGCTTCGTCATATCCGGCGTGATCTCCCGCGAGAAGGATTTTGCCACGGAGGAAGCCTATGCCGGCGATGGCGGCGTATATATGTCCTTTTCCGCCATGAGCCGTTTGATGGAGGATGCGTCCGTCACCGGCTATGAGGTGGTTATGCCCAACCCGATTACCGGCTATGCCAAGGGCGTGATGAGCGAGAGCTTCCCGGTTGGGGACGGCGACGTGGTGGAAAACTCAAACCGGTACGGCCTGCTGCACCTGTTGGAGGTGCTCCGGGACTTTGGGCGCCGCTCCATGCGGACCAACGGCGTGATTTATCCTTACTGGGAGAACGCTGCCCGGCTGACGGAGGACTATGCCGCGCTGCTGCTGCTGTTTGCGGTGGTATTTGCCGTATGCCCGTTCCTGTTCGCGCTGGTGCTGGTGATCCGGGACGTGCGCCGGGTCTACCGCTTCGCCAAGGTGAAAATTCCCGAGAAGGTGGATGAGACGATGGAGAAGCGCAAGGAGAAACGGCTGGAAAAAGCATTTGAAAAGAAAGCGGGAGGGGATTCATAAATGGCGAACCTGAGCCTGCGCAACGTAAAAAAAATATATGACAACACCGTGGTGGCGGTGCAGTCCTTTAACCTGGAGATTGCCGACAAGGAATTTATCGTCCTGGTAGGACCCTCCGGCTGCGGGAAATCCACGACCCTGCGGATGGTGGCGGGCCTGGAGGAAATCACGGAAGGCGAGATTTACATAGGCGGCCGGAAGATAAACACGGTGCCTCCCAAGGACCGCGATATTGCCATGGTGTTCCAGAACTACGCCCTGTACCCCCATATGACGGTGTACGACAACATCGCTTACGGCCTGAAGCTGCGGAAATTTCCCAAGCGGGTCATTGACCAGAAGGTGCGGGAGGCGGCGGAAATCCTGGATATTTCCGAACTGCTCAAGCGGAAGCCCAAAGCCCTCTCCGGCGGCCAGCGCCAGCGCGTAGCCATAGGCCGGGCCATCGTCCGGGAGCCGCAGGTGTTCCTGATGGACGAGCCGCTGTCCAACCTGGACGCCAAGCTCCGCAACCAGATGCGTTCGGAGATTCTCAAGCTGCGCCAGAAGGTGAACACCACCTTTATCTATGTGACCCACGACCAGACGGAGGCCATGACCCTGGGCGACCGGATCGTCATCATGAAAGAAGGCTTCGTCCAGCAGGTGGGTACGCCCCAGGAGGTGTTCCACCATCCATCCAACCTCTTTGTGGCGGGATTTATCGGTACGCCCCAGATGAACATTTTCGACGCGCAGCTTGTGCGGGAAAACAACCGGTATTTTGTGGAATTGGGCGGCGTCCGGGTAGGGCTTTCCCCGGAGAAAACCGCCCGCCTGCTGGGCCGGAATGTGGAGAGCCAGCCAGTGAAGCTGGGCCTGCGGCCTGAGCATCTGTCGCTGACAGACCAGGATGACGCCATCTTTGCCGCTGTGGACGTGTCGGAAATGATGGGCAGCGCGGTGCATATCCACGTCAGCGCTTGCGGCCAGGACGTGGTGATCGTGGTGCCGCTGAGCGAGGAGGAGGAGACGGAAAACCTCCCCATGGGCCAGCCGGTTCGCTTTACCTTCCGGGGCAGCGCCGCCCACGTTTTTGATGTGGAAAAGGGCCACAATCTGGAATATGACTGGAAGCCTATGGAAGCCCCTGTGGAGGAGTTTGCGGCGGAAGTTTCCACAGAAGGAACCCTGCCGGAAGCCCCGCCCCCCGAACCGGAAGCCCCGGTTCCTGTGCCTGCGCTGGAAGCCGCTCCCGGAACGGAGACGGTGGACAGCGCGGCTCCGGTAGGCGACCCGTTTGCGGATTAAAACCATGTAAAAAAGGAACGGAACCGCGCGGCGTATGCGCGGTTCCGTTTGTTTTTCTGTATACGAAATCAATCATTCATAAAATGATCAATCTGCGCCAGGATAGCGGGATCATCCTGATAGGAAAACTCTGTAGCTTCGATTACCAGCGTTTTTCCCGGCACCTGTTCCTGCTGGATGAGCTCCGCCATTTTAATGAAGCCCGCTTTTTCCTCCAGAGAGAGTGAGGAATGGGCGGGATGGCGGTTTTCTTCCCGCATGCGGTGGAGATACCGGCGGTACAAAACTTCCGCGTCGCCGTGCAGAACCAGCGTCAATACGTCGTATTGGCTCTCTCGGGCGATAGAATGCAGTTTTTCCAACTCATCCTCATGGAAATTTGCTTCAAGGATCAGGCTGGCTCCTGTCAAGGAAATCCGGGAAAATATGTGGCACATGGCGTCTACGGCGGCGTTGGAAAGCGCTTTATTTTCCTCACGGCTGCGAAACCCAATATGATCGCACAGGAGTTCCTTCACCGTATCCTTCTGAAAGGCGGCAGTTCCGTACCGCGTGGACAGTATGCGGGAAAATGTGGATTTACCTGCGGCAAGACCGCCTGTAAGCAGCAGTAGTTTTTTCATGAAGAACCTTTCAAGAACGGTTATCCCACCAACAGCCCCATCCCGTCCAGCAAATCCTCCAGCGCGTCAGACGCCAGGCTGTGGGAAATCTGCAAGGCGTGGTCGGGGAGGTTGATTCCGGCGGCGTGAATCCCGGGCTTTTGCAGCAAGGCCTGGGCCAATTCCCCGCCGCAGGCGGTGCAGTGGTTCTTGGCAGTGCAGAAATCGCAGTTTATGTAGGTCACACGAAGGGTCTCCGTCATAGCGTTCCTCCGGTCAGTCCTGGCTTACGCTGGGGAACAGGGACGCGTCGGTGTGGGGCAGGAAGCAGGCGGCGACAAACTCGTCCATGTACCCCGGCTCGTTGGAAAGCTCCAGGTAGGTCATGGAACGGCTCAGTTCAAACACCTTCTCCCGGGCCTGGGCGCTCAGCAGCATGGCGTATGCACCGGTTTGGGAGGAGTTGCCGATATAGTGGAAGTTCTCCAAGGGGATATCCGGGAACATGCCGATGGTGACGGCGTTTTTCATATTGATGCCGCTGCCGATGCCGCCGGCCACGTAGACCCGCTCAATCACGGAAGCATCGAACCCCAGGGAGTGCAGCATAGTCTGGGTAGCGGAGAAAATCGCACCCTTGGCCCGGATGAAGTTGTCAATATCCACCTCGTTGATAACCACGTCCTTGGCCCCGCCGGTATCCTTCTTCCAGGCCAGCACGTAGGAACCCATGCCGTGCTCATCATGAAGGACCCGCTCCCCTTCCCGGACAAATTTGCCCTTGCCGTTGATGATGCCGCAGCGGAACAGTTCCGCGATAATGTCGATGATGCCGCTGCCGCAGATGCCCGCCGGGGGGACGTCCCCTACCACGGCCATAGCGGGCTCCATGGTGTCCTTGTCGATGGAACAGGCTTCAATCGCGCCGTCGGTGGCCCGCATGCCGCAGGAGATGTCGCCGCCCTCGAAGGCGGGGCCGGCGGAGCAGGCGCAGCTCATCTGGAATTCCTCGTTGCCAAACACCAGCTCGCCGTTGGTGCCTAAGTCGATGAACAGGCTCATTTCCGGGCTGTTCCAGATCATGGACACCAGCGCACCCGCCGTAATGTCGCCGCCTACATAGCTGCCGATGTTGGGGGCGATGATCAATTCTGCCAGAGGGTTCATCTTCAGCCCGATATCCCGGACAAACAGATGGTCTGTGCGGAAAAAGCTGGGGACAAACGGCTCCATCCGGATGGGGTCGGCGTGGAGGCCCAGCAGCAGGTGGTTCATGGTGGTGTTCCCTGCCAGTACCATGCGGTAAACCCGCCGGGGGTTGATGTCAGCGGCGCGGTACATGAACGAGAGCATGGGGATAATGGATTCCTTAATAACCGCGTCCTGGAGGCGCTTGCGGCCGTCAGGCTTGCCGGATTCGATGATCCGGTTGATAACGTCCGCGCCGTAGCGGATCTGGCCGTTGCCGCCGCTGGCCTTGGCAAGGATTTTGCCGCTCTCCAAATCCACCAGCACGCCCGCCAGGGAGGTGGTGCCTAAATCCAGGGCGAAGCCCACCAGGGGGTCGGTGCTGTCCCCAGGCAGCACGTCCCGCATGAGAATGCGGTCTCCATCCCGGGAAATGACGCACTTGACCTTGAAATTGCTCTCCCGCAACACCTGGCTCAGGTTTTTCAGCACCGCGTAGGGGAGCATGATGGCGCTCTCATCCACGCCGGTGGCGGCTTCCACCGCCCGGAGCAGCCGCTCGTTGTCGGGCATGGTGTCGTCCAGGCTGGGTTCCTCCAGATCCAAGGGCAGGAAGGACAGATCGCTGCCGAAAGCGATGCCCGCGTCCTCCAACTGCTTGCGCAGGTTCTCAAAAATGGCAATTTCCTCCGGGGAGCTAAGGTCCGCCATCTTCATCCGGGAGCGGTAGGCGGAAGCGATATCCGGCACCTCAATCTCCGCGTCGCCGGTGATGGTGGCCAGGCAGGCCAGCCGCCAGCCTGCGTCATACTCGTCCTTGGTGATATGGCGGTTGATGGGCGCGTCCAGGCTGCCAGAGGCCAGCCGGACCCGGCATTTGCCGCATACGCCGTTGCCGGAGCAGGGGGCGTCGATGGCTACATTGGCCTTCCGGGCCACGTCCAGGAGCTTTTCGCCGGGGTTGGCATCGATGGACACCGGCTCGCCGGTCTCGAAACGGAACGTAATGGTAAACATATGAAAATCTATGTCCTTTCTCAGGATTTCGTCTCTGCTGGATCATATTATACCCCTTGGAAGGGAGGATTGTCAAGGATTTATCAATCTATAAAAGCGCCCCAAAGTCCTGAATATACTGGTCGCACAGCTCCCGCATATCCGGCTCCGTGCCGGCGTGATAGAGGTCGGCTACGCCCACCACGGTCATTCCGGCGGCCTTGGCCCCCTTGCAGGCGGCGAGGGAATCGTCAAACAAGACGCATTCCTGGGGCTTCACGCCCAAAAGCTGGGCTACATGGCGGAAAATGGCGGGGGATTTCTTGTCCTCGCCCAATTCCTGGGCGTAAATAATCCGCTCAAAATACTGGCCTAACCCGTGGCGGGCCACCGCCGTCCGGCAGTGCTGGGGGACGCAAGCGGTAAACACCGCCATCCGATGCCCCGCCGCCTTGCACCGGTCCAGGTATTCCCGTACGTGGGGCTTCAAAGGCACCTCGCCATAGGCGTTTTCTGCCAGCTTTATCCACTCGGCAATAATCTCCTCGCAGGTTTCCTCCATCTGAAAGTGGTTTTTTGTGAAAACCGCGCAGTTTTGCAAAATGGAGTGGGCTACGCCGTCGTGGTATTCCTGGCTGTACGCAAGGCCGTGGCGGGCAAGGAACACCTTGTCCACCTCCAGCCAAACGCCATTGGAATCAATAAGGGTGCCGTCCAGGTCAAAAATCAGCATAGAATCCTCCTTCTTATCCGTCCAGCCAGAACCGCCAGGGAAAATCAACGGCTTCTTCCGCGTAGTCGATCCCCACCCGCTTCCCCGTGTGGAAGGGCAAATCCCCCGGCCGCTCCGGCAGCCCCAGCTCCGGCAGGTCATGGGCCAGATAGAGGGCTTCGCTCCCCAGCGGCAGGCCGTTGAGGGTGCGGTCAATGGCAAGGCCCTTGCAGAGCTTGCCCGGCCCGTTGAGGAAATTTTTCCGCTGGTAGGCGGACATTTCTTCCATAGGAAGGCCGAACCGCCGCCGCGCGGCCCCATCGCCGCCATACACCGGCACACCGCCGCGGATCAGGATGGCGGAGGCTTCCCCTATGGGGCCGGTGACAAAATTTAGGCAGCTATACATGCCGTAGATTAGATAAACGTAGGCCGTACCGGGCGCGGCGTAAAGGGTTTCCGTGCGTTTCGTGCGCCTGCCGCCATAGGCGTGGCAGGCCTTATCAACGGACCCCACATAGGCCTCCGTCTCGGTGATCCGGCAAACCATGGTTTCCCCGCCGTCCACCCGGACCAGGTAGCGGCCCAGCAAGGCCTGGGCGGCCTGGACGGTGTCCTGGAGAAAAAATTTTTCGTCAAGTCTTGCCATTTCTCAACCTCTCTGGTAGTATATCGTCTTAGCGCCCATTGTATCATAGGGTGGCGCTTGATTGCAAGAATGAGGTGGAAATGATGAACGAAAAAGTAATGAGAATGCTTGCCAAGCCTATGCTGCTTCTGGCGGCGTTTATCTGGGGAAGCTCCTTTTTTATTATGAAGGACGCCCTGGACCTGCTGCCGGTTCAATACCTGCTGGCCATCCGGTTTACCGCCGGCGCGGTGCTGCTGGGGCTGCTGTGCTGGAAGAAATGGGCGCGGTTCACGCCGGATTACCTGTGGCGGGGGGCGGTTATCGGGACGATGCTGTATATGGCCTACTCGGTGCAGACCTACGGCCTGACCATGACCACGCCGTCCAAAAACGCCTTTTTGACAGCGGTGTACTGCGTCCTTGTCCCCTTTTTATACTGGGCCTTCGCCCGGGTAAAGCCGGACCGCTACAACGTCCTGGCGGCGGTTTTATGCGTGGCGGGGGTGGGGCTGGTGAGCCTGACCGGGGATCTGTCCATCAACCCCGGCGACGGCCTGACCTTGGTCTGCGCGATCTTTTACGCCATGCACATCGTTTCTGTGGCGAAGGTCTCGCCGGGAAAGGACATTTACCTGCTCACGGTGTTCCAGTTCGCCTTTGCGGGGCTGTACGCCTGGATTGGCGGGGCGCTGACGGAAACCTTCCCCGCCCAGGCCCTCGCCCGGCCGGAGGTGCTGCTGCCGCTGGCGTATCTGGCGGTTATGGCTACCACGGTGGCGCTGCTGTTCCAGAACGTGGGACAAGTTTGGTCTGACCCGGCGTCGGCGTCGGTGATTTTGTCCCTGGAATCGGTGTTTGGCGTGTTGTGCTCCGTGCTGTTCGCCGGAGACCAGGTCAACGGGCGGATGCTGGCCGGATTCGCGCTGATTTTTGTGGCGGTGGTTTGCAGCGAGACCAAGTTCGCCTTCCTGCGCGCCCCAGGCGGCCCTTCCGCGAAGGCGTAACGACATACCATCTACGATTTCCTGATGATGTAGAACCCCCCGCCGTCCGGATGACCTGGACGGCGGGGGGTTCATAAAAAGGCAGTCGCAAAACTCAGTCTCTCGCCAGCGTAAACTGATCCACAAGCTGCTTGAGACTGGCTGCCTCGGCGGACAGCTGCTCGCTGGCAGCGGCACTCTCCTCCGCAGTGGCGGAGTTGGTCTGCACCACGGCGGAAATCTGGTCGATGCCCTCGGTGACCTGGGTGATGGCGTTGGTCTGGTTCTCCACGGCGGAGACGACAATATCCATCTGGGTCGTTACATGGCCGGCGTAAATGCTGGTCTGCTCCAGGGAAGCGGTGACGTTATTCACCGCCTGGCTGCCCTCGGTTACAGCGGCGATGGAACCTCCGATCAGATCCTTGGTAGCCTTGGCCGCTTCATCGGACTTAGAGGCCAGGTTTCGTACTTCATCGGCCACAACGGCGAAGCCCTTGCCGGCAGACCCGGCCCGGGCGGCTTCCACGGCGGCGTTCAGGGCCAGGATGTTGGTTTGGAAGGCGATGTTCTCAATGGCGGCGATAATCTTGGAAATTTCCTCGGAGGACTTGGAGATTTTTTCCATAGCCGCGTTCAGTTCCTTGACGTGCTCCACGCTGACGCCAAGCTGTGCGCCGGCCTGATTGACAAACTCACCCGCCTCCTTGGCGGCGGCGGCAGTCTGCTTGGCGCTGGTAGAGATGTCGGTGATGGTCGCCGCCAGCTCTTCCACGGAACTGGCCTGCTCCATGGAACCCTCGCTCAGGGTTTGGGCGCCGGTGGAAACCTGGCCGCTGGCGGAGGACACCTGTCCGGCGGAAGCGTTAATCTGCCGCATGGTGCTGCTCAGTTCCGTTTTCAGCGTACGCATGGAGACCAGGATGCTCTGGAAGTCACCCACGTAGGCATCCCGGTGGGCGGACTGAATGTCCAGGTTTTGATTGGCCATCTCTGTCAGCAGATGGTCAATGTCGTTGATAATGGTGTTCAGCCCTTGCACCATTTCCGCCGTGGAGCGGGTCAGCTCCGCAGTTTCATCCTGCCCCCTGGTCTGGGGAACGGGGGAGGGGTCGCCCGCCACCAGCAGCTTCATCCGCTCGGCGCAGGCCCGCATGGGGATGCTGATGTTGTCAGAGAGCTTCACAGCCACCACGATGGACGCGAGACTGGCAACAATTACCACCAGCACGTTCAGCAGCATGCCAAAATATGTATCGGCCAGATAGTCCTTCTTCATGGAGGTAACGGCTACGCTCCAACCGTCGGTGCCGCCGACAGGGGCGTAGGCCACGTACCGGGGACCGTCGGAAGCGTTATAGCCGCCGAAGCCGTTCTTCCCCTGGCGCATCTCTGCGTGGATGGCGGCCAAGCCCTTTAAGGAACGGTCAGACTGGGCGTCCCGCTCGATATTCTGGGTGGTAATGGTTTCCAGGGTGGTAATGGTTTCCAGGGTGGTGTCGGCGATGGTGTCGCCGGTTTTGTTGATCATATAAGCCCGGCAGTTCGCGCTGACCTGGATAGAGGAGACAATGTTATTGAGGAACGTCTCTGGGGGAACGAAATAGACCACCCCCGCAATCTGGCCGTCCCGGCTCCCGCCGCTATAGATGGGCGCGGCCACCATGATGGACAGTTCGCCGGTGATCTTGCTGACCAGCGGCTCGGACACGTAGATGTTCCCGGCCATGGCCTGCTGCACATATTCCCGGTCGGAGTAGTCCTTGCCGTCAAAAATGCTGATGCCGTCCAGGCCGATCACGTTGCCCCGCTGGAAGCCGTGCATGGCCACGCGCTCGTCAATCACGGCGCGCTTTTCCTCCACGGAGACGGACGGGTCGGACAACTGGGGAATGCAGCCGGTGTCCATGGCTACGTTTTTATAAGCGGTCAATTCCTGTTCGATACGCTCTGCCGCCAGCACAGCAGTTTCGCTGAGCATCTGGTCCACCGTGGCAACGGTGTTCTTGTAGTTGAGCGTGATACTGACAGAGCCGACCAGGACCAGGGCGATGACGACGGTTGCCATCAGGCAGACGGTGATCTTTTTACGAATACTCTTCATATCTCTCCACTCCAATTTTTTATCATTGAACTGCGTCCCCCATGACAAGGGACCTCACCTATTATATAAACAGGCCATGCCCTTGTCAATGGTTTCCAACCCAATCTTTTGACGTGTTTTTTGAAGAACGCCGTAAAACGAACGGCCTACCGCCGCACCACCTCCACCGGCCGGTTCTCCCACGCCCCATACAGGCGGAAACACCCTTCCAGCCCCTCGGAAATGACCACGCGCCCCGTTTCTGTCAGCAGGACAAACTCAAAGCCCCCGTGGGCGCGCCAATAGGCTTCCGCCCGCTCCCTGCCCATGACGAACAGCGCGGTGGACAGGCCGTCGCCCAAAAGGCCGCTTCCGGCCACAATGGTGGCGGACGCCAGCCCGGCCTCCGCAGGATGCCCGGTTTTGGGGTCGATGATGTGGATGTACCGCGCCCCGTTTTTTTCAAAATACCGCTGGTAGCCGCCGGAGGTTACCACCGCCTTGTCCACAATTTCCAATACGCCGGCAAAGCCCCCCTCCGGCGCTTGCAGGGCCACCTGCCAGGGGGAGCCGTCCGGCTTGCAGCCCAAGGCCTGGACGCTACCGCCCAGCTCCACGATCGCGGATTCCACGCCCTCCTCCCGGAACAGGGCCATCAGCCGGTCTCCGGCAAAGCCTTTCGCCACCGCGCCCAAATCCAGTTCCATGCCTGCCGGGAGGGTCAGGGCGTCCCCATCAAGGGAAACGCGGGAATAATCCACCTGGGCCAGCAGGGATTGGATTTCCTCTTCCGCCGGGACACGGTAGGACCCTGTGGTAAAGCCCCACGCCCGGACGATGGGATACACCGTCACATCCAGGGCGCCGTCCGTGGCGGCGCAGAGGGCCAGCGCGTCCGACAGCAGCGTCCGGGTTGGCTCGGACAGGGGAACGGCCCTGCCCGGGCTGTGGTTGGCGCGGTAAATTTCGCTGGCTTCATCCGTTACGGAGAGCAGGCCCTCCAATGCCTTAATTTCGTCAACGGCCTTCTGAAGGGCCGCTTCTCCCTGCCCCTCCGTCTGGCCGTACACGGTCAGCTTCATCACGGTATCCATCGCCAGGACGTCTGCGCCCTGGGGGCTGCCGCCGCCGCAGCCGGAGAGCGCCGCCAAAAGCAGCAGGAGCGTGAAAAAACGCAGGCGCTTCACCGCCGCCACCCCCTTTCATCAGGGGACATTATAGCGGATTTTTTCCAAAAGCGCAAGAAAGGGCTTGACAAATCCGGCAAAACGGCTACAATAGGACAAGCATGTGTCATGACATATGCCAGACTGTGAAAGCAGGTACATAAATATGAATAAAATTACCGGGTTCCTTCAGCGCAAAAACATCGTCTTTTCGGCCAAGCGGTACGGCATAGACGCCCTGGGGGCTATGGCCCAGGGCTTGTTCTGCTCGCTGCTGATCGGCACCATCGTCAAAACCTTGGGGGAGCAGATGGGCCTGCCCTTCCTGGTAGACGCGGGCGCATACGCTTCCGCCATGAGCGGCTCGGCCATGGCCGTCGCCATTGGCTGCGCCCTGCAAGCGCCGCCGCTGGTTCTGTTTTCCCTGGCCACTGTAGGCTACGCGGCCAACGCGTTAGGCAGCACCAGCCTGATACCCAACCAGCCCGGGGCGGGCGGGCCTTTAGCGGTGTTGTTCATTGCCATCATCGCCGCCGAGTGCGGCAAGGCCGTCAGCAAGGAAACCAAGGTGGACATCCTGGTCACGCCCCTGGTGACGATTTTGATAGGCGTAGGCCTGTCGGCCTGGTGGGCGCCCGCCATCGGCACCGCCGCCACCGCCGTAGGCAATATCATCATGTGGGCCACCGACCTGCAGCCCTTCCTGATGGGCATTGTGGTCAGCGTAGTCATCGGCATAGCGCTGACGCTGCCCATTTCCTCTGCGGCAATCTGCGCGGCTCTGGGGCTGACCGGGCTGGCAGGCGGCGCGGCGGTAGCGGGGTGCTGCGCCAACATGGTGGGCTTCGCGGTACTCTCCTTCCGTGAGAACCGGTGGGGCGGGCTGGTGAGCCAGGGGCTTGGCACCTCCATGCTGCAAATGGGCAATATCATCAAGAACCCCAAAATCTGGCTCCCGGCCATTTTGACCTCGGCCATCACCGGACCCCTTGCCACCTGCGTGTTCCGCATGGAGATGAACGGCGCGCCGGTGTCCGCCGGGATGGGTACCTGCGGCCTGGTAGGCCAGATCGGCGTATGGACCGGCTGGATATCCCCCAGCGAGCGGGCCGTTGCCAACGGCGCGGCGGCCATCGCGCCCGGGGCCATGGACTGGATTGGCCTGGTTTTGATATCCTTCATCCTCCCGGCGGTGCTGTGCTGGGGATTCGGGGTCTTTTTCCGGAGGATCGGATGGATTAAAGATGGAGATTTGACACTGTCAGAATAAGGCCCTCTTTGAAAGAAGCCGCCGCAGGCACAAACGCCTGCGGCGGCTTCTTCAGCTTCTCACTGTGCTGGCTGGGCTTTCCCGTCGTGGCCTGCGCCGAAGATTTTGTGGCAGTCCTCCACGGCCTTGCTGAGCCGTTTGGAGAGAGCCTGCCCCGTTTCCTCAGACGCCAATGCCTGGTATACGTCCAAAAGCTGGAAGCGGGGCTTCGCCCCGGCTTCCCGGTCCAGCATATACATCGGCGCGTAGCTGTACCCGCTCACCTGGGCCGTGCCGGTCACATTGTCCCGGGTCAGCTCCAGGGTCAGCACCGCCGTCGTATCGGTGTACTCGTCGTTCTGGGAGGAAATGAAGTTCCCCAGGGAGTAGCAGACAAATCCCTGCCGTCCGTCCGCCAGCGTACGGATTTCCATGGGCTGGGGTACATGGGAGTGTCCGCCCAGGATAATGTCCGCGCCGTTTGCAAAGAGAAAATCCGCCATTTCCTCCTGATAGGCGTTCTGCTTGGTCTGATACTCTACGCCCCAATGAATCATCACGGCAATCAGGTCTGTGCCTGCGGCCTTGGCTTGTTCCAAATCCGCCGCCAGCCGTTCCTTGTCCGGGGTGCGGAGACTGGACAGGTAGTCGGTGTTGAACACATTGATACAGTAGGGGTGGTCCTTGGAAACGGGAATCCCGTTGGTGCCGTATGTATATCCCAAAAACGCCACCGAAATGCCGCCCACATCGGCCACCACAAAATTGTTGTCCCGCTCCTCCTGGGTGCGGCTGGTGCCTACATGGGCCAGCCCGGCTTCGTCCAGCACGTCCAGCGTACGGCTTAAGCCAGACCATCCCTTATCCAGGCTGTGGTTGTTGGCGGTCAGGCACAGGTCAAACCCAAGCTCTTTCAAACCGTAAGCCATGTCGTCCGGCGAATTGAACGCGGGATACCCGGAATATTTCGGCCCCCCGGCAAAGGTGGTCTCCAGGTTCACCACCGCGTAATCGGCGGCTTCCACGTAGGCCTTCGCGCCGTTCATCACCCGCACGTAATCATACTTCTCGCCGTTCCAGGCGTCGTTGGTAATGGGCATATGGCTCATGGCGTCGCCGCATACGGCCAAGGCTGCCACAGTAGGTTCCGGCAGCTCCGGCTCCGGCGGCTCCTGGACAGGCGGGGGCAGATCCTCCCGCACATCCGCAGCGGAAGCCTGCACCGGCGCGGCAGGCGCCGGGCCGGCGTCCGCCGCCACGCCCTGGCCGCAGGCGCAGAGACACAGCGCCAGCAAGCCTGCCAGCAGGGCGGAAAAACGTTGTTTCATGAAAAAACCTCCTATTGCGCGATAGCGTCGTATATGTACTGGCTGATTTCCCCGCACACGGCGTAAATCCCCCGGTCATCCTTCGCGCCGCTTGCGCCGGAAGTAAGGACTACCACGCCGTCTCCGGTTTCCGGGTCATAGGACATGCAGTTGAACACGCCGTAGGCGCTGCCGGTGTGGTAGTACAGAACATCCCGCCCATACAAATCATCCTGGGACCGCAGGGCCAACGCCTGATACGTCCCGTCCGGAAGCTGCGGCTCGCACCGGACCTCCATCATCTCCACCGTATCCGCCTTCAGCAATTGCAGCCCCTCATAGCGCCCGTCGTTGGCCAGCAGGGCGGTCATTTTCCCTAAATCTATGGCGCTCATGGTCATGCCGCCGGCGAAATACGCCCCGGTGGCCCCTGGGGGATGGTAGCGGCGGGTGTTGCTTTTCATGGCGGACAGGCTGCGCCCTACGCCGCCGTACTGGTACACGGTGCAGAGCAGGTCATGGTTTTTCACGTTCCCGCTTTCAAAGGCGGCGTCAATTTCCATGATCTTCCAAAAGTGCTCTTCCATGACCTCGTCCAAATATGCCCCCGCGGCAATTTCCAAGGTTTGCCCAAGAACGCCGAAAGCGTAGTTGTTGTAACGCCAGGAGGACGTAGCCCCCGGCCGGGTTTTGGCGTATCCGCCGGATTGCAGCCTGGACTGGACGGCTCCCCTGGACTGGGACGCGTCATCTCCCAGCGCGGCAAGGGAAGAGGTGTGGGTCAGCAGCGTCCGGATGGTGACCGGGTCGTCAGGGTAGTAAGGATTTTTGGCGGAGACGCCCCAGTAGGCTCCGATACTCTGATCCAGATCGGCCACGCCGTCCTCATACAGCGCCATCGCGGCCAGCCCTACGCCCACCTTTGTAATGGAAGCGATGCGCGTCTTGTGGTTGGGGGTCATTCGGTCGCTGCCCTTAGTGGCCCAGCCGTAGGCGTAAGCATCGGTGACCCGGCCGCTTTCGACCACCGCCACCTGCAAGCCCACCGCGCCATACTTGGCGGCTACGGCGTCCACCTTGCTCTGGATGTCCTCGTGCTTTGCCAAACTGACGCTCTCAATGGCCGCCTCCTGAAGCTGTTCCGCCAGAACTTCCGCCACCGGCTCCGTCCCGGCATAGGCGTCAAAGGCCGTCAACACCTGCGCGAGCTGCCCCCGGGAGACAGGCAGGGAGCGGTGAATGGCATCCCCCACCATCCCGGCGAAAATCCCATTTTCCAGCACCCAAGCCATTGGCTCCCGGGCATACGCCAGGATTTCCCCGCCATCCCGGTACGCGGCCAAGGTTTCGCTGGCAGCTTGTCCGCCGCCTTCCGCTGCGAAGCGGTAGAGGAATACGGCAAGCTGTTCCCGTGTCACAGGCTTTTGGGGCTCAAAAGCGCCGTCCGCCGTGCCGGTAACGACGCCGTTTTCCACCGCCCAGCTCACGGCGTCCGCATACCACGCCCCGCTGTCCATGTCAAGAAAGGCGATGGCGGTGTTGGAGTCTGCCGCGCCGCTCATGCGGTGGAGGACGGCGGCGAGGCTGGCGCGGGTTACATAGCCGTCCGGGTCGAAACGGCCTTCCTCCACGCCTTCCAGATAGGAACGGCAGACGGCGTAGCCAATAAAAACGGCCCGAGGGTCCCCGGCAGGCACATCTTCAAAGCGGACGGCGTGAACTTCTTCCAGGGTAAGGCCCGGCGGTTCTTCTTCGGCGGCGGCAATTTCATAGACCTCTAAGGCCCCATCCTCCCCGCGCTCCGTTTCCTCCGCCCCATCCTCAGGCGCTTCCTCCGCGTACAACGGGGACGCGGCTTCCTGCCCGTCCAGCCCGTCAGAGAATGCAAGGTAATCCGCTGGCTTCGCAGAACCAGCGGACTGCGGGGCAAGCCCCGCAGTCTGGGCGTATCCCGCCGCCAGGGAAAGAACGCTCAGGAATAGGAACAACCCAATGATTTTCTTCATAGGTCATAACTCCTTCGTGTCAAACTCCCTCTATCATACAAGATTCGACGCGGTCTGTCAAACCCCTGATGGCGGACAGGCGCTATATTTGCCCCCTGGGTTCGGGGCGCCGTACTTGGTGGACGCTTCGTTACGCAAAAGGGCATATAAGACCACATCGTCATACCCAAGGCCATCTTTACGGAGAAAATGTGAGCGCAGGACGCCTTCCTGCCGCATTCCCATCTTCTGCATGACCCCCTCGGATGCTGCGTTTTGGACAGAACACTTTGCCTGTATCCGGTGAAACCCGACGCAGTCAAAAAGAAAGGCGGCTACCGCCCGCGCCGCTTCCACCGCATACCCCCTGCGCCAGAAGGCCGGTCCCAGCTTATAATCCAATTCGCACCAGCCGTTGCGCTCTGAGAAATCATCCACGAAGATTTCTCCAATCACTTCCCGGCTTTCTTTTTCCTCTACTGCCCAATAATAGGTGGTAAGGGCGGCGTAAGCGTCCTCTGCCCCTGCGAGAAATGCCGCCATATCGGCCGGTGCCATCGGTGTTTGAGAAATAAATTGAAAGACGCGGCCATTGCCAGCCCAATTCCGCAGGCAGCTATCCGCGTCCCCGTTTTGAAACCTGCGGAGCCGGAGACGCGCCGTCCCCAGCTCCACAGTACCTAAGTGGTTCACTTTTTCCCGCCCTTCAGCGCCTTCATCCGCTTCTCATGATCCAAAATCCGCTTGCGGATCCGCAGGCTCTTAGGCGTAACTTCCAGCAATTCATCGTCCGCCAGAAACTCCAGGCATTGTTCCAGGCTGAGAATCCGGTGGGGTACCAGCCGCAGGGCCTCGTCGCTGCCGCTGGCCCGCATGTTGGTAAGCTGCTTCTTCTTGCAGACGTTGACCGTAATATCCTCCTGCTTCGGGCTGACACCCACCACCATGCCGGCGTATACCGGAACGCCCGCGCCAATAAACAGCGCGCCCCGCTCCTGGGCGTTAAACAGGCCGTAGGTAATGCTATCCCCGGTCTCAAAGGCAATCAGGCTGCCGGTATTTCTCCGGCTCAGGTCGCCCTTGTAGGGGGCGTAGCTGTCAAACACGGACGCCATAATCCCCTCGCCCCGGGTATCGGTCAAAAACTCGTTGCGGTAGCCGAACAGCCCCCGGGCAGGCACCAGGAACTCCAGCTTCATCCGGTCGCCCACAGGGGTCATTTCCACCAAATCGCCCTTCCGGGACCCCATCTTCTCAATGACCGCGCCCACGCTGTCCTGGGGTACATCGGCCACCAGTCGCTCAATCGGCTCGCACCGCTGCCCGTCGATCTCCTGATAGAGCACACGGGGCGGGGAGACCTGGAACTCATACCCCTCCCGGCGCATGGTTTCAATGAGGATGGACAGGTGCATCTCGCCGCGCCCCGCCACATTAAAGGCGTCCATCGCCCCCTCGATCTCCGTGATCCGCAAGGACACATCCTTCAAGGTCTCCCGGAAGAGCCTGTCCCGGATCTGCCGGGAGGTCACAAACTTCCCTTCCCGCCCGCAGAAAGGCGAGTCATTGATAGAAAACGTCATTTCCATGGTAGGCGCGGAAATCTTCACAAACGGCAGCGGCTCCGGCGCGGCCACGGCGCAGATGGTATCGCCGATGGTAATATCGCCAATGCCGCTCATGGCGATAATATTCCCTGCGGAAGATTCCGTCACGGCCTTTTTTGCCAGCCCCTCGAACTCATAGATGCTGACGGCCTTCGCCTTTTTCGCGGGGGCGTCCGGGGCGTGGTAGTTGCATACGGCGATTTCCTGGTTCTGCTTGATGGCGCCCCGTTCGATCCGGCCAACCGCGATACGCCCTACAAACTCGTTGTAGTCAATGGAGCTGACCAACATCTGGAAGGGCTGTTCCGCGTCGGCCTCGGGGGCGGGGATATAATTAAGAATCGTTTCAAACAGCGGCTTCAAATCCGTCCCCAAGTCCTCGGGGTGATAGGAGCAGATGCCCCGCCGCGCGGAACAGAACAGCATCGGGCTGTCCAATTGTTCATCGGTGGCGTCCAGGTCGATGAGCAAGTCGCCGCACTCGTTAATGACCTCATAAATCCGCTGGTCAGGCCGGTCAATCTTGTTGACCACCACGATAACCCGGTGGCCCAGCTCCAGGGCCTTGCTCAGCACGAACCTGGTCTGGGGCATCGGCCCTTCGGCGGCGTCCACCAGCAGGATGACGCCGTTGACCATTTTCAGGATGCGCTCTACCTCGCCGCCGAAGTCCGCATGGCCCGGGGTATCGACGATGTTGATTTTCACATCGCCGTATTGGATGGCGGTGTTTTTCGCAAGGATGGTAATGCCCCGTTCCCGCTCCAGGTCGCCGGAGTCCATGACCCGGTCCACGACCTCCTGGTTTTCCCGGTAAACGCCGCCCTGCTTGAGCATTTCATCCACCAGGGTGGTTTTCCCATGGTCGACGTGGGCGATAATGGCGACGTTTCTCAATTTCTCATTTTTCAAGCAAAAAACCTCTTTCTCGGTTAAAATAAAGATTGTCCTAGTTCAGCCTGCTTATTGTATACCAAGTATTTTTCTATTTCAACCCGCAATCCATACAATATTTGAGAAAAAGAACGCAATTTTCAATGATAAAATGACATCGCCGCCCCGGGAACGGCGGGCCGCGCCCGGCAAAACCGGCAGCCATGCCGCGGCCTTCTTCTTTTTTACAAGTGTTACCGGACTGTAACTTGATTATTTTAATATACGATTGTATAATAAGGACAAGTTACACATTTGTATAACATATATTGGAGGTGCGCTATGAAAAAACTCGGGGACGCGGAACTGGAAATTATGCTGGCCGTTTGGGCCGCAGGGGAGCCGGTACAGTCCGGTTATGTGCAGGATAAGCTGCGCGGCAGCCGGAATTGGACGCTGCCCGCGATCCTGACTTCGCTGGGCCGCTTGGTGGAAAAAGGCTACCTCGCCTGCGAAAAGCAGGGGCGCGGCAACCTATACCGCCCGCTAATCAGCGAGGGCGAATACAAAACCGCAGAAGGGCGCGGGATTCTTGACCGGCTCTACGGCGGAAGCTTCACCGGAATGGTTGCTTCCCTCTGCGACGGGCGCGCAATTGGAGAGGATGAACTCAAGGAACTGCGGCAATATTTGGACGCATTGGAGGGAAAGTAAATGGAGCCTGTTTTGGATATTTTAAAATGGAGCGTCATTGTCGGCGCGCTGGCTTTGCTCCTGACCCTGCTCAAGCCCTTGCTGGACCGCAGGTACAGCGCGAAATGGCGCTGCGCCGCGTGGCTGGCCATGGCGGGGTTCCTCCTGCTCTCGCCTGTCCCTTGGGGGAAATTGGCCCCGGACGCGGCCGTCTCGCCGCCTGTGGTTTTGGAGCTGCCCAAGGTCGATGTCGCCGTCAGCCGGGAGGATGGGCTGTCCTTCCGGCGGCCCGCCATTGAACACGGGGCGGCAAGGCCGCCCGTATCCGCCGGGCAGAAGCAGGCGGAGCTGGGGAAGACGTTTCCGCTGGAAAAGGCCCTTACAATGCTGTGGCTTGCCGGGGCGGCGGCCTTTCTCCTCTACCATGGGGCGGGGACCTGGTTTTTCACCCGCCGGGCAAACCGCTGGAGCCGGTGCGCCGGGGAGAATGCGGCCGGCGTTTATGACGCGGCCGGCCGGGATATGGGGCTGAAGCGGCTGCCGGCGCTGCGGGTCAGCTCCGCCGTGGATTCGCCTATGTTAGTGGGGCTTGTCCGGCCGAAGCTGCTGCTTCCTGGGGAGGCGTATGGGGAGACGGAGCTAACCTTCATCTTCCGGCATGAGTTGACCCACTTCCGGCGGCATGACTTGTGGTATAAGCTGGTGCTGATGCTGGCCTGCGGGCTGCATTGGTTTAATCCCCTGGTCTACCTGCTGCGGCGGGAGGCGGAGCGGGACCTGGAACTAACCTGCGACGACGCCGTGGTCGCGGGCGCCGGGGCCGAGGTCAGGCGGGCTTACAGCGAGACGCTGCTGGCTTCGGTCCATAGGCAGAAGGCGCTTTCCCGCGCCGTGCTGTCCACCCACTTTTACGGAGGAAAAGAAGTGATGAAAGAGCGGTTTCGTAATATTTTGGGTGCGAGGGGCCGCAAATGGGGCGTACTGGCCCTTGCTGCGGTGCTGCTGGCGGCGGCGGTGGCGGCTTGCGTTTTCGGGGTGAAGTCCTCCGGGGACGGGGCGCTTAGCGAGAGGGAATTGGCGCAGTATCAGGAATTGGTCAGCCGTGAGGATATGCGCAGGTACGTCTCCACCATGTATTCCGACGTGTCCTATCTGCCGCCGGAAGGCCTGCCGGGTGCTTATGACATCTACCTGGGGACGGCCACGCTTCAAGACCCGTATGACCCGTATACGCCGCCTGCTGTGATAAGCGGCACCAGGACGGGCGGTACGGTCGCCTTGGAGCTGGAGGGGGCGTTCTCCTCCCGGCTGGCGTCCGGGACGCTGACACTGGTGGACGGGCAGCCGGTAAGCTTTACTACGCCGCTGTATACCGCCGTGGAGGCGGAGGCGCGTGAACAGATGGAGCGGGCGGCGGAATCGTATATCGCCAGCGCGAAGGAATTCGATTCCAAAGACCTGGCCTTCACAGAAAAATATATCACCAGCCTGTTCTGCTCCGAAAGCTTGGAGATTGACGGCAAAACCTTTTATATCTGGGAACTGCAATACCGCATGAAGCCCAACGATATCAGCAACCTATTTCTTGCGGGCGGTATGAACGAGGATCAAGGGTGGGTGGCGGAAACCTCCTCCGCTGGCGCGCCGGTGCTGGTCTTCAGCACCGGCCAGGACGGTACGGTTACCCATGAGGGGACTACCACTGACGCCGTGGTCTGGGAAAAGGGCTTTACTTGGGAGGAGTACCTTTACTGCGAGATTTACGCGGGCATGCCCTTGGGCGGCGTCCTCAACGGCTGGCCGGAGTGGGACGGCGATTTCCTGGACGAGCTGCGGCATGGCCGGGAGGCCTGGGCGTTGGAGTGGCAGAAAACCGTCAACACCTATCTGACCCAGGTTTATGCTACTTGGCCGGATGAGGAGCCTGCGGTGCTGCGTACCTTCCAAGCGGATGAGGTGGAAAACGGCCATGATGAGGCCGTCTTGGTCCGCGCCGTTTGCCGCGGCCGCGCCGTGACGCTGCTGCTTGCCCATGTGGCCTATCCGGTGGAGGCCTGGGATACTACCATGGCGTTCTGGCAGGTCTGCGGCGAGGTATGGGAGCCGCCCTTCGAGGAAGCTGCCGGCCTGGAAGGTACGCTGGAAACCAACGGGTTTGGCGACCAGGTGATGCTGTATGAATCCAACGGGACTACCTTGGCGTTCCCGGTGCGGGACCAGGAGGGCAATCTTCTCGCTGGTAATTATGTCATCAACCCCAAGGGCGACAACCGCTCCATCAGCTTCGAGGTGCTGTTCTGCATTTATCACCGGCAGACCTATGAAGCCGGGTTTGTGAACGCCTATCTGGGCAGCCTGTTTGTGACCATTGTCCGGCATAACGCGGTCAATTACCAGATACAGTTGGACAACGGATTAACGGAGGAATACACCTTCGCGAAGGATGATGAGGGGAACTATTACTACCTGGAATTCCCCGACGCTGAGAATAACCATACGCCCGGGGCCATACAGGAGGATATGAATGCGTTCCTGGAAAGCCCGGCCTTTGGGCAGATGCTTACGGATTTCATTGCCCGGAACGGGCTGACCCCCGTCGGGGCGTACGGCGGAGAGACCCCGCTGAGCCATGACGAATTGGTGGCCTTTACCAGCTACTTTAACGTCCGGCAGCACAACGGCTTGCTCCGGGCCGCCTATGACGGCGGCATCCATTCCATCATCCCCTATCTTGATATCATCCTTTACGATATGGGCAAACCCGCCGGCAGCGGCGAAGAGCTTGACGCGCTGTTTGAGAAGTATTTTGCAGACGGCAGGCCGGATACCGACTGCTTTAAGCTTACGGCGGAGGAAATCCGGGCGTTTCTCACGTCCAATTTCGTTTTGCCCGTCCAGCCGGAGGAATTCCTTGACGGCGCCCTGGAACAGCTTAAACAGCAGCTTTTCTACTTGGAAGAATATGATTCCTATTATATGGTTCACGGCGATACGATGCAGGCCGGGTACACCTTTGCGGGTGGGACCAAGAATGCGGACGGCACCTCCGTCAAGCTGGCGTATACGGCCGACATATGGCGGTACGATGAAAACGGCGGGTTGGAGCTGCTTTGGAACCAGCCCGTTACCGCCTTCCTGATACGTTCGGCGGATGGGTGGCTTGTTCTTTCCAACACCCTTATGGCCTGATCGTTCAGACGGTCAAAAACGCCCTCCGCAGGCGTGAAGCAAGCTTCATCTTTTTGACGCGCAGAAGCCAGCCGGCATGCCGGCTGGCTTCTGCTGTTATCCTATAGGAACCCCTTGCGGTGGGTCCGCTTGTAGGGAGGGCGGCGCTGCACCGGCTTGTCAATCAGGATGATATCGTCCCCTACCTGCTTGATGCACTCCCAGGGGATATAAAATTCTTCCCCGCGGCCAAATAATCCGAAAAACCGGCACGGCCCAGGCACCACCAGCGCCGCCACCCTGCCCTCGGGCAGCATCACCTCTACGTCCCCTACATACCCTAAACGGCACCCGTCGCATATATTGATGACCTCTTTGCACCGCAGCTCTACCATCCTGCACTGCATGGCTCTCACCCCTCTCAAGAGGAGTCTATGCGCCCCCGGGAATGTCCTATGTCAAATGTTTTTCTGGATGGTTTTCAGCGCGTTCTTCTCCAAACGGCTCACTTGGGCCTGGGAAATGCCTACCTCGGCGGAAACCTCCATCTGGGTTTTGCCCTCATAGAAGCGCAGGGCCAAAATGTGCTTTTCGCGCTCCCCCAGGCGCGCCAGGGCATCCTTTAAGGCAATATGCTCCAGCCAGTGCTCGTCCGTGTTCTTCGTATCCTTTACCTGGTCCATGACGCAAACCGTGTCCCCGCTGTCGGAATACACCGGCTCGAACAGGCTCACCGGGTCCGTGATGGCGTCCATGGCGAATACCACGTCCTCCCGGGGTATGCCCAGCTCCGCCGCAAGCTGCTCCACCGTCGGCTCCCGCTGGGATTGGGCCATCAGCTTCTCCCGGGCCTGCATCACCTTGTACGCTGTGTCCCGCAGGCTCCGGCTGACTCGGATGGCGCTGTTGTCCCGGAGGTAGCGGCGGATTTCGCCTACGATCATCGGCACCCCATAGGTGGAAAAACGCACCGGCTGGTTGATGTCGAAGTTGTCGATGGCCTTAATCAGGCCTACGCACCCTACTTGGAACAGGTCGTCGGCGTTCTCCCCGCGCCCGGTAAATTTCTGGATTACCGACAGCACCAGGCGCAGGTTGCCGCTGATGAGCTTTTCCCGGGCGTCCTTGTCCCCCTCCTTGGTCCGGCGCAGAAGCTCCATGGTTTCTTCGTTGCGCAGTACTTTCAGTTTTGACGTGTTTACGCCGCAGATCTCCACCTTTCCCTGCACGTCCTCAACCCCCCTTGGTGAAAACTTACAAAGGCAGTTTTCCCCTGGCAGGGGAGATTATACGGGAGGAAAAATGGAGGTTTTGTCGGGTTGGAAAAAGCGCCCGGACGGCGGATGCCGTCCGGGCGCTTCTGGCTGCTTTTAGGGTTCCCGGTACTTTCAGCGGCCCAGCTTGGCGCGGAGGGACGCGGTCATGTCCTCGTAGCCGGGCTTGCCCAGCAGGGCGAACATGTTCTTCTTGTAGGCTTCCACGCCGGGCTGGTCGAAGGGGTTTACCCCCAGCAGGTAGCCGCTCAGACCGCAGGCGTACTCAAAGAAGTAAATCAGCTCGCCGCAGGTGTAGGCGTTGATCTCGCCCGCACGGATAATCAGGTTGGGGACGCCGCCCTCTACGTGGGCCAGCAGAGTGCCGTCCATGGCCTGCTCCGCAATGAAGTCCATGTCCTTGCCGGCCAGGAAGTTTAGGCCGTCGCCGTCCGCTTCGTCCTTAGGGACGCAAAGCGTGTGGGCGCTCTTGCCAAAACGGATCACTGTTTCCAGCATCAGGCGTTCGCCCTGCTGGATATACTGGCCCATGGAGTGGAGGTCGGCGGTGAACTCTACGCTGGCGGGGAACAGGCCCTTGTTCTCCTTGCCCTCGCTCTCGCCGTAAAGCTGCTTCCACCACTCGGCAAAGAAACGGGCGCAAGGCTCGTAGGCCGCGAGAATCTCAATCTTCTTGCCCTGCTGGTACAGGTCGCTGCGGGCGGCGGCGTACTGCCAGGCGGGGTTCTCCGCCAGGCTGGGCTTGCGGCAGGTCTCCATCATGTCCGCCGCGCCCTTCATGAGCTGGCCGAGGTCAATGCCCGCTACGGCAATGGGCAGCAGGCCTACGGCGGTGAGGACGCTGTAGCGCCCGCCCACATCGTCAGGCACCACGTAGGTCTCATAGCCCTCGGCAGTAGCAAGGGATTTCAGCGCGCCGCGGGCCTTGTCAGTGGTAGCGTAGATGCGCTTGGCGGCTTCCGCCTTGCCGTATTTCTCCTCCAGCTTCGCCTTGAAAAAGCGGAAGGCGACCGCAGGCTCGGTGGTGGTGCCAGATTTGGAAATGACGTTGACGGAGAAATCATCGTCGCCGATGAGGTCGAAAATCTCCTGCATCGCGTCGCCGGACAGGCCGTTGCCCGCGAAATAGATGTTGGGGGTGTTCTTCTTTTTCAGATTGTAGTTATTGGAGCCAAGCAGCTCGATCACCGCCCGGGCGCCCAGGTAGCTGCCGCCGATGCCGATGACCACCAGGGCCTTGCTGTCGGACTGGATCTTCTTGGCGGCGGCCTGGATGCGGGCGTATTCCTCCTTGTCGTAGTCACGGGGCAGGTTCACCCAGCCCACAAAGTCGTTGCCGCGGCCTGTGGCCTCCTGGAGCCAGGTGTGGGCCTGCTGAAGGCCCTGGGCGTATTTTTCCGCCTGGGCGGAACTGTTGGATAGATCAATGCGAAGCATAGTCGTCGTCCTCCTTGTATATTTTAGGTTTCCCATTGGAAAAAGTATACCACGGCTCGCCCGGTTGGGCAAGGGGGTTTCCAGAACCGGCGGATAATTTCCGCAGATTATTTTTAAGGGCCGCGCTGCGCCGTTACAGGAGGAATTCCAGCCTTTGCCGCAGGTTTTGAATCTCCACCGTCTCCGCGCCGGAGCCGTATTCGCCGTCCAGCGTCCAAGGGAATCCCTCCGGCGTGGTCACCGTCACCGCCGGAACGTGGCGGAATACTACGCCGCCGCCAGTGAAATCCTGAAGGACTAAGGCGCGGATCAGCTCTTGCAGCTCTGACGCACTGGTGGGCGTGGGAACCAGGAGCAGTTCGAACAGGCCGTCGTCCAGCACGACCTGCTCTTTTTGCAGCTTCATCAGGCCCCCGACGCTGGTTGCGTTGGTGATTGCGCCAAAGAGGAAATCTCCATCAAAAACCTCTTCCTCCGTGGCCACTGTGGCGGGATAGGGCCGCAGGGTGGACAGGTCCCGAACGCCCTCCAGCAGGTAGGCCAGGTGACCCAGGTCGTTTTTGATGGACTGGGGCGCGCTGTAGGACGCCTTGGTGAACGCGCCGAAGGACGCTACGTAGACAAAAGGACGGCCGTTGAAGGTTCCCACGTCCAGCCGCTTCCCCTGGCTGGACGTAATCCGCTTCGCGGCCTGGACGGGGTCGGCGGTCAGGGACAGGCTGGCCGCAAAATCATTGGTGCTGCCGCCGGGGATGTAGCCGACCGGCGGCGGCGCGTCCAGGGTCATGACGCCGCGCACCGTCTCATTGAGGGTGCCGTCCCCGCCGCAGCAGACGATGCGGTCAAAATTGCCGCCCTCCGACTCCACAATCTCTGCGGCATGGCCCGGGTAAGCCGTGCGGCGGATGGAAATATGATATCCCTCTTCGCAGAAATGCGCCGCCGCGTCAAACATCGGCGCCATCGAACGGGTACGGCCCGCACGGGGATTCACAATCAACAATAAGGTCTTTGCCATAGCTGCGCTTCCTCGCATTTTTCATAATTTAACGGCACCTATTATATACCGGCGGGGAGCAGTTGGCAAGGGGCGTTTTGGGCGGGAGGCCACCGCCGCTGGATTGCGGATCAGATTGGCGGCCGCCCCATGCTTTCAGGTATTCCTGCCTTGCCTGGGCCGCACCCGGTCCGGTCCTTTTCCTCAAAAAAGATGCAAAGCATCTTTTTTGACACACAGAGCCGGGAGAGACCCCTTTGCGGGGTCTCTCCCGGCTCACTTCTCTTGCAGGGTGTCCTGCAAGTAATGTTCCTCGGCGTCTCGAAGGGCGGCCAGCAGCAAATCTCCGGCTTTCCGGACGATGGGGTCGCCAGGCTGGTAAAGCTCCAGGATAGAGAGTGCGCGGTCAATCTGCCCAACGAGGTTGGCATATTCCTTTTGATAATTCATGTAAGAAGATCCTCCATATGAAATAGTGGTCCCGCCAGTGCGCGGGGCGTATAAGACAGGAGAGGAGGACAGCGGCCCGAAAGAACGCGCAGCTTGGAGAATCGGCGCGGGGGCTGTCGCTCTCTGTCGCATAGTATAGACCGGCAGTGCCGTGAAGTTTGCCGGAATCTGTCGAACGTGAAAATTTTTCTTAACATTGCTTTTTCGTCAAACACTACTTGCGGGATACCCCCCCTGGTTGTATAATACTATATATAGTGGAAGAGCGCAAAAACGGCTTTCTCAATTTTCCGAAGGCCGTTGCCCGGCGGGCTGCGCCCTGTTGTCCGCCCCTGGCGGACGAATCGTTCCGCAGCACAAAAAGAAAACGGAGGAGCGGCAGATGAAAGTGAAAAAAGAGAAGGCCCTGGGCGGCAGGATATGGGCGGCCCTGCTGAGCTTTGGCTTGATCGGGCAGATTGCCTGGGTGGTGGAGAACATGTATTTCAATGTGTTCCTCTACAACACCATTACCGGCGATGCCGGCATGATTGCCGCCATGGTAGCGGCCAGCGCGGTTGTGGCGGCGGTTACCACCCTGGCGGTCGGCGCCCTGTCGGACAAGCTGGGCATACGAAAGCCCATTATTGTCACCGGCTATCTGCTGTGGGGCCTGAGCGTGATGGCCTTCGCCCTGGTGAACGTAAACGGGCTGGAAAAGCTGCTAGGCCCCGTGAAGGCAGTGCAGGCGGCGGCGGTGCTGGTGATTGTGCTCGACTGCGTGATGACCTTCTTCGGCAGCAGCGCCAACGACGCGGCCTTCAACGCCTGGGTCACCGATGTGACCGGCGACGGCAACCGGGGCCGTGTGGAGTCAGTCCTTGCCATTATGCCCTTGCTTGCCATGCTGGTAGTATTCGGCTTGCTGGACGGCTTCACCCTCCGGGGGCAATGGTGGCTGTTTTTCCTGATTGTAGGCGCTTTGACCATGCTGGGTGGCGGCCTGGGGCATGTGCTGATTCAAGAGCCGGCCAACCTCCGCCGCGCCGGGGGGAATTATGCGGCCAACGTCTTCTACGGCCTTCGGCCCGGCGTAGTCTGGGCCAACCCGGGGCTGTACCTGTCCTTGCTGGCCCTTGCGGTCTACGCCGCCAGCCAGCAGGTGTACATGCCCTATTTGATCATCTACATCCAGCGGTTTCTGGGCGTGGACAATTACGCGGTCATCTTAGGCGCGGTGCTGCTGTCCGCCAGCGTGGCCAGCGTGGCCTTTGGCCGGTTGATCGACCGGCGCGGGAAGCTCCGGGTAGCGGTCCCCGCCGCCATCTGCGCTTTTGTGGGGCTGATTCTGATGTTCTTCGTCCGGCGCATGGCCTTCGTCATCCTGGCGGGGACTGTCATGCTGGGGTCCAGCATGGTGCTGTCCGCCTGCCTGCAGGGGTTGATCCGGGACCACACCCCGCCGCATAAGGCGGGGCAGTTTCAAGGCATCCGCATCCTGTTCCAGGTATTGCTGCCCATGGTGACCGGGCCATATATCGGCGCGGCGGTCATCCGCCACGGCGGGGAGACCTACGAGGAGCTGGGCGTGGTGAAGGAAGTGCCAACGCCGGAAATTTTTGTCGCCGCAGCCCTGCTGCTGCTGCTGATTGCCATCCCCCTGGCGGCGCTGTGGAGGCGGGAGCCGTCCGCCCGGCTCCGGCAGCTCCGCCCCATGTATACCCCCTGGGGGGAGGCGTTGGACCGGGACCATCCCCTGCCGGAGTACCCCCGGCCCCAGCTCCGCCGGGAGAGCTATTTAAACCTCAACGGACGCTGGCAGTACGCCATCCGCCCCCGGAAGGAGAAGGAGCCGTCCGCCTATGACGGCGAGATTGTGGTACCCTTCTCCCCGGAAAGCTTCCTGTCGGGCGTCATGAAAAAGGTCATGCCTGGGGACAGGCTGTGGTACCGCCGGACCTTTACGCTGCCGGAGGGCTTCCGGAAGGACCGTGTGCTGCTCCATTTCGGCGCGGTGGACCAATGCTGCCAGGTAACCGTTAACGGCAAGGCGGTAGGCGGCCATGAGGGCGGCTACCTGCCCTTTACCTGCGACGTCAGCGAAGTGCTGACGTCCGGGGAAAACGTATTGGTGGTCTCGGTAACGGATGATACGTCCCGGTCCCGCCACGCCTACGGCAAGCAGAGCTTCCACCCCGGCGGCATCTGGTACACGCCCCAAAGCGGCATCTGGCAGACGGTTTGGATGGAATCCGTACCGGAGAATTATGTGGAAAAGCTGACCATTACGCCTGATTTTGACGCCAAGCGGGTGCGTTTTATCATCCAGGCCAAGGACCCGGAGTGCGCCAACGTGGTCGTCCGCAAGGACGGGGTTGTCATTGCCGAGGACTGGTACGACAGCAGCCGGGCGTATGAGGAATTCCCGATTACAGAAGAAAACTTCCGCCCCTGGACGCCGGAAGACCCGTTCTTGTACGACGTTACGGTGACGCTGAAGGGCGGCGACAAGGTAGAGAGCTACTTCGGGATGCGGAAATTCGGCGTGGCCGCCGTAGACGGCAAAAAGGTCTTCGCGCTCAATGACAAGCCGTTTTTCATGACCGGCGTTTTGGACCAGGGCTATTGGAGCGACGGCCTGTACACCGCTGCGTCCGATGCGGCGATGGTCTACGACATTGAGAAGATGAAGGAATGCGGCTTCAACATGCTGCGCAAGCACATCAAGGTAGAGCCGCTGCGGTGGTATTACCATTGCGACCGCTTGGGGATGCTGGTCTGGCAGGACATGGTAAGCGGCGGCGAGCGCCTGGACCCGCTGGTCATTCAGGCAGCCCCATTCATAGGCATCCAGCTCAACGACAGCAAATATTCCCGCTTTGGCCGTGAGGACGAGGCCGCCCGGGAGCAGTTTGCCCAGGATATGCGCCATACGGTGGATTTGCTTTACAATACGGTGTCCCTGGCGGTTTGGGTACCCTTCAACGAAGGCTGGGGGCAGTTTGACAGCCTTCTCGCCACGCAAATGCTGTGGGAGCAGGACCCCACCCGGTTGGTAGACCATGCCAGCGGTTGGCACGACCAGGGGGGCGGTGATTTCAAGAGCAGGCATGTTTATTTCAAGCCTGTACGGCTCAAGCACGACAAGCGCCGTCTCTTGGCGCTCAGTGAATTCGGCGGCTACAGCCTGCCCCTGGCGGGACACACCGCCAGCGATAAATTATTTGGGTACCGGATGTACCACACGAAGGACGAGCTGATGGACGCGATAGCGGCGCTGTATGAGGGGGAGGTCATTCCCTGTATGGAGAAGCAGCGGCTATCTGCATCCGTTTACACCCAGGTCAGCGACGTAGAGGATGAGGTCAACGGGATATTGACCTTTGACCGGCGGGAGTGCAAGGTGGATGAGGCGCGAATGAAGACGATCAACCTCCGGCTCAGGTTTTGACCCGCCTTCTTGACACGCAGGGCGGACCCAAAGGGTCCGCTTATGTAAGCACCCACTGGACAAGGACGAGAAGGACGACGCCGGGGATGCCCAAAATCCCCGCGACTACGCCGTTAAAGACATTAAACCCTAAATGCACCCCGGTAAACTGAGAGGAAAGGTTTACCGCCAGCAGGGCGGCAAGCCCCAGGATGCCGTTGACCGCCGCCGGGAGGAATCCCTCCCTCCCGACGGCGGCCCTGACGCCCAGGGCCAGCACCGCCGCGGCGGCAAGGACAGTAAACATCAAGCCCACCTGCCCCTTCCCGCTGGGACGCCCGCCGCCGTGGCCGCGCAGACCTCCATCTCCTTGATCCGCCGGACCAGGTAATTCATCCTCGCCTGAAGGGATTGGATCTCATAGATGCATGCCTCCGTCAGTTCCGGGTCGCTGGCGTAGTCAAAGGCAGTATACGCGTGGCTCAAGGCGGTCTGGGTTTCCTGTAGGCTTGTCTTTAATTCCAATAACGCCGGGGATTCCGCGCTTCGGCTGCGGATGGGGGAAATACGTTTCATGGAAAATCCCTCCTTGGTTCCTAACTTATGGTTTAGTTTGGACAAATATTCCAACATTTAAACGCCGCCCGGATTTTCGGAAAAGGAGTTTTTCCCCATGCACGAATTCTACATGCACCAAGCGCTGCTTTTAGCCCGGGAAGCCGCCGCCGCAGGCGAGGTCCCCGTAGGCTGCGTCATAGTCCATGATGGCGGGGTCATAGGCCGGGGCCGCAACCGGCGGGAAGAAAAGCATTCCGCCCTCTCCCACGCTGAAATCGAGGCCATCACGGAGGCCAACGCCGCCCTCCGCTCCTGGCGCCTGGAGGACTGCGCGCTGTATGTCACCCTGGAGCCATGCCCCATGTGCGCAGGAGCGATTTTGAATGCCCGCATTCCCAAGGTCTACTACGGGGCCAGGGACTCCGCCATGGGCGCCTGCGGCGGGGTGCTGAACCTGTTTATGGAGGATTTCCCCCATCCCCCCGCCTTGGTAGGCGGCATACTGGAGGAGGAATGCCGGCTGGTTCTGGCGGACTTTTTTCGCGGCCTGCGCAGGTAGCCTGCTCCGCTTTCTGAACCGCCTTGTCCCAAAAACCGGATTTTTTATCCTATCCGCCCAATTTTGTTTGCCTTTTTCCCGGTTATCTGTTATACTGCTTCCTAGCAAAACACGAGAAAATACCGGGAGAACGCTATGAACACCTACCTGACCATATTCCTCATCACTGCGGCCACCGGCGTAGGCGGGCTGGCCCTGGGCGGCGGACTGGCCGCGGCGGTCCACAGCCCTTCGGACAAGACGGTAAGTCTCCTCCTGCGCTTTACGGCGGGGGTGATGCTCAGCGTGGTCTGCTTCGACCTGGTGGCAGACGCGGCGGCGGAGTCGGATGCCCTTCCCGTCCTTTGCTGGATATTAATAGGGTATCTATGTACCTACCTGCTCAACTGCTGGATTGACAAGCAGGCCCACCACACCCACGCCCACGGCGGCCATGCCCACGAGCACGGCCATCCGCATGAACACAGCCACGGCCGCGCCCACGCGGGCCATGACAACGGCGCGTTATGCGCCTGCGGCCACCACACCCTCCATACGGCGGGCCTTGTACTGGCGGCGGCGGTGGCGCTGCACAACATGCCGGTAGGCATGGCGATCGGCGCGACCTTTGCCGGGGCGGCCCACGGCGGCGGGGGCATCTTGGCGGCGCTGATTATCGGCCTGCACAACATCCCCGAGGGCATGAGCATCGCCGCGCCCCTTCTGGCGGGGGGCGGCAAGCCTGCCGGAGCCGTGGGCATCGCCGCCCTCAGCGGCCTGCCCACCATCTTAGGCGCGCTGTTGGGCTACGGCGCGGGGACGATGAACCCCCTGCTGCTGGCAATATCCCTCAGCTTTGCCGCCGGGGCCATGCTGTACGTGATTTTCGGCGAGCTGCTACCGGAGTCGGAGCAGCTCTGGCAGAACCGCTTGTCAGGCCTGTCCACCATGCTGGGGATGCTGCTGGGCATGGCGCTGATTTTCACGCATATCCATTAAAGAACGAAGAGAGGAGTGATTCCATGGCCAAAGAGACTTCCAAGGCCGTCCCGGCTGTGCCGGATGGGACGCCTTTGGTTGAGAAATTCAACCTGCCCCGCACCATCCACCTGATCCCCTTAAACTACATCGATGGCTTTGCCGTCCGCCCCGGGTTTTATGAGATCAATGGGGCCACGGCTATCCCCGGCGGGGTAAACTTTACAGTCTACTCCCATGGGGCCGCGTCCATCGAGCTGCTGCTGTTTCACCGGGAGGAATCGGAGCCGTACGCCGTCCTGCCCATCCCTCAGAACTACCGCATCGGCAACGTCTATTCGATGATCGTATTTAAGCTGAACATAGAGGATTTTGAGTACGCCTACCGGGTGGACGGCCCCTATGAGCCGGAAAAGGGGAAAATTTTCGACAAGAGCAAATACCTGCTGGACCCCTACGCCAAGGCCGTCACAGGCCAGAGCGGATGGGGCAGCACATCGCCCCACGGCCAGCATTACAAAGCCAGGGTGGTAAAGGATGACTTTGACTGGGGTGATCTGGAAGCGCCCCTGATCCCTATGGAAGACCTAGTAATCTATGAGCTTCATGTCCGCGGCTTTACCAGGGACGCGTCCTCCGGCGTCAAGCACCCGGGCACCTTCGCCGGGCTGATGGAAAAGCTGCCTTATCTCAAAGAGCTGGGTGTCAACGCCATTGAGCTGATGCCTATTTTCGAATTTGATGAGATGCAGGACTACCGGGAGGTGGACGGGCAGAAGCTCTATAACTACTGGGGCTACAGTACCGTCAGCTTCTTCGCCCCCAATACCAGCTATGCCGCCGGGTTAGAGTACAACCGGGAGGGCAGCGAGCTGAAAAACCTGATTCTGGCCTGCCACCAGCAGGGGATCGAGGTCTATCTGGACGTGGTGTTCAACCACACCGCCGAGGGCAACGAGCGGGGGCCGTTTTTCTCCTTTAAGGGATTTGACAACAACATCTACTATTTGCTGACCCCGGACGGCAAGTATTACAATTTCAGCGGATGCGGCAACACCCTCAACTGCAACCACCCCATCGTCCATCAGATGATTATGAACTGCCTGCGCTACTGGGTGACGGCTTTCCGGGTGGACGGCTTCCGGTTCGACCTGGCCTCCATTTTAGGCCGCAACGAGGACGGCTCCCCTATGAACAAGCCCCCGTTGCTGCAAGCCATGGCGTTCGACCCCATTTTAGGGGATGTGAAGCTGATTGCGGAGGCCTGGGACGCGGGGGGATTGTATCAGGTAGGCTCTTTCCCCTCCTGGAACCGCTGGGCGGAGTGGAACGGCCGCTACCGGGACGATATGCGCCGGTACTTAAAGGGGGATCAGGGCTTTGCCCACGCCGCCGCCCTGCGGATGATCGGCAGCCGGGACATGTACGCCGACCCGGGCCGCAAGGATGCTTCGGTAAACTTCATCACCTGCCACGACGGCTTTACGCTGTGGGATTTGTACTCTTACAACGCCAAGCACAACGAGAAAAACGGCTGGAACAACACCGACGGGGCCAACGACAACAATAGCTGGAACTGCGGTGCGGAAGGGGATACCGGAGACCCGGGCATCAACGCCCTCCGGCGGCGGATGTGCCGCAACGCCTTCGCGCTGCTGATGTGCAGCCGCGGCACCCCCATGTTCCTGGCCGGGGACGAGTTTTTTAATACCCAATTCGGCAACAACAACGCCTATTGCCAGGACAACATCACCTCATGGCTGGACTGGACGCTGCTGGAGAAGAACCGGGACATGTTCCAGTTCTGCCAGCGCATGATCCGCTTCCGCCAGGAGCACCGCGTTTTGCGCACCAACGTCAGCGACGGGTGCTGGGGCTTTCCGGACGTAAGCTTTTACGGCGTCGCCGGCCACTGCGGCGGCTACGGGGAGCATGACCGGTATGTAGGCGTACTGTTCACCGGCGGCGAGCGGGGCGCGGGGCCGAAGGCAGTTTATGTCGCGTCCAACGCCTGGTGGGAGGAGCTGAGTGTCTGCCTGCCGGAGCTGCCGGCTTCGGCCTGCTGGACGCTGGCGGTGGACACCTGGGAGGAGCGGCCCATTGAGCCGTCCCGGGAGTTATCCGGCGGGTTCACCATCCGTCCCCGGAGCGTGATGGTGTTCGTCGGACGGTAAGGCATGCCGTGCGAAAGAATGACGGAGGAATTGGGAATGCTGCACATATACGAATCTGCGGAGGATTATTTGGAGGCTATCCTGGTAGTTCAGAACCGCCGGGGCGCGGTCCGCTCTATTGACGTCGCCAACGAATTGAATTTTTCCAAGCCCAGCGTCAGTGTGGCCATGAAAAAGCTGCGGGAGAGCGGCCACATCGAGGTGGACGCGGATGGCTTCATCCACCTGCTGCCTTCCGGCGAACGGATTGCGGGCCGGATATATGAGCGGCATCAAATACTGACCGGTTTTTTCATCTACCTGGGGGTGGACGAGGCGGCGGCGGCGGCCGACGCCTGCAAGATTGAGCACGATATAAGCGATGAAACCTTCCAGCGGCTAAAGGATCATATCCTGCAAGCCATGGGCAGGGGGGAGCCGCAGGAAAAATGAAGTTTTTTCCCGGTCCCCTATCCCGGCTGCAAGGCGGAAATCTCCTGGTTGATAAAAATAGAGCGGCCCTCCCAACGGAGGGCCGCTCGTGTTTTTCGCGCTTTCGGAAAATCAGACCGGGGTGACGTTCACGGCGCGGAGCTTGCTGCTGTTTTTGGGGTCCGGCTCTACCTCGTAGGTAACCTTCTGCCCCTCGCTGAGGGTGCGGTATCCGGTACCCTGGATGGCGGAAAAATGGACAAAAACGTCGCCGCTCCCATCGTCGTTGGAGATAAAGCCATAGCCCTTCTCCGCGTTGAACCATTTAACAGTTCCGTTATTCATTGTGTGATTGCCTCCTAAGAATAATAGTAAATGCAAAGAAGCCCACTGCGGCAAAGCCGGAAGACGGACTGTGGTTTCGCCATGCGGTGACTAATTTGTACATTTTTGAACACAGTCTTAGCATACCATTCGCTGACGAAAATGTCAAGTAAAGATTCTGGGAAATTTTGCCTGTCAGCCCAAATGCAGGGGTTTTTTCGGCGTATTCTTGGTACGCGCGTTGGTGCGGCCCTCCACCTTGATTTCTCCCGCGGCGATGAGAGACCGTTTTGTCAGGGCAGGTCCCACCAATTCATAGACCAGGACGGAGAACAGGACCACATTGCGCACCACCTCGCCGCCTGCGAGCCGCTGCGCCGTCAGGGCCATGCCCAGCGCTACGCCGGCCTGGGGCAGCAGGGTGACGCCCAGGTGCTTGGTAATGCTCTCGCTACACCCGGTAGCCTTGCAGCTTCCGTATGCGCCCAAATATTTTCCCAGGGAGCGGAACACGATATACACGGCCCCCACCAGCAGCACCAGTGGATTGGACAGCACCTTGAGGTTCAGTTCCGCGCCGGACAGGACGAAAAACAGCACGAACAGCGGCGCGGTCCAGCCGTCCACGCGGCCCATCAGCTCCTCGGAGAAGTCGCAGATGTTGCAGAACACCGTGCCGGTCATCATGCACACCAGCAGCAGGCTGAAGCTGCAATGGATGCCGCCTGCCTCGAACTCCGCCATGGACAGGCCTACGGTCAGCAGTACGAAGCCAATGGAAATGGACAGGCGCTTGCTGCGGGAGTAGAAATATTTCTCCACCCGGAATAATACCCAGCCGGCGATCCCCCCCAGCAGGAGGGACAGCACAATCTCCACCAGCGGCTCCACCAGCACGGTCACCAGGCTCACGGCGCCGCTTTCCAGCGCCATGGCTACGCCGAAGGAAGCGGAGAACAGCACCAAGCCCACCGCGTCGTCGATAGCCACGACCAGCAGCAGCAGCTTGGTCAGCGGGCCGTCGGCCTTATACTGACGCACCACCATCAGGGTTGCGGCGGGGGCGGTGGCGGCGGCGATGGCGCCCAGGGTGATGGCGGAGGAAATGGAAATCAGGGCGGGGTTGATGAAGTGCAGGGCGACCAGCGCGATATCCACCAGGGCGGTGGTAAACACCGCCTGGGCGATGCCTACGGTGATGGCCTGCCTGCCCATATGCCTGAGCTGTTCCAGCCGGAACTCATTGCCGATGGTAAAGGCGATGAAGCCCAAGGCTACCTGGGAGATCACGTCCAGATCTGTCACTTCCTGGGGGGTGTTAAACCCAATTTCCAGGAAGTTCAGTGCGCCGATGCAGTAGGGTCCAAGCAGCAGCCCAGCCACCAGATAAGCGGTAACGGCGGGCAGGTTCAGCTTTTTAGCCAGGCGGGACATCAGCAGCCCGCCGACCAGGGAAAAGGACAGGGAAATCAGGACTTGCATAAGAATACCTCGTTTCTCTCTTCTCAAAAATGGAACAGAGGTAATATAGCACTTTTTCCTAAAAACCGCAAGCGGGATTTGGGGAAAACATACACAAAAGAAGGGGGCGGGAGCGGGGGAATTTGCGCGGGCTTTTCCTCCTGCGCGGATCTCCGCCCCGCGCAAAAGGAATTGACAACCAAATGGAATCTCTATATGATACAAGTATTGTAATATACATCATTCCGCGTGGAAACATAACGGAGAATTGAGGTCTGACATGAACGATTATTTTCATATCCGCCTGGCCGACGACCAGATTCGGGCCATCAGCAGCATTGGCCTGGCCCATTTAGGGGACGGGGTGTATGAGCTGCTGGTCCGCACCTGGCTGTGCGCCCACGGCCGGGCTACGGGGAAGGGCCTGCACCGCGCTGCCGTAGAGCTTGTCCGCGCCCCGTCTCAGGCCCGCCGGGCGGAGCGCATCCTGCCGCTTCTGACGCCGGAGGAATCGGCGGTTTATAAGCGGGGCCGCAACGCCCACGTCCATACCATCCCCCACAACGCCAGCCGGAGCGATTATCTGAAGGCGACGGCGTTGGAGTGCCTGCTGGGGGACTTGTACCTGCGGGGAAAACGGGAACGGATCAACGAACTTTTTAACGTCATGATGGAGGAAGAAAACGATGCCATTTGATGCCGTATGCATGTCCGGCGTAGTCCGGGAACTGCGCGATACGATCGTGGGAACGCGGGTGGAGAAGGTGCAGCAGCCTGCCCGGGATCAAGTCGTGCTGGCCCTGCGGGGCGGCCAAAAGCTGCTGCTGTGCGCGGGAGCAAATCAGGCCCGGATACATCTGACCCGGGCGGCCCGGGAGAACCCGGCTTCGCCCCCCATGTTTTGCATGCTCCTGCGCAAGCATCTGACCGGCGGAAAGCTGGCGTCCATCAAGCAGCCCGCCTTGGAGCGGGCTGTGCTCCTGTGCTTTGAGATTGTGGATGAAATGGGCGAGCAGGGCCAGCGGAAATTGGCCGTGGAGTGCATGGGCCGCTATTCGAACCTGGTTCTCATGGACGGCCAGGACCGGATTATTGACTGCCTCCGGCGGGTCGATATGGAGATGAGCGAGCGGAGGCAGGTTTTGCCGGGGCTGTTCTACCACCTGCCCCCCGCGCAGGAAAAGGCGCACCCGCTGGCCGCCAGCCGGGAAGATTTCAAGCGCCTTTTAACGCTGGCCAACCCGGAACGCCCCGCCAGCGACTTCCTTCTGGACAGCTTTTTCGGCCTGTCGCCCCTGGTCTGCCGTGAAATCGCCCACTGCGCCGGCGGGGACGGGGCGGTGGGCGGCTGTGCCGCCGCACTGGCGGAAAGCTTTTTCCAATGGCAGGCCGGCGTCCTGGCGGGGGCGTTTTCCCCGTATATGCTGGTGCGGGAGGGGAAGCCGTCGGACTTTTCCTACCTCCCCATCCGCCAGTATGGCGGGAGCATGGAGGTCCAGGCCTGGGACGCCTTTTCCCCCATGCTGGACGCCTTTTATGAGACCCGGGAGCAGCTTGAGCGGGTGCGCCAGCGGGGCCAGGACCTCCGCCGCGCCGCGTCCAACGCCAGGGACCGCGCCAAGCGCAAGTTAGCCCTCCAAGAGAAGGAATACGTCCAAACCCAAGACCGTGACCGCCTCCGGATATACGGCGAACTCATCACCGCCAACCTCTACCGCATGGAGCGGGGGGCGGCGGCGCTGCGGGCGCAGAACTACTACGATCCGGCCTGCGCGGAGGTGGAGATACCCCTTGACCCGCTGCTGACGCCCCAGCAGAACGCGGCGAAATACTTCAAGCAGTACAACAAGGCGAAGACGGCGGAAGTATACCTCACGGAGCAAATGGCCATCGCCCGGCGGGAGCGGGACTGGCTGGAGAGTGTGCTGGACGAGCTGACCCGGGCGGAGACGGAGCAGGACTTTGCCGACATCCGCCGGGAGCTGCGGGAAGCGGGGTGCCTGAAAGGCCCCGCGCCGGGGAAAAAGGAGCCAAAGCGGGCCGCAGGCAGGCCCCGCGCCTTCCTGTCCAGCGGGGGCTTCCGTATCCTAGTGGGGCGGAGCAACACACAGAACGACCAGCTTGTGCGGGAGGCGTACAAGTCGGACTACTGGTTCCACACCCAGCGGATACACGGGTCCCATGTTATTCTATGCACCCAGGGCCGTGAGCCGGACGGGCAGTCCATGACGGAGGCGGCGATGCTGGCGGCGTGGTATTCCCAGGGCCGCGAGGGCGGCCAGGTGGCGGTGGATTACACCCAGGTCCGCAACGTAAAAAAGCCCAACGGCGCCCGTCCCGGCATGGTGGTCTATGACCCTTATCAGACCGCCTATGTCACCCCGGACGAGGCGCTGGTAAAGGAATTAATGGTAAAATAGTACAAAACAACGAACTAATGGACAGGTTGAAACTAAATAAATGTTAAAAATAAATAAAAATCGCTTGCATTGTCTGGAAAAGTGTGGTATTATATATTTGTCAAGAAATCAAAGCGTACCGAAAACCCCCGCAATGCGTCCCACCTGATAACTTATAAAGGATATCTCATGATATGCCCGGAATGCAATGCATTTCTCGGAGCTGACCGCTCAAGGTCTTGTGCATTGGCGGCGTGTGACAATTACCAAACGGGTCCCTGCTACAGACCGTACTATTTATGGAATAACTATGGCTGTCCCTGATTATTAAGTGAGGAGGTAATATTATGAAGAAGGCAGCAATCGCTTTCGTATTGGCCTTTTTGCTTCTAGGAACAACTGCCGCGAACGCCATATGTGTCCCTTCAGAAGCCGGCCCATATACGGGGTCCAGTCAAACGGCGCAGGCAAGCGGCAAGATGTCAGCTAAACCACAATTTACCGTGCCGCTTAAGTACTCCGACCGGCTTTTTCATTTAATACTCACATGTTCGCCGGAATTCCCTTTCGAGCAGGTGTTTGATCTTGTAGAGAATGATCCGGAGCATATCTCATATTGCTTTTATACCAGCATGGGCTGTGAAGATATCACCTGCACCGATGCAGCCCATACCCATTGGTGTCCGGACGAAATTTGCCAGAACCCAGACCACGGGCATAGCGCTAGCGAGTATAGGGAAGCGGCAAAGAAGAACCCCACCTGCCCCTGCCATGGGTAACAGGTTCTAAAAAGAGCTGCCTGATCCAGCGGCAGGCATCGCTGGATGTGGATGAGCAGAGATAGCGATGGGTCAGGGAAGGGATTTTGCGCAAAAAGTGTATAGAGCGGGGATTGATACCACACATGTATCAATCCCCGCTTTTCACCACCTGTTCTAATACCAACTGTATTATCCTGGACGGGATGGAGGAGTTCCGGCGGTTTTCCCTAAAGTTCGCCGGATTATGGCAATGTTACGCAAATGATTTGCCTGCAATTTGTTTTTGAATTTTGGATAATCAGATGATTTTCCATGGGTTTCGACAAAATATATGCGGTTTATATAATTGCTGTTTTATTCCGGCTGTTTACATAAGTTTTTGCATAATTCTAAGTACGAGAAGTTATAAACATTTTCCACAGAGTTTTCCACAGGGCTTTTTCTTCTATTTGCAAGTCCTAGAGATGGTTTTCAACAGACGGTGGAAAACGCTGGAACCCTAGTTTCCGTGGAAAACTTACCGCCAGGTTCGTTGACATAACGACAAATTTTCTGCCGGTGCGGCATTTCCGGGCTTTTCCCGGCGGTTTACGGACCCTGCGGAATGGGAAAACGCTCCGCCGTCCGGCCAGCCCCGGACGGCGGAGGTTTTTTATCCCAAGACCAGCTCCCGCCCGGCGGCAAGCAGGCCGCGCAGGGCGTCCAGCGTGTCTACAGGCGGTGCGCAGGACCCTTCCCGGCAGAGATAATACAGCGTCTCACCCCTGCCGGGAAGGGGATAGCCCGCTGTGCGGGGGATGAGGTTGGCTAAGGCCCGGGCGTTGTCCGGAGTCTTTGCTGCTGCGGACAGGCGGTAGGCTTCGCCCACGCCCGCCAGCCACGGGGGAATCCCGCCGGAAGATACGCACACCAGTTCACGGCGGGGATAGAGTGTCTCCGTCATGGCATAGAGGGCGAAACACCGGGCGGCGGGATTATCCCGGGCATCCCCTGCCAGCCACGCAAGCTGGCTTTGGGCCAGGGTGTGGAAACCGTCCGCGCCGGTGAGCCGGGCCAGCTTCGTCAAGGCCAGGGCCGCCGCCCCGCCGCCGGAGGGCGTACCGGCGTCAATGGAATCCTTTTGGCGGACAAGCAGGCGGCCGGCCTGGGCGGCGGTGCGGTAAAAGCCGCCGGAATCTTCGTCCCAGAACTGCTCTTTCATCTGGCCCGCCAGGTTTGCCGCTTCCCGGAGATAAGCGGGGGCGAAGGTGGATTCATACAGCTCCACCAGCGCCCAGCAGTAAAAGGCGTAGTCCTCCAATTGGCCCTCTATGGCCGCTTCCCGGCCCCGCCAGCAGTGCCAGAGACGGCCGTCAGGCTGGGTCAGGCGGGTCTTGAGGAACAGCCGGGCGTCCTGGGCGGCCCGGAGGTAGCGTTCTTCGCCTAAGACGCGTCCTGCTTTGGCGAGGGCGGCGATCATCATGGCGTTCCATGCCGTGAGCACCTTTTCATCCCGGTGCAGGGGACGGCGGCGGCGGTAGGCTGCCACCTTGCGGCAGGCTTCGCCGTGCTCCGTCCAGAAGGAGGCGTAGGCGGGGTCGTCCAGCAGGTGGGGGACGCTTTCGGCGCCGCCGATGGACAGGCGGCGGCAGACGGCCCCGGCTTCGGCGGGGGAGAGCACCTCCGCCAGCCCGGCCCGGGTAAGGAGGTAATAGCCGCCTTCCCTGCCGCCGCTGTCCGCGTCCTGGGCGCAGGCAAAGCCGCCGCCGGGAAGGCGGAGTTCATCCAGGGCATAGGCCAAGGTGCGGCAGGCGATTTCCCGGAAGCGTTCGCGCCCTGTCTGGGCGTAGGCTTCCAGGTAGGCAATGGCCAGCAGGGCGTTGTCATAGAGCATCTTTTCAAAGTGGGGGATGCGCCAGGCGGCGTCGGTGCTGTACCGGCAGAAGCCGCCGCCGATTTGGTCGAAAATGCCGCCCCGGGACATCTGCTCCAGGGTGGTCAGGGCCATCTCGCGGGCCAGCTCGTCCCCCTCGCTCCGGGCGTAGGCAAGAAGGAACAGCAGGTCGTGGGCGGAGGGGAACTTGGGCGCGCCGCCAAATCCGCCGTTTTGAGGGTCGTACCGCCGCCGGAGCTGGTTCACCGCTTCCAGCAGCAGGGCGCGGTCCGGCGGAACAGGGGAAGAGGGCGGTTCATAGGCGATGTGCCGGGCCACCTTCTGGCCCAAGTCCAGAAGCCGCTGGCGGTCGGAATGCCACAGGCGGGCGGTCTCATCCAGCAGTTCGGTCAGGCCAAGCTGGCCGTGCCGGCCCCTGGGGGGCAGGTAGGTACCCGTCCAGAAGGGTTGCTGGTCCGGGGTCATTAAAACCGTCAGCGGCCAGCCGCCGGAGCCGGTGAGGGCCTGGCATGCCGCCATGTAGACCGCGTCGATGTCGGGGCGCTCCTCGCGGTCTACCTTCACGGCGATGAAATCCCGGTTCAGCGCCGCCGCCGCGTCCGGGTCCTGGAAGGTTTCCCGGGCCATTTCATGGCACCAGTGGCAGGCGGAGTAGCCGATGGACAGGAAAATGGGCTTGTCCTCCTGCTTCGCCGCGTGGAACGCGCCGGGACACCAGCTCCACCAATGGACCGGGTCCTGGGCGTGTTGGAGCAGGTAGGGGGATTTTTCATATCGCAGGCGGTTTTCCGCCGGGGTGGTGGTTTCGTTCATTGCGTTCTCTCCATGGTTCATCGAAATTTGATGGCTGCCCCCTTAGTATGGACGAAACCGGGGGGAAATCCGGTGCAAAATGTTTCCAGTGTTTCCGGGAATTTTTGCGGCGGCTACTTGCTTTTCTGCCTGAACTTTAGTATCATATTTTACATAAGAGTTTGCGATTTAAATGCAACTGCTGACAGGAGGAAAACCCATTATGCTGCATACCATTCAAAATACCGCGATGACCGTTACCGTTGACAGCCTGGGGGCGCAGCTTATGTCCATTACCGCCGCCGGCGGGGTGGAATACCTGTGGAACGGCGACCCCGCCTACTGGAAGGGCCGTGCGCCGAACCTCTTCCCCTATGTGGGGCGGCTGACCAACGACTGCTACGCCTACGGCGGCAAGGAATATCCGATGAACCGCCATGGCTTTGCCAAGCTTACGGAGTTCTCCGTCCTGGACAGCGGGGCGGAAAACCTTACCCTGCGCATTTCCGACACGGAGGAGAGCCGGAGGATCTACCCCTTTTCTTTCCACTTCGATGTTTCCTACGTGCTGGAGGACAGTACGCTGGTGATCCTCTACGCCGTGGAGAACCGGGGTGGGGAGCCTATGTTCTTTGGGCTGGGCGGGCATCCCGGCTTCCGGGTACCCCTGGAGGAGGGGAAGGCTTTTGAAGACTACCGCCTGACCTTCGCCCGTCCCAGCCATCCCTGCCGGGTGATGCTGAGCGAAAATTACATGGTCGGCGGGCATGACCAGGCGTATCCGCTGGTAAATGGGGTGGAGCTGCCCCTGCGGCATGCGCTGTTCGATCAGGATGCCATCATTTTAAAGGATTTTGAGCGCACCGTCACCCTCTCCGCCGGGGAGGGGAGCCGGGGCCTGACCCTATCCTGCCCCAAGATGCGGTATCTGGGGATTTGGCATCAGCCGAAGACCGACGCGCCCTATGTGTGCCTGGAGCCTTGGGTAAGCCTGCCCTCCCGTGAGGGCGTGGTGGAGGATTTGTCCCAGCAGAATGATTTGATTTCCCTGGACGCCGGGGACCGGTATGAAAACCGCTGGACCATCTCAATTTTCTGATATGGCCGCGCATCAGCTTTTGACCGTCAGCCCCCTCGGCCCGCTGACCCTCTCCGGAACGGGGGAAGCGCTGACGGGGCTGGCCTTCGGGGATGTGCGGGAAGCGGGGGACCGCCCGTCCCCGGTGCTGGAACAGGCTGCGGAGGAGCTGGCGGCGTATTTTGCCGGAG
This sequence comes from uncultured Clostridia bacterium, assembly GCA_947649615.1. Lineage (GTDB taxonomy): Bacteria > Bacillota > Clostridia > Oscillospirales > Oscillospiraceae > Pelethomonas. The sequence goes on along the minus strand of CANSSG010000007.1, from coordinate 28,810 downwards.
CGCGGCGGGAATTTACCGTGCCGTTAGCCCCGGCGGGATCAAGCTTCCAGAAGAAGGTCTGGGACGCGCTGCTGGCGGTGCCTTATGGAACCACGGCCACCTATAAGGAGATTGCCCAGCGGATTGGAAAGCCCGGCGCGGCTATCGCCGTGGGGCAGGCCAACAGCCGGAACCCGATCCCTGTCATCATCCCCTGCCACCGGATCATCGGCGCGGGCGGAAAGCTGGTGGGATACACCGGGGGGCTGCGTATTAAAACCGCGCTGCTGGGTTTGGAGGGCGTTTTATAGGCGTTTTAGCGCCGGAAGCCGAATAGCCCGCAGTAAATTGGAATCACCGCCCTATGCGTTCAAGCCGCCGTGCGCTTCTTCTTCAAAGCGCGCGGCGGCTGATGTCCGTTTTTTCGCTGTGCAACCCCTTGGCGGCATGAGGAATTTAGCGGCTGCCCTTTGTGCGCCGCCTTGCCAACTCCCTCCAAAAATGATATGATACCTTCAGAAAACCGCAAGGAGGATTTCTATGAGCGGAACACTGTATCTCGTGGCGACGCCCATCGGCAATTTGCAGGACCTCAGCCCCCGGGCCGCCGCCGTCCTGGGCGGCGCGGACTTCATCGCTGCGGAGGACACCCGCGTCACCATGAAGCTGCTGCGCCATCTTGCGTTGAAAAAGCCCATGGTCAGCTACCATGAGCACAACCGGGCCGCCGCAGGCCAGGCGGTGCTGGGCCGCCTGCTGGCCGGTGAGGACTGCGCCCTGGTGACCGACGCCGGGACCCCCGCCATCAGCGACCCCGGCGAGGACATCGTGCGCCTCTGTGCGGAAAACGGCGTAGCCGTCCAGGCCATTCCGGGCTGCTGCGCCCTGATTTCCGCCTTGGCGGTCAGCGGCCTGCCTACTGGACGGTTTGTTTTTGAGGGCTTTTTGCCGGTGAACCGGGCGGAACGCCGGGAGCGGCTGCAAGGGCTGCTGGGGGAGGAACGGACTATCCTCTTTTACGAAGCCCCCCACCGCCTGCGGGCCACCCTGGCCGACCTGCTGGAAGCTTTTGGCGACCGCCGGGCCGCCCTGTGCCGGGAATTGACCAAGCTCCACGAGGACGTCATGCGAACCACCCTGTCCCAGGCGGCGGCGTGGTACGAAACCAACGAGCCAAGGGGGGAGTATGTGCTGGTGCTGGCCGGCAGGGAGCGGGCGGCGGAGAACGCCGTGGATTTGGCCCAGGGCGTGGCCATGGTGCTGGAGCGCCGGGAGCGGGGCGAGCGGATGAAGGACGCCGTCCGGCAGGTTGCCGCCGACACCGGCCTGTCCAGGAACGAACTTTACGACGCGGCCTTGCAGGCGTCCCGGGCATGCTGACGGCCCGCCTGGCGGGTTTGCCCGGCTGTTTCCGGAATTTTCCGGAATGTTAAAATAGGCCTTGTAAAGAGTGGACGGATTGCGTATAATGGTGGTAGAATTTATTCGGAAATGGCGGTGCTGCGAAAATGTCAATCAGGAAAAAATTAAAATCACTCCTGTTCAACCCCGCGCCGGAAAAGGAAGCGGAGAATGAACCCGTCCATACCGTACAGGCCGCGCCGGCAGGCGAGGGCCAGGAGGAATTGTCCTTCCATGATCTGAACCCGGCCGTGCTGGAACTGCCCCAGGAGCATCCCCTGTACCAGCTCTACCAGATGAGCCGGAAGACCATGGGGCAGCTGCCTGCGCCCCGCATCTGCCTGGATGAGGACGGTACGCTGCCGCCGGAGGTGGTGAAGCGGGAAAAAAACCGGCTGCGCTCCGTTTTGAACAAGGCGTGTACCATGCGGCTCAAGGAAATCTGCGGCCGGCGGAACAAGCCCCCGGAGAAGGCGAAGGATAAAGCCAAAAACAACGAAAAGCAGGAGGAGAAGCCGGACGGCAAGCAAAAGAAGAACGAGCCGGAGGCGGTGTCCCTGGACGCCCTTCCCTGCTTCTTCCTCTCGGCGGATAAGCTTTACGCGTGGCTGTTCGTCTTCCCGCCGGTGGGGAAGGGGAAGGAGCTGACCAGGAACCTGCTCTACCAGACCTTGGCGGAGCGGGGGATACTCTACGGCCTGAACAGCAAGCTGCTGGACCGTCTCTACCGGGAGCAGAAGCGGTATTTTACCCTGTACCTGGTGGCGGTGGGCAAGCCAGCCTTCGACGGCGAGAACGGCAACATCATCGACAACTTCCCCCGGGTCATCGAGCGGGTGCTGGAGGTGGACGAATACGACCAGGTGGACTACACCGCCTTGAACCTCATCCGCAACGTGAAGCAGGACCAGGAAATCTGCCGCCTCATCGAGCCGACCGAGGGCGAGCCGGGCCGCACGGTGCTGGACCAGGAGATTCCCGCCAAGGGAGGCAGGCACGTCCCCCTTCCCAAGGGGCGGAATACGGAGATCAGCGAGGACGGCCTGTCCCTGCTGGCCTCCATTGCCGGCCATGTGGAATATACCGGGCGCAGCTTCCAGGTGAAGCCGGTGCTGGACATCCCCGGAAACGTCGATTTTTCCACCGGCAGCATCAACTTCCTGGGGGATGTGAACGTAGCGGGCGATGTGCTCAGCGGCTTCACCGTCCGGGCCATGGGCAACATCCAGGTGGGCGGCGTGGTGGAAGCGGGTAGCACCGTGGAGGCCGGCGGCGACCTGATTGTGGTCAAGGGCATCCTGGGGGACGGCAGCACGGTCATCCGCGTCCAGCGGAGCGTGTTCTCCAAATACATTGAAAATTCCACCATCTTCGTCCGGGAAAACCTGCAAACCGACTGCATTATCAACGGGCAGGTGTACTGCGACGGGGAAGTGGTGGTACGCTCCGGCCGGGGGAGCATCATCGGCGGCCGGATTTGGGCGGCCAAGATGGTCAGCGCCCGGGCGGTAGGCTCGCCGTCAGAGTGCCGGACGGCCATCGCCCTGGGGGGACTCCCCTGCACTAACTTCGAGCGGGAGATGGTCAAACGAGAGCTGAAGGAACTGGCGGTGGAGGTAGAAAAGCTGGAGTGCCAGTTAGACAGCCCCGCCAAGGCAAGCCTGCTGGGCAAGCTGCGGATCCGCCTGTCCACGGCGGAACTGAAACTGAAGCAATTGGAGGATGATCTGCTGGACATCAAACTGGAGATGTCGGAAAAAGAAGCGGAAAAGGGTTCCGGGCGCCTGGAGTGCAGCGTTGCCTATCCGGAGACGGAGATCAGCTTCGGGGACGAGATGATCCGCCTGCGGCGGGAGTCCCGCCAGTGCGTCGCCAAATTGGTCAATGGCGTGATTGTGGTGACCTGACCCCTTTCCAGAATCAGACAGAGCGGAGGGAAACATGGATAATAAAATACCGCAGGAGCGGTTGACAGAGATTTTTGACCAGGTGGTTCGGGAGATTACCCAGCGGGAAGCGGGCATCTGCCTGGCCACAGGGGAGACGGTGCCGGACGGGGAGCTGTTTACGGTATACACCGTCTTTGAGCGGGGGTACAACACATGCCTGTCCCTGTGCGCGGAATCGGCGCTGTTCACCCGCCTGACCCAGGGCATGATGCACAGGCAGGACGTCTCTCCCCGGGACGTGGAGGACTTCGCCAAGGAATATTTCAACGTGCTGTGCGGGCATATCGTGGCCCAGCTTTACCGGGAAACAAAGGTCCCCGCCCGGTTCAGCCCACCCTCCTTCCGGGCGGGCCGGTACATACCGGAGGACCATCTGCGGCATATCGTGCTGACCTACGCCGGCGACCGGAACGAGCATGTGCAGCTTATCCATCTCGCGCCCCGCCCGGCGCAGCCGGAACAGTCAAATTCGAATTGATAGAAAGAGGGAACAGGTACATGAAAAAACGGATCATGGTGGTAGACGACTCCCGTGTAATGGAGTATCAGATCTGCGAAATGCTGGAAGGCAGCGATTTTGAGGTTGCCGCGTACTGCTGCAACGGCGATGAGGCCATTGCCCGCTATGAGGAAGTCCAGCCTGATATTGTAACGATGGATATTATCATGCCCGGCATCGACGGCCTGGAGGCCGCCCAGGTGATCGCGGAAGCCCATCCCAACGCCCGCATTATCATGATTTCCTCTTTGGCCTACGACGACACCATCCACGAAGCGGAAAACATCGGCGCGAAGCTGTTTCTCTACAAGCCCATCGACCGCGCCATGCTGCTGGACGCCCTGGAGCAGGCAATGCAGGATTGAACCCATCCCTTTTCCAGCGCCTAAAAAGCGGAACCGTCCCAAAGGGGACGGTTCCGCTTTTTACATCCATCAATACGCCAGCCGCTCCGCCAGCCAGCCCTTCAGCTCGCTGATGGGGATGCGGACCTGCTTCATGCTGTCCCGCTCCCGGACGGTAACGCAGTTGTCGGCGGGGGTCTTGCCGTCGCCCACGGTCTCGAAGTCTACCGTGATGCAGAAGGGCGTACCCACCTCGTCCTGACGGCGGTAGCGTTTGCCGATGCTCCCGGCGTCGTCGAAGTCCACCATCCAGTCCTTGGACAGCTCCGCCTGAATCTCCCGGGCCTTGTCCCCCAGCTTCTTGCTCAGGGGCAGGACGGCGGCCTTAAAGGGCGCCAGGGCGGGGTGCAGGCGCAGGACAGTGCGCACGTCGTTCTTTTCCGCGTCCACCACTTCCTCATCGTAGGCGTCCACCAGGAAGGCCAGCACCACCCGGTCGGCGCCCAAAGACGGCTCGATGACATAGGGGACAAAGTGCTCGCCGGACTCCTGGTCAAAATAGGTCTGATCCTTGCCGGAGGTATTCTGATGGGCGGAGAGGTCGAAGTCCGTGCGGCTGGCCACGCCCCACAGCTCACCCCAGCCGAAGGGGAACACGAACTCAAAGTCGGTGGTGGCGTTGGAGTAGTGGCTCAGCTCCTCGGGATCGTGATCCCGGAGCCGCAGGTTCTCCTCACGCATATGCAGCCCCAGCAGCCAGTCCCGGCAGAAGTTTTTCCAATAGACAAACCACTCCAGCTCCGTGCCGGGCTTGCAGAAGAATTCCAGTTCCATCTGCTCGAACTCCCGGGTGCGGAAGGTGAAGTTCCCCGGCGTAATCTCGTTGCGGAAGCTTTTACCCACCTGGCACACGCCAAAGGGCAGCTTCCGGCGGGTGGTGCGCTGGACGTTCTGGAAGTTGACGAAAATACCCTGGGCGGTTTCCGGACGGAGGTAGACGGTATTTTTCGCGTCCTCCGTCACGCCCTGGAAGGTCTTGAACATAAGGTTGAACTTACGGATGTCGGTGAAATTGTGCTTGCCGCAGGAGGGGCAGGGAATGTTATGCTCCTCCACGAAGGCCTTCATCTCCTCCTGGGAGAAAGCGTCCACGGGCTTGGGCAGCTGGAAGCTGTTTTCAGCGGACCAGTCCTCGATGATCTTATCGGCGCGGAACCGCTCCTTGCACTCCTTGCAGTCCATGAGGGGGTCGGAGAACCCGCCCACATGCCCGGAGGCCACCCAGACCTGGGGGTTCATAAGGATGGCGGCGTCCAGCCCCACGTTGTAGGGGTTTTCCTGGACGAACTTTTTCCACCAGGCCCGCTTCACATTGTTTTTCAGCTCCACACCCAGGGGACCATAGTCCCAGGTGTTGGCCAACCCGCCGTAGATTTCGCTTCCGGCGAAGATGAAGCCCCGGCCCTTGCAGAGGGCCACGATTTTTTCCATGGTTTTTTCCGTGTTTTTCATACTGCATACTCCTTTAAAATAGTTGAATATTTAAATATTTACTACATTCCCTGGCGCAGCCCGCCAAATACGCCCCATGCATCGTCATCCTGCGGGATGGCGCCGGCGAAAACCTCTCCTTACATGGTACGCGGATAGAATGGCGCCCTTCCCCCGTCCATATACAGGGCATTGCAGGCGCGGGAGCAAAAAAACGCCCTGAGCCGCATGGCTCAGGGCGAACAAAAACTTGTCCGTGGTTCCACCTGACTTCGGGATAAACCCGCGCTCTCCGCCCGTAACGAGGGCCGCTCCGGCGGGGTATTTCCACCCCGCGGCTCCGGGACGCCTTCCGGCCGCGCTTGGCGGGGACTCGCACCAACCGTCCCCTCTCTGAACGCCGCGCGGGCGTACTTCTTCCCTTCACTGCCTTTTATAGGGGGTAGTTTATCAGCTTTTTCAAAAGATGTCAAGGGGATTTTTTACCGGCGCACATAAGACGGGACAAGGATAAAAAATCCCCTTGAACCTTTTGGCAACTTATGCTAAAATGCGGCTTGGGCAGGCAGGTGCGCACAAACGGTTCGCACCGACAGGTCCATTTTCTATGTCTTAGGCAATATGAGACGGGAGGAGAAACCGACATGAAATCCATCAAATCGAAAATTCAGGTCAGCATGCTGTCGGCAGTGCTGGCCAGCGCGATACTCATTGGCGTGATCACGGCCTTCCTGAATGCCAGCGGGATTGATGATGTGATGACGAAGACCTTAGGACCCGCCACCCAGATGGCGGCGGATGCCGTGGAGTGGAAGATGGGAAACTATTGGACGGCGCTCCAAGAGGCCGCCGCTTCCGATATTTTCCAGAACGCGGAGCCAACCGCCCCGGAGCTGGTTCCGGTCCGGGAGGACATCGCCCAGCGCAACGGATTCCTCTATACCGGCAAAATGGATGCCAGCGGATTCTCCTCTACCGGCTATAACTACGCGGAGGAGACGTACTTTCAGCAGTGCAGGGATACGATGCAGCCTTATATCTCCGACATAATGAATGACGGCAGCCAGATGATTTTCCTGCTGGAGGTGCCGATTATCCGCGACGGGCGTTTTGCAGGCGCGGTCTATGGAGGCATCAGCGCTGGTTTCCTGTCGGAGATTGTGGATAATTTGGCTGTAGGCAGCAGCGGCGTGGCCTATGTGCTGGACGACAAGGGCAACGTCATCGGGCATCCGGACCGCGCCATCGTGGAGGAAGGCTCCAACATGATTTTGGCCGCCCAGTCGGACGCCGGCGTGGCGGATGTGGCGGCGGTGAACCAGAAGATGATCCAGGGGGAGACCGGCTTTGGCGCCTACAAATTCTACGGCGATAATAAGCTGGTGGGCTATGCGCCCGTCGAGGGCTACCAGCATTGGAGCATTGCCATTGAAACCAGCCAGCGGGAGTTCAAGGCCACTTTGGACCGGAGCATTATGCTGACGGTCCTGGTGGTGGTCCTGGCGGTTCTCGCGACCTTCCCTGTGGCGGTGATGGTGGGCCGGTCCATCTCCGGACCCATCCGGTCCTGCGTCATCCGGCTGGAAAAGCTGGCGGACGGGGATTTGCAGACCCCCACGCCTGCGGTCCGGTCGCAGGATGAAACCGCCAAGCTGACAAAGGCCCTGGATACCACGATTCTCCGCCTGAACGACGTGGTGCAGGACGTGTCCCACCACTTGGGGAAGATGGCGGAAGGAGACTTCCGGGAGAAGATTGACCGTACATATGTAGGCGACTTCGCGGCAATTGAGCGGTCCATAAAGGCGATTCATAATTCCCTGCAAGACACCCTCATCCAGATCAGGCAGTCCGCCGGGACCGTCGCCAACAGTGCATCCCAGGTATCCAACGGTGCGCAGTCCTTGAGCCAGGGCGCGGCTGAGCAGGCCAGCGCCGTCTGCCAACTGTCCGCCACCGCCGACAGCATCGCGGAGACTGCGCGGCAGACTGCCGCCGCTGCGGAGGAGACCGGCCGGTTCGTCAATCAGGCCGGCGCACAGCTAGGGGCCAGTGTGGGCCATGTCAGGGAACTGAACGGCGCCATGGAGAAAATATCCGGCTCTGCCGCAGAAATCGGCAAGATTATCGAGACCATCGAGAACATCGCGTTCCAGACCAACATTCTGGCCTTGAACGCCGCCGTGGAAGCTGCCCGGGCCGGCGCCGCCGGAAAGGGCTTTGCCGTAGTGGCTGACGAGGTGCGCAATCTGGCGTCCAAGTCCGACGAGGCTGCCAAGGCCACCAAGGAGTTGATCGAGAGTTCCATTTCCTCCGTCCATGCTGGCGGGGAGGTAGTGCGGCGGGTGACGGAGGCCCTGGACAAGACCAGTTCCATCGCGGAAAACATGACCATCAAGGTAAATTCGGTGGTAGAGTCCGTAGAGGGCCAGACCACTGCCATTGCCCAGGTCACAGAGGGGATCGGTCAGATTTCCGCCGTTGTCCAGAGCACCTCCGCCACTGCTGAGCAGAGCGCCGCCACCTCCCAGGAGTTGACAGATCAATCCCTGCTGATGAATGATCTGGTGAACAAATTCCAACTGAACTGATGTAAACGCGGGAAGCCTGTGGCTTCCCGCGTTCACATATTGTTAAAAAAGCCATATCCTATCGTCTCTTTGCGCGGTATAATTACCCTGGAATCTCCCCCGCCTCCGCTTGACCTCCTGGAAATTATATGATATAATTAACAAAAAATGTGGGGGGTATTTTTAGCGATTGTGTGGAAATTGTTGTTTTTTGCGTAAAATTTGCGTAAGAGAGGGGGCGGAGCCTTGATTAAGATGGCGCTATGTGACGATGATGCGGAACAGAGGGCTTCTACAGTCAGGCTGCTGCAAGTCTACGCCGCCCAGCGGCCGGAACTGGCGGTGAAGCTGTCGGTCTTTTCCTCCGGGCCGGAGGTGCTGGCTGCGGAGGAGAAAGGGGCGCAATTTGATTTATATGTGTTGGACGTTGTCATGCCGGAGATGAGCGGCATTGAGCTGGGCGTCAGGCTGCGGGAGCAGGGCTGTACAGGAGCCATCGTATATCTCACCGTCTCCCCGGAATACGCGGTGGATTCCTATGAAGCCCAGGCGTTTTACTACCTGCTCAAGCCTGTGGAGCAGGAGCGGCTGTATAAGGTGCTGGACCTGGTGGCGGCGTCCATCGCCAAGCACCGGGCCGCCTGCGTCACGGTTAAAACCAAGGATGGCCTGCGGCTGGTCCCGGTGGACGGCATCGCGTATGTGGAGTTGGCGGGGCGGTCGGCCTGCTACCACCTCGCCGGCGGCGAGAAGATCGAGAGCGTGACCATGCGCACCGCCTTCCAGACGGAGATGGCCCCGTTGCTGGCAAACTGGGGCTTTTTTGCCTGCGGGGCTAGCTTTGTGGTGAATTTCTACTATGTTACCTCCGTTGAAAAGCGGTTTCCGACCTTGGAAGGGGGCGACCGGGTGCCGTTGTCCAGGGGGCAGATGAGCCAGATCCGCCAGCAATGGAGCGATTATTGGATGAACCGTCCTCTAGAGGACGCATCCTTTTTCTCAAAAGAAAAAGGATGATGGAGACTGCCTGCTCGATGCTGCATGTCATGCCGCGCGAAAGCGCCGGGATGAAGGGCTGCCGCCCTGTCCCGGCGCTTTTGGTTTTCTGTTACGCGGCGATATCCTTCCTTCCGTACCGCCACAGCCCGAACCCCGCGCCCAGGACGCCCAAGGCGCATCCGCTCAGTATAGGCCCTGCCAGCGGTTTCCCGGCAAAAATCCGGGCGGCGTCGGCGTAGTAGTAGGGCGTAATAAACCGCAGCCCGTCCATCCCTGCGTCCAGGTTGATCATCAGCCCCAGGAAGTACATGCCCGCCGCCAGGCCCATCGCCAGCCCGTAGCTGCTCCGGCGCAGCAGGGACGAGACGCCGAAGCACAGCCCGCCGGTTTCAAGCTGCATCAGCAGCAGTGCGCCGTGGTAGCGCAGCAGGCTTCCCCAGTCCGCCGTCTCGCCGATGGCGAGGATCCCCAGCGCGCCGCAGGCAAAGCAGGCCGCGTTCAGCGCTGCGGCCAGCACCGCCAGCGCTGCCAGCTTTTCCGCCGCAACCCGGGTGCGGCGGATCGGATGGGTCAAGAGGAATTCTGCCGTATGGCCGCCCTCCTCCCCGGCCAGCAGGCCCATGGCCGCCATCGCCGTGAAGAACGCGCCGCCCAGCCCCAGGATGTTGCCGCATTCCGTACCATAGAACCCCATAATCGTCCCAAATTCCAGGGAATCCAGCCCAAAGGCGGCGGAAAAATCCCCCATCCCGGCAAACAGCGCCGATACGTCGCCCATGGAATCAGACATGGATGGGAACATCGCCACGCACAACGCCATCAGCCCGCCGATGACGGCGGTCCACAGCAGGAGCGCCGCCGCGTTAGCCCGCAGTTCCTTTTGCAAGACCGTCATTTTCCCGCGCCTCCTTCATAGTAGTCGAAGAATTTGTTCTCAATATCCAGTTCTTCAGTAGTCCCTTCAACCACCAGCCGCCCTTCCCGGATGATGGCGGCGCGTTCGCAGTACCGCTGGACCTCGTAGAGCACATGGGAGGAAAGGAACACCGACGCCCCTTCCCGCCGCCGGGCCGCGATCTCGGCCCAAAAGGCCCGCTGGACCAACGGGTCCAGCCCGCTGGTAGGCTCGTCCAGCACATACAGCTCCGGCCTGTGCTGCATCGCGCATACGATGGACACTTTTTTCCGGTTGCCCAGGCTCAGCTCCCGGATTTTCTTCCGCTCATCCAGATCGAGGGCGGCGCAGAGGGCTTCCGCTTCCTTGCGGCAGTCCCGCCTGCGCAGCTTGGCCGACAAACGGATCACCTCGCCTGCCCGCATTTCTGGATAGAACATGGCTTCCGAGGGCATGTACCCCACCTGGGCGAGGATTGCCGTCCTGTCCCGGATGCAGTCCAGGCCCAGCACTTTGGCGGACCCGCCGGTGGGGGAGAGCAGCCCCAGCAGGGTGCGGATGGTGGTAGATTTCCCCGCGCCGTTCGGCCCGATAAAGCCGAAGCAGCAGCCCTGGGGTACATGGAGGGTCAGGTCTGTAACGCCCCGGGCCTTGCCGTAGGTTTTGGTCAGATGGTTGATGTCAATCATACATACTCCTCCTTATATAGGAACTTGCGCAGCATGTCCGCGTGGCGCTTGTATTCCAGGAACAGGGCGTTGATTTCTTCGGGGGTGCTGGCGTTGGTTTCCGCCAGCATGCCTTCGGCGGCCAGGAGCAGCAGCCGGACGACCTGGTAAGGGTCCACGCCCTCCTTGAATTTATATAGGTCCATCCGGCCAAGGAAGTCCCGGATTGTGGATTCCATCAGGCCGTCTAGTCCCGCCCGGAGCTTCGGGGAGAGGATGCTGTCCCGCTCATAGTAGGTGCGCATGACGAACCGGAACAGCCCCGGATATTTCCGCACCAGGTCCATTTTCACCTTATGCCCCATTTCCAGGGCCAGGAAGAAGTCCGTTTCCCCGAAATCGTAGGTTTTCAGCATATACTGCTTTACGCAGACGTCCAGGGCGTACTGGTAGAGGTATAGGTACAGTTCCCTTTTGTCTTTGAAGTAGTGGAACAGCAGGCTTTTGGAGATGCCGGCGCGTTTTGCCACGGCGTCTGCGGAGGTCTTTTTGAAGGTGTTTTCGCCGAACTCCAGCATGGCGCTGCTGCGGATCAAGTCCTGCCGCTCCTGGGGGAGGCTGAAGAATTTCGGGTTCATAGGCGTCCCTCCTTTCCCTGCTACCATACCGCGGTTGACCATTTTGGTCAAGGCCCCGCAGAGAAATTCTCCGTTTTTTTATTTCTCGCCGCCTGGGGCGATTGACAAATGCACCGGCGGCACGTATAATTTCAGGCAGAATATCAAATAAGGAGGCGTTTTGATGTATCAGATCACGCGCATAACGGATAAAGAGGGCGTAGCCAAGGCGGAGCCGTCCGATTTGGCCAACCAGGGCTGCATCGGGGAGGCAAAGATGGAGGATAACTGCGTACTGTTCCACTGCCGCTATGACAAGCGGGGGGAGCCGTGCGACCGCTATATCCGTACCAGCCTGGTCCAGGACTGGAAGAAGGACAAGGCCACGGGCCGGATCGTGGTACATACGATGAACAGCGTATATTATATGGACCAGGTGAAGGATATCTAGGGCCGGGATGGCCGCAGGGGAATGCCGTTACCCTTTTGTTGCCGGTATGATACGGAATCGTGGCTTGCTTTCCGGGAGATACGTGATATACTAGGACAAGAATCCGGCGGGATGCACCGCCAATGGGAGGTAATTTACAACATGAAGAAACTCACCGCGCTGCTGCTGGCGCTGACGCTGCTGTTCACCGCCGCCTGCGCCAGCGGCGAACCCCAGCCCGTGCCGGACGCGCCGGCCCCCGACCCGGTCCAGGACCCTGCCCCGCCTGCCGGAGAACCGGAGGACCCGGAACCCGAACCAGAACCCGAGCCTGAGCCGGAACCCGAGCCGGACCCGGAGCCTGTGGAGAAGGAGCCGTATGAAATCCTGGACCCCACGGTGATGCCGGAGGGCGGGGAGCGGGACGGCGTGGCGTACGCCGCCTATGACGGGATTGTGGAGCATCTTTTTTTCCACCCCATCATCGCCTACCCGGAACTGGCCTTTGACGGGGACAGCGAGGAAAAGGGCCTGGACGACTATATGGTAACGGTGGGGGAGTTCCATAAAATTCTGGAAAGCTGCTACGCCAACGGCTTTGTACTGGTAGACATTGGGGATGTTTGGCGCGAGACCACCGGCGAGGACGGCCAGCCGAAGATGGTGCGCAACACGCTCTATCTGCCGGAGGGCAAGAAGCCCCTGGTTTTCTCCTATGACGACACGAATTATTATCCCTACATGCTGGACAACGGCTTCGCCTACAAGCTGGTCATCGGCGAGGACGGCAAGGTTTGGTCTTGGGGCCTGGACCCGGAAGGGAAGGAGGTTACCAGCCGCGAGCTGGACGCCATCCCCGCCCTGGACAAGTTTGTGGAGGAGCATCCGGATTTCTCCCCCTTCGGCGCGAAGGCGTCCCTGAGCCTGACGGGCTACCAGGGGATTTTAGGCTACCGCACCCAGACCGACGGCGGCGTGGAGTGGACGGAGGAGCTGGAGGCCAACCGGCAGGCGGAGCGGGAAGCGGTCAAGCCCATTATCGAGGAGTTAAAGCGCACCGGCTGGACGTTTGGGAGCCACACCTGGGGCCACATCCGTCTCAGCGGCCAGCGCCTCAAGCTGGACGCCATCCAGAAGGATACGGAGAAATGGTTTGATGAGGTAGGCAGCTTGGTAGGCGAGACGCCGGTTTTGTACTATCCCCACGGCGAACGCCCCGACGGCGGCGACTGGACCCAGACAGGTCCGATTTTCAAGTACCTGCAAAGTCAGGGCTTCCGGGTCTTCTGCTCGGTAGGCGTGGAGAGCTTCAGTTTTATTAAGAAGGATATCTGCGCGGTGATCTGCGACCGGCTGCACCCGGACGGCACCACCCTGCGCAATTCCAGGAAGCGGTATTTGCAATTCTACGACGCGAAGGATGTCATGGACCCCGCAAGGCCTGATTTTGGGGTGGATTGGGATTAATTGAATCTCCGGGGGCGGCCCGCAGGGGCCGCCCCCGGAAATCCCGTGGCATAAGCCACAAAAATGCTTGAAAAAATTTATGTAAAAAAGAGAAAATCTGCTTGACAATTGGAAATAAGTACGTTATACTAAGGAAGCTTGCGCGGGAACTGCCATGGAGTGGAAGCCCGCGGGGTACTGCGATGATGCGGGAGATTGCGGCGAGAGCCGGTAACTTCCGCGGAGTATGTCCGATAATCGGGCGGCTGAGAAGGTCCTTACCACAGCGTAAATCGCTGCGCCATGGACATGTACCGGCCTTTTTGCGCCGGTATTTTCTATGAGCTGGAATGATACGCATGGATGTGTGGTAAGAGATTTTCCCGCCGTACAGAGTAAGGAACGACCTATAACTACTTTGTACAAACACATGGAGGAACTAACAATGGCAAAAGAAACGATCCGCATTCGCCTGAAGGCGTACGACCATCAGGTCATCGATCAGTCCGCCTATAAGATCGTGGAGACCGCCAAGCGCACCGGCGCCAACGTCTCCGGACCCATCCCCCTGCCCACCAAGAAGGAGGTTGTCACCATCCTCCGGGCCGTCCATAAATATAAGGACAGCCGTGAGCAGTTTGAGCGCCGCACCCACAAGCGCCTGATCGACATTTCCAATTCCAGCCCCAAGACGGTGGAAGCCCTGATGAGCCTGGAACTGCCCGCCGGCGTGGAGATCGAGATTAAGCTGTAAGCCCTACAGCAGCCCCGGCGGCCAGCCGCCGCCCACCAACTTTGTTACCCATCAGTCCGCCGGCTTGCGTGAGGCGGGCGGGGTCAAGTCGCCGCAGCCATGGGAGCCAATGCCCATCCAACTGCGCCGACCAATAACCTTATTATAAAGGAGAATCACAATGGAGAAAGCGATCATCGGTAAGAAGGTCGGCATGAGCCAGATCTTCGACGCCGACGGCAAGGTGATCCCGGTTACCGTCATCGAAGCCGGACCCTGCGTCGTGGTGCAGAAAAAGACCGCCGAGAAAGACGGCTACGAGGCCGTGCAGCTTGGCTACGAGGATGTCCCCGAGCGCAAGCTGACCAAGCCCGAGAAGGGCCACCTGGACAAGGCCGGCGTCTCCCCCAAGAAGCACCTGAAGGAATTCAAGCTGAACAAGGCCGCTGAGATGAACGTAGGCGACGTGGTCAAGGCCGACGCCTTCGCCGAGGGCGACCATGTGGACGTCACCGGCATCAGCAAGGGCCACGGCTATGCCGGCGTTGTCAAGCGCCATGGCAACCGCACCCTGAAGGCTACCCACGGTACCGGCCCTGTGGCCCGGCACCAAGGCTCTCTCGGCTCCGGCACCGACCCCAGCCGCATCATGAAGGGTACCAAGGGCGCCGGCCATATGGGCGTGGAGCAGGTGACCATCATGAACCTGGACGTTGTCAAGGTTGACCCCGAGCTGAACATGATCGTGGTGCGCGGCGCGGTTCCCGGACCCAAGGGCGGCCTGGTGACCATCCGTTCCACCGCCAAGACCATCATCGTCAAGAAGGGCGACGCCGGCATCAGCGCCAACCCGCAGAAGGCTTCTGCCCGCGTCAATCCGCAGAAGGCCTCCGCGAGACGTTAAGGGAAGGGAGTGTGCTGAGTAATGGTAAAAGTTTTGAATATGGCCGGCAGCGAAGTCGGCGAGGTGGAGCTGAACGCTTCCATCTTTGGCATCGAACCCAATATGCACGTTGTGCATGAAGTGGTCAAAAACCACCTGGCCAACTGCCGTCAGGGTACCCAGAGCGCCCTGACCCGCGCCGAGGTATCCGGCGGCGGCAAGAAGCCCTGGCGTCAGAAGGGACCCGGCCGCGCCCGTCAGGGCAGCACCCGCGCCCCCCAGTGGACCCACGGCGGCATCGCCTTCGCCCCCAAGCCCCGCAGCTACAGCTACGTGGTCAATAAGAAGGTCAAGCGCCTGGCGCTCAAGAGCGTCCTGTCCGCCAAGGCTGCGGACAACAAGATCATCGTGGTGGATTCCATCCGGATGGATCAGATCAAGACCAAGGCTTTCAAGGGCTTCCTGGACGCGGTGAACTGCGGCGGCAAGGCCGTTGTCATCACCCCCGAGGTCAACGAGACCGTGGTCAAGAGCGCCCGCAACATCCCCGGCGTGGTCACCACCACCGCCCGGATGCTCAGCGTCTATGACCTGGTCAACGCCAAGTACCTGGTGGTTGACAAGAACGCCCTCGCCACTATCGAGGAGGTGTACGCATAATGGTCTCTTATGATGTTATTATCCGCCCTGTCATCACCGAGCGCTCCATGGCCGGCGCCGCTGATAAGAAATATGTATTCGAAGTAGCCCCCGCCGCCGGGAAGATTGAGATCAAAAAGGCCGTGGAGGAGATTTTCTCCGTGAAGGTCGCCAAGGTCAACACCATGATTGTCCCCGGCAAGGCCAAGCGCATGGGCGCCGCCCGCCCCGGCCGCAGGAAGGACTGGAAAAAGGCCATCGTCCAACTGACCGAGGATTCCAAGACCATCGAGTTCTTCGAGGGTATGGTGTAAGGAGGAAGTGAACCATGTCTATTAAAACATTCAAGCCGACTACCCCGTCCCGCCGGCATATGACCGTATCCGGCTTCGACGGCGTGGATAAGAAGGCCAAGCCCGAGCCGAGCCTTACCGAGGTCCTCAAGAAGAAGGCGGGCCGCAACAGCTACGGCCGCATCACCGTCCGCCATCGCGGCGGCGGCAACAAGCGGAAGTACCGCATCATCGACTTCAAGCGGGACAAGACGGATATGACCGCCACCGTCCTGCGCCTGGAGTACGATCCCAACCGCAGCGCCAACATCGCGCTGGTGGAATACGAGGATGGCGAGCGCCGCTACATCCTGGCCCCTGTGGGCCTGGCCGCCGGCGACAAGGTCCTCTCCTCCGCCAACGCGGACATCAAGCCCGGCAACGCCCTGCCCCTGGCCAACATCCCCGTGGGTACGGTGATCCACAACATTGAGATGCACCCCGGCAAGGGCGGCCAGCTGGTCCGCTCCGCCGGCACCAGCGCCCAGCTCATGGCCAAGGAGGGCGGCGACGCCCAGGTCCGTATGCCTTCCGGCGAAGTGCGCATCGTGCGGCTCAACTGCATGGCCACCATCGGCCAGGTGGGCAATATCGACCACGAGAACATCCAGATCGGCAAGGCCGGCCGCAAGCGCAACATGGGCTGGCGTCCCACGGTCCGCGGTTCCGTCATGAACCCCTGCGACCACCCCCACGGCGGCGGCGAGGGCAAAAGCCCTGTGGGCCGTCCCGGCCCTGTGACCCCCTGGGGCAAGCCGGCCTTGGGCTACAAGACCCGCAAGACCAAGAATCCGACCGACAAGTTCATTGTCAAGCGTCGGAACGTGAAGTAAGGAGGCTAAGGAAACATGAGCAGATCTGTAAAAAAAGGCCCCTTTGTTGCTCCCGAGCTTCTCAAGCGGGTCGAGGAAATGAACAACTCCGGCAAGAAGACGGTGCTCAAGACCTGGAGCCGCAGCTCCACCATCTACCCCGCCTTCGTCGGCCACACCATCGCCGTCCATGACGGCCGCAAGCATGTGCCTGTCTATATCCAGGAGGATATGGTGGGCCACAAGCTGGGCGAGTTCGCCCCCACCAGGACCTTCCGCGGCCACGCCAAGGGCAAGTAAGATAGGAGGATGCAGAAATAATGGAAGCAAAAGCGTATTTGAAATACCTCCGCATCGCTCCCCGCAAGGTGCAGATCGTTGCCGATCTGATCCGCGGCAAGGATGTGAACACCGCTATGGCGATCCTCATGCAGACCCCCAAGGCTGCCTCTGAGCCGATGATCAAGCTCCTCAAGAGCGCGGTGGCCAACGCGGAAAACAATAACAACATGGATGTGGAAAAGCTCTACGTGTCCCAGGTGTTTGCCACGCCCGGACCCATCCTCAAGAGAGTGATGCCCCGGGCGCAGGGCCGCGCCTACCGGATCAACAAGAGAACATCCCACGTGACCCTGGCGGTCGCGGAGAAGGCTTAAGGAGGGAGACGGTTTTATGGGACAGAAAGTGAATCCCCACGGCATGCGCGTGGGCGTAATCAAGGACTGGGATTCCCGCTGGTACGCCAGCAGCGAGAAGGTCGGCGACCTGCTCGTAGAGGACAAGAAGATCCGCGACTTCCTTAAGAAGAAGCTGTTCAACGCCCAGGTGCCTAAGATTGAGATTGAACGCAGCAACGGCGGCGTCACCATTTTCCTGCACTGCGCCCGCCCCGGCATGGTCATCGGCAAGGAGGGCAAGGACATCGAGGCCACCCGTCTGGAGGTGGAGAAGATGATCGGCAAGCCCACCAAGCTCAACATCGTGGAGGTCCGCTCCCCCGACATGAACGCCCAGCTGGTGGCGGAGAACATCGCCCAGCAGCTGGAGAAGCGCATCTCCCACCGCCGGGCCATGAAGAACGCCATGGGCCGCGCCATGCGCGCCGGCGCCAAGGGCATCAAGTGCTGCTGCTCCGGACGTCTGGGCGGCCGCGAGATCGCCGGCGTGGAGCACTACCACGAGGGCACCATCCCCCTGCAGACCATCCGCGCCGACATCGAGTACGGCTTCGCGGAGGCCGCCACCACCTTCGGCCGCATCGGCGTGAAGGTGTGGATCTACAAGGGCGAGGTCCTCTCCCAGGCCCTGCGCACCACCCCCCGCACCATCGACACCTCCAAGCCCTACGAGGAGCGCCGTGAGCGCCGCCCCCGCCGGGACGGCGACCGCCGTGGAGGTTTCAACCGCGACAACAACCGCGGCGGCTTCAACCGGAGCGGCGACAGCCGTCCCCCCCGCCGTGACGGACAGGGCACTGGCTTCAACCGCGGCCCCCGTCCCGAGAAGAAAGAAGGAGGCGCTCAGTAATGCTTCTGCCTAAGAGAGTTAAGTACCGCAGAGTTCATCGCGGCCGCCTCACCGGCAAGGCCATGCGAGGCAACACCGTTACCTACGGTGATTTCGGATTGGTGGCCACCGAGCCTGCGTGGATCACCAGCAACCAGATTGAAGCGGCCCGTATCGCCATGACCCGCTACACCAAGCGCGGCGGCCAGGTCTGGATCAAGATTTTCCCCGACAAGCCCATCACCGAGAAGCCCGCCGAGACCCGCATGGGTTCCGGTAAAGGCTCCCCCGAGTACTGGGTGGCCGTGGTAAAGCCCGGCCGCGTCATGTTTGAGATCGCCGGCGTCCCCGAGGAGACCGCCCGTGAGGCCCTCCGTCTGGCCAGCCATAAGCTGCCCATCAAGACGAAGATCGTCGCCCGGGAGGCCGCTGTGGAAGCGCAGGAAGTAGGTGAATAAGATGAAGGCAAGTGAAATCCGTAAGATGAGCGGGGCTGAACTGGGCGAGAAGCTGGCCAGCCTGAAGAAGGACCTCTTCTTCCTGCGCATGCAGCATGCGACCAATCAGCTTGACAACCCCGTCAAGATCGCCGAGGTCAAGCGCGACATTGCCCGAGTCAAGACCATTATTCGCGAGCAGCAGACCGCTGCCGCCAAATAAGAGAAGGAGGTAAATCGAAATGAGTGAAGCGAGAATTTCCTCCCGTAAGACCAGGGTAGGCAAGGTCGTGTCCGATAAGATGGACAAGACCGTCGTCGTAGCGATTGAAGACCGGGTGGCCCATCCTCTGTATAAGAAGATCGTTGGCCGCACCTATAAGCTCAAGGCCCATGACGAGCAGAACACCTGCGGCGTGGGCGACAAGGTCAAGGTCATGGAGACCCGCCCCCTGTCCAAGGACAAGAGATGGCGCGTGGTCGAGATCATTGAGAAGGCGAAGTAAGGGGGTGCCGTTAGTATGATTCAGCAGGAGAGCTTTTTGAAGGTTGCCGATAATACCGGCGCCAAGGAAATCAAGTGCATCCGTGTCCTGGGCGGCAGCAAGCGCAAGTACGGCAGCATCGGCGATGTGATCGTCGCTTCCGTGCGCAAGTCCACCCCCGGCGGCACTGTGAAGAAGGGCGAGGTCGTCAAGGCCGTCATCGTCCGCAGCGCCAAGGGAGTGCGCCGCGCCGACGGGACCTACGTCCGTTTCGATGACAACGCCGCCGTCCTCATCAAGGACGACCGGAACCCCAGAGGTACCCGTATCTTTGGGCCTGTTGCCCGCGAGCTGCGCGATAAGGATTATATGAAGATCCTGTCCCTGGCTCCCGAGGTCGTGTAAGGAGGAGCGGAAGAAAAATGGCTATGAATGTGAAGAAGGGCGACACCGTGGTCGTCCTGTCCGGTAAGGACAAGGGCAAGAAGGGGAAGGTGCAGGGTACCGTTCCCAGCGAGTCCAAGGTAGTGGTAGAGGGCGTGAACATGGTCACCTGCCACACCAAGCCCCGCCGCCAGGGCGAGCAGGGCGGCATCGTCCGCCGGGAAGCCGCCCTGTACGCCAGCAAGGTGCAGGTTGTCTGCCCCAAGTGCGGCAAGGGTACCCGCGTGGCCCACAAGATCGAGGACGGCAAGAAGACCCGCGTGTGCAAGCACTGCGGCGCCGCACTCTAAGAAAGGAGTAGGAAGAAACAATGCCGAATCTTAAGACAAAATATACCGAAGAGGCCGCTCCTGCTCTGATGAAGAAGTTCGAGTACAAGAGCGTCATGCAGATCCCCAAGATTGACAAGGTGGTCGTGAACGTTGGCTGCGGCGAGGCCCGCGACAACGCCAAGGTGCTGGAGGCCGTGGTCCGCGACCTCACCGCCATCACCGGCCAGAAGGCCGTCATCACCATCGCCAAGAAGTCCGTGGCCAACTTCAAGGTTCGAGAAGGCATGCCCGTGGGCGCCAAGGTGACCCTCCGCAGCGACAAGATGTGGGAGTTCCTGGACCGCCTGTTCAACGTGGCCCTGCCCCGCGTCCGCGACTTCCACGGCGTCAACCCCAACTCCTTTGACGGCCGCGGCAACTACGCCCTGGGCATCAAGGAGCAGCTCATCTTCCCCGAGATCGAGTACGACAAGATCGACAAGATTCGCGGTATGGACATCATCATCTGCACCACCGCCAAGACCGACGAGGAAGCCAAGGCTCTGCTGGAGCTGGTAGGCGCTCCCTTCGAGCGCTGATTGGGAGGGTTAAAAAATGGCAAAAAAGTCTATGATTTTAAAGCAGCAGGCGGAGCCAAAGTTCTCCAGCCGCAAGTATAACCGCTGCAAGATTTGCGGCCGCCCCCACGCGTACCTGCGCAACTACGGCGTGTGCCGCATCTGCTTCCGCGAGCTGGCCTACAAGGGCGAGATTCCCGGCGTGAGAAAGGCGTCCTGGTAAGGCCCCGGGCGGGCGCCAAGCCCGCTGTGCGGTGCGGCGGCCATACGGCTGCCCCCGCAGACGATATGAATTGTGTAAAGGATGGCGAAAGGTCACTGTGAATTACCAAATTCGCAGTGATACCTCGCCGCCTGAACAGCAAGCAACTTGCTGTAACTTCAAATGAGGAGGAAAACATTCCATGCACATCACAGACCCCATTGCGGATATGCTCACCCGCATCCGCAACGCGAACAGCGCCAAGCATGAAACCGTTGACGTCCCCGCTTCCAACATGAAGAAGAGCATCGCGCAGATTCTTCTGGACGAGGGCTATATCAAGAGCTTCCAGCTCATTGACGACGGCACCCAGGGCGTTATCCGCATCACGCTGAAGTACAACGCCGGCAAAGAGAAGGTCATTTCCGGCCTCCGCCGCGTCAGCAAGCCCGGCCTGCGGGTCTACGCCGGCGCGGACGAGCTGCCCCGCGTTCTGCGCGGTCTCGGCGTCGCCATCATCTCTACGTCCAAGGGCGTCATGACCGATAAGGCCGCTCGCGCGGCCCATGTCGGCGGCGAAGTCCTGGCGTTCGTGTGGTAAGGGAGGGTATTTGACATGAGTAGAATTGGAAGAATGCCCATTACCATCCCCGCCGGTGTGGAAGTCACCGTGGCCGAGGGCAACGTAGTTACCGTCAAGGGTCCCAAGGGTACCCTGACCCAGAAGCTCCATCCCGACATGATTATCGAAAAGGAGGGCGCCGAGATCAACGTCAAGCGTCCTTCCGATGACAAGGCCCACCGCTCCCTCCACGGTCTCACCCGGACCCTGCTCCACAACATGATCGTGGGCGTCCATGAGTCCTATAAGAAGGAGCTGGAGATCAACGGCGTGGGCTACCGCGCCAGCAAAGAGGGCAAGAACCTGGTGATGAACCTGGGCTATTCCCACCCCGTCACTGTTTCTGAGGTGGACGGCATCGCCATTGAGGTCCCCTCTCCCAACAAGGTGGTCATCATCGGCTGCGACAAGCAGCGGGTGGGCCAGTTCGCCGCCGAGGTCCGCGAGAAGCGTCCCCCCGAGCCCTATAAGGGCAAGGGCATCAAGTACGTGGACGAGGTCATCCGCCGCAAGGTCGGTAAGACCGGCGCGAAGAAGTAAGGAGGCGAGCTGAAAAATGATTAAGAGACCCAATACCAATGCGCAGCGGCTCAAGCGGCATAAGCGCGTGCGCGCCAAGATTTCCGGCACCGCCCAATGCCCCCGCTTGAACGTGTTCCGCAGCGAGAAGAACATTTACGCCCAGGTGATCGACGACGTCAACGGCGTGACCCTGTGCTCCGCTTCCTCCCTGAAGCTGGATGGCAACGGCGGCAACAAGACCGCCGCCCGCGAAGTGGGCAAGGCCGTTGCGAAAGCGGCCCTGGCCAAAGGCATCGAAGTGGTCGTATTCGACCGCGGCGGCTACCTGTATCACGGCCGCGTGGCGGAGCTGGCCGAGGGCGCCCGTGAGGGCGGCCTGAAATTCTAAGGGAGGAGAGACAAAATGCCTAGATTTGAAAAACCCCAGAGCGAATATATTGAAAAGGTCGTCTACCTCAACCGGGTCAGCAAGACCGTCAAGGGCGGCCGCGTCATGAAGTTCTCCGCCCTGATGGTGGTTGGCGACGGCAAGGGCAAGGTGGGCTTCGGCCTGGGCAAGGCCGCCGAAGTTCCCGAAGCCATCCGCAAGGGCCTGGAGGATGCCAAGAAGAACATGGTGAACATCACTGTGTCCGGCACCACCATTCCCCACGAGGTCATCGGCGAGTTTGGCGCGGGCCGCGTTATGCTCAAGCCCGCCGCCGAAGGTACCGGCATCATCGCCGGCGGCCCCGTCCGTGCCGTCATGGAGGCGGCCGGCATCCGGGACATCCGCGCTAAGTGCCTGCGCTCCAACAACCCCCAGAACGTGGTCGCCGCCACCTTCGCCGGCCTGAAGAGCCTGCGTGGTCCCGCGGACGTGGCCCGCATCCGGGGTAAGAGCGTGGAAGAAATTGTTGGTTAAGGAGGGGCTGCGATATGGCAAATCTGAACATCAAGCTCGTTAAGAGCCTTAACGGCAGATTGGAAAAGCACATCGCCACTGCCAACTCCCTGGGACTGCGGAAAATCGGTGACGCCACCGTGCAGCCCGACAATGCACAGACGCGGGGCAAGATCGCCAAGATCGGCTATCTGCTCAGCGTCGAAGAGACGAAGTAAGGAGGTTCCAGATTATGAATCTGCATGAACTGTCTCCCGCCGCCGGCTCCACCCACGCTGGGAAGCGTAAGGGCCGGGGCGCCGGTACAGGCAACGGCAAGACCGCAGGCCGCGGCCACAAGGGCCAGAAGGCCCGCAGCGGCGGCGGCGTCCGCGTGGGATTTGAAGGCGGCCAGATGCCTTTGGCCCGCCGCATCCCCAAGCGCGGCTTCAACAACATCTTTGCCAAGCCTCTGGAGATCATCAACCTCAGCGCCCTGAACGCTTTTGACAACGGGGAGACCGTCACGGCGGAGAAGCTGCTGGAGAAGGGCATTCTCAGCAAGTGTGTCTATGGCTATAAGGTGCTGGGCAACGGAAAGATTACAAAGAAACTCACGGTGGAAGCTTCCGCATTCTCCAAGTCCGCTCAGGAGGCGATCGAGGCGGCTGGCGGGAAGGCGGAGGTGAAGTAAGCATGATCCAAACAGTACGCAAAGCGTGGGGCATCCCCGAGCTGCGGAAAAAGATCCTCTTCACCTTAATGATTTTGGTCATCTACCGCATCGGCAGCGCCATTCCCGTTCCTTATGTGAACGTGCAGCTCCTCCAACAATACCTGGACGGAATGGGGACCACTATTCTGGGCCTGTATAACGTAATGAGCGGCGGCGCCTTCGCCCAAGCTACGGTATTTGCCCTGGGCATCCAGCCCTATATCAACAGCTCCATTATTATCCAGCTGCTCACCGTAGCCATTCCCGCCCTGGAGCGTCTCCAGCGGGAAGGCGGCGAGGAGGGCAAAAAGAAGATTCAGTCCATTACCCGCTACTCCACGGTAGCCATCGCCTTCTTGCAGGCATTGGGCTACTATTATATCATGAAGCGCTACGGCATCCTCAACCAGGATAACATCTGGGTGGCCCTGGTCATCATGGTCTCCTGGGTGGCCGGTTCCAGCTTCCTTATGTGGCTGGGCGAGCAGTGCAACGAATTCGGCGTGGGCAACGGCATTTCCATGATCCTGATGGCAGGTATCATCTCCCGCGTTCCCACCATGGTCTCCCAGATGTACGCAGGCATGCGTACCGGCTCCATGCCCTGGTGGGCTGTGCTGCTGATTGTGGTAGGCGTCCTGGCCCTGATCGTCCTGATCGTATTCGTCAACGACGCCGAGCGCCGCATCCCCGTCCAGTACGCCAAGCGGCAGGTGGGCCGGAAGATGTACGGCGGCCAGTCCAGCAACCTTCCCATGAAGGTGAATATGTCCGGCGTTCTGCCCATCATCTTCGCCCAGTCCATCGCTTCCATCCCCGCTACTATCGGCGCGTTCCTGCCGGCCCCGGCGGAAGGCTCCTTCTGGGCGGGCATGCTCAACGCCATTGACACCAAGAGCTTCCTGTACCTGGTCATCTATTTTGTCCTGATTATCGGGTTCAGCTATTTCTATGCCAGCATCCAGTTCAACCCCGTGGAGATTTCCAACAATCTCAAGCGCAACGGCGGCTTCATCCCCGGCTTCCGTCCGGGCAAGCCCACCAGCGACTTTATCGCGCGGGTGCTCAATAAGATCACGCTGTTCGGCGCGATCTACCTGGGCGTGGTGGCCATTCTGCCTCTGCTGGCCGACAAGTTCACCGCTACCAGCATCGGTATCGGCGGCACCTCCGTCATCATCGTTGTGGGCGTGGCCCTGGAGACGGTGAAGGCCCTGGAGAACCAGATGCTCATGCGCCAGTATAAGGGCTTCCTGGATTAAGGAGATTGGATATGAAGCTGATTTTATTGGGCGCCCCCGGCGCCGGTAAAGGCACCCAGGCGGAAATCCTCTGTAAGAAGCTAGGGATTCCCACCATCTCCACCGGAAACATCTTACGCGCCGCCATTAAGGACGGTACCCCCACCGGCTTGAAGGCCAAGAGCTATATCGACGCCGGGGCCTTGGTGCCTGACGAGGTCATTATTGGCATCGTTGACGAGCGCCTGCGCCAGGACGACTGCCGGAACGGCTATATCCTGGACGGCGTACCCCGCACCATTGCCCAGGCGGAGGCCCTGGAAAAGGCCGGCATCCAATTCGACGCCGTCGTTTCTATCGAGATTTCCGAGGAGGAGATCCTCCGCCGCATGTCCGGACGCCGCGTGTGCGAAGCCTGCGGGTCCAGCTACAACGTAGAGGCCATCCCGCCCCGGCGGGAGGGCGTCTGCGACAACTGCGGCGGCAAACTGATCCAGCGCAAGGATGATACGCCTGAAACCGTGCGCGCACGGCTGAAGGTCTATCATACGGAGACAGAACCCCTGGTGGACTTTTATGCCCAGCGGGGCCTGCTCCGGCCTGTCCGGTCCGATGATACCAAGGAAGGGACCACACAGGCCATCCTGGCCGCTTTGGGGATTGAAGAATGATCACCCTGAAGTCGAGCCACGAGATCCAGCTGATGCGCCAGGCGGGAAAAATTACCGCGGCGGCTCGCGCCTTGGCGGGAGCTATGGTAGCCCCTGGCATTACAACCCGAGAAATTGACAAAGCGGTCCGGCGGTTTATCAAGTCCAAGGGCGCCCAGCCCTCTTTCCTGGGCTACAACGGCTTCCCGGCAAGCGTATGCGTTTCCGTGAATGACGAGGTCATCCACGGCATCCCCGGGGACCGGGTGCTGCGGGAAGGGGACGTCGTCTCCATCGATGTAGGGGCGTTCAAGGACGGATACCACGGCGACTGCGCAGGGACTTATCCCTGCGGACGGATTGATCCGGAGGCGGCGCGTCTGATTGAGGTGACGCGGCAGAGCTTCTTTGAGGGGCTTCAGTACGCCCGGGAGGGCTACCGCCTGCCGGATCTGTCCGGCGCCATCCAGCGGTATGTGGAGGCCAACGGCTTTTCCGTTGTGCGGGAATACGTGGGCCACGGCATCGGGACCCGGATGCACGAGTCCCCGGAGGTGCCTAACTATGTGGAGCCGCGGGCAGGCCGCCCCCGCTTCCTGCGGGGCATGACCATCGCGGTGGAGCCTATGGTGAACGCCGGGGCCGCCGGTGTGGTGGTTATGCCGGACGGCTGGACGGTAAAGACCGCCGACGGACGGTTGTCCGCCCACTATGAAAACTCTATTCTGATCACCGACGGGGAACCGGAGCTTCTGACGGACCCGGAGGCAAAGGCGGAGTAAATTGGCTATGGACATTGCGCGATCAGACATTGTAAAAGCAAGCGCCGGCAGGGATAAGGGGAAGCTCTTTTTCGTCCTGGAGGTCGAGGGGGAGTACCTGCTGCTGGCAGACGGAAAGAACCGGCGCCTGGAGCGGCCCAAGCGGAAGAAACGCAAGCATGTGATCTTCCAGGCCCGCTTTGACTGCCGGACGGCTGAAAAGATTCGAAGCGGAGAAAAGCTGGCCAACAGCGACCTTCGCAAGACCCTCGCCCAGTTTGGCGGGGATGGTAATCCAGACCAGGAGGGATGAGCACTTGGCAAAATCCGATATGATCGAGGTTGAGGGCGTAGTTGTTGAGGCGCTCCCCAACACTACATTCCAAGTAGACATTGGAAATGGCCACACCATTCTGGCCCACATTTCCGGAAAACTAAGGATGAATTTCATCAGAATTCTGCCTGGTGACAAAGTCACGGTGGAGATGTCTCCCTATGACCTCACCCGTGGCCGGATTACCTGGCGTACGAAGTAGGAGGAATAGCAAAATGAAAGTTAGACCGTCCGTAAAGCCCATGTGCGAAAAGTGCAAGATCATTCGCCGCAAGGGCCGCCTGATGGTGATCTGCGAGAACCCCAAGCATAAGCAGAGACAGGGCTAAGTGAATTTGGAGGTGCAAATTTAATGGCAAGAATTGCCGGTATTGACCTGCCCAAGGATAAGCGCATTGAAATTGGGCTGACTTATATCTATGGTATTGGCCGCAAGAGCGCCAAGGACATTTTGGAAAAGACTGGCGTCAACCCCGACACCCGGGTAAAGGACCTGACCGAAGCGGACGAGAACAAGCTCCGTGAGGCCATCGACCACGGCTACATGGTGGAGGGCGACCTGCGCCGCTCCGTGGCCCTGGACATCAAGCGCCTGACCGAGATTGGCTGCTACCGGGGCATCCGCCACCGCCGCGGCCTGCCCGTGCGGGGCCAGCGCAGCAAGACCAATGCCCGCACCCGCAAGGGTCCCAAGAAGACCATCGCTAACAAGAAGAAGTAAGGAGGGAGAATTAAAATGGCTGCACCTAAGACTGGCAAGCGGGTCATCCGCCGCCGCCGCGAGAAGAAGAACATTGAAAAGGGCCAGGTCCATATCCGTTCTTCCTTCAACAACACCATGGTAACCGTCACCGATAGTCAGGGCAACGCCCTCTCCTGGGCGTCCTCCGGTGGACAGGGCTTCCGTGGCAGTAAGAAGTCTACGCCCTTCGCCGCACAGACCGCCGCTGAGGTGGCCGCCCGCGCCGCGATGGAGCACGGCCTGAAGACCGTAGAGGTCTTCGTGAAGGGTCCTGGCCAGGGCCGCGAGGCCGCTATCCGCGCGCTGCAGGCCGTGGGTCTTGAGGTGACGATGATCAAGGATGTCACCCCCATTCCCCACAACGGCTGCCGCCCCCCCAAGCGCCGCCGCGTCTGATTTGGAAGAAGGAGGAATTATTTCATTATGGCTAAGAATATGCAGCCCGTAGCCAAGCGCTGCAAGGCTCTGGGCATTTCCCCCGCCGCCATGGGCTATGCGAAGAAGACCACCGAGCGCAATCCCGGCGGTCAGATGCGCAAGAAGAAGAGCGAATACGCCCTCCAGCTCCAGGAGAAGCAGAAGGTCAAGTTCGTCTATGGCATCATGGAAAAGCAGTTCCGGATGTACTATGAGAAGGCCGCCCGCAGCCAGGGCAAGACCGGCGATGAGCTGCTGGTTCTCATTGAGCGCCGTCTGGACAATGTAGTCTACCGCCTGGGCTTCGCATCCACCCGCCGGCAGGCCCGGCAGCTGGTGAGCCACGCCCATTTCACCGTTAACGGCAAGAAGGTGAACATCCCCTCCTACCTGCTCAAGCCCGGCGATGTGGTCGAGGTGCGGGATACCAGCCGCTCCTCCGCTATTTTCAAGCGCCTGGTGGGCGAGGATGCGCCCATCGTCCTGGTACCCCAGTGGCTTGACCGGGACAAAAATGCCCTGAAGGGCAGCGTTACCCGCCTGCCCGTCCGTGAGGATATCAATGACATGCCCATCGAGGAGCACCTCATCGTCGAGTTGTACTCCAAGTAATCGGAGTCTACCCTTGATTTATGCAGGAAGCGCAGTGCGTTTTGGCGCCTTGGACCGAAGCGGCTCTTCCTTGGAACTGAATTTCGCGCAGGCCCGGTTTCCTGGCCTGCCAAGAAGAAGGAGGGTACTGGATGATTGAAATTGAGAAGCCCCAGATTGAGTGCATAGAGACCCCTGGAGACGATTCTTACGGAAAATACGTGGTGGAGCCTCTGGAAAGAGGCTACGGCACCACCTTGGGCAATGCGCTGCGCCGCATCATGCTCTCGTCCCTGCCCGGCACGGCGGCCACCAGCATCAAGATCGCCGGTGTCCAGCACGAGTTTACCACCATCCCCGGCGTAAAGGAGGATGTGACGGAAATCGTGCTGAACATCAAACAGCTCATTACCAAGCTTCACAGCGAGGGGGGCAAGACGGTGTTCATTGAGGCGGTAGGTCCCTGCGAAGTCACGGCGGGCGACATCAAGAGCGACGGCGAGGTGGAGGTTCTCAATCCGGACCTGCACATTGCGACCCTGGGCAGCGGGGCCACACTGAATATGGAAATCACCCTCAGCCACGGGCGGGGCTACGTTCCTGCCGACCGCAACAAGCCCCAGCAGAGCATTATCGGCGTAATCCCCGTCGATTCGATTTACACCCCGGTCTACAAGGTGAACTACACGGTGGAAAACACCCGCGTAGGGAACATGACGGACTTTGACAAGCTGACCATCGAGGTCTGGACGGATTCTACCAT
>CANSSG010000006.1 GCA_947649615.1 uncultured Clostridia bacterium | reverse complement strand
TCCAGTTCTGGCACACCTGGCCGGTCTCGCCGTAGGTCACCAGCTCGTAGGGGTACAAGGCTACGTCAAAATCCAGGTTGTTGTCGATCATAACCTGGAAAGCCTTCGCTTCTACACAGTTGCCCTTATATTCGCTGATGGGCTTGCCGTGAAGCTTGCCCTCCGGGCGGAAGCGGTAGCCGTAAATCCGGCCGTGTTCGGCCAGTTCTTTGGCAAACTCCTTCGCCATCTGTTCATGGTGCTGGGGCGGGATGTAGCGCAGGGCGTTGCGGATGGCCAGGGCCTTGTCGGCCTGGGACAGCTTTGCTTCCCGGCGGGGGGCGCGGCGGATGCCGGGGGCAAAGGATGGGCAGGCGGGCAGTTCATCGTCTAAACGGACGGTGACAGCGCCGTTGGGATTCCATTCCATGGAACAACCTCCTTTTTGATATGGGCGGGGCCGCCGGAAATCTTGACGGCCTATTTTACAAGTGCTACAATGGGATAAAAACGCTGAAGAAACGGAGGAAGGGCTAGATGACCCGTCTTGATAAAAACCAGAATGAGGGCATTGAGGAGCTGCTGGCGGTGATCCTGTCCCTGCGGGACATGGAGGAGTGCAGGGCGTTTTTCAGCGACCTATGCACCATGCAGGAGTTAATCGGTCTCTCCCAGCGGCTCCAGGTGGCCAAGCACCTGCTGCGGGGGGAGACCTATGAGGAAATCCGCAGCCAGGTGCCGGTGAGCAGCTCCACCATAACCCGCATCAGTACGGAGCTACAGTTCGGCTCCGGCGGCTACCGGTCGGTGCTGTGCCGGGACGGGGAGACGGCCACCTGAAAGCCCTACCGGGAGAACGCGCCCCCGGCCCAAAACCTTTTCGCCAAAAGGGCGCACCGCACCTTTTTTGCTTATTCCAGCCAGGGAACAAGCTCCAGCAGCTCGCCGCTGCGGACCATGGCTTCCACGGCCTGGATGTCGGGCCACAGCTCCCGGTCCTTTTCCATAAACGCAACCTGCTCCCGGACGCGGCGGTAAACCGCGTCCCCGGCGGGGGACAGGCCTTGGCCGTGCTCGCCGCCCCGGCGGCGGACGTCGATGGCCTGGCAGGCGGTCAGCAACTCGTAGGCCAGCACGGAGCGGGTGTTCTCCAGGATTGTCCCCGCCTTCCGGGCGGCGGTGGTACCCATGGAGACGAAGTCCTCCTGGTTGGCGGAGGAGGGGATGGAATCCACGCAGGCCGGATGGGCCAGCACCTTGTTTTCCGAGGCCATGGAAGCCGCTGTGTACTGGACGATCATAAAGCCGCTGTTCACCCCGCCCTCGGTGGTGAGGAAGCGGGTCAGGCCGTTGGAGAGGGCGGCGTTGACCATGCGCTCAATGCGCCGCTCGGAGATGCTGGCAAGCTCCGCGCAGGCAATGCCCAGGAAGTCGAAGGGCAGCGCCATCGGCTCCCCGTGGAAGTTGCCGCCGGAAATCACCGCTTCGTCCTCGCAGAACAGCAGGGGGTTGTCGGTGACGGCGTTCAGCTCGATGTCCACCTTGCTCTTGATGAATTCCAGGGCGTCCCGGATGGCCCCGTGGACTTGGGGGATGCAGCGCAGGGCGTAGGCGTCCTGAACCCGGTCCCCCTGGCTCCGCTCCAGAATCTCGCAGCCCTCGGTGAGCCGCCGCAGGTTCGCCGCCACCTGGATCTGGCCCTGGTGGCCCCGGGCGGTGTGCATCCGCTCCTGGAAGGCGTCCAGCTGCCCGGTGAGGGCGGTGAGGGTCAGGGAGCTGACCAGGTCGGCCAGGCGGGCCGCCATCATGGTATCGTAAAGATGCAGCGCGCCCACGCTGGTCATGGCGCAGGTGCCGTTGGTGATGCCCAGGCCCTCCTTGCTCACCAGGGTGTCCAGGGGTTGGATGCCGGCCTGCCGCATGGCTTCGCCGCCGGGCATCCTGCGGCCCTGGTAGAAGGCTTCCCCCAGGCCCAGCAGCACCAGCCCCATGTGGGACAGGGGGGCCAGGTCGCCGGAGGCGCCCAGGGAGCCTTTCTGGGGGATGACGGGCGTGACGCCCTTATTGAGCATGTTAATGAGCATTTCCACCAGCACGGGGCGTACGCCGCTGATGCCGCCGCACAGGGCGTTGGCCCGCAGAACCATCATGCCCCGGACCTGCTCCTCGGTGTAGGGGTCCCCGGTGCCGGTGCAATGGCTGAGGATCAGGTTGGTGGATAGCTGGCTGCTCCACTCGTCCGGCACCGCCACAGTGGCGAAGTCGCCAAAGCCGGTGGTAATGCCGTAGGCCACCCGCTTTTCCACGGCGATTTTTTCCGCCAAGGCCCGGGAGCGGGCCATAGCTTCCCAGGCCTCAGGCGCAAGGGAGACCGTTGCGCCGAACCGGGCGATGGCCACCAGGGCCTCCAGCGTCAGGCTGTGTCCGTCCAGAACGGCGTGTTTGATTTCCTTTGGGTGTTCCATTGTGTGTTTTCCTCCCGCATAGTAAAGTGTAAATTGATTTTACCCTATTTCCTTGTGCAATTCAACTAAAATAAAGTGGAATTTATGCGAAAGTTCCGCACACTGTTGGCCTGTTGCACCGCTGTACTGGTACAGCAGTGTATAAAAGCGCCGGGCCGGGCGGACGGGCCGCAAATTTCTGTTGCGCGCCCCCGCGCCGGTGTGGTACACTGAAAAAAATGGGAAGGAGCCGATCATATGCATATTCCTGCCTGCCCCACCGTGGAAACGGAGCTGCTGGCGTTTCAGCCCGCCCTGCGGGAGTCCCTGGAACCGTCCCCGGACTACGACGCCGCCCGGTGGCTGTATGTGCCGAATACCTACCGGGAGTACCGGTATCTGCTGGGGACCCGGGGGGAGCGCCCCCTGCTCTGTATCGGGGTCAACCCCTCCACCGCCGTCCCCGGCGGCCTGGACAACACCCTCAAGAGCGTGGAGCGGGTCGCCGCGGGCAACGGCTTTGACAGCTTTATCATGTGCAATGTCTACGCCCAGCGGGCCACCCGCCCCGGCGACATGGAGCGGGAGCTGAATCCCGCCCTCCACCGGGAGAACCTGGCGGCGTTTGCTTACGCCCTGTCCCTGTCGGAACGGCCCGCCGTATGGGCCGCGTGGGGAACCGTGATTGAACAGCGGCCCTATCTGCCCCGATGCGTCCTGGACATGGTGGAGGTGGGAAAGACCTGCGGCGCCAGGTGGTTCACCGCCGGGGTCAGGTCGAAGCGGGGGCATCCCCACCACCCGCTGTACCTGCGCAAGGACAGCGTTTTGGAGGAATTTGACGCGGCGGCGTACTGCGCGGGGCTGCTAAGCGGAACTTGACGTACTTGGACAGGAAAAACAGAACATACTACCCGATAAGGAGTGTGAAAGCATGGAGCAGATTTACGTGACCGGGCATCGGAACCCGGATACAGATTCCATCGTTTCCGCCATGGCCTATGCCGCCCTGCGCAACGCCACCGGGGACCGGCAGTACGCCGCCGCCCGCTTGGGGCATATCAGCGATGAGACCCGGCTGATCCTGAATCTTTTCGGCTTTGAGCCGCCCCTCCTGATCAAGAGCATGCACACCCAAGTATTGGACTTGGATTATGACGTGCCGCCCATCCTTCACGAGGCGGTGACGGTGAACCGGGTCTGGTCCGCCATGGAGGACGATAAGCATATCTCCGCGATCCCCATCACCGATGACGAGGGGCGCCTGCGGGGCATGATGACCGCCGGGGACATCGCCGCCTACGACATGCAGACCGTCGAGGCCCCCCGGCTGCGGGAGGTACCCCTGTTCAACATCCTGAGCGTATTGGAGGGGCAGCTTTTGGGGGAGACGGAGGAGGTGGTGAACACCATCTCCGGCGAGGTGGTGCTGGCCCTGCCCCAGTCCTCGGAGCTGCCCCCCTTCCGGCAGAAGGATACCGTCCTTATCTGCGGCAACCAGCCGGATATGCTCCAGCGGGCGGTGGAGTTCGGCGTGGCCTGCATCATCCTCTGCCAGGCCGAACTGCCCGACAGTGTGCGGGACGCCTCCCGGAATACCTGCATTATTTCCACCCCCTTTGACAGCTACCGCACCGTGCGCCGCATCTTCCAGGCCATTCCCGTCGGCCGCCTGGCCCAGCGGGAGAGCATTACCGCCTTCCACCTGGACGACTATGTGGACGAGGTGCAGGAGGTGATGCAGGAAAGCCGCTACCGCAGCTATCCCATTCTGGATGCGCAGGACCGGGTGGTGGGGACCCTGTCCCGGTACCACCTCATTAAGCCCCGGCGCAAGCAGGTGGTGCTGGTAGACCACAACGAGGCCGCCCAGTCCGTGCCGGGACTGGAGGAAACGGACATCATCGCTATCATCGACCACCACCGCTTGGCGGATATCCAGACCAAGAACCCCATCTATTTCCGCAACGAACCGGTGGGCAGCACATGCACCATCGTGGCGGGGATGTACCAGGAAAGGGGGCTGATGCCCTCCCCCAAGCTGGCGGGGCTGATGGCGGCGGCCATCGTGTCCGACACCGTTATGTTCAAGTCCCCTACCTGCACCCCCCGGGACCGGCGGATGGCGGAGCGGATGGCCCATATTGCCGACCTGTCCCTGGATGAACTGGGGCGGAAGATATTTTCTGCGTCTACCCCGGAGGACAAGCCGGCGGAGCAGCTTCTCTTTACCGATTTCAAGGAGTTCCACATTGCGGGCCACGACTTCGGCGTGGGGCAGATCACCTGCGTGGACTCCGACCGGCAGTTAAAGCGGAAGGACGAGTTCCTGAAGCTGATGGAGCAGACGAAGGAGGAGCATCAGTACAGCATGATCCTGCTGATGCTGACGGACGTGCTGCTGGAGGGCAGCAAAGTCCTGTGCGTCGGCGGCGAGGACACCTTCCAGCAGGCGTTTAATACGGAGCTGAAGGAGCATGAGGCCTTCCTGCCGAAGGTGATGTCCAGGAAAAAGCAGATTATTCCCATGCTGTCGGCGCTGTGGGGGTGATGGGGCTGCCCCGGCTGTCAAGAAAGCCCTCCGAAGGCGTGTACCGCCCAAAAGATGCGAGCATCTTTTGGGGCGCAGAGAAGCCGGCAGGCATAGCCTGCCGGCTTCTCTATTCTGAAAATGCTTTTTCTCTGCCTGCGCCTGCGGCAGTTCATCGTGCGGTCATGCGTTTTCATTGACATACAGCCCCACCCGGCTCTCGATGCGCTGGATCGTCTCGTCTATCCCCAAACCGCCAGCGAAATAGGGCGCGGCGGCATCCATAACAATGTCAAACACCGCCAGGTCGGACAGTATGAATGTATCAATGCTGTTGAAGAAGTCATTGAACCGCTGTATCTGTTCCGCTGTTGGGGCGGGACACTCTACATCAAGGTAGCCCGGGGCATAAATGGAGAGGTACCGGTCTTCCTGCTGGAGGAAGTCCATCGTATACTCATAATCGACGCGGTTGACCGGGATGCCGCCGGCAAAAGGGATGTTTTTAGGATCTATCTGGGGCTTTCCGCTGGTTGGCAGAAGTATTTGACGGATAAACGCCCAAGCCGCTTCTTTATCCTTGCAGGTGGAAGACATAAGCATCTGGCGCGACTCTGCATCAGGTGTGGCGGGATAGAATGCGCTGCCCACACTGCCGTCCTCCACCGGATAACCCACGTAGGAACAGGGGCCGCCGAACATACAATTCAGATATTCGATGTCCGTGAGGTTTGTGACGTTCCGATGTAGCATCTGACGGCCGCTCATTTGCCGGTCAGTAACCTCGTTATTGTCCCACTCGCTGGGTCCTTCGGCGGGGAAATAGTCCCGCAGAAATTCCAGGGCGGAGCGGAAAGAGGGGCTGTCAAAGGAGCATGTCCCTGTCTCCCAGTCGATGTAATTATCCAACGACATTTTCAGGATATCCGTTGCCCACGCACGGATGGTATAAAAAGGCAGGATCGAAGAATCCTCCGGCATCCGGTCAAATGCCTCCTGCAAGTCCGCTAACGACCAACTGGTCCGGTCCCCTACCACGCGTTCCGCGCCGCATAAGGTGTGTATCCAGACGGAGCTGAACGCAATGTAAAGGCCCCCATCCACCTCGGCCGCTTTGAAAGGGGCTTCCATCAAGGCGTCCCTCCCCAAGTCGGGATCATTCTCGATCCAGGGCCACAGGTCTTCCAGGTATCCTTTCCTGGCTAATTGCTGGTAGGGCAGGAAACCGCCGGTCACGGATACCCCGTAGCCCAGCTCCATAATGTCAGGGGCTTTCCCGGAGGCGATCTCCGTCAGGAGGCGCTGGCGCCCCTGAACCGCCAGGGCCATATCGTAGTCACTGCCCACATAGTCTACCACCTCGATCTGGACATCCGGATGGGTACGGTTGAACAGATCGACCATCGCCCGGTCCGGCCCATCCCATGACAGCTTGGCATAGGTCAGGACGGTTGTCTCGCCGTCCTGCGCGGGGGCCTCCGGCTGATTCTGTGACGGCGGCTGGTCTTGCCTATCTGCCACAGGAGCCTTGCCGCCGGTGCTCCCACAGGCGGCAAGCCAACATACCGACAGAAGGGCGGCAGCCAATGCGGCAAGGTGCCTCTTATGTAGTTCTATCATGGTCTGCTCTCCATTCAGTTGTCAATTTTCTGAATCTGCATCAACGGCTCCCCATAATCCGAAGCTTTCGGCCTGAAACAGCGGGCGCGTTTCCTTGCGTGGGGAACGTCATGAGCACGATCTTGCAGAAATCGTCATAGCTTGCTTTGGCGTCTGGAATTTCGGGCATGGGGTCTTTCTGGCCCAGTGCAGCAAGATATGGGTTAATCAACGCGGGATATTTTTTCTCCAGATAAGGTAAAAATCCCTCAAAGCCTTGCGGCTCCAAGGGATTTTCATGGTGGACGCTAACGGACTTGAACCGCTGACCCCCTGCACGTCAAGCAGGTGCTCTAGCCAGCTGAGCTAAGCGTCCTTTCACAGAACATGGAGTATCTTACCGCATTTACATCGTTTTGTCAAGTCCTTTTATTAAATTTATTTCACATCTTCGCGCCATGCCCCTGTTCGCCCCTTTACCCCGCGCCAAACATCACCCGCACCGCCAGCGCTGCCGCCATAAATCCGGTCAGGTCTGCGATCAGCGCGGCGGGGATGGCGTAGCGGGTTTTCCGTATCCCGGCGGAGCCGAAATAGACGGCAATGGTGTAAAAAGTAGTTTCCGTACTGCCCAGCATCACCGCAGCTACCCGGCCCACGTATGAATCAGGGCCATGGGCGGCCATCAGCTCGCTGCCGATCGCCAGCGCGCCGCTGCCGCTGACGGGCCGGATAAACAGCATCGCCGCAGTCTCCGGCGGAATGCCCAGCTTCGCCAACGCCGGGCCAACCAGTCCGCCCAGCACCTCCATCAGCCCGGAAGCCCGCAGCATATACACCGCCGTCATCAGCCCCACCAGGTTGGGCAGAATGCCCAGCAGCGTGTCCAGCCCCTCCTTGGCCCCCAGCGAGAGGGCGTCATAAACGTTCACGCGCTTCCACAGCCCGAACATCGCTGTAAACGCCAGCAGCAGCGGCACCAGATACGCGGAATAATCCATACCTGCCGCCCTCCTACCGTTTCCACAGCCATCCCAGGACCTTTGCCGCCAGCAGCCCCGCCGCCACTGACAATACCGACGCCATCCATACGGCGGGTACGATGTCAAAGGCGCTGGCCGACCCCAGCGCGGCCCGCACCCCCGCCACGGTGGTGGGCAGGAGTTGGATGGACGCGGTGTTCAGCACCACCAGGGTACACAATTCGTTGCTGGCCGTCCCGCCGCAGCCTTTCGCCATACGCCGGGCAGCCTGGATGCCCAGGGGCGTGGCGGCGTTTCCCAGCCCCAGCAGGTTGGCCGATACATTGCCCGACAGCGCCGACAGGGTGTCCGGGTCTTTGCAGGCGGCGGGCAGCAGCCGGGTCAGGACTGGCCGGAACAGCCGGCTGAGGCCGTCCATCAGCCCGCTGGCCTTCATCACGGCCATAACGCCGCTCCACAGGCACATAATCCCCGCCATGCTCAAACACAGTTCCACCGCCGCCGCCGCACCCTCCATAGCGGCGTTGCCTACCGCGCCAATGGTGCCGTTGAACAGCCCGTAAGCCACGGAAGCCGCAATCATCCCCGTCCAAATCCACGCCATTGCCATAGAAAAAATCCTCCCCTTTCCCTCTATGTATAAGGGACAAGGGGAGGAAACATGCCTACTATTTTTGCACCTGGATAAGGATATCCCCTTCCTCATCCGTCCGGCGCAGAACCATCCCGGCGTCCTCCATCCGCTCCATGGCTTCCGGCGCGGGGTGGCCGAAGCTGTTCTGGCCCACGCTGATAATCCCCACTTCCGGCGTCACGGTCTCCAGCAGTTCCCGGGAGGCAGAGTGCTTGCTACCGTGATGGCCCGCCAAGAGGACTTCGATGTCCGGCAGGCCATACTGCGCCGCCAGCTTTTTCTCCGCAGCGGCGTTCATATCTCCCGTTATCAGCACGTCAAAATCCCCGGCGGAGACCAGGACGGCCAGCCCCGCTTCGTTGCCGCTCCCATCCGCCGCAGGCGGATAGACCGTCAGTACGCCGTTCCCGAAAGCCGCCGCCCAGGGCTGTTCGACGTACCGTACTGCCGCCCCATGCCGGGAGGCAAGGTCCAGCACTTCGCTTTGCAGCGCGCCCTGCCCGCGGTCAATAAGCCGGGGCAGAAGAAACTCATCCGCCCCCACCCGGGCCAGCAGCCAGGGCAGGCCCGCCGCGTGGTCCTCATGATAGTGGGTCAGCGCCACCCGGTCCAGCCTGTCCCAGCCGTATTGGTCCATGGCCGCCGCCACGGCTTCCCCGGCGGCCTGCGGGCTGTTCAGACTGCCGCAGTCTACCAGGACCGTCTGCCCGCCGGAGTGGAACAGCATGGCCGCGCCCTGGCCCACATCCACCGCCACCAAGGTGAGACGGTCCCCCGCCGTCTGCCACCGGGGCATTTCCTTCACGGCCAGCAAGCAGGCCAGGGACATAACCAGCACGACGCCCCATTTCCACCGCCGGCCCTTGACCAGCAGGCAGGCGCCCAGCAGCGCATACGTCCCCAGCAGCCACCACCACACAGCGGGCCGGGTAAAATACACCCCATGTCCCGGCAGCTTCGCCAGCCATCCCGCTGTCCACAGCAGATACCGGGCCAGCATGTCCGGAACGGCCACCAGCCCCGCCAGGGCAGGCCACAGCCCGCCCAGGACCGTAGCGGCCAGGGCGGAGGCGAACAAGGCCGGAGCCATCCATAAAACCAATAAATTCGCCAGCGGCGACACCAGGGCCAAAGAGCCGAAATAAGCCGCATTAAGGGGCGCGGTGCATGCCATAACGCCCAAGCTGGCAGAAAACGAAGCAGCACAGAAGGTCCAGAGTTTATGTAAAACCCCCGGCATCTTCCCGGGCCGGAAGCGTTCCAGCCCGCCGTAGATCATCCTTCCCGGCAGCAGCAGCCCCGCCACTGCGCCGAAGGAGAGCTGTAGGCTGACCGAGGCGATGGCAAAGGGATTTGCCAGCAGGATCACCAGCAGCGCGGCGGACAGGGCAGTGGGCGCATCCCCCTCCCGGCCAACCAGCGGCGCCAGCAGCACAAACCCCAGCATCACGCAGGAGCGCGCCACTGAAGGCGTACACCCCGCCATCACCATATAGAACAGCAGCACCGGGTACCCCAGGCAGGCGGTCATCCTCTGCCGCCGGAAAACCAGCAGCCCCAGCAGCGCGGTCAAAAACCCGCAGTGCAGCCCCGATACGGCGGTAATATGCATCAGCCCCGATTCGCTGAGGTCCGCGCTGGACTGCGGGTCCAGCCCGTCCCGCTCGCCGGTGAGCAGGGCGGCGATCAGCCCTCCGGCGTCCGGCTTGTACAGTTCGTTGACGCGCATCCGCAGCCAGCGGCCCGCGCGCTGGGGGAGGTACCGCCAGCTTCCCTCCCGGCCCGGATTGACGGCCAGCGGCGCTTCCCCGCCGTATAGCCGCAGGAACGTCCCCCGGGAGACAAAATAATGGCTCTCCTCCCCGGCCAAGTCCTTTGCGCTGTAGGCCTTGGTCCGGTCTACCACCCGGTTTCCCGGCTCCAGGTCCAGCAGGGCGCGGGAGCCGTAATATACGGCCTCGCCCCGCAGGCCGTCCACCCGTACGGCGCACCGCGCGCCGCCCGGGGACGCCACGGCGTAGTCCGTCAGCTCCATTTCAAAAATGTACGTCCCGCCAACCAGTTCCCCGGCGGGGGCCAGATAGAGGGCGGCATACCCGCTGAACCACAGTATGCCTGCCGCGCAGCCCAAGGCGGCGGCCCGGACCCGTTTCTGCGGCCTTTCCGGCAGCGCGAAGGCGCACAGCGCCGCCAGGGCGGACCCTGCCGCCGCACCAATCCGCCACCCTTCCGGCAGCAGGTAACAGCACAGGCCGCACCCCGCCCCGAAGGGCAGGGCAAACCACATCAGCCTGCGCATCAGTCAACCGGCTCCCGCCGGTCGGTGCGGCCCAGGATATAATCGGTGCTGGTGTGGTAAAGCTCTGCCAGCTTCAGCAAGGCCCACACGGGAATTTCCCGCTCCCCCCGCTCATAGCGGCCATACACTTCTGTATGCATGTGGAGGTAATCCCCCACATCCTTCTGATGCAGGTCGTGGTCGCATCTTAAATCCGCAATCCGTTGGAACTTCAAAAAACCACCTCCGATGGCGTCCTGCCGTCAGCCCTCCATGACGTCCTGGTACAGGAACTCATTACGCCAATAGAACTGCATCTGCCGGAACTGCTGGAACAGCTCTTCCCGCTCCGCAGGGACCCGGTCCGTCATCACGCCGTCTACCACATACTGCCCCTTGGTGGATACCACGGGGAAGACGGCCATCATTTCATCCATGGCCTGCATAAACCCAGGCCCGTCCCAGCCGGCCTGATCAAAGACCAGGTTCATCAAATAGCAGGGGGACACCGCCGGGCCTTCGCCCTTGACCTCATGGCCGATGATTTCCGCAGCGGCCTTGTTGGCCCAAATCAGGTAACGCGTGGCGTAGTGCCGGAGGAAGCTTTCGCCGCCGCTGGGGTCGATGTCAATGCCCATCTGCTCATAGAACACGTTCCCATCCCCCATCCAGGGCAGGTGGTCCCCGAAGGTTACCAGCACCACCGGCTCCGGGTCGTCCCGCAGCAGGTCGACCAGCTTTTTCAGCTCCCGGTCCGTCTCCATGATGGTGGTCATATAGCTGTTCACAGCGTTTTTGCACTCGATGGAATAATCCCCTGACAGATACTCGTCCGCCCCGGAATCCCAGGTGGGGTATGGCCCATGGCTCTGGACGTTGACGGAGAAGGAGAAGCAGGGCTTGCCGGCAGCGATGCACTTCTGGTAATCCGCATAGATTTCCGGCAGCAGGACGGCGTCCTCCGGATATTCCGCATGGGACATGGTCTCATAGTCCCCTTCCAGGAAGCGGTATTTCTCAAAACCCAGGTAGCCGTTGATATTAAGCCGGTTGTAAAACCACTGATAGTAGGGGTGGCTCCCCTCCACAACATACCCCTGCTCCCGCAGGTACCATGCGTAAGAGTTTGCATTCCCGCGGAAATTCCGGAGCTGGTAATTCCCGGTCAGGAAGCACCGCTCGCTGTCAACGGTGCCGCCCGCGAAAATGTTCGTCACCAGGTCCCCGGTGTAGCTTTCCTCCTCCAGGGCATGATACACATCATAGCCGCTGACGTCCAGCCCCTCGACGCCATAGAGGGAGAAGTCGGCGTAGGCTTCCCGCATCAAGGCGATGATATTGATTTTCCGGTCCTCGGGGATGTCCGCGTCGGGATAGGATTCCAGGAGGGCCTGGATTTCCTTTTTGCTGTATCCCCCCGGCGGCGTCTCCACAAAGTCGCCGATGCTGTGGAGGAAGGGGTACCAAAAGCCGTGGGAGACATAGTTCTGTGTGGCGCTCCACTGGTTGAGGTGGGCGAAGTTCTGGGTATTCTGGTAATGCCCGGCGTCCAGCACCACCGGCGCAAGGCAGCCGCACAAGGCGACGGAGACCGCCGCCGTCCCGAGCCTGCGCCATTTCCGCCGCACCTTCCCCGGGGCCAGGAGCCGCAGCAGCGCCGCCCCCAGGGCCAGGCAGAATACGGCCAGGATTATCTGCCAGTCAATAAACAAAGAGTAGTGGTCTCCGCCCGCCATGGCCTTTGCTTCCCGGAGAATCAGCATGTCCTCAAAATATAGCGGGTCGTCCCGGAATTGCAGCTTGTAGTAGTTGCCCAGGCTGAACCCCAGGGCAATGCCTCCTCCGGCCAGGAACCCGCCCCAGGCGCTCCCCAGGATTCCATAAAACAGCAGCACCAGCAGCGCCACCGGGATGGTATTGAGCAGCAATGTCTGCCAGCGGCACAAATAGTCGATCAGCGCCCGCTTCGAGTACGGGCCGACCGCCAGCACCAGCAGCGCCAGCCCCATGCACAGCCCCGCGCACAGCACCAGCGCCGTCCGGTAAGCGTAGTAAGCCTCCCGCTTTCCCCGCGCCCAGGCCGCGTCCGGGCCGGGCTGGAAAAGGAAGCATTCTTTCCAAAACCGTTTCAAGCCAATACCCCGTTTCTGGAGTTTCATTCAAGAAAAACCCCGTTGTTTCCTGCTATTATAGCCTTTTTTCCACAAAATAGCAAGGGGGCATGTTTTAGGAATTGTTTATAATTCCTTTACGCCAGCAGCGCCTCCAGGTCCTCCCATTCCAAACCCGGCTGCAAGGCCAAGTCCAGCCCATACCCGAGCACCTTAGCAAGCTCTTTGACCTTCCCGTCGATGCTGTCCGGGGTGACGAACAGGCCCCGGCCCTGCAAATGGGGGATTTTTTCCTCGTCGCCCCCGGCCTGGGCCAGCAGGTCCTTGGCGGCGGTCTCCACGCTGACTACGGTAGGCACCCCCACGGAGACCACCGGCACCCCCAGCCCCGCCCGGTTGAGGGCCATCCGGTGGTTTCCCACGCCGCTGCCGGGGATCAGCCCGGTATCGGAGATTTGGATGGAATTGCACAGCCTGTCCAGGCTCCGCGCCGCCAGGGCGTCCACCACCACGATCGCCGCCGGCTTCACATGGTCCGCCGCCCCGCGGATCCACTCGGCGGCTTCCAGCCCGGTGCTGCCCAGCACCCCTGCGCCCAGGCCCGACACGCTCCGGAAGCCCGGCAGGGCCTCCTGTAAATGCCGCGTGACCAGGAGGTGGTCCAGCATCCTGGGTCCCAGCGAGTCCGCCGTCATGGCCGGATTCCCCAGCCCCGCCGCCAGCACAGGGCCGCGTTCCGGCAGCAGCGGTCCCAGCAGCGCCGCCGCCGCCCGGACAGCCCGGACAAACACGTCCTCCTCCCGCCGCCACAGGGCGGCCACGTCCAGGGTCAGGTATGTCCCCTTGGGCTTCCCCAGGGCGGTCTCCCCCTCCTGGTTCAGGATTTCCACCCGGGACACGGGAAATCCCTCCACCTCCCCGTCCCGGGCGGCCACGCCGGACAGCCGGGTGGCAGTCCCGGCCTTTTCCTGCCAGAGCTGATGGGCTTCCATAGCCAAATCGGTACGAATGGTCAGCATAACTTGCGTTTCCTCTCCAAACCAGATACAAAATCTGGTGTTTTTTCCCTAGCCTTCCCCCGGGGGCTGGAAATATGTAAAAAAGGACGAAGAAATACGAAAATTTTCCTTGCAATTTAAAAAAAACCGTGCTAAAATATGATTCTGCGTGGGGATGGTGGAGAAGCCGCCCCATAGCCCCCATTGGAGGAGGTGTTTGGTTTGCCGAATATCAAGTCCGCTAAGAAGCGTGTGCTGGTGGCTGAGGCCCGCAACGCCCGCAACAAGGCTGAGAGATCCGCGATGAAGACCGCCGTTAAGAAGTTTGAGGCCGCTGCCGCAAATGGCAATCGCACCGAGGCCGAGGGCGCCTACAAGGTCGCGGTGAAGGCCGTGGACAAGGCCGCCGCCAAGGGCATTCTGCACAAGAATAATGCCGCTCACAAAAAGAGCGCCATGACCTTGAAGCTCAATCGAGTAGGCTGATTCCAACCAAACGACAAAGTGAACCACCCAAACGGGTGGTTCTTTTGTTTTATGTGTTGAAAAAGGGGCGGCCCGCCTTGCCGCTCTTTACATCGGGCTGCCCCAAAGCCCTCCGCAGGCCCTATTCCACATAGTAAACGCGGCCGTCCTTGCGGGGGGCGGCTTCCGGCGTTTTGCCGTCGATATATCCCACGGCGCAGTGTCCGATGCCCTCCCATTCCCCGGGGACGCCCCATTCCCGCAGGAGCCGCCGGTACTCCGGCAGTTCAAATTCTTCCTTCGCGCGGTGGATCCAGATGCCGCCCAGCCCCAGGGCGTGTGCGGCCAGCAGCATATTCCCCATCACAAGGCTGCCGTCATACACCCGGTTGGGCCAATCCTTTTCCGCCAGCACGATCAGGATGACCGGCGCACCGTAAAAGGGGTCGAAGCCCGCCTGCCACCCGCCGATCCGGCAGTTATCGGCAGAAATCCGGTTTCGCAGCTCCCGGTTTGTGACGGCGACGGTAATAGCGGCTTGTTTCCCTTTGCCGTTGGCGGCGTACAGCCCGGCTTCGATAATTTGGCTGACCATGTCTGCCGGCGGCATATCCGGTTTAAAGCGCCGGATGCTCCGCCGTTCTGCCATTGCCCTGATAATCTCGTTCATTGGAAAGCCCTCCTTTACTGCGCCTATTTTACCACACCTCTCCCGCCGGATGCAATGCAAAGCGGCAAAAATCCGCCTTTCCATTTCCATAAATGTGTGATATACTGGAATATCATGCAGCCACTTTAAAAACAGAAAGGAAGAACGCTATGCCAACGCCTCACAACTCCGCCAAGACCGGCGATTTCGCGAAAACCGTCCTGATGCCCGGCGACCCCCTCCGCGCGCAGTTCATCGCGGAAACCTTCCTGAACGATTCCCGCCTGGTCAACAATGTCCGCGGCATACAAGGCTACACCGGGACGTACCGGAACGTGCCTGTCTCCGTCATGGCGTCCGGCATGGGAATGCCGTCCATGGGCATTTACTCCTATGAGTTGTTCAGCCAGTATGAGGTGGACAACATCATCCGCATTGGCTCCGCCGGGGCCATCAGCGCCAAGCTGAAGCTCCGGGACGTGATTGCCGCCCAGGGCGCCTGCACCAACTCCAGCTTTGCCCATCAGTACGGCCTGCCCGGTCCCTTTGCCCCTATTGCGGATTACACGCTGCTGGAGACCGCCGTAGCCGCCGCCAGGGAGCTGGGCGTGGAGATGCCGGTTGGCAACGTCCTCTCCTCCGACACCTTCTACGACGCGTCGGGTTCCACCATGAAGTGGGGGGAGATGGGCGTACTGGCGGTGGAGATGGAAGCCGCCGCCTTGTATATGAACGCCGCCAAGCTGGGGAAGCGGGGCCTTGCCATCTGCTCCATTTCCGACAGCCTGGTCACCGGCGAGGAACTGGACGCCGGGGAGCGGCAGACCACCTTCACCACCATGATGAAGATCGCCCTGGAAACCGCCGTTAAGATGGCGGATCAATAAGGAGGATTCGTATGATGAAAATCACCTGGCTGGGCCATTCCTGTTTTATGCTGGAAGCCGGCGGCTTCCGCGTCCTGCTGGACCCCTACCACGAGGTCCGGGGCCTGCCCGACGTCCATGCCGAAGCGGACGCGGTCTATTGCAGCCACGACCACTTTGACCACGGCTACACGGACAATGTCCGCCTGACCACGGGGAAAGAAAATCCGTTCACCGTTGTCGAGGTCCGGACCTTCCACGACGGGCAGGGCGGCAAGCTGCGGGGGGACAACGTTATCCGCAAGTTCACTGCAAACGGCGTTTCCGCCGCCCACTTCGGGGACCTGGGCCATCCCCTCAGCCCGGAGCAGTTGGCGGCCCTCGGGCCATGCGACGCCGTGCTGATTCCGGTAGGCGGCTTTTACACCATCGGCGGGGCTGAGGCGAAGGCCGTGGCGGACGCCGTAGGCGCACCCGTTGTCATACCGATGCACTACCGCGATGGCGAGATAGGGTTTGACGTGCTGGGCGTCCTGGATGATTTTACCGGCCTGTATCCCCCGGAGCAGGTCAAGCGGCATGGC
Source organism: uncultured Clostridia bacterium (assembly GCA_947649615.1). Lineage (GTDB taxonomy): Bacteria > Bacillota > Clostridia > Oscillospirales > Oscillospiraceae > Pelethomonas. The sequence goes on along the minus strand of CANSSG010000006.1, from coordinate 68,279 downwards.
AGCGTCCTGACCTTGGAGAAGGGCATGGAGAAGCAGGTCGCCGTCCTGGAAATCGCGAAATAAACGCCCGGAGGCGGCAGGCGTCCCGCTGTTGGGACGCCTGCCGCAGGCTGTCAAAAAGAATCGTTCCCATACGGGGAAATACCCTCCGCATAAACTGCCGCCCCGGCCTGCAAGCCGGGGCTTTTCCATTTTATGCCACACCCAGTTTCTCCCAAATTGCACAATACCGCCGCGTTTCCGCCCCTACAGCCATCCCCTGAAATCACCATCAAACGGCACATTGCAGCGTATAAATTGCAAAATTTCAAAAAATTTCGATGAAAGCAAAAACAAATTTTGACAAGGGGGAGTTCATGTGCTAAAATAAGTTATGATAACAAAAAATGAACAAAGAGGCGGAGCCAGTTGAGCCGCTTTCACGAAAGAGGGTGACGCGAATGTCAGAGTACTCCTTTTCCATGTTTCCCAACGACAACTTCCTCGACTTCCGTCTCTTCCAGTACGGCTGGGAACAATGCGAGCCGCTCCATTCTTACGGGCCGTTTGTCCGTAATCATTATCTGTTTCACTATGTAATTTCCGGCAGGGGGCTGTTGCTGTCCAACGATGAAAACGGCGTGACCCACCGGCACCATCTGGGTGCGGGGCAGGGCTTTCTGATCTGCCCCGGCCAGGTAAATACCTACTGTGCCGACGAGCGCCAGCCCTGGAAATACGTATGGCTGGAATTTGACGGCCTGCGGGCGGCGGAGTGTCTGGAGAGCGCCGGGCTGGGCCAGAGCCAGCCCATCTATACCGCCGAGGGCGGCGGCGAGGCGCTGTGCGGCCATATGCTCTATATTTCCGACCACCCCGACGCGTCGCCCCTGCACCTGGTAGGGCATCTGTGCTTGTTTCTTGACGAGCTGATTCAGACCTCGTCTACCCGCCGGGAGAACAAGACCGGCCCGCTCCGGGATTTTTATATTCAGGAGGCGGTGACCTTTATCCAGCAGAACTACCAGCACGGCATCACCGTAGAGGAGATTGCCGACGCCTGCAAGCTTAACCGCAGCTACTTCAGCAAGCTGTTTAAAGAGGTCATAGGCTGTACGCCCCAAGAATTCATCATCCGCCTGCGCCTGACCAAGGCGGCGGAGCAGATGCGCATGACCGGGGACCCCATAGGGGACATTGCCCGCCGGTGCGGCTATCCCAACCAGCTTCATTTTTCCCAGGCGTTCAAAAAGCGGTACGGCTTGCCGCCCCGGGAATGGCGGAAGGAAAACGCGTCCGTAAAAAGCAAGTGACCGGTATGCGGGAGGAAATTCCTCCCGCTTTTTTAACTGATTTTCCAAAATCTCACCGGGAAATATTAAAAATTTATTAATAAATTTCAGACTTCCCCATTGCTTTTATTGGAAAACCTGTTATACTATCCTAGTATCTATGATTATGTCCACGGATTGCCGCATTTTTCGGTATGAAGTGTTCCGGCCTGGGTAAACTGTACCTGTGTAGGCCATATATTATTAAAGAGGTGCGATCCTTTGACCAAGTATATTGTCGAGGGCGGACGGCCCTTGTTCGGTGAAATCCCCATCAGCGGCGCAAAAAACGCCGCTGTAGCCATCATTCCTGCGGCCCTGATGGTCAGCGGACCCTGCCGCATTGAGAACATGCCCCAGATCAGCGACGTGACCCTCCTGCTGGGTATTTTGCAGGACTTAGGCGCGAAAGTGCGTTATGTAAACCACCACACAGTAGAGATTGACAGTTCCCGTCTCCGCAACGGCCGGGTGCCTTATGAATCCGCCCGCCGCTGCCGCGCCTCCTATTATATGTTGGGGGCGCTGCTGGGCCGGTTCGGCCTGGCGGACGTATCCCTGCCCGGCGGCTGCGACTTTGGCAGCACCCGGCCCATTGACCAGCACTTAAAGGGCTTCCGCGCCCTGGGCGCCCATGTGGACACCCAGAGCGGCTTTGTCACCGCCCAGGCTGAGGGCGGCCGGGTCCGTGGAGCCAGCATATTCTTCGACAAGGTCTCCGTAGGGGCCACCATCAACATCATGCTTGCCGCCGCCATGGCGGACGGCATGACCGTGATCGAAAACGCGGCCAAAGAACCGCATATCGTGGATGTAGCCAACTTCCTCAACTCCATGGGGGCCAACATCATGGGGGCAGGCACCGACGTTATCAAGGTCCGGGGGGTCAGCATCCTGCGGGGCGGCAGCTATTCCATCATCCCCGACCAGATCGAGGCGGGTACCTATATGGCCGCCGTAGCGGCCTGCGGCGGGGAGGTCAAGCTGCGCAACATCATCCCCAAGCACATGGACTGCATTGCCGCGAAGATGAGCGAAATGGGCGTGGACATCCACGAGGAGGACGACAACCTGGTGGTCAGCCGCATTGGCCCGTTGGTACGCGCCAATATCAAGACCATGCCCTACCCCGGCTTCCCTACGGACATGCAGCCCCAAATTGCAGCGGCGCTGTGCTTGGCCCGGGGGACCAGCATCATCACCGACAGCGTGTGGAACACCCGCTTCCGCTACACCGACGAGTTCAAGCGCATGGGTGCGCAGATTCAAGTGGACGGCAACCTGGCCATCATTGAGGGGGTCGAGCGTTTGACCGGCGCGCAGTTGGAGGCCTGCGACCTCCGCGCGGGGGCGGCGATGCTGATTGCGGCCCTGGCGGCCCACGGCGTCAGCGAGATTACTAATGTGCAGTACATTGAGCGGGGCTATGAGGACGTCATTGGCAAAATCCGTGGCGTGGGAGGCCGCATCCGTTCGGTGGAACTTCCGGAAGAAGAACTGCTCGTCAGCAACGCGGGTTAACGGTATTTTTTGCGCCAGTCTCGGAAAGGGATGTTTTCGAGACTGGTTTGTCATGCCCTGCGGCGGCTAAGCGCAAGGTGCAGAAGGTATCTGGGCTGCGGAGGATACAGGGGCTTGCCCGTATGGAGAACACGGCTTCCATCCGCGTCCTGGAGAAGAATGGCTACCAGCGGGAGGGCGTCCTGCGCGGCTACCCCTTCGGCCGGGAGTTTCACGACGCCGTCATGCTGGCGGCCGTACGATAGCCGCCGCAGAATTTTGAAGCAGAAAGGGACATCTATGACCACATTCCGCACCCTGGCCAGCGGGTCCTCGGGCAACGCGGCGCTGCTTTCCCGAGGGGGCTTGCATCTGCTCATTGACATGGGGCTATCCTGCAAACGGCTGTGCCAGGCCATGGCGGCCCTGGGCCTGCCGGCGGACGGCCTGGCAGGGATTTTGATTACCCATGAGCACGGCGACCACATCAAAGGCCTGGAAACCTATGTCAAGCGGCACAGCACCCCTATTTTCTGCACCCCCGAAGTTTCCCGGCGGCTCGCCTACCGTATCGCCGGGATCGAACCCTTACTGCACCCGCTGGCCTATGGGGAGGGCGTCCGGTTCAGCGAAGTGGAAGCGGAAATCCTGCCCACCAGCCACGACTGCCCCGGCAGCGCCGCCTGGCACATCACCACGCCGGAGGGCCGGATAGGCTACCTCACGGACACCGGGTACATCACGGAGGCGGCCGGGAACCGCCTGCTGGGGGCAGACCTGCTATTGCTGGAAAGCAACCACGATATAGAGCTTCTCCGGGCGGGCCGGTATCCCTATTATCTTAAGCAGCGGATATTAGGCCCACAGGGCCATTTAAGCAACGGAGACGCCGCCGCCTACGCCGCCGGAAGCGTCCGGGCCGGGACCCGGACGGTGGTGCTGGCCCACCTGAGCGAGGAAAACAACACCCCTCAGGCGGCCCTGGCGGAAGTAGGCGCAGCCCTGGCGGGGCTTGGCGCGGTGCTGGAGGCCGCCCCCCGGCTGGAAACCAGCCGCGCCTACATATTGGAGGACAAGCCATGCAGCGGATCATGCTGATATGTGTTGGGAAAATGAAGGAGCGTTTCTACATCGACGCGGCGGCAGAATACGCCAAGCGCCTGGGCCGCTGCTGCCGCCTGGAGGTGGTGGAACTGCCGGAGCAGCGTTTGCCGGAAGCCCCCTCCCCTGCCGAAATCAGCCGCGCCTTGGGGAAGGAAGCGGACGCCATCCGCGCCAAGCTTCCGCCGGGGAGCAGCATGATCGCGCTGTGCATAGAGGGCAGCCTCCGGTCCAGCGAGGAGCTGGCGCAATTGCTGGGTGCCTGGGCCAACCGCAGGGAGAAATGCTTGGCCTTCGTTATCGGCGGCTCTTTCGGCCTGGACCCCGGGCTGAAAAGCGAGGCCTGGGTTCAACTGAGCATGTCCCCCATGACGTTCCCCCACCATCTGGCGCGGGTGATGGTGTTGGAACAGATTTACCGGGGGTTTCAGATTTTAGAGGGCGGGAAATACCACAAATAGGAAAACCGGAGGGCCTGTACGCCCTCCGGTCTCTTATTTGAATTTATATACTGCCAATGATTGCGGTAATCAACTGCTTGAACTGAACCGCCACCCGGTCCGCCGTCTCCTGAACCTCCTTGTGGTTCAAGGGCTGCTGGCTCATCCCTGCGGCAAGGTTTGTGATGCAGGAAATACCGCAGACCTCCAACCCCATATGGTTCGCCGCCATAGCTTCGCAGGCGGTGCTCATGCCCACCGCGTCGCCGCCCCAGGCGCGGCACATACGGATTTCCGCCGGGGTCTCATAGGCCGGCCCGGTAAGCTGGACATACACGCCCTCATGGAGGGGCAGGTTTAGCTTTGCCGCCTCCCCCTTGATGATCTCCCGCATCCGGCGGCTGTAGACCTCGCTCATATCGGGGAACCGGGGGCCAAGCTCGTCCAGGTTCGGCCCGATGAGCGGACTGGGTATGCCGGTAGTGATGTGGTCCGTCAGCAGCATAAAGCATCCTGGCTGAAAGCTGGTATTGATGCCTCCCGCCGCGTTGGTAAGGATCAGCTTCTTCGCCCCCATCAGGCCCATCAGCCGCGTAGGCAGCACCACATCGGACATAGGGTACCCTTCGTAGTAGTGAACCCGCCCCTGCATAATCACCACGGGCACATCCTGGACATAGCCAAGGACAAACCGCCCCTTATGCCCCGCCACCGTAGAGGTGGGGAACCCCTCGATGCTGGTGTAGTCGATCGTCTGTTCAATCTGGATTTCCTCCGCGTAATCCCCCAGGCCGGAACCGAGAACCAGGGCGGTTTCCGGTGTAAAATCCGTCTTGGCCCGGACGCTGTCCAGGCAGGTTTTCAGTTTTTCATATACTGTATGCATGATTTCCTCCGTCCTCTCTTAGGCTCGCCCCTTCATGCCAGGTTGCCCGGCCCGAAGCCCATGGGCAGCAGCTCCCCCAGGGTAAAAATTTCATACTGCTCCCGGCTGGTAGCCAGGATGATCCGGAAGGTATCCGGGTCGCAGAACTCCATCATCACCTGCCGGCACACGCCGCAGGGGGCGGCGTATTCTGTGAGCACCCCCTCCTTGCCTCCAACGATGCAGATAGCGGCGAACCGCCGCTCCCCCTCGCTGACGGCCTTAAAAAAGGCGGTGCGCTCGGCGCAGTTGGTAGGGCCGTAGGCGGCGTTCTCAATGTTGCAGCCGCCGTAAAGCTTTCCATCCTGGGCCAGCAGGGCGGCGCCTACATGGAAATGGGAATAGGGGACGTAGGAAAAATCCATCTGCTTGACGGCAAGGTCAATCATGCGCTGCACAAGCTCTTTTTCCATCCCAGGCCTCCTTTCTCAATAGCCGGAAGCTTCCTCGTTTTTCACCAGCTTCACAATCCGGCTGGTACCCAGGCGGTCTGCGCCCAGGGAGAGGAACTTCTCCGCGTCGTCCAGGGAGGAAATGCCTCCTGCGGCCTTGATCTTCACGTTGGGACCCACATGCTTGGCGAACAGCTCCACATCCGCGAAGGTTGCCCCGCCCTTGGAGAAGCCGGTGGAGGTCTTAATATAGTCCGCGCCGGCGTTGGTGACCAGTTCGCACATTTTGACCTTTTCCTCTTCCGTCAGCAGGCAGGTTTCAATAATCACCTTCAAAACCTTATCCCCGCAGGCGGCTTTCAGCGTCCGGATTTCATTTTCCACCAGGTCGAACCGCCCGTCCCGCAGCCAGCCGATGTTGATAACCATGTCGATTTCCGACGCGCCGTTGGCGATGGCGTCCTTGGTCTCGAAGGCCTTGACGGCGGTAGTCGCGTTCCCGTTGGGGAAGCCGATGACGGTGCAGACGGCCATTTTCCCCTGCAAGTACCCGCTGGCTTCCTTCACATAGCAGGGCGGGATGCACACGGACGCCGTACCGTACTTCACGGCGTCGTCGCAGATCTGCTTGATTTCCGCCCAGGTAGAGGGCTGCAAGAGCAGGGTGTGGTCTACATGCTTCAAAATTTCCTTCACGTCCATATGGCAAAGGCCTCCTTATGATTTGTCCTGGTCTGCCCGGATCAGCTTCCGGATCGCTTCCACAGCCACCTGGATAGGGCCGTCGGTGTCGTGGACCACGGGGTTTTCCAGCCCCAGCTTCTCCCGCTCCTGGTTAGCCACCACCAGGAAGCAGGACCCGCAGCGCACCCGCAGGCAGCTCGCCACCACGAACAGCGCCGCCGACTCCATTTCGGAAGCCAGGCAGCCCAGTCTCTTCCATGCTTCCCATTTATTGAGCAGTTCATAACTGACCGGCTTGACCTCCGGCTCATGCTGCCCATAGAAGGAGTCCTTGCACTGGACCACGCCGGTGTGGAAATCGAAGCCCTTCTCTTTTGCGGCGGCCACCAAGGCGTTGGTGACCTCCAAATCCGCCACGGCGGGGAACTCCATAGGCGCGTATTCCCGGCTGGTGCCTTCCATGCGGATGGCGCCGGTAGCGACAACGATGCCGCCGCTTTTCACCGGCTCCTGCATCCCGCCGCAGGTGCCTACCCGCACAAAGGTGTCCGCGCCGCAGCGGACAAGCTCTTCCATGGCGATGGAAGCCGAAGGCCCCCCGATGCCGGTAGACGTAACGCTGACCTTCACCCCGTCCAGGGTTCCGGTGTAGGTCACATATTCCCGGTTGTCCGCCACCAGTACGGGATTGGCAAAGTACTGGGCGATCTTCGCGCACCGCTTCGGGTCGCCTGGGAGGATGACGTACCGGCCCACCTCGCCGGGGGCCACCTGGATATGGTAGAGACGGCTTGCGTCCTCGGAATAATTTTTCATAACATTTCCACCATCCTGTCTCAAAATTAGCGCTGCCCCTTGTCGTAGGGAATCCCCTCCGCCTTAGGCGCCCTGGATTTTTTGGACACGAACACCAGCACCACCAGGGAAATGATGTAGGGCAGCATATTGTAAAGGGAGCTGGGCAGCTTCATCGCCACCAGCGCGGGGAACCCGGTATACACGTTGGACAGCGCCCGGAACAGTCCGAACAGCAGCGCCGCCAGCCCGATGTTCACCGGCTTCCACTGCCCGAAGATCATGACGGCCAATGCCAGGAAGCCGAAGCCCGCCACGCCGTTTTCAAACTTCCACTCGCTCACGCCGGCGGTAATGTAAACCAGGCCGCCCAAGCCGCCCAGGGCGCCGGAGATCAGCACCCCGGCGTAGCGCATCTTATAGACGTTGATGCCCACGGAGTCCGCCGCCTGGGGATGCTCGCCGCAGGCCATAAGCCGCAGGCCGAACCGGGTCTTGTACAGCACGATAAAGGAAGCGATAAGCACCAGCAGGGCGATAAGCATGAACCAGTTGAATTCAAACCGGCCGATGTTCATGAGGAACGCCTTTTTCGCCTGGCCGTACACCACGGTAGAGGACACATTGTCGGCGCTCTCAGCCATATTGATGGCCCGCACCAGCACCACGGCGGCGGCGGGGCCAAGCAGGTTCAGGGCCGTACCCACCAGGGTTTGGTCTGCGCTGAACCGGATAGCCGCCACGCCCAGCAGCAGGGAAAACAGCATCCCCACCGCCACCGCCGCCAGGATGGCCAGCAGGATCATCACCAGGGCGGGCGTCCCCGCCGGCAGGTATTTCATCATCAGCGCACCGCCCAGCGCACCCATAACCATGATGCCCTCCAGGCCGATATTGATGACGCCGCTGTGCTCGGAGAAGCAGCCGCCCAGCGCCACCAGCACCAGCACGGACGCAAAGATGAGGGTGTATTGAATCAGCAGCAGCATTACGCGTTGCCTCCTTTCTTCGCCTTCCCGTCCCGCTTATCCAGCCAGCGGTTCAGCCACAGCCGGAAGAACAGGACGAAGCCGCACAGGTAAATGATGAACGCGGAGATCAAATCGGAAATCTGGGAGCAGTACATGCTCTTGTCCACATAGGTGCCGCCGCTGGTGATATGCTGGATGAAGTAGGAGGAGAAGATGGTCCCAATCGGGTTCAGCCCGCCCAGGAACGCCGCGGCGATGCCGTTGAAGCCCATCGCCGGTACGCTGGTCTGCTGGACCATCCACTGCTCGATGCCGGTGAGGTAGTAGATGCCCGCCGCGAAGCCCGCCAGGCCCCCGGCGATCATCATGGTCAGGATCACATTGCGCTGTTCCTTCATCCCGCAGTATTTCGCGGCGTGTTTGTTCAAGCCGGTGGCCTTCAGCTCATAGCCGAACTTTGTTTTCTCCAGCACCACCCAGACCAAAACGGCCATGGCCACCGCCAGGGGCAGGCCGATGGTAACAAACTCGTTGTTGGAGAACAGCTTATCCAGCCCCATATTCGGCAGCAGCGCCCCCTTGTTGCCGCTGGTAAGGGGGATGGTGTAGGGCGTGGACTGCTCCTTCACGTTGGCCAGGAGCATATTGACGCAGTAGAGGGAAATCCAGTTGAGCATAATGCAGGAGATGACCTCGTTGACGTTGAAGTACGCCTTCAGTGCGCCGGAAATGCCGCCCGCCAGGGCCGCCGCGGCCACCGCCGCCAGCAGGCACACGATCCAGGGCAGCTTCAGCCCCAGTGCGCAGTACAGGCAAGCGCCTGCGCCCACCACGTACTGCCCCGCCGCGCCGATGTTAAAAAGGCCCACCTTATAGGCGAACAGTACCGACAGGGAGCACATGAGCAGGGCGGAAGCGTTGACCAGGGTCGTGCCGAAATACTTCATCGCCGCCGCGCTGCTGGGGTAGTAGAGGAAGTTCTTCAAAATCGCCGCGATAGCCCCCGCCGCGCCCATGGGGTTGATGACCAGCAGCACGATGAATCCCACCAGCAGCCCCAGCACGATGCACAGCAGGGACGCCAGAATGGTCTGAAAGCCGCTGTTGCGCAGGATGCTTTCCTTATTCCTCAAATCCTGGCTCATGATGCCGTGGCCTCCTTTCTCTTGGAACCGGCCATGTAGAGGCCAAGCTCCTCTACGGTGACGGCCTTGGGGTCGAATTCGCCCACGATCCCGCCCTCATACATCACCAGGATGCGGTCGGAGACGTTCATAACCTCGTCCAGCTCCAGGCTCACCAGCAGTACGCCCTTCCCGGCGTCCCGCTGGGCCACAAGCTGCTTGTGGATGTATTCGATAGCGCCTACGTCCAGCCCCCTGGTCGGCTGGACGGCCACCAGCAGCTCCGGGTCCTTGTCAATCTCCCGGGCAATGATGGCCTTCTGCTGGTTGCCGCCGGACATGGCCCGGGCTTTGGTTGCCGGCCCCTGGCCGGAGCGGACGTCATACTGCTCGATCAGCCGGGAGGCGTAGTCCCGGATGGCCTTCCGTTTCAAGAAGCCCGCCTTGCTGGTAAACTCCGGCTCGAAGTACCGCTGCAAGACGATGTTGTCCTCTAAGGTATAGTCCAGCACCAGCCCATGCTTGTGCCGGTCTTCGGGGATATGGCTCATGCCCATGACGGCCAGCCGCTTGCGGATGGGCATATCGGAGATATCGGCGCCGTTGATGGCAATGGTTCCGCTTTTGAGCGGCTCCAGGCCGCTCAGGCCGTAGACGAACTCCGTCTGCCCGTTGCCGTCGATGCCGGCGATGCACACGATCTCCCCCCGGCGGACCTGCATAGACACATGGTTGACGGCGTTGTTCTTATGCCGTTTGGACGCCACGGTCATGTCCTGGATGTCCAGCACCACATCCCCGGGCTTGGCGGGCTGCTTCTCCACCACGAAGTTCACATCCCGGCCCACCATCATGGCGGACAGCTTTTCCGGGGTGGTGTCCTTGATATCCACGGTGCCGATATACTTGCCCTTGCGCAGGACGCTGCACCGGTCGGCCACCTGCATGATTTCCGCCAGCTTGTGGGTAATGAACAGGATGCTCTTCCCCTCCGCCGCCAGGTTTTTCATAATGGACATCAATTCCTGGATTTCCTGGGGCGTCAGCACGGCGGTCGGCTCGTCAAAAATCAGGATTTCGTTATCCCGGTACAGCATTTTCAGGATTTCCGTCCGCTGCTGCATGCCCACCGTGATATCCTCAATGAGGGCGTCCGGGTCTACCGCCAGGCCGTATTTTTCCGACAGCGCCATTACCTTTTTCCTGGCCACGTCCTTCTGGAGGAAGCCGCCCTTAGTGGTCTCCACCCCCAGGATGATGTTGTCCAAAACACTGAAGCACTCCACCAGCTTGAAATGCTGGTGGACCATGCCGATGCCCAGGTCGTTGGCATCGTTGGGGTCATTGATCTCGACTTTTTTGCCGTCCTTGTGTATCTCGCCCTCCTCCGGCTGATACAGGCCGAAAAGCACGCTCATGAGCGTGGACTTTCCCGCGCCGTTTTCACCCAGGAGAGCGTGGATTTCGCCTTTTTTAAGCTGCAAAGTGATTTTGTCGTTGGCGATAATGCCGGGGAACCGCTTGGTGATGTTCAGCATCTCGACCGCATACTCGGCCATACCTTACACGCCTCCTCTTTCTTCATAAAATGGTTCGTCATCCGTGGTTTTCCATGCTCCACTGCCGTCCCGTGGAAAAATCCTGCCATTATGGAAAGGCAACGGGAGCGCCCACGCGCTCCCGTTGTCCCTCGCGTCTTAAACGAGCTTATTTAATGCTGCCGTAGTCGTTGACCACAACGGATACGGAAGGCATGGCGGAGATGTCGTTGGAAATGCTGATCTTGCCGCCGTGGATGTCCTTGACCAGGGCCAGGTAGTCATCCTTCGTGAAGCCGTCCGCCCACTGGGTGGTTTCCAGGGGAAGCTGGACGAAGTTCTCGCTGGGGTCATCGGAGACCATGCCCAGGTTCTCGATTTTGCCCACATAGTCGCCCCACTTGCCGTCCTTGATGGCGGTAAGCAGCATGTTGACGGTGGCGTCCAGGCCCTTCATGGCGGAGGTGACGGTCATGCCTGCGGCATAGGTGTCGATCTTGGAGGACTGGTCGGAGTCCACGCCGATAACCTTGCCGCCCACGCCCCCCTTGGCGGCGGCTTCAGCGGCGGAGGTGTAGATGCCGCCGCCGCAGGCAAAGACCAGCTCCACGCCCAGGGTGTTGTACCAGGTATCCATGGCGGCGGTGATGTCGGCGTCGCCGAAGAACTGGCCGCCGCAGACGAATTCCACAGTCACATCGCCGGTGCAGCCCAGCTCGGCGGCAGCGGCATCGGCGCCCTGCACGTAGCCATAGCCGAAGCGCAGCACGGCGGGGACGTCCATGCCGCCCAGGAAGCCCAGGTGGCGGTAGCCCAGCTTAACGGCGGCGTAGCCGGCCATAAAGCCGGAGATTTCCTCCTGATAGGTGGCGCAGTATGTATTCTTGGTGTTGTAGTAGTCGCCCACGTTCCAGTTGGCGGGGTTGTAGTCATAGTCCGCGCCCACGCCCTTCTCGCACAGGTCGCCCTCGCCCACGTCCAGGCCAATGAACTTGACGTCGGGATAGAGGTTGGTCTGGGCCACCAGGGAGGCGGCGAACATATAACCGGGCAGCAGGATAATGTTAGCGCCGGCGGCCACGGCCTGGTCGATGCTGGCGTTGCGGGCCTCGTCGGAGTCCTTCTCGGGCTTGTAGTAGTTAAAAGCAACGCCGTTCTTCTCGCACCAGCTCTTAGCGGTCTCATAAGTGGTCTGGTTAAAGCTCTGGTCGGTGATATCGCCGGAGTCGGTGACCATCGCAACGTTCATATCGCCGCTGCTGCCGCTTCCGCTGCCGTTTCCGCTGCCGCCGCAGGCGGCCAGTGACAGGAGCATCAAGCCGGCGAGAAGTGCCGCAATCAGTTTTTTCATGGGAAAATCCTCCTTACAAAAACATTTCTTCTCAAAAAATCAGCCGGGAAAAAAGAATTCCAACGCATAGGTACGCCACGCCGGCCCTGCTGGTATCGTCATTGCGTGGCATGCAAGAGACAACCGCTTTCATCTATCCCCTCCACTTTCCCAGGGCCGGTTTAATAGCTGTCATTATACCATATGCCGCTTCAATAATATAGGACAAAAGCCTCAATTTTTTAGAAAAATTGATAATTTGTTGTATCTTCACAATTAGCAGCTTCTTTTTTTGTAGGATATAGACAAACTCCCGCTTTCCGGCGGGGGTTTGTCTATACATTTTCCACGCTATAACTGCGGCGGGGCTTCTTGGGCTTCCAGCACCGTTTTCACCGTCTGCTCCAACACGCCCATGTCGATAGGCTTCGCCACATGGGCGGTCATCCCGGCCTCCAGGGCATCCCGGATGTCCTCCGCGAAGGCGTTGGCGGTCATAGCGATAATGGGGATGGTTCGCGCCAGGGGGTGGGACATTGCCCGGATCGTCCTGGTGGCGTCGTAGCCGTTCATCACCGGCATCTGCACATCCATCAGGATCAGCCGGTACTGCCCCGGCTGGGACGCGGCGAAGGCCTCCGCCACCGCCTGCCCGTTCTCGCAGATATCGCAGGTAGCCCCCGCCATATCCAGCAGCTCCTCCAGGATTTCCGCGTTGATCTCGTTGTCCTCCGCCACCAGGATATGCATCCCTTCCAGGACGCCGGCCTGGCCCGTGGCCTCCGGCGCCTTTTCGCTGTGGAGGACGGCGTCCACCTTCTGCCGGAAGCTGGTGAGGAAGAAGGGCTTCGCCAGGCAGGCGTCCACCCCGGCGGCCTTGGCCTCGTCCTCCACCTCCGGCCAGTCGTAGCTGGTCAAAATCAGGACCGGCACGTCCTGGGCGGCCTCCTGCCGGATGAGCCTTGCGGTCTCGACGCCGTCGATGCCCGGCATTTTCCAATCCAGCAGGACGATGTGGTAGGGCGCGCCCTCATCCCCGGCCTTCCGGACCATTTCCACGGCGGCCCTGCCGTTGGTAGCGTAGTCCGTGGAGACCCCCGCGCCTTCCATGACCATCTGGATGTTCTGGCAGATCACTTCCTCGTCGTCCACCGTCAGGATGCGGCTGATGCCGTTATTCTGCCAGAACTGCTGGTCGATCACCTGGTCGCTGACATGCATTTCCAGTTCAACGGTAAATTTTGACCCTTTCCCCTTCTCGCTCTCCACCAGGATGCTGCCGCCCATCAGGTCCAGCAGGTTCTTGGTAATGGCCATCCCCAGGCCGGTACCCTGGATTTTATTGGTCACGCTGTCCTCTTCCCGGGTAAAGGCCTGGAAGATCCGTTCCACGTACTCCGGGCTCATGCCATAGCCGTCGTCCTCGACGATGAAGCGGAAATGGGCGAGTTGCACGGCATGCTGGGGCAATTCCTGGACGGTAAAGACGATATGGCCGTTATCCGGCGTATACTTCACCGCGTTGGACAGCAGGTTCAGGAGGATCTGGTTCAGCCGCAGCTTATCCATCACCACATGCTCATGGCGGATATCCCGGCTGTAGACCTCGAAGGAATGCCCCTTGGCCTTCATCTGGGGGCGGATAATGGAGTCGATATCCTCAATCAGGTCCACGATGTTTTCATCGGACAGGTTCAAGGTGGTTTTCCCCGCCTCGATTTTGCTGATATCCAGGATATCGTTAATCAGCCCCAGGAGGTGCTGGCTGGATGCGGTAATCTTCCGGGTGTACTCCCGCACCTTGTCCGGGTTTTCCGCGTCCCTGCCCAGCAGGGCGGCGAAGCCCACGATGGCGTTCATGGGCGTACGGATGTCGTGGCTCATATTGGACAGGAAGGAGCTTTTGGCCCGGTTTGCCTCCTCCGCGATTTCAAAGGCCTGCTCGATGGTCCGCTTGGACTGGGCCAGCGCGGCGTTGGACTCCTCCAGCCGGGCGTTCATTTCCTCCTGGCGGCGCAGGTTTTCCTGTTCCTGGCGGAACATGCGGGCGCTGGTCTGCTGGCGGCTGATTGCCGCCAGGGCCAGGATCAGCAGCACGACCATGACCACCGCCAGCCCCAGCAGGGTCCGAATCACGGTCTGCACCATGCTGACGGTCCCGGAGGCCACATACTCCGCCGGGATCAGGAACAGCAGCAGCGTATCATACTTGGCCAAGGACGCAATACAGAAATAGTACTCCACGCCCTCGTAAAAGAAGCTTGCGCTGACAGTACCCATCTCCACGGCAACCGTGCGCAGGTCGGTATAGGGCTGCCCCTCCATTTCTTCCAGGACCTTCAGCACGTTGTAAGCCTGGATGGTGCTGTTGTTGGAAGCGCCGTCATACATCCGGGTGCCGTTGCTTTTGAGAATGTACGTCTCGTTCCGGCTTCCATAGGAGGCGCTGTCGTAGTATTCGGTCAGGGTATGGACGTCCTTGAGCAGCACGGCATGGGTAAAGGCGGTCCCATCCTCCGGGTTCCGGACCGGCCCGTCAAGCTTCTGTACAAAGGCCCAGAAGCTTCCCTGCCGGGCATAGCTGTCGGTGATGAATGTATACCGGTCCGCCCCGCCGGACACCCGGTCAATGTCGCTCCAAACGCCGTGCTTCCCGTCCGCATCATAGCAGTTCCCCTGGCTGTCCAGGAGCATCAGGGACGCATTGTAGCTGTCCATTTCCAGCAGCCGCTCCATCGCGCTGATCCGCGCCGCCGCGTCTTCCCCCGGGGCCAGGGGCCGGTCCGTCAGTTCATTGACCGCTGCGGTCAGGTAGTACCAGTGGGCGTCCAGCGCGTTGTTTAAGTTCACCCGCACCTGGCTGGTGATTTCGTTGAGCTGGGTGTTGCGTTCCGCGGTGATTTGGTCTTGCAGGTACCCGGCAAAAAACGCGCCCCCCGCCAGCAGGAACAGGAGCAGGCCCGCACTCAGCGCCGCCGGCAGCAGAATGCTGCGCCATTTCCGCTTTGGCCGCATCCCTCCCGCCTCCTTTCGTTCAAATTTATTCTTTTCCTTTCAAGGAAAAGGCCAAAAAGCTTTTGATTCCAGACGGCGTCCGGCTGCGTCCCAAGGGCGTCCGCCCGCCGGCGTCTTATGGAAAATGCGCGTCAGCCATGAAGCGTAATATAGTCTTCCGGCGCCGCCAGCTGCCCTCCCCTGGCCAGGCGGCCCGCCACCAGGTCTTGGAAGGAAGCCGCGTGTTTGGTGTAGTCCGCCGCCCCCGCCGCTTCCAGCGCGTCTTGCAGCAGCAGGGCCTCGTTGCCCAGCAGGGCCGTCAGGTAGACCGCCTCCCGGTCAAGGTCCTTGCCCTCCCGGGTCAGCCTTTCCAGCTTGTACGCCCCCCCGTCCTTCCGGACCTCCATCTCAAAGCCGCTGGAAACGTACAGGGAGGAATCGTTTATCACGGACCCCCGCTTTCCGCGGGCGGACAGCAGGAATTCCGCGCACCGGTAAACCTGCTCCCCGGTCAGATGGCACAGCAGGAGGTCGCTCCCCTCCCCCATGGTCAAATACTGCAATTCGGTCTCGGTATACGGGCCGCTGCGGATGTTTCCCGCCGTATTCACTGCCTGGCCCAGCAAAAGCTGGACGCCCGTTTCCTCCCGCAGGGTGTTCATCACCGCCGAGGCCGCCTGGCTTCCGCCGTCGGGGCGGAAGGCGTAGGGGTACGCCTCCTCCACCTGGGCAATGGCCGGCTCCGCCTCCCTGCCGGAGGCCATAGCCGCGTTAAAAGCGCCGAGTGCGGCCTGGGGGTCCGGGTATTCCCCGGCCAGCATGCCCTGGACGACCTCCCTGGAAGCGGAAAACATATCCGAGGAAGCCAGCCGGATGTACAGCCGGTTGTCTTCCAGATAGGGCGGCATGTAGGCCAGCACCGGCGAAAGTGCCAGTTCTACGCCCTTATTATATGCGATCATATCCTGTCCGGTGGCGATATGCCGCTGCCCCTCCTGGCTCAGCATAGCCTCCATGATGTCCAGGATCAGGGCCATTCGTTCCGGGCTGTCTGCGGCCTTTGCGCTGGCGGCGGCTTGGAAGGCGGGATAGGTGAGGTACCAATTCTCCTCCTCCGTCTCCCCGAAGTACGGCAGCATAACGGCTTCCTCCTCCACGCCGTACCGGGCGGCCTCGCCGCAGGTACCCCGGATCATGGCGGTCTCATGGCGCTGGAAGGAAGCGAACAGCGCGGCGGTGTCCTCCTTGAGGCTGATGCCCGCCAGTCCGGCCTGCCGGATAAACGCATCCATCCGTTCAAAGACCGGCAGCCAGAGCGCCTCGTCCAGCTGGTGGGTCTGGCCGCTCTCATATTTCTGCCGCCACGCCCGGCCCTCCTGGGAGGCAAGCTGCGCGGCGGACAAGCCCTGCAAGACCTCCATGCAGGTATAATCCGCCCCGAAGTTGGAGGCGAAGGGGCGGACCCCCTGGCTGTCCAGCGCGCTGCACACCGCCAAAAACTCCTCATAGTTGGTTGGCACGGCCAGCCCCCGCTCCGCCAGCACGGCGGTATTGACCAGGATGCCGTCCACCTCCCCGCAGGCGGGGAGCCAGTTTACAGCGCCGTCATCGTAGGTATAGCTGCGCAGGTAGGACGGATGGAAGCTTCCCGCCAGGTCCGTACCGCCCAGGTCCAGCAGCGCGTCTTTCCAGCCCTCCACGTCCCGCAGGGAAAACCGCCGGAGGGTCAGGATGTCCGGCAGGTCGCCGCTTTCAAATTTGAACCGGTAAAAGTCCGCGGAATTGGTGGCCGTATAGAACACGAAGTCCACCTCTGGGAAGGTCTCCTGCAAATAGGCGCCATACCGTTCGGTCAATTGGTCGCTCCACAGGGCGACGGTGACGGTTTCCCGCCCGTCCGGCCCGCCCCCGCCGCATCCCCCCAGGGCCAGCAGCGACGCCAGCAGCAAAAACAGTCCGATTCCTTTTCTCATAGCCCCTCGCTTCTTTACTCCCAGGGATTCCCGTCTGGCGAGACGGTCCCCTCCTGTTCCAGATACGTCCGCATGAACTCCCACAGCGAGCCTTTGACGGTCTCCGCGCCATAGGCTTCGGCGGTCTCCTGGGTATACCCGCCCGTCAGGAAGGCCACCCGGTAGGTTTTCCCATCCTCCAGCGTCCGGTCCCCCTTGGCCACCAGCAGGTATTGGTAGGGGTTCCCGTCCCCGTCTGCGTCGAAGCCCGCCTCGGCCAGCGCCTTGGCCTGTGCGCCGGTCATTTCCATCACGGCATACTCGCCGTCCACGCCGGGGAGGATGCCGGAGACGGTGTCGGCGTTGATTTTCCCCGCGTAGAGCTTCCCGGTCACCCCGGCCCGCAGTTCCTTCCCATCATGAAAGGCGCCCAGCCCCACCAGCACCGCATCCGCGCCGGTTGCGGTGCCTGCGGCCTTGCCCACCAGCTTCGCCGTTTCCTCCAAGGTAAAGTCGGCGGTGCTTTCACAGAAATAGAGCCGGTCGGCGTTGTCCAGGTAGTCCCGCTGCAATTCATCCATCCTGGTGATGCACCTGGCTCCGTCCATCTGGTTCTCGCCCCGGAACCACTCCTTGAACGCCTGCCCCATGTCGGCCAGCACATGGTCCCAGCCCGCATAGGTCATGGGAAAGGCTCGCCCCTCCCACATCGCCTGCTGGGCGTCATAGATGAGGGAATCCTCGGGGACCCGTGCGCTGCCCGCCACGCTCATTACGCAGGGTGTGTTTTCGTTGACAAAGCGCGCCTGCCCCTCGGGGGAAAAGAGGAGGGATAGAATGCGGACGGCGTCTTCCAGCTTTTTCTCATTCCCCGGCTCCGTAAGCCGGCCGCTGATGCCGATGTAGAAGAACGGGCTGTACATATAAACATTCTTGCCGCCGTCCTCGCTGATATAGGGCATCATTCCCAGCTTGTCGCCGGTCTCCGGGAATTCGGTCATGCCGACGGGCTGGACCGCCGTGCAGAACACCGCCTTCCGCCCGCCCAGGTAGTCTGAAATCAGTTCCACGTTAATGCGGTCATCCGGGTCGGTGGTAAACATACCGGCGTCTATGTACCTCTGGGCGAGGTCCATGGTATCCTCCCACCGCCCTTCTGCCAGGGCGTTTCCCGCAAGAAAGTCCTGCTCCCAGTTGACGCCCTCCGGGGTAGTAAACCAATCGGTTTTGGCCAGGTTGAGCATAGTGGAAAACGGCCCTCCGGTAAGCCGCGTCCCCACCACGCCGGGAATCAGCCCCGCATCGGAGATTTCCGCGCACAGGGCTTCCAGCTCGCTGAAATTCTGCGGCAGCGCCCACCCATGCTCCTCCATCAGGGTTTTATTGTAATAGATGCCGTACATCGTGTTGTTGACCGGCAGCAGGTAAACGCCGCCGTCGATGGAGATCTGGTCCAAAATCGCGGTAGGGAAATTGTTCACAAAGTCATAGCCGGATAAATCCGCCAGCCGTTCCCGGGCCAGTTCGCCGTCCAAAATCTGCGAGGTAATGAAAATATCGGAGATATCGCCGGCCCGCATCTGCGCCCAGCTATAGCCGGTAGCGTTGGCCCCGGCGTAAGAAAGGAACTCTATTTCAATATCCGGGCAATTTTGCTCCACCAGCTCCAAAACCGGCAGGAACCTGTTATAATTGCCCCAGGTGCTCCAAGTCAGCTTATCGTTTTTGTCCTTTTCCCCGCTTTGGCCGTGGGCGCAGGCGGAAAACAGCAGGACGGCGGCGAGTACGGCCGCCAGCAGCTTCGCGTATCTGTTTGCCATATTGAGCCGGTCTCCTTATATGAAAAATAAGAACTTGCATGCAAGTTCCAAGATAACGGGCGCCAATTTCCACCCTTGTATTTTACATAGCCGGCCGGCGTAAGTCAATAGCGCGCGGCCCAATTTTCCTGCGGGAATGGAAACCGGAGAAAACCGGTTGACCTACGGCCTGCCAGATGGTAGAATAGAAGGCGACATTACCAAAAACAGGAGGATTTCCCTATGAGCAGATATGCAGGCACCCAAACGGAAAAGAACCTGGAAGCGGCGTTTGCCGGCGAATCCCAGGCAAGGAACAAGTATACATACTTCGCATCCAAGGCCAAGAAGGAGGGCTATGAGCAGATTGCGGCCCTGTTCCTGAAGACGGCGGACAACGAGAAGGAACACGCCAAGCTGTGGTTCAAGGAGCTTGAGGGCATCGGCGGCACCGCCGCGAACCTGGAAGCCGCCGCCGCAGGCGAGAACTATGAGTGGACGGACATGTACGAGGGCTTTGCCAAGACCGCCGAGGAGGAGGGCTTTCCGGAGCTGGCGGCGAAATTCCGCATGGTAGGGTCCATTGAGAAGCATCATGAGGAGCGTTACCGCGCGCTGCTGAAGAACATAGAAATGGCGGAGGTATTTGCCAAGAGCGAGGTAAAGGTCTGGGAGTGCCGCAACTGCGGCCATATCGTGGTAGGGACCGCCGCGCCGGAGGTATGCCCGGTCTGTGCGCATCCCCAGTCTTATTTCGAGGTTCATGCGGAGAACTACTGATGCCTTCCCATGGGGAAAGGCGTCCGCCGCTATGCCCTGGTCCCCGTCCGGCGGCGGTGCGGTGCATCCCGCGGGGGTAATATGATAGTTTATGCGCCCCGTCCCCGTCCGGCTCCATGCCGGACGGGGATTTGCTGTTTTTGCGTTTTGACATTTTTCAAACACGCCCTAAAGCGGCGTGAAAACACGGGGGGCGAAAAAATTTTTTCAGAAGGTTGCCGTTTTTACAGCAACTTTTGGCGGTTTCGGCCCCATAGTGTAGCGGGCGTCACCTACCGAGACTTCGCGCGTCTGAACAAAAACGCCCACAGGGGTTGATCTCCCTGGCCTTTCCCCGCGCCGGTTGCAAACGGAGGCACCTTGACAAGTAAATCTGCGCAAAAATTTCTAAATTAAGCATTGAGACTGCGCTTCCGATGGTGTATAATGGGGCTGTCAAGACCCTGCAAAAAGAAAAAACAACGGAGGAAGCAAACCATGTTTACCGCTCTTTTGAAAAATTTGAAGGAAAACCGCCGTACCATCGTCTTTACCGAAGGTCCCGACGCCCGCATCCAGGAGGCCGCCGCCCGCCTGCTCCAGGAGGATCTGATGGACGTCATCCTGGTAGGCGGCGTAGAGGAAGTCAAGTCCGCTTCTGCGAAGAACGGCTTCGACGTCAGCAAGGCCGAGATCATCGACCCCGAGGCCTATGACGGCATGGATGCCATGGTGGCGAAAATGGTAGAGCTTCGCAAGGGCAAGATGAGCGAGGATGACTGCCGCGCCGCCCTGAAGAAGGGCAACTACTTCGGCACCATGCTGGTGAAGATGGGCAAGGCCGACGCCCTGCTGGGCGGGGCCACCTACTCCACCGCCGACACCGTCCGCCCCGCCCTCCAGCTCATCAAGACCAAGCCCGGCGCCCACCTGGTTTCCTCCTGCTTCATCATGAAGCGCGACACCGGCGACGACGCGCTGAAAATGCTCTGCATGGGCGACTGCGCCATCAACATCTCCTATGAGGATAGCGTGGACAAGGAAGGGAACGTCACCGTCTCCGCCGCCCAGAAGTTGGCGGAGGTAGCCGTGGAATCCGCCCGTACCGCCAGCTTCTTTGGCATCGAGCCGAAGGTAGCCATGCTCTCCTTCTCCACCAAAGGCTCCGGCAAGGGCGCCACCGTCCCCCTCTCCGCCGCCGCCACCAAGGCGGCCCAGGAGCTTGCCCCCGAGTTTGCCATTGACGGCGAGATGCAGTTCGACGCCGCCGTCAGCCCCACGGTCGGCCAGCTCAAGTTCCCCGGCAGCAGGGTGGCCGGCTACGCCAACACGTTTGTGTTCCCCAACATCGAAGCGGGCAACATCGGCTACAAAATCGCCCAGCGTTTAGGCGGCTACGAGGCCTACGGACCCATTCTCCAAGGCCTGAACGCCCCCATCAACGACCTGTCCCGGGGCTGCAACGCCGAGGAGGTCTACAAGATGGCGATCATCACCGCCGGCATGAAGTAATTGGATACATATGCGCAGGGGGACGGCCCGCCGGGACCGTCCCTCTGCTGCAAAAACGCACGGGAGGCATCCTATGGAAGCATACAAAAACGCGGCCCTGGCCCCGGCGGAGCGGGCGCGGGACCTGCTGGAACGCATGACCTTACGGGAAAAGACGGGCCAGCTCACCCAGCGTCTCTACGGTTTCGCCTGCTACGAGCGCCGTGGCGGGGCGGTTCAGTTAACGGAAGAATTCCGCCGCGAAGCGGACTATTTTGGCGGCATAGGCGCGCTGTACGGCCTGTACCGGGCGGACCCCTGGTCTAAGAGGGATTTTGACACGGGCTTAGAGGGCGTCTCGGCCCCCAAGGCCCGCAATATGGTGCAGCGGTATCTGATCGAGCGCACCCGCCTGGGCATTCCGGCGCTGATGACGACCGAGTGTCCCCACGGGCATCAGGCCTTGAACGGCTACCTGCTGCCGGTGAACCTGGCGGCGGCGGCATCCTGGTCGCCGGCGCTGCTGGAAGAAGCCGCAAAAGTCTGCGGGCGGCAGCTAAGGGACATGGGCGTGGATTTGGCGTTGGCTTCCGCCCTGGATATCCTCCGGGACCCCCGCTGGGGCCGCAGCGAGGAATGCTTTGGCGAAGACCCCTGCTTGGTCTCCGCCTTTGCCGCCGCGGTGGTGCGGGGCTTGCGCGCAGGCGGGGTGGAGGTAACGGCGAAGCACTTGTGCGCCCAGGGCGAGACCACCGGCGGCGTCAACGCCAGCGCGGCCCGCATCGGACCCCGGGAGCTGCGGGAAATCCACCTTCCCGCCGTAAAAGCATGTGTAGAAGCCGGCGCGGCATCCTTCATGGCGGCTTATAACGAGATTGACGGCGTGTACTGCCACGCCAATCCCTGGCTTCTGCGGACGCTTCTGCGGGAAGAGTACGGCTTCAAGGGCTTGGTCATGAGCGACGGCGTCGCCATCGACCAGCTGGACGCGGTCACCGGGGACCGGGTGGCGTCCGGCGCGCTGGCCCTGGAGGCCGGGGTGGACCTGGGCCTGTGGGACACAGCCTTCGGCCGCCTGGAAGAAGCGGTGGAGCGGGGCCTTGTCTCCCGGGAGCGGGTGGACGAGGCGGCGGCGCGGGTGCTGGAATTAAAGTTCCGGCGGGGCCTGTTCGACGAACCCTATATCCCCGAGGACGACCGCTGGATGGGCTATACGCCCACCGCCTATCCCCAGGCGGCGCGCCTGACGGAGGAAAGCGCCGTCTTGCTGAAAAACCAAGACAGCCTGCTCCCCTTGGACGGCAAAAAGCCCCTCCACATCCTCCTGACGGGTCCCAACGCGGACGACGTATACAGCCAGCTGGGCGACTACACGCCCCCCATCCGCCCCTGCCGGGGCGTTACGGTGCGGCTGGGCATCGAGCAGTGGGCGCAGGCCCATGAAAGTCCGGTTACGGTAAGCTACCGGCCGGGGTGCCTCCGGTTTGGAGACGCGCCGGACCTGCTGGCGGAGGCGGAGTGGGGCGCCCGGGACGCGGATGTTATCATCGCGGTTTTGGGGGGGACATCCAGCCGGTTTGACGGCGGGACATTCCAGAGCAACGGGGCCTTGGCGGACCAGGAGGCGGTTTCCATGGACTGCGGCGAAAACGTGGACGCGGGGCGGCTAAGCCTGCCGGGCGGGCAGCTGGCGCTGCTGCGCCGGATGAAGGAGAGCGGCAAGCCGGTCATCACGGTCATAATTGCAGGCCGCCCCTACGCGATGGAGGAAATCCGCCAGTGGTCGGACGCGATTTTCTATTGCTTTTACCCCGGCCTGACGGGCGGGGAGGCGCTGGCGAAGATATTGTTTGGGGAAACGAACCCTTCGGGGCGGCTTCCGGTCTCGCTTCCCGACCACGCCGGACAGCTTCCCGTCTACTATAATTATAAAGATTCCTACCAAGGCATGCGCTATTGCGACAGCGGCAGGCCGCAGTATTCCTTTGGCAGCGGGTTTGGCTACGGCCATGTCGGGTGGCATTTAACAGAAGGCCCGGCGGCCAGCCGGTTGGCGGTAACGTTTACGGTCCGCAACTTTGCCGCCCGTGCGGCCTGCGCCGTACCCCAGCTTTACCTGCACCGGCGGGAAGGCGTCGCAACCTCCCGGAACCGGGTGCTGTGCGGCTTTGACAAGGTGTGGCTGTCTCCCGGCGAGGAGAAAACGGTAACGATTCCGATCCCCCAGGAGGCTCTGGGCCAATGGGACAGCCAGATGGAGTTTGTAACGCCCCCCGGCAGGATCGAGTGGTTTTTATGCGACGGCGGGGCGGCGCTGCTGGAGGGGGAATTTGCAGTCGGGGTTGCTGAAAAGAAGTAAGAACCTGTATGCACAGGCGGCGCTCTGCGCCTGTGCATACAGGTCCTTGGAACTGGGCTACTCCTCCCCCGCCGCTTCTTCCTTTGGCGCCTCCAGCATTTCAAAGACAGGCTTTAATAAATAAGCGTCTGCCTGGGCGAAAAACCCTAAACCAATGAAAATCCAGAAGGGAAACGTGTAGAGCAGTACGCTGGGGGAAAACAGGAACAGGAACAGCGGGAGCAAATGGATGCATATCATCGCGGCCGTCCGGGGCAGGAAACGGACCAGCAGAATAAGCGCGTTTTGAAAATGCTGCCGCAATGTGTTGTCATACCGGCCGATCAGGGGGAACAGGTAAGAAATAATCCCTAATGTTAAAAAAGCCAGCAGGAGCAACAGGCAGGCCAGCGCCGTATAGGACCCGCCCTGGTAATACAGCTTCAAAAGGAAAAAATCACACCCCAGGGACCCAAGGGCCAGCAGGGAGACGATGCCCGCAATCATCCCCTGCCTGAAGTTGCTGCGGAAAAAGCGGAAATATGTTTTGACCGTGCCTCCGCACCGCTCCACGGTCAGGTCGTAAACCGTCCTGCTCAGCGCCGCCAGCGCGGGGCCGATGGTCACCACGGGTATACAGCAGGCCAATGTGATCAGGTTCACTACCACCAGGTCCGCCAGCCGCGTGAGGACCTGAAACACCGGATTGTCCAGGTTAAATAAATTTTTCATGCCCGTCCTACCTCTTTCTGGGTGTGGCGCGGCCTCCCTCTGGGAGCCGCTGCGATGAAAAGTATAGCACAGCTTGCGGGAAATGGGAAGGGATACGCGGAAATTTTCGGAATACATCTTTTTTATACCGGGATGCGCTGTTTCTATGGCTTGACTTTTCGGCGGGGGCATGGTAGCTTGCGCTCATGCTTTTCCCCAAAAGGAAAACCATCCTGCCGCCCCTTGCGCTGCGGCAGGGTATATTGATGAAGAAGACGGAGGAAAATCTTATGGCGAATTTACAGTTCCCCCAGCCGAAGCTGGTGGAAAAAAACGGCGGGGGCGTATGGCGCCTGACAGGGCGCGTCGTCCTGCCCGCGTGTGGATGCCTGGACCGGGCCGTGGAGCTGCTGGGCGAGGATTACCCCGCCCTGGCCGCCGCAGAAAAGGTCCACGGCGGCGAAGCGAAGGACGGCGACCTCGTCGTCCGCGTGGGCCGGCCGGCGGTGCTGGAAGGCAAGGCCACTTTTGACGAGGGCTTTGTGGTGGAGGCCGGCGCTGCGGCGGAACTGACCGCCCAGTCCAACCGGGCTGCGGTCTACGGCCTGCGGACGGTTTTTGAGAGCGGCGAGCTGGCCTATGGCGTGACCGCCGATTGGCCCAGCACCAACGAGCGGGGCCTGCACCTGGACGCGGGGCGGAAGTACTACACCAAGCAGTGGATTATGGAGCGGGTCAAGGATTTGTCCCGGAACCGGATGAACGTGCTGTGGCTCCACTTCTCCGAGAACGAGGGCTTCCGCATCGACAGCGAGCGGCATCCCGAGGTGCCTTCCCGCTTCTTCCTGACCAAGGATGAGGTGCGGGAAATCATCGCCCTGTGCAACAGCCTGTTTGTGGACATCAACCCCGCCCTGGACTGCCCGGGGCATCTGGGTACCGCCCTGCTGGAGCATCCCCGCTGGCGGCTGAACCGGGAGATGGCCGAGCCGCTGTATTCCGCCCTGGATATCACCAATCCCGACGCCCGGGCCTTCCTGCTGGAGCTGGTGGACGAGTACGCCGGGTTGTTCGCCGGGTCCAAGGTGTTCCATATCGGCGGCGATGAGTTTATCGACTTCAACCACTTCGAGCTGTTCCCCGAGATGGAAGCCTGCGCCAAGGAGCGTTTAGGCCCTGACTGCGGCGGCGTGGACCTGTATGTGGAGTTCCTTAACCAGGTGATCGCCCACGTCCGCGCCAAGGGGTTCCAGGTCCGGGTGTGGAACGACGGGCTGTTCCGCCCCGACCAGGCCGAGCATGTGAAGCTGGATAAGGATGTGCAGATCGCCTTCTGGAGCAACTGGGATAAGAACATGGCCCCCTTGCAGGTGTTCCTTGACCGGGGGTACCAGGTGGTGAACTACCACGCGGACTATCTCTACTATATCCTGCTGGTTCGCAAGAACTACGCCGACCCCGACCCTGACAAGCTGCTCAATGAGTGGCATCCCGGCACGTTCCCCACCCATCCCACCTGGGGCAAGCAGGTCTTGGATACCGGCTCCGGGCAGATGTTGGGCTGCTGCTACAGTATTTGGAGCGATTGGCCCGATGAGCAGAGCGAGGAGGAGGTCTATCAGCGCAGCAAGGACTCCATCCGCGCCTTCGGCATCCGCTGCTGGCAGTAGGCGGCAGGGAATGGCGCTTTTTGCCGGTTTTTGCAACTTCAGATGGATTTTTGGCGGCGGGCCGAAGCCCGCCGTCTCTCTGTTTTGACGGTTGAAGATGTGCAAAATGCCGGTTTTTTGTGCAGGGGGACGGATACGCTCTTTTTGATACTACAAAATAACTTTGGGATACTTTCCCTGCATCTGGAATGCCGATATAATAACTTCCGTTGGGCGGGCGGATTTTGTCCAAAATGCCGAAAACCTGCCCAAAAGCAAGAGAGGAAGGATTGGTGACACGGATGCAAGAGAATAAATCCCCGGCAAAAGCCCCAGCGGCACCCGCTCAGCCGCTAAAAAAGAAGAGCAAGTGGACCAAGGATGATACTGAACTGACCATCTTGGCTCTGCCTACTACCATTTGGTACGTGCTTTTCTGCTACCTGCCGATGTTCGGCATTATTCTGGCGTTTAAGGACTACAAAATCGTTCCCGGCGCAAGCTTCTTTACCAGCCTGATGCAAAGCCCCTGGGTGGCCCTGGACAACTTCAAGTATTTCTTCGGGCTGCGCGATTTCCCCCAAATCCTTCGCAATACCCTGCTGTACAACCTGGTGTTCATCGTGCTGGACATCGTCCTGCCCGTGACCCTGGCAATCCTCATCAGCAATATCTACAGCAAGCGGAAGTCCAAAACCTACCAGACCCTCATGTTCATGCCCCACTTTATGAGCTGGGTCGTGGTCAGCTACTTCGTCTACGCGTTCCTCGTCACCGACAAGGGCCTGCTCAACTCCATTATCCGGTCCTTTGGCGGCGAGAATGTCCCCTGGTATTCCGCGCCTGAATATTGGCCCGCCATTATCATCGTCATGCATGTTTGGAAGGCCATCGGCTATAAAATGGTCGTGTACTTAGCCAGTATTACCGGCATTGATTCCAGCCTTTATGAGGCGGCGGTGCTGGACGGCGCTACCAAGTTCCAGCAGGCCAAGTACATTACGATTCCCTCCCTGCGCCCCATTATCATTATGATGTTCATCCTGGCGGTGGGCGGCATCTTCTCCTCCGACTTCGGCCTGTTCTATCAGGTGTCCAGAGGAGCGAACCAGCCCTTGACGCCTATGGTGTCCACGTTTGACGTGAAGATTTACCAAATGTTGACTTCCGGCTCCGTGAGCCTGGGCAAGACGGCGGCGGCTTCCCTGTTCCAGGCGGTGGTGGGCTGTATCACCATCCTGACAGCCAACGCCATCGTCCGCAAGGTGGACCGCTCCAGCGCGCTGATTTAAGGAGGTGGCGACATGAGTAAAAAAGTTAAGGCCGTCAGCGGCGACACCCTCAGCCGCCTGAACCGGATTCATCCGGCGACAAACTTCCTGCTGAACCTGATGTTTTTGATTGTGGCGCTGACCTGCTTCCTGCCCATCATCTTCATCTTCATAATCTCCATTACGGACAACAACATTATCCGCACCGAGGGCTACCAGGTGTTTGTCACCGCCCGGACCTTCTCCGGCGACGCGTACAAGTATCTGTGGGGCCAGCGGCAGGCCATTTTGCAGGCCTTGTGGGTGTCCGTGTACGTAACCGCCCTTGGTACCGGCCTGGGCGTACTGCTTACGGCCCTGATGGGCTATGTCCTGAGCCGGACGGAACATAAGCTGAACAACTTCCTGACAATCCTGGTGTTTATCCCCATGGTTTTCGGCGGCGGTATGGCGGCGTCCTACGTCATCAACTCCCAGCTCTTGAAGCTGAGCGATACCATGTGGATCCTGATTCTGCCCCTGGCGGTGTCCAGCTTCAACGTGACCATCGCCCGGACCTTCTTCAGAACCACCATTCCCGACGGCATCATTGAATCCGCCAAGATCGACGGCGCCAGCCAGTGGACCGTCTTCTTCCGGATCATCCTGCCCATTTCCAAGCCCGTGCTGGCTACCATCGGCCTGTTCCTGGCCTTCGGCTACTGGAACGACTGGTTCCAGGCCAAGCTGTATATCAGCAACGACAACCTCCGCTCCCTCCAGGCGATGCTCGACCAGATGCAGAACAACCTGGAATACCTCATCAAGAACCCCTCGGCGGCTATGACAATCAACGAACTGAAGAAAAGCATGCCCCAGGAGTCCGTCCGCATGGCTATCGCCTTCGTAGTCGCCGTTCCGATCGCCTGCGTGTATCCCTTCTTCCAGAAGTATTTCATCTCCGGCTTGACCGTCGGCGCGGTGAAGGGATAAGCTTCCATTGTATTGAATGGCCCTGCGCCATTTGATAAAATAAACCCTAGACATTATCAACAAGGAGGAACCACTGAAAATGAAGAAAGTTCTTGCATTGCTGCTGGCGGGCGTAATGATGCTTGCCATGCTCACCGCCTGCGGCAACAACAGCGGCACCAACACCCCCGGCACCGATACCCCGAACACCGACGCCAACACCCCGTCCGACGATCAGAACAAGGACAACACCCCCGCTCCCACCACTGACGGCGACATCCCCGTAATCACCTGGTACCAGGTGGGCGGCGGCCAGCCAACCAACATCGACTCCTGGACCGAGAAGGTCAACGCCTATCTGGAGGAAAAGATCGGCGTGCATCTGAACATGCAGTGCATCTCCTGGGGCGACTGGGGCAACCGCCGCAGCGTCATCGTTCAGACCAACGAGCCTTATGACATCATGTTCACCGACTTCGGCTCCTATGCCAACGACGTGAAGATGGGCGCTTTCGCGGACCTGACCGAGCTTATCAAGGAGACCCCCGGCCTGACCGAGGCCATTCCTGCCGACTTCATCGAAGCCTGCAAGCTGGGCGGCAAGCTTTACGGCATCCCCGCTTACAAGGACAGCGCCGCTGCGCAGTTCTTTGTCTGGACCAAGGATCAGGTTGACGCCTACTATCCCGACTATGCCAACGTCCACTCCATCGCGGACGCCACCCCCGCCCTCGAGGCCCTGAAGGAAGGCACCGGCGAGGCCCCCTTGCTGCTGAACAAGGACGGCATCTCCTGCATCGCCGGCAACCTGTATGACGGTCTGGGCGTGGGTCTCCCCGGCCTGGGCGTCAGCTACACCAATGGCAGCACCGAAGTCGTGGCCGTCTATGAGCAGACCGATGTTATGGATCAGCTCAAGATCCTCAACCAGTGGATGAACAACGGTCTCATCAACTCCGACGCCGCTACCGCCGCCGAGGCGACCGGTATGTGCGGCGTGGGCATCGCCCAGGGTTGGCCCGCTGCCGCTGCCGGCTGGGGCGAGGGCCGCGGCGCTGAGGTCGTAGTTTCCTCCTTCGGCCAGCCCGTCCTGTCCACCGACACCGTGCAGGGCTCCATGGCCTGCATCTCTGCTTCTTCCCCCCACCCCCTGGAGGCTCTGAAGTTCCTGGAGCTGGTCAACACCGACACCAAGCTGCGCGATATGCTCTCTTACGGTGAAGAAGGCGTGAACTTCGAGTATGTGGAAATGGAAATAACCAAAAACGGCGAGACCACTACTGAGCAGCGCGTCCACAAGATCAACACCGACTGGACCCTGGCCGCCTACACCCAGGGCAAGACCATCCACATGACCCCCACCGACGATACCGAGGTCAACCCCTATGTGGACGAAATCCTGGTGCAGAACGAGAACGCCCTGCGTTCCCCCGCCATGGGCTTTGTGTTTGACAACAGCAACGTTTCCGACCAGATCGCGGCCTGCGTCGCTATCTTCGAGGGCTACAAGGGCATTATCCACACCGGTACCGGTGATCCCGAGACCAACGTTGCCAACATGATGGCCGAGATGCGCGATTCCGGCTTTGATGAGGTCGTCGCCGAAGTGCAGACCCAGTTGGATGCTTATCTGGCCAGCAAGTAATTGCCCGCCTGATTCCAGCGAAAGCTTTTGAAAAAGGGGCTGTTGCAGCCGTCCAGGCAGCAGCAGCCCCTTTTTCAAACAGAGGTATACATACTTTTCTTTTGCAGGTGAAGACTATATCAAAAAAGAACCCCGCGGGCGTTATCTTTTCCCAAAGTCTGCCGATAGAGACCTTTAGTCGGGCGGTCCGAAAAGGCTGCGCACGGCGGCGCCGGACGGAAGCCCTGAAACCGCAGACGGTCTCCCCGCTCCAAGGCAAATGTTCTTTTTTGATACTTTTTTCTTTCAAGAAAAAAGTATGTATACCTCAAAATTTTTTGTAATGAGGAGAAGCTATGAGTAAGATTATTGGCAGCGCCATCCCCAACCTGCCCTGGCAGGACAAGCCGGAAGGGTACGCTATGCCCCTGTGGCGCTTTACCGGCAACCCCATTATCGGCCGCCACGCCCTCAAACGGTCCAACTCCGTCTTCAACAGCGCGGTGGTTCCCTACAAGGACGGCTTCGCCGGGGTGTTCCGGTGCGACAGCCGTTCCGTCAGCATGGATATTTTCCCCGGCTTCAGCAAGGACGGCGTACATTGGGACATCCGGGAGGAACCGGTGGTATTCCAGGGCGAAGACCCGGAAATCCTCCAGCGGGAGTACCGCTATGACCCCAGGGTGTGCCAGATTGACGGGAAGTATTATGTGACGTGGTGCAACGGGTACCATGGGCCGACCATCGGCGTGGGCTGGACGGAGGATTTTGAGAGCTTCCATCAGCTGGAAAACGCCTTCCTCCCCTACAACCGCAACGGCGTACTGTTTCCCCGGAAAATTGGCGGGATGTATATGATGCTCTCCCGGCCCAGCGATACGGGGCATACGCCCTTCGGCGATGTGTTCGTCAGCCAAAGCCCCGATATGAAGTTCTGGGGATGCCACAGGCATGTGATGAGCACCGTCAAGGGGGATGAGTCCGCCTGGCAGTCCACCAAAATCGGCGCCGGCCCGATCCCTATTGAGACGGACGAGGGCTGGCTGATGATCTACCACGGGGTACTGACCACCTGCAACGGCTACGTATACCGCATGGGCTGCGCCCTGCTCGACCGTGACCAGCCCTGGAAGGTGCTTTGCCGGACCAAGGATTATATTATGGCGCCCTATGAGCCGTATGAGTGCATGGGCGATGTGCCTAACGTGGTCTTCCCCTGCGCCGCCCTGGCCGACGCGGACACCGGGCGGATCGCCGTCTACTACGGATGCGCCGATACGGTTACCGGCCTGGCGTTTACTACCGTGGATGAGCTGCTGGGGTATATGAAGGAAAATTCCCTGTAACCCCGGGGCGCACGATTTAAAAATTCATCCCTTTTTTGAGGAGAACACATTCTATGTATTTTATTGATAAGCGGATTCAGGTCATCTGTGATAATTTGAACAAGCTGCGGATTCGCAACGTCCAGCCCGTGACGGACTGGCAGTATAAAAAGGGCTTCTTCCTCTACCCCTCCCAGGTGGACGCCGGGGAAGCGGCGTGGGAGGGCTTCGACGGGAATACCATGCACTGGTATGGCCCGGATGAGCACTACTGGTTCCGGGGGGATATCGTAATCCCCGGCAACCTGGAGGGGAAGTCCGTCTGGATGAAGGTCCGGACCCAAATCGAGGAGTGGGACGATGGGAAGAATCCCCAGTTCCTCCTGTTCCTCAATGGGAAGGAAACCCAAGGGCTGGATATGAACCACCGGGAAGTCAGGCTCTTTGAACACGCCCCCGCCGGGGAAAAGCTCCGGGTGGATATCCAGGCCTATACCGGCACCCTCCACTCCGAGTTCCGCTTCCTGGTGGAACTTTATGAGCAGGATGAGGCGATCAACCGGCTGTATTGGGATTTGCAGGTCCCCCTGCGGGCCTTCTCCCGGATGCAGGAGGATGACCAGAACCGGCTGGCGATCCAGACCGTGCTCAACGACACCATCAACCTGCTGGATTTGCGGGAGCCGTATTCCGAGGGGTTCTATGCCTCCCTGGAAAAGGCCCAGGCCTATGTGACCGAAAACCTCTATGAGAAGATGGGCGGCTGGGACGGCGTGGTGGCAACCTGCATCGGCCATACCCATATCGACGTGGCGTGGTGGTGGACCGTCGCCCAGACCCAGGAAAAGGTGGTCCGCAGCTTCGCTACCGTCCTCAAGCTGATGGAGGAGTTCCCCAGCTACCGCTTTATGTCCAGCCAGCCCGTGCTGTACTACTTCCTGAAGGAGCGCTATCCCGCCCTCTATGAGCGGCTTAAGGAGCGGGTCAGGGAGGGCCGCTGGGAGCCGGAAGGCGGCACCTGGGTGGAGCCAGACTGCAACCTAACCTCCGGCGAGTCCCTGGTGCGGCAGTTTATGCACGGGAAGCGGTTCTTTAAGGATGAGTTCGGCGTGGACAACCGGATCCTCTGGCTGCCCGACGTGTTCGGCTACTCCGGCGCGCTGCCCCAGATTATGAAGAAGTCCGGCGTAGACTACTTTATGACCACAAAACTCTCCTGGAACCAGATTGACAAGGTACCAAACGACACCATGATGTGGCGGGGAATTGATGGGACCGAGGTCCTGACCCACCTCATTACCACCCTGGGGACCGGGCAGCCGGCAAGCAACTTCTTTACCACCTATAACGGGATGCTTCATCCTGACGCCATTATGGGCGGCTGGGAGCGTTACCAGAATAAGGAAATCAATAACGATATCCTGATCTCCTATGGCTACGGCGACGGCGGCGGCGGACCCACCCGGGAAATGCTGGAAACCTCCGTCCGTATGGAAAAGGGCGTACGCGGCATCCCCAAGGTGCGCCAGGAGTTCTCCCGGAAGTTCTTCGAGGAACTGGAAGAGCGGGTCAAGGATAATCCCCGGCTGGAGACCTGGGAGGGCGAGTTCTACTTCGAGTACCATCGCGGCACCTATACCTCCATGGCCCGCAATAAGCGGGGGAACCGCAAGAGCGAGCTGCTGCTGATGGATTTGGAACTGGCTTCCGTGCTGGCCGCGAAGCAGTTCCCGTATCCGGCGGCGGAACTGGACCGGATGTGGAAAACCGTGCTGATTAACCAGTTCCATGACATCCTGCCCGGCTCCTCCATCCATGAGGTCTATGAGGTTACCAAGCGGGAGTACGCAGAAATCGCGGAGACCGCCGGGGAGCTGCTCCGCCAGCGGCTGGCCGCCCTGGCGGGCCAGGGCGAGGGCGTGACCGTGTTCAATACCACCGGCTTCGCCCGGGATGGCGTCGTGGAACTGGGCGAGACCAGCGCGGAGGCGCTGTGCGATGAAAACGGCCGGGTGTTCCCCGTGCAGAAGACCAGCGGCGGCGCGGTGGCTTTCGTGGAAGGGCTTCCCGCCAAGGGGTGGAAGACCTTCGCCAAGGCCAACGCCGGGGCTGCGGCCAGCCCCTTTGCCCGGACGGACGAGCGGCATATTGAGACGCCCTTCTACCGGGTGGCGTTCGATGCCCAAGGGCATCTCTCCTCCCTGTTCGACAAGGAGAACGACCGGGAGCTGGTGCAGGCGGGGAAGGCCGCCAACATGCTGCGGATGTTCGAGGATAAGCCCATTTATTACGATAACTGGGATATTGATATGTTCTATACCGAGAAGTCCTGGCCGGTGGATCATCTGGTCAAGATGACCTGGGTGGAGGATGGCCCGGTGCGGGCCGCAGTGGAACTGGAATATAAAATCAGCCTGACTACCGTTAAGCAGAAGGTCTGCTTCTATGCCAACTCCCGGCGGATCGACTTTGAGACCTGGGTGGATTGGAAGCAGCACCAGCATTTGCTCAAGGCCGAGTTCCCGGTGGATATCCACAGCGATGAGGCCACCTTCGAGATTCAGTTCGGCAACCTCACCCGGAAGGTCCACACCAATACCAGCTGGGATAAGGCCCGGTTTGAGGTCTGCGGGCAGAAGTGGATGGACTTTTCCGAGGGGCATTACGGCGTGAGCCTGCTCAACGACTGCAAGTACGGCCACAGCGTCCGGGACGGCGTGGTCAGCCTGACCCTTATCAAGTCCGGCATTGAGCCAAACCCCGTGGCCGACCAGGAGGAACATGTGTTTACCTACGCCCTCTATCCCCACGCCGGGTCTTGGCGGGAGGCTGGAACCGTGCGGGAAAGCTACTTCCTTAATCAGCCCGCCAGGGCTTTGGACGCCGGACGGCCCGGGGAAGCGTTCTCCCTGGCTTCCGTGGAGCAGAAGAACGTGGTGCTGGAGACCGTCAAGCAGGCGGAAAATGGGGACGGTACTGTGCTGCGGCTCTACGAGAGCGAGAACGCCCGGACAAAGACCGTCCTCCATGTACCCGCAGGCACCGCGAAGGCTTATAGCTGCAACCTGCTGGAAGAGGTTGAGGAGGAGCTGCCCGTGGTGGACGGCAAGGTATGCTTCCTCACCAAGCCCTACGAGATCAAGACCATTCTGCTGAAGTAATAAATATAGGAGGCAGCGTAATATGGAACTGTGCAATATTCCGGAAGTCAAGCTGGGCGTGATTGCCGTGTCCCGCTCCTGCTTTCCCGCTTCCCTCAGCCGGCGGCGGCGGGAGGCGCTGAAGGCGGCTTATGGCGGGGGGCTTTATGAATGCCCCGTGATTGTGGAAAACGAAGTGCAGGCGAAGGAGGCCGTCCGGGATGTGAAGGCCAACGGTGTCAATGCGCTGGTGGTGTTCCTGGGCAACTTCGGGCCGGAGACGCCTGAAACCTTGCTCGCGCAGTGGTTCCATGGGCCTATTATGTATGTGGCCGCCGCTGAGGGCGACGGCGACCTCCACGACGGGCGGGGCGACGCCTACTGCGGGATGCTCAACTGCTCCTATAACCTGGGGCTGCGGGGGAAAACCGCCTATATCCCCGAATACCCCGTGGGGACCGCCGGGGAACTGGCGGAGAAAATCCGGGAGTTTGCGCCTATCGCGCGGGCGATCCTGGGGCTGAAGGGGCTGAAGGTCATTACCTTCGGCCCCAGGCCCGATGACTTCCTGGCCTGCAACGCGCCCATCAAGGCCCTGTATGACCTGGGCGTGGCGGTGGAGGAGAATTCCGAGCTGGACCTGCTGGCTGCCTACAACAAGCATGCGGGCGATGGGCGCATCCCCGCTAAAATCGCGGAGATGGAAGCGGAATTGGGCGGGAACAATCCCTATGGCGGCATCCTGCCCCGGCTGGCCCAGTATGAGCTGACCCTGCTGGACTGGATGGAGGAGCATAAGGGGACAAGGCAGTATGTGGCCTTCGCCAACAAGTGCTGGCCCGCGTTCCAGACCGAGTTCAAGTTCGTACCCTGCTACGTCAACAGCCGCCTGGCGGCGCGGGGAATCCCCGTGGCATGCGAGGTGGATATTTATGGGGCGCTCAGCGAGTACATAGGCGTCTGCGTGTCCGGCGCACCAACGACCCTGCTGGATATTAACAATACCGTGCCTGCGGCGATTTATGAAAAGGGCATCCGGGGCAAATATAGCTGCCGGCTGAACGAGACCTTTATGGGCTTCCACTGCGGGAATACCTCCTGCGCCCTGCTGAAAAACCCCCATATGGGCTATCAGCTCATTATGAAACGGGACCTGGAGCCGGACCTGCCCGAACCGGATATTACCCGGGGGACGATGGAAGGGAATATTAAGGCGGGAGATATTACCTTCTTCCGGCTTCAGTCCGGGGCCGATACACAGCTTAGGGCCTATGTGGCCCAGGGGTCGGTGCTGGACGTGGACTGCGAGAGCTTCGGGTCTATCGGGGCCTTCGCCATCCCGGAAATGGACCGGTTCTACCGCCATGTGCTGATCGCCAAGCGGTATCCCCACCATGGGGCCGTGGCCTTTGGACACTGGGGGAAGGCGCTGTTTGAGGTGTTTAAGTACCTAGGCATCCAGGACATCGCCTACAACCAGCCCGCCAGCCTGCCCTATCCCGGGGAAAACCCGTTTCAATGAAAACAAGGCCCGTGGGTTTGCAGAAAACCCACGGGCCTTTTGGGAGGTTCGAGATGGAAGAACGCAAGTCTAATTACGATATCACCCGCGACCGGGTGGAAGGGTCCTTTGCCGGGTACGACCAGGAAGCCATGATCCGAAAATTCCGGCTGGACAGCGACGAGGGGTTCCTCTACATCCGCTTCGCCGCCCGGAAGTACCGCATCAACCGGAAAACCGGGCGGGTGGAACGGCTGCCGGGGCTGGAACACGCCGGGTTTAACGAGGTCATGACCATCTTTGACGTGCTGTGCGGGTCGAAGGAGGACTGCCGCCTCAGCGGGGAGTTTGTGCGGGTCAATGACCTGGATGGCGTCACGAAAACCGCTTACCTGGGCGGGAACCTCTTTGACGGCAGCGCGAAGGCCTTCGCCGGGCGGCGCCGGGAGCTGCGGGATGCCTGCGAGCGGCTGGGCGGTTTGCCAGGAAAGGTGGGGGATGTGTCGTATACCATTCCCCTGTTTGACTTCTTTCCCGTGATGCTGCAATTCTGGGACGGGGACGACGAGTTCGAACCCGTGCTCAAGATCATGTGGGACAGGCGGACGCTGGCGTTTATGCGGTATGAAACCACTTACTACGCGGCGGGGCATCTGCTGGAACGGCTGCGGGAAATGATGGAGGCGGCGGGCTGAAGCCCGCCGCGCGGTTTAAAAAAGATGCTTTGCAGCTTTTTTGAGAGGGGGTTCGGGCCGGGCTACCGGATGAAATTGGTGCGCTGGGGCGGCTCCTTTTCCGGAAGGCCGTACGCCTCCCTCGCCAGGGCGACGCCCCGCATCAGGAACGTCATGTTCCGGGCCAGGGTGCGCATGGTCTGCATCCCCTCCGCGTCCTGGGCCGCTTCGCCGGGGAGACGGCCGTGGACGCTGTTCCAATACTGGCTGGTGGCGATGGGCATGCCGGATATGGCGAAGAATTTGTTCAGCTCGTCAAAGGAGGCCGACAGCCCGCCCCGGCGGGCCGCGACAACCGCCGCGCCTACTTTCATGGTCTTGGGGAAGGGCGTACTGTAAAACAGCCGGGTGAGGAAGGCGACCAAGGTGGCGTTGGCAGAGGCGTAGTACACCGGGCTGCCTACTACCAGGCCGTCGCAGGCCTCGAACTTGGGGGCGGTCTCGTTGACCAGATCGTCAAAGACGCATCTGCCCTTTTCCGCGCAGCTCCCACAGGCGATACAGCCCCGGATGTCCTTGCCACCAACGTGGAGAAGCTCCGTTTCAATGCCCTCCTGCTGGAAAATCCGGGCCATCTCGCCGAGGGCCGCCGCAGTGTTGCCGTTGGGGCGGGGGCTGCCGTTGATCATCAATACCTTCATTGCCGTCATCCTTTCTTGATTGGGAGGTTGGAACACTTTCCTAGCTTATGCGTCTATTATAAGCATATTGTGAGAGGATGTAAAGATTTTCAATAAAATTCTGTCGTTGAAGATTTTCGGGTTCTGGGCTATACTATAGGGGAATGAACCCGCAGCAGGAAGGAGGGATGGGCTTGTCTCATAAAACAAGCAACGGGTGGTCCGCTTTCGCGCTGAAGGAGCGGGGGTGGACGGACGAACTGATTGCCGCGCTGCTGCCCGCGCCCCGGCTGGGGTTCGTGAAGGGACGCCCTATGGAGCTTTGGGAGAGAAAAGAAGTGCGGGAGGCGGAGCTGTGCCAGGCATTTGTCAAGGGGCGCGGGAAACAGAAGCCCCGCAGGGAACAGCACCCGGGCGGGCGGTATGCCCGGTTCCTCCTGGAACAGGCCTGGGAGGACGCCGGAAAGGAAGATGCCGCGCCCTGGCTGCTGGCCGGGTTTTACCATCAGGCGCTTATGGTGCGGCTCCCCTCCATGACCAAGGGCCGGGGCGCGGGGGACGCCCAGATGCAGGCGTGGATGAAGGAGTTTTTGGCTTTGGAGGACTGCCGGGGGACTGGAGGCGTTCCAGGCGGCTGGCGGTGCTTTTTGATGGCCGGGGCGTGGCTGGGGGGCCGGGCGGACAGCCCCTTCGCCAAGGAGGTTTGCGCCAGATACCCCTATGTGCTGCGGCATGTGGCGGAGGAGGCACTGGCGGAGTTCGCCGCCGCCCAGCCGGAAGCGGACGCGGAAGCGATGCTCCGGATGGAGGGCTTCCCGGTCTCCCAGCTTTTTAAGGAAGGGCTGGGGTCCGTGTGGTCGGTTTGGTATGTGCCTAAGGCGATCCGAACCAGCCTTAACCTGCTGACCGCCCTGAACCCCAAGGACGAATATCCGGACGCCAGGGCGATGCACCGGCGGTTTGTGCTGCACTTGGGCGGCACCAATACGGGGAAAACTTATGCCGGGTTCCAGCGGCTCAGGCAGGCGGAAACCGGGGTGTATTTGGCGCCCTTGCGGCTGCTGGCCCTGGAAGCCCAGGAAACGCTGCTGAAGGCCGGGGTGGATTGCAGCTTGTCTACCGGGGAGGAAGAGGACTTCCGGGAGGATGACACCCATATGGCCGCTACCGCCGAGAAGCTGGATATGAAACGGCGCTGGGATGTTGCCGTGATCGACGAGTGCCAGATGATTGCGGATGGACAGCGGGGGTACGCTTGGACCAGGGCAATCCTGGGGGTGCTGGCCCCGGAGGTGCATCTGTGCGCCGCGCCGGAAGCAAAGCACCTGCTGCTGCGGATGATTGAAAGCTGCGGGGACAGCTATGAGGTGATCGAACACCAGAGGACGACCCCTCTCGTCTGTATGCCCAGAACCGTAGACCCCCAGCGGGTTCAGCCCGGGGACGCGCTTATCACCTTCTCCAAGGTGGGGGTGCTCAGTGTGGCCGAGGACCTGCGGCAGAGTGGGAAGGAACCTGCGATTATTTATGGCGCGCTGCCTTACGCCACCCGGCGGAAGCAGATGGAAGGGTTTTTGGCGGGGGAGATGTCCTATATCGTGTCTACCGACGCCATCGGCATGGGGCTGAACCTGCCCATCCGGCGGATTATCTTTATGGAAACGGAAAAATTCGACGGCGTGGAGCGGCGGATGCTCAAGCCGGAGGAAATCAAGCAGATCGCCGGCCGGGCGGGGCGGTACGGGATGTACAACAAGGGCTATGTGGGCGCGACGCAAAACCTGGAATTTATCCGGGCGGGGCTGGAAGCGGTGACGCCGCCGCTGGAATACGCCGTGGCAGGGTTCTCCGACTTGGTCTTGCAGGCGGAGTTTGACCTGCTGGAGGTGCTGGTGGAATGGAACAAAATGCCTACGGTGGAGCCTTACCGGAAGCTGGATATTACCAGGTATATTACCATTATCTCCAAAATGCGGGAGATGGGCTTTCTGCTTACCAGGGAGCAGGAATTGCGGGCCGCGAATATTCCCTTCGATGAAACGGAGGACGCGCTGCGGGATTTGTTCTTCCACTTCCTCCGCCGCTGGCAGCAGGGGGAGGGCATCGAACAGCCGGGGCTGCCGGAGGATGCGCCTACGCTGCCGGAACTGGAGCTGTATTACAAAAAGCTGGATTTGTATTTCTCCTTCTCCAAGGCATTCCAATGCCCCGTGGATGAGGACAAGCTCTATGACGCCAGGGAGGAGGTGGCGGAGGAGATCAATGAGATATTGCTTCACCGCCTGCGCAACAACATCCGCTTTTGCGGCCGGTGCGGAAAGGCGCTGGCCCTGCAC
Source organism: uncultured Clostridia bacterium (assembly GCA_947649615.1). Taxonomy (GTDB): domain Bacteria; phylum Bacillota; class Clostridia; order Oscillospirales; family Oscillospiraceae; genus Pelethomonas. The sequence goes on along the minus strand of CANSSG010000006.1, from coordinate 28,974 downwards.
CACAGGGGAAGGCTGTGCGACGCCTGCTTTCAGCGGGAAAGACGGTCCCAGGGACGGGGCTGGGGACGCAGGAGATAATAACCGCAGGTTGATTTTAGCCGCCGCCCGGGAACGGGCGGCGGCTTTTGGCTAGTCATCATCTACCAGGTGCATGATGCTGACTTCAAAGGCTACCCGCTCCTGGGCGCAGCCCTCTACGACCTTGGTGTAGGCGCGGCTTTGGACGCGGCCTTCCAGGGAAAGGCTCTCCCCAACCAGCATGCTGCCCGTAATCATGGCGACTTGGCCCCAGGCGATGCAGGGGAGGTAGTCCGCCCGGCCATAGCGGCGGTTGACCGCCAGCATCATGTCGGAGATGCACCGGCCTAAGGGCGTACGCCGCAGAACCGGGGGCTTGCAGATTACGCCGCGCAGAAGGATGCGGTTCTGATCCTCCTCCTCCGGGTCAGGGGCCAGGAATTGGGCGAATACCGAAATCACCAGGCGGCTCCCGCAGCCGCTTTTGTTGTTGAAGGAACGAAGCTGGCCGTCTACCGCCAGGCGGCGGCCTGTCAAAGGCTCCAGGCGGCGGAGCTGCCCGGCGGTGGCAATGACCCATAAGGTGTCCGTCTGGCCCGACAGCCGCCGGACCGCAAAAGGAAAACGGTAAAACTGCTGGCCGTGGTTTTCATGGGAAGGCTCGGGTTCCCCCGCCGCCGTTCCGCGAAGCTGGACGAAGTTTTTGGTTGGTTCCATATGTAAAGTCTCCTCATTGGTTGTTCGGCGGCTGTGCCGGTTGTCCATACAGCCTATGAGGGGAACGGCGGGATTATGCGTTGGATTTAGAGGGTCAATGCACAGTTGATTTTGGTCAAAAATACGTGCCTTGCATTCAAGTGGGATTTGATGTAAAATGCAAACGACGGTTGATAAGGAGGTTTCCGGTATGAACAACGCTTTCATCGGGGGGCAGATTACCAAATATAGAAAAGAACTGGGCATGACCCAGGAGGAGCTGGGCAAGGCGGTGGGGGTCTCTACCCAGGCCGTCAGCCGGTGGGAAAACGGCGGCGCGCCGGATGTCGCCCTGCTGCCCGCTATCGCCAGCACTTTAAAGGTGACGGTAGACGCCCTCTTTGGCAGGGAGGGCGGGGAAAGGTTCGATATCCACGAGGCACTGGCCCGGTGGCTGGCGGGGATGCCCTTGAAGGACCGGTTCGACCAGATCTGCCGGCTGAACTGGACAGCTATGAAAAATTTAGCGGCCGATATTCCGAAATTCCCGGAGGTGGGCTACCTGGAAGCTTGCGAGCAGGAGGACCTGGAGACGGGGGAACGGTACCTGATTACCAGCCAGGCGTGGTTTGAGGATGGGTTCATGCTGGACGTCCACGCCGGGGATATGTCCTTTGCTTCCGTCTGGCCCAGGCCGAAGAAGGGATACGACGCCTACTTCGCGCCTAAGGACCTATACCGGCGGTTCTTCCGGATCCTGGCGCGGCCAGGGTGCCTGGAACTGCTGGAATATCTCTACAGCCGGGGATTCCGGCTGTATGTGCCGGGGACCATCGCCAAGGCCCTGCACATGCCGGTAGAGGAAATTCAGGCTATTCTTGACGAGCTTTGTACGTTCCGCATCCTTCGGAAAGAGGAATTGCAGCTTGAGGAGACAGCCACCCATGCCTATTATCAGTATGGCAGTGCGGAGATAGTCCCCTTCCTTTACATGGCCCGGTGCATGATGCAGACGGAGGGCCATTTGGTCGCTATAGGAAACGGAGATAAGGCGCCGCTGCTGAACGGGGATGGTTGGAAAGAAGAAAAGGAGAAGAAAAATGAAAAGAAATAGGAAAAATCCGGCGGCACGGGAATATTTTCGCGCGTTTTATGAGAAGAACCACATCTGCTTTAGTATGGCGATGGCCTTGCATACAATAGCAGTTGGCGTCAATCTGGCCATTTCCTGGGTACTGGGTGCGGTGATTGATGCAATTGGAAACGGGAATATGGAAGAGCTTTTCAATGTGCTGTGGATTATGCTGGCTATTACTGCGGTGATGGTTCTGGTAGACTTCTCTGATTATTGGGCGAAATTTCATTTTATCCGCCGTGCATTGGTGCAGTACAAGGCCCTGGCCTTCCGGCGCTTGTCAGGCAAAAGCATCAGTGCGTTTTCCAAGGAAAATTCCGGCAGGTACTTATCTACCCTGACCAACGATGTGACGTCTATTGAAGGAAATTATCTGGAAAAACCACTGGACTTGGCCGCTTATGGGATACTGGGCATCGGCTCGTTGAGCATGATGATATGGTATAGCCCGCTGTTGGCGGTAATCGCCATTGTATTGAGCCTGCTGCCGCTGGCTGTAGCGGTATTGACGGGCGGCATCATGGAAAAACGGGAACTGGCTGTCAGTAACCAGAACGAAAGATTTATGGCGCAGATCAAGGAACTGCTGGAAGGGTTTTCTGTCGTAAAAAGCTTTAAGGCGGAGAAGGAGACAGGAAAACGGTTCAATGAATTGAATCAGACTGTCGAGGAGACAAAATACCGCCGCCGCTGGTGCGGCGCGTTGATACAGGAAGCATCCGGGGTGTGCGCCATCGTTATGCAGTTTGGTCTCTTCTTCGCTGGCGCGGTGCTGGCAATTCAAGGGAGCATTTCCGTTGGCACGGTAGTTGTGTTTGTCAACTTGTCCGGCTATCTGACCAGTGTGATCCGCATGATTCCTGAGTACTGGGCCGCCCGGAAGGCCGCTGTGGGGCTGGTGGAGAAGCTGGCGGAGGTCACGGAGGAAAACGCGGGGCGCTCCGGCGACGCGGTCAGGCCAGAGGTCCGAGACGCTATCACTTTGCAAAACGTGACCTTCGGCTATGAGGCGGAAGAGCCGGTGCTGAAAAACCTGTCCCTTAAGATAGAGGCTGGGAAGAAATACGCCCTGGTGGGCGCGTCCGGGTCGGGGAAAAGCACACTGCTGAACCTGCTCATGGGCGGATACGATGGGTACAGCGGGTCGATCGCCATTGATGGGAAGGAACTGCGGGAGATTGATACCGACAGCCTCTATGATGTGATGAGTTTGATCGGGCAGAATGTGTTCCTGTTTGATGATACGCTTTATCAGAATATTACCATGTTCCGGGACTTCCCGGAGGATAAGCTGGAACTGGCCGTCCACCGCGCCGGGCTGGATGAACTCGTTGCGCAGAAAGGCGAGGGCTACCGCTGCGGCGAAAATGGAAACGGGCTGTCCGGCGGGGAGCGGCAGAGGGTGTCCATCGCACGATGCCTGATGCGGGAGACCCCCGTGCTGCTGCTGGACGAGGCCACGGCGGCGCTGGATAACCAGACCGCGTTCGCGGTGACGGACGCCATCCTGCACCTGGACGGATTGACGCGGGTGGTGGTCACCCACAGGCTGGAGGAGGGGCTGCTGGAGCAGTATGATGAGATTTTCGTCCTGCGGGGCGGCGAGGTCTGCGAGCAGGGTAAGTTTGGGGATTTGATGGAGCGGAAGGAATACTTTTACTCACTGTATAATGTTGCCAATGGATGACAAAAAGGAGAGGGCTTTGCCCTCTCCTTTCAGTATGAACGCCTGCGGAGGGCTTTTTTGACAGCCGCGGTTTCTGGCGGACTACAGGAGGTCGTAGAGAAGCTTGGCGAACAGCATCCCCAGGACCAGGAATATCATGCCCCGAATCTTCTTCCCGCCGCCCCGGATGGCGTACCGCGCCCCGCACCAGTTGCCCAGCATGCTGCATGCCGCCGCCGGGAGTACCAGCGTCCAAAGCACTTTGCCGCCTATGATGAATGCCGCCGCCGCCGCCGCGTTGGACGCCAGGTTGCCCACCTTGGCACAGCCGGAGGCGGTCACCATGTCCATGCCCAGCAGGGCGGTGAAGGCCATAATCATAAATGTGCCTGTGCCGGGGCCGACCATGCCGTCGTAACAGCCGATCAATAGGCCGATGGCCAGGCTTACGGCCAGCTCGTAGGGACGGGGGTGGGGCTTGTGGGCGGTTTCCTGGCCGAAGTCCTTTTTGACGGCCAGGAACAGGGCGACGGCGGGCAGGGCAATGAGCATCAGGCGCTTGAGCAGGCCCTCGCTGAGAAGCTTCGCAATCTCCGCGCCGGTATAGCCGCCCGCCAGCGCGCCGGCGGCGGCGCAGAGGGCCGCGTAAAGCCGTATTTTACCGCTGCGGAAAAATTTCAGGGACGCGGTGGCTGTGCCGCAGGCGTTGACCACCTTATTCGTCCCTGCCGCGAAGTGGACGGGGACCCCCGCCATCATGTAGGCCGGCAAGGTAATAAGCCCGCCGCCTCCGGCAACGCTGTCTACAAAGCCCCCCAGGAATATCAGCGGGCAGACAACCAGCAGGGTCTTCAGCAGTTCCGCCATGGGCAAGCCCTCCTTTATCGGTAAGTTTCCCGGCGATTATACCACATGGAGGGGAAAAAGGCTAGGGCATGTTTGAAAAATGTCAAAACGCCCAAAGGGCGGATCTTTTTCCGCTGTACAGCGTTAAAAAATCTTGAAATACACAAAGTATTCCTACGTAGATCGCGCAATGGGCGCATCGAGCGCCCATGCGCGATTGAATTCCACACGGCCCCTCGACGGGGCCGTTGTGGAATCATATTTGCCTTGTCCATCGAAAAAATCTCTCGCTTTTGGTCATTCCGCCATTTATCAAACAAGCCCTAGATAATTTCAAAAATTATGGTATACTAGAGAAAAAGCCGCCGAGGAGGAGTTTTTATGAATCTCTGCGATATCCGCGAAGTCAAGGCCCTGCTGGCCCGGCATGGGTTCCGGTTTTCCAAGGCGATGGGGCAGAATTTCCTGGTGGCCGAATGGGCGCCCCGGGATATTGCCGCCGCCGGGGCCGGGGACCGGGACTGCGGCGTCCTCGAAATCGGGCCGGGCATCGGCTGCCTGACAAGGGAACTGTGCAAACGGGCCGGAAAGGTGGTCTCGGTGGAACTGGACCCCGCCCTGCCGCCGGTGCTGGCGGAAACGATGGACGGGGCGGAGAATTTTACCCTCATCTCCGGCGATGTGCTGAAGCTGGACCTTCCGGAATTGGTGGATCGGGAGTTTCAAGGGCTGACGCCGCTGGTCTGCGCCAATTTGCCCTATAATGTGGCGTCGCCTATCCTGCGGGCGCTGGTGGAGACGAAGCGGTTTGCCGCCATCACCGTCATGGTGCAGCGGGAGGTGGCCCTGCGGCTGGCGGCGAAGCCGGGAAGTAAGGACTACGGCGCGCTGTCGGTTTATATGCAGCTCTATACCCAGCCGGAAATCCTCTTCGATGTGCCGCCGGAGTGCTTTTTGCCTGCGCCGAAGGTGACTTCCTCCGTGATCCGCTGCCGGGTGAGGGAAACGCCCGCCGTTTCGGCCCGGTGCGGGGAGGATTTCTTCTTCCAGGTGGTGAAGGGGGCTTTCGCCCTGCGGCGTAAGACGCTGTGCAATTCCCTTGGCACCGCCTTTGGCTCCCGGCTGGGGAAGGAGGGCATTGCGCGGGCTGTCTCCCAGTGCGGCCTTCCCCCCGCCGTCCGGGGGGAAGCACTGGGGCTGGAGGAGTTCGCGGCGTTGGCGGATTGCCTGTGGACGGCAATGAAAGGAGGACGGTAATGGGGCTTTTGCGTACGCTCAGAGAGGTTAAAATGAGCCTGGCGGATACCTTTGGCCCCGGGCGGCGGAAGCTTGCGGCGGAAAATCAGGCGATTATCGCCGCCGGTTACAGGGCCGCCGGTACGGTCACTGAAGTGAAGGCCTGCTGGTGGATCAAGGTCAATACGAAAGCCGCCCGCCGCCACGCGCTGGACGGCGCACGGTTCCCTCACATTATCTATTTCACTTACCACGCCGGCGGCGAGACGTATCAAGGGGTTAGCTGCGTCAACTGGGCTGTGCGGACCCCTGTTGAGCGGGAGACGGTCGCCGTCTATTACGACAAGGAGCATCCGGAAAGGTACGCGGTCGATCTGTACGGTACATACGGTCCCGGTTTATGACCAGCGCATAAAAGCCGGGCGGTTTCCTGGGAAACCGCCCGGCTTCTGCGTGTCAAAAAGATGCGGCGGGCTTGTCCGGTCTTTTATAGCCGAAGCGGGTGAAGTGGACGATATCAGTGGTGGATGCCCCGGTTCTGGTCGCCGGAGGGGTTCGCGCCGAACTCGTAGTCGTTTCCAGGCAGGAGCGCGTTGAGGACAATGCCTGCAATGGCCGCGATGGCGAGCGCCGTGAGGGTGATGGACGTCCCGCCTACGCTGAAGGTCAGGCCGCCGGAGAAGCCCAGGCCGCATACCAGGATCACCGCCGCAATAATCAGGTTCCGGGAATTGGTGAAGTCTACCTGGTTTTCCACAATGTTCCGTACGCCGATGGCTGAAATCATGCCGTAGAGCATGAAGCTGATGCCCCCTACAATGGCGGTGGGCATGGAGCCAATGATGCCGGCCATCTTGGGGATAAAGCCTAAACTCACCGCGTATGCCGCCGCCAGACGGATAACACGGGGGTCGTAGACCTTGGACAAAACCAGTACGCCGGTGTTCTCGCCGTAGGTGGTGTTGGCCGGGCCGCCAAACATGGCCGAGAGCGTAGTGGCCAGGCCGTCGCCAATCAGGGTGCGGTGCAGGCCCGGGTCCTCCATGAAGTTGGCGCCGACGGTGGCGGAAATGGCCGACATGTCGCCAATGTGCTCCATCATGGCCGCTATGGCGATGGGCGCCATCACCAGAATGGCGGAGAGGTCAAACTTGGCAATCTGGAAGGGAGGCAGGCCTAGCCAGCCGGCTTCCGCTACGGAGACAAAGCTGAGGATCGCTGAGCCGTCGGCGTTTACCATGCCAAGGGCGTTCATGATGACGGCGGCAATGTAGGAAATAACCACGCCCAGCAGAATGGGAATGATTTTGAGCATCCCCTTGCCCCAGATGTTGAACACAATAATGACCGACAAGGCAATGAGGGCCAGGGGCCAGCACTGGGAGGCGTTGGACACCGCCGAGGGGGCCAGGTTCAGGCCGATGCAGACGATGATCGGCCCGGTTACCACCGGGGGCAGGAAGCGCATGACTTTCTTTACCCCCACTACCTTTACCAGAAGGGCCAGAACCAGATACAGCAGCCCCGCAGCCACGATCCCGCCGCAGGCGTACGCCAGCTTTTCAGAAGGCTCCATTCCGGCGTATATGCCCTGGTCCATCTTGCTCATGGTCTCAAAACCACCCAGGAAGGCGAAGGACGAGCCTAAAAAGGCGGGTACCTTCAGCTTGGAGCAGAGGTGGAAAAAGAGGGTGCCTACCCCGGCGAAAAACAGGGTGGTCTGGATGCTCAGGGGCAGGCCGTAGGCGCTGCTGACAATGATGGGTACCAGAATCGTGGCCCCAAACATGGCGAACATGTGCTGGACGCCCAACAGCAGCATTTTGGGCAGGCCCAGTGTCCGGGCGTCCCGGATGGCTTCGGTGTTTTCTTTCATAAACTTTCTCCTTCTCTCTTACGCGGTTCTACAGGCCGCGCCGTATGCGCAAAAAAAGAGACGATCAATCCGTTTGACCGTCCACGAAACATGTAAATGAAAAAAGACATCCCCATGGGCTGTTCCGGCGTATGGGTGCGGCTGGCTTTCCTCATCACATTCGTACTCCTTTTTTGCGTTGGGTACCATTATAGCAGGTTTGATGCGCGGTTGCAAGATAAAATTGCGGCGGGGCCGGGGTAATTCTCAATGGTTGGATTTGTCTTTTTTGACAGACAGAGACGGCGCGGAAAATCCGCGCCGCCTTTTTACCGTTCATTTTGTCTCAACCGTGGCACCCGTGCCGGTGTCCCATACCGGAACCGGCAGCGGCACAGCCGCCGCCGCAGTAACCCGCCTCATGGTGGTTGCCGCAGTACGCCACGCCGTCATGGACGTGCTGTCCGGCGGTCGTGCAGCCCTCCACAGGACACAGGGTCAAGCACTGCCCGTTGCAGAACCCGCCGGCATGATTGCTGCCGCAGTAGGTCACGCCGTCATGGATGTGCCGGCCGGCCACCTCGCAGCCCTCCACGGTACAAAGCGCGAGACACTTGCCGTCGCACACGCCGCCGGTGTGGCCATAGCCGCAGTAGGTCACGCCGTTGTGGGTGTGCCGTCCGGCGGCCTCACAGCCCTCCACGGTACAAACAGTGATCTGCGCCGGCTGTGGCTGGGCGTACCAGCCGCGGCCGCCGTGGTGTCCGCCGCCGTGGCCGTGGGCCATAGCCGGAACCACCAGGGCCAGCGCCGTCAGGCAGGCCAGGAGCAGAACCGCCGTCCGTTTCCGGGCAGGCTTGCGGGGTGCGGGTAAATTAGTGTTCATTGGAAACGCCTCCTTTATAAAGTTGAAGATAGCACGAAAGAACGGTCATGTCAAGCCGTTATCCGTCAGAAGTTGGGAGACGTTCGCCAGGAACGCCTCCGAATCCCAAGGACAGTCCCCCGGGATCGAACACGCAAGCTGTTTACAGGAACCGTCCTCCAGGAGTTGGAACGCCAGATAGGGGCTGACGTCCGTCCAGAAGCCATTGACCCACCCGTCCTCCCGGGCGGCAATGCCTGCGGCATGGATCACATGGGCGGGAGTAGGCGTATGGAACTCCAAGCTGACGCGGTAAACCATCAGATTTTGCCCCGGCTGGTCCGGCCCGGTGGGGTAGACATGCTGAATATCGGTGATGCAGTAGTCGTCCCAGGTAAGCGGGAGGTTGCCTTCCCCGGTGGTGTAGCCTTCGCGCCACTGGTCGAAGGTGGTTTTTGCCAACGCCCTGGCGGCGTCCACAACGGCGCTCAAGTCCTGGACGCCGTCCAGCAGATGATCCGTCATTTCCCGTTCAGGGGGTTTGACCAGCACGAGACTGCTGCCGTCAAAGTACAGCTCCCTGTAGGCGTATACGGGCCGCTCCGTACCATCGTCCGCCATAGCGGGAACCAGTGCAGACAGGTACAGATACGCCGTGCATTTATCCAGTGCAGGGCCGGCGGGGGTGGTGTCTTGATATCCCGTCATTTGCAGTTCTCCGCCATCGGCCTTGGCAGAGACAACCCTGCTGGAGAGGAGCATGTGTCCAGGATACCAGCCAAAGAATCCGTAGTGGTCCAGGCCAAGGCTTTCCGTCCACGGGCTGTCCTCATCCCAGCAGTTCCAGTTTTCGCGCAGCAGCGCCCGGATATCCGCTTCAAAGATATCCCCATCCTGCTGGAAGAAAATCTGGGCGTGAAGGGCGGTATCCGTCCCAACCAGCTCCATTGTCCCGTCCCCATCCAAATCCATCTGCTCCGATATGCCGTAGACCCGGGCCAGGAGGTAGATGCTCCCGTCTTCATCAAAGACATAGTAGTCGTTGACGTAGCAATATATCTCCTCGTCCTCTAACCATGTGAAATAGTCAATCATAACCCCGTCGTATCCCAGCACGTTGGTAAAGGGTTCTGCCACGCAGTCAGCCCGTTCGAAACAGAGGAAGTAGTCGCTGGGGAAGACGCTGCTGCGCAGGTCATGGGAAGAAATGTAGGTCATATCGCCGCAGGTCCAGGAGAATATCCCGCAATCCCCCACGGTTTTTGTCCCGTTTCCGGTACAGCGGGCGTTATGGCGCGCTTCGTTATGGTGTCCCTCCCCATGGTGTCCACTATTGAATACGGGAGCGGCGGAAAGGGTCTCCACCTTTTCCAGCTTATGCGGCTGTAAATCCGAAAGCGGTATCCACAACTCCACGTCCCGGGCTGGTGCGTCCTCCGGTTCGGGTTTGGCGGGTGCTTTTAGAGCGGTGGGTTGTTCCGCATTCGGGCCGTCCGGAGACGGCTCCCGGTTTTCCTCCGCGCTGCACCCGGTAAAGGTCACCGCGCACACTACTGCAATCACGGCCAGCGCGGTACACAGCGCGGCGGTTTTCATTTTGCGGTTTTCGGCAATCCGCAGAATACGCGCCTTCATCCGCCTTTTATCGGAGGTCATCGTAGTAGCGGTCAGCATCACATGCCCCGCCGCCTTTTTCAAGGGGATGAGCCGCAGCAATGTCTGCCCATAGGGAATCCGCTCCTCCCCGCCCAGCCGCCGGAGCGCCCCCTCGTCGCAGGCCAGCTCGCAATCTTCTTTCGCAGCGGCAGCGGCCCACCAGACCAGCGGGTCGAACCAATACACGGCCAGGCAAAGGCTTCTGAGCAGCGCCCACAGGGAGTCCAGATGCCGTCCATGGGTCTCCTCGTGGGCCAGCACATGGCAGAGGCCTGCTTTGCTCTCCATGGCGGCGGGGGTCAGGTATACCGCCGGCCTGAAAATCCCGAACAGGCAGGGGGAAACCAGCCCGTTTTCCATCAGATATACCGGATATTTGCAATCCGGAAACGTCAATGGGATGCGGTTCCTTCGGAGCATCCGCCAGAAGCGTAGATTGGATACAATGAGCCACAGCCCCATACAAGCAATGCCGCCATACCAAATCAACCGCAAGGCTTCCTGCAAGGTAAACGCATACCGCGTCAAGACGGCAGGCTGGCCGTCCTCCTGGCTCACGGCGGAATACCTTCCCTCTACGGGCAGGATGACGTTGGGCCTGGCGGAAGAGGCCGCAATTTCCTGCGTGGACACAGGCAGCACATAGATGGGATTGCCCGCCAGGGTTTCCTCCACCCGCGCGGCAGCGGGTTCCGCCACAGAGAGCAGGCTGAAATCCACCGCCGGAAGCTGCACGGGGATCAGCAGCCTCAGCAGAACCAGCCCCCACAGGGCGTACTGCACCCTTCGGGAAATCTTCTCCCGGAACGCCCGCCGCACCAGCAGCAGGGCTAAAATCAACGCGGAAGAAGTCAATAGAACTTCCTTCATTTTGCCTTACCTCCCGCCTTTTCGAGGATTGCAGCCAGCTCCGCCACATCGCTTTCGGACAGGCTCCGGCTTTCGACCATCGCGCTCATCATCAGCCCAAGGCTTCCGCCGTAGACCTTCCCCAAAAAGCTGTCCGTCTCGGCCTTAGCGGCGTCCTTTTTATCGAGGACGGGATAAAAGACTTTGGCGCGCTCCAACCGCTCCCCCCGTACCACGCCCTTAGCTTCCAGACGGGTGAGCATCGTGATTACGGTGTTTTTTGACCATCCGGTCTCCTCCTGGACGCAGTTTGTCAGCTCCATGATGGTCATAGGCCGTTCCCACAACCGGTTCATAAGCTTCCATTCGCAGTCGGAAAGCGCGTTTTTGATTTCGGCCACTAACAAGGACCCCTTTCTTAGGTATACAACCGTCTACCAACAATATAGCACTAAGGTAGACGTTTGTCAACCACTTTTTTCAAGCCAGCCGGATGCAGTTTTTGCCTTTCAAAAAAGATGCTTCCCAGGGGTTCACGCCGAAGGCGCAAATTTGTAAAAAGAAAAAGGTACACTGCCTAGCAGTGTACCTTTTTTGGTGCGCGAGGCGGGACTTGAACCCGCACGCCCGTAATGAGCACTAGAACCTGAATCTAGCGAGTCTGCCAATTCCACCACTCGCGCGTCAAATAACTCAGGACGGTGCTCATTATAGCAGTGCGCAACCTAAATGTCAATAGCAATTTTTATAGTTCCCGCACTTGCCCGCATTTCCTGGCGGGGATTTTACAAAAATTCGCCCGGCGGTATCCGCCTGTATACTTGGTCAAAATATTTTGCGTACTTGCGGAATGGAATCTTCCGGTGTAGCATAGGGGCAATTTAAAAAAAGGAGCGATGTGTTTATGCATTTTACTGGGACGATTTGGCGGCCGCCTTATGAAAGCGGTTCGCTTCTGCTGGAAGCTACGGCGGGATGTACCCACCATCATTGCAAGTTCTGCACGTTATATGAGGACCTGCCGTTCCCCTTCCGCATGTCGCCGCTGGAGGATATGGAAAGCGACCTGCGGGAAGCGCAGATGGTACAGACCGGGCCGCTGGAACAGTTGGGGCTGCGCTTACAAGGACTGCCGGGGCCGGAGCCGGTGCGGCGGGTGTTTCTGACAGGGGCCAACCCCTTTGTGCTGAAAACGGAACGGCTGGAGCGCATTGCGGAAATGGCCCGCACATACTTCCCCCAATGCGAAACCATCGGCTGCTTCGCCCGGGTGACGGACGTGGGGCTGAAATCTGACGGCGAGCTGGCCCGGCTGGCGCGGGCGGGATTCGACGGCTTGACCATCGGCGTGGAGACCGGGGACGGCGCCGCCCTGGATTTCATGGACAAGGGCTATGGGCCGGAAGATATCCTTACCCAGTCCGGCCGGCTGGATGAAGCGGGCATCGGCTACCACTTTTTCTATTTGGCGGGCATCGCCGGGGCGGGGCGGGGTACGGAAAGCGCCGCCCTCTCCGCCGGAATCTTTAACCAGACCCATCCCCGCCGGATCGGTTCTTCCATGCTGACGGTGTTCCCGGAATCCAGGCTGTTTGCAGAAATCCAGGCGGGGAACTGGCGGGAAGCCGGGGAGAAAGAAAAATTGGCGGAGGTCCGTACCCTGGTGGAGCATCTGGACATCCCCGTAATTTTTGCCGCCCTGGGGGCGTCCAACGCTGTGAATCTGGAAGGGCGGCTTCCGCAGGACAAGGACGCGCTGCTGGCCGCGCTGGACAACATGATGGAACGGTACAGTGAAGAAGCCCTCCGGCGGTACCGGGAGGGCCTGCCCCACTTATAAAGCCTTTACCGGCTTCTGGATGGGCGACAGCAGCAGTTCGCCGCCGACGCAGCGCACAAAAAGCGAGGGGAACCGCTCCCGCAGGCGCTCCGCCAAAATGTTCAGCACCATTTGCCGCTGGCGGAAGTCTGCCGCAGCCCAGGCCGCTCCAGGGTCCAGCGGGACGTGCGCCGTCAGCAGGACGGTGCCGCCGCTCTCCGTCTCAAAATCCGGGGCGAGCGCCAGCAATGAAGGGGGAAAGCCCTCCGCAAGAAGCTCCTCCGGTGAAAGCTCCCGGCGGACGATGCGGCGGTAGAGGACTTCGTGGATGTTGGGATACTGGGCGGCCGCCGCGGCTGCGCCGTCCGGCAGCAGACGCAGGGTGAGAAATCCAGGACCCCCTAAGCGGGGGTGGCCCATTAGCGCTTGCAACGCCGAAACGGCGGCGCACAGGCTGTCAACCGTCTGTTCCGAAAGCGCGGGCGGCTTGGGCGGGGCGGGACGGGCTGCGGAGGGGGCTGTCTGGCTGCGCCACAGCAGGGCGGCAATCAGCAGAAGCAGGGCCGCCAGAAGAATGTAAAGCATAGGGCATCGCTCCTTTGGTTATCTTTTAGAATATATTATAGTATTCTTTTAGACAATTTGCAAGATGTTTTGTTGTCTGTAAGATAACTGTAAAGGGAGCTGATAGAAATGGACGCAGATTTGCGGGAATTAGGGGAAGCCATCCGCGCCGCCCGGATGCGGAAAGGGATGACCCAAGAAGCCCTGGCAGAATTGTTGGATATCACCCCCATCCATTTGAAAAATATGGAGAGTTCCCGCAGGAAGCCTTCGGTGCCACTGCTGTTCGCACTGATGGAAGCCCTGGATTTTTCCGTGGACGCGCTGGTGTTCCCGGAGCGGGCCGGGGAGGGGGTTATTCATACCGGCGGGCTGTCCGGCGAGGAGCGGGAAGCCGTGGAACGGCTGGTAGATGTGATGCGTAAGGGACGCTGAGGCGGTTCTTCCCATGAATATGCGGCATCCGCACACGAACCCGCAGCCGTTTTGATTGCAGTATGCGCAAAAGGGAAAGCGGCCATCCTGTTTGATCGACAGGATGGCCGCTTTTGATGCGCTTCCGTTAAAAATTACCCGGGCAGGCCGGGGTGCGTCTCATTCCGCTGGCTCTTCCGGCTCCGCCGCTTCCGTGGGTTCCGGCGCTGCCGCCGGTTCTTGCAGGTGGACCGTCCATTGCTCCAGCCCGTAAAATACGCCGGACGGCGCGGGGGAGACGCCCTCCACTACGCCGGGGTGGGTAAGGACGCAGTAGTTTTTAAAACAGACCGGCGCGATGGGCGCGTTGGATTGCAGGTGGGCCAGCAGGCGCTTTGCGGCGGCCGGCCGGTCCGCAGCGGCGGAAAACTCCTGCAAAAGCTGGTCGGTGGCCTCGTTGGCATAGCCGCCGTAGTTGAGGGGGCCTTCTGTGGCGAGCAGGTCCGTCAAATCCCAGTCAGCAGTCAGCCGGACCTCTCCGAAATACAAATCAAAATCTCCGGCTTCCAGCGCCGCCAGATAGTCCTCCCAGGGCAGCTCCACCACTTCAATCCGCCAGTCCAGCATGGACAGATGCTCCGCAATGAACCGGGCGCTGGTGGAGCGGAAGGCGTCGCCGCTGCTGACCAGCAGCTTCAGCTCCTTCCGCTCGCCGGTGTCCTGCCCCGACAGACGGAGGGTTGACAGGACGGCGTCCTCGTTGTAGGGCTTGGCCAAATCCTTGGGACACAGGTCCGACAGGGGCGAGATGGGGAAAGGGGCCGCCAGGGCCAGTTGAACCAATTGGGCGTGAACCAGGGTCTCGCGGTCAATGCCCTGGCTGAACAGGGACCGGAGGGTCGCGTTGGAAAACAGCCGGTCATCGGCTGTGTTGAAGCCAATAAATTGCAGGATGGAGGTGGGCTGGCTGGCGCTCTGGGCCTTCCCGGTGACCAGGGAGGGGTCGTCGGTGGGGTCCGCCGGCAGCAGCTCGATGCGACGGGAGGAAAAGAGGAAGGATGCGGTCTCCCGGTCCTTGGCGTGAACCAGGGGAATGGTCTGGACGGGCAGGGGCTTGCCCTGCCACCAGTCCTCCCGGGCTTGCAGGCAGTCCCCGTTTTCATCGGAAATAAATACATATGGCCCGGTGCCGGTGGGAACCGCCTGAGCGGCAGTGGCCCGCTTGACAATGGGGATGTCCAGCAGGGCGGGGAGGCCTTGGTTCGGCGCGGCGAGGGTGATGAGAACGTCCCCCTTCCGGCTGGCGGACACCGCCGCCACGTTCCGCAGGCGGTAGGCGTACCGCTCCGATTCCTTAGCCCGCAGGAGGGTGTCCACGACATCCCGGGCCGTTAAGGGCGAACCGTCGGAGAAGGCCGCGCCCTCCCGCAGATGCAGCGTACAGACCAGCCCCGCTTCATCCCACTCCCAGCTTTCACACAGCAGCGGCTCGGGTTGGAAATTCCGGCCCAGCCGGAACAGCGGCTCATATAGCAGGGACGCAGCCGTCTCCTGGATGCCCTCGCCGCAGGAGACCGGGTCCAGGGTGTGGTCCCGGTGGTAGGGCAGGGAAAAGGCGGCGGGATAGTCCGGTTCCGGGTCAGGCTCCTCCTCCGGAACCTCCGGCGGGATAGGCTGGTAGTCCTCCCAGCTGCCGTCTAAGTCCAAATCATCCGGTTCCTCCCAGGAGGCGCAGCCCCCCAGCAGCATTGCCAACGTCAGCAGAAGCAGCAACCGCCGTCTCATGCCTGCCCCTCCGTCCGCAGGCCAATTAGTGCGCCCTGCACACCCCGCCGGTCCCCTGTTACCCGGTGGCTCCAATAAAGGTCCGTCCGGCAGGCAGTGCAGATGGGGCAAATGTCGATATGCGCCGCTTGTACGCCGGACTCCCGGAGCCGCCAGGCGTTAATCTCTTTCAGGCCGACATGCCATTTCGGCCCTTTCTCCGCAATATACGCCTGTACGCCGGCGCCGAAGGCGGCATACATGGCCTCCGGGACGTCGCCGTGGGTCTCAAAACAGCAGGGGCCGATGCCCGCGCCGATGGCCACCCGGATATCCTCCGGCTTTGCGCCGAACAGGCGGCCCATTTCCCCCACGGTCTTGGCCGGGAGGTCCAGGGCCGTACCCCGCCAGCCTGCATGGGCCGCGCCAATGGAACGGCTCACCGGGTCGTGGAACAGCAGAATAATGCAGTCTGCCGAAAAAACCATTAGGTTTAGGTTTGGTTCATTTGTTACCAATGCGTCGGCGGTAAAGTCGGTGGAAACGAACAGGCCCTTGCCCCGGTCGGCGGCGGTGGCATGCCGCACGGTGTCCTCATGAACCTGCTTCGACTGCACCAGGTCATGGATGTCCGCACCCAAGGCCTGGCAAAAACGGCGGTAATTTTCCAGCACGTTTTCCCGGCTGTCCGGCGCCGGCCCGCTGCCCCGCAGGTTCAGGGAAGCGTAATCCCCGCCGCTGACGCCGCCCAGGCGGGTGGAAAAGCCGTGGCGCAGGCCGGCGGCTTCCAGAACCGTGGAAGTGTGGTAGACAACTTCTTCATATTGCCGCGTTTGAAATGACATGGGGACCTCCGTCAAGGGTCAGGTTTGCCGTTATGGGTATTCCACTCCCGGCAGGCGTCAACAATCTTCAAAATTTCATCATCCCCGCTGTCCAGGGGCATGGAGAAGGCTACGCCAAGCTCCCCCCCGTACCGGGCGATGCGCTCCGGCAGTTCATCCTTGCTCATCCCCGGCAGATAGAGGTCTTCGGTGTAATCCTCCACGCCGTACAGCTCGAAGGGCCAGGGAATCCGCTTCCAGCGAAAGGTTCGCCCCTGCTCGTTGCTGAGATGGGCGTCCACACAGATAGAATCCAACTCCACAATCACATCGCACCATTTTCCCACGGTGATGACGGGGATGGGGAAAAATTCCACCTTGTATTCGTCCCCCCGCCGGGAGGCGTGGAGGTTGTACCAGCTCCATTTGGCATTGTACCCGGCGGCGGCCAGCCGCCGGCCCAACATCTGCACCCGCTGGAACATCGGTTCATATATGCTGTTTAAAGCGTCCCAAGCATCCATTTACTGGTCTCTCCCGCAGCATTTTTTGTATTTCTTGCCGCTTCCGCAGGGGCAGGGGTCGTTGCGGCCTACCTTCTGGACGCGGCGGGGCTGCTTTTTGACGGTGCCGTCGCTGCGGCCCTCGGTAATATTGGAGGCCACCTTCTCGCGCTTGATCTCCTGGTTGGTTTTCAAGCGGACGGAGTACAGGCGGCGGACCGTGTCCTCCTGGATGGCGGCGACCATCTCCTCAAACATATGCAGGCTCTCCCGTTTATAGGCATCCACCGGGTTGGATTGGGCGTAGGCTTGCAGGCGGATGCCCTGGCGGAGGTCCTGCATGGCGTCGATGTGCTCCATCCAGTACTCGTCCACCGTCCGCAGCATAACCACCCGTTCCAGCTCCCGCATGTCGGGGCTGCGGGGATTGTCCCCATGGGCGGCGTTGATCTCCGCTTCCTTGGCGGCGTAAGTCTCCATGGCCTTAGCGGTGAATACATCGCTCAACTGCTCCGGCGTGGACTTGGACGCGTCCTCCGGGGAAAGCTGAACCGCGTGTTGGGGGAAGAAGGAGCCTTCCAGGGAGCGCAGCAGGGTTTGGTATTCCCCGGCGCTGATAGCCTTGCGCTCGCCGAAGGCGGTGTGGACCGCGTTGGAGATGATGTTGGAAATGAATCCCCCAATCTCCTTTTGCAGGTCCGCGCCGTCCAGCACGTTCCGCCGCTGCCCGTAGATAATCTCCCGCTGCTTGTTCATCACGTCGTCGTATTCCAGGGTGCTTTTGCGGGACTGGAAGTTCCGGGATTCCACGCTGGTCTGGGCGTTTTCAATGCCCTTGGTCAGCATTTTGTTCTCAATGGGGATGTCCTCCCCCAGGTCCAGCCGCTCCATCAGCCCCGTGATCCGGTCGCCGCCGAACAGGCGCATGAGGTCGTCGTCCAGGCTCAGGTAGAACCGGCTCTCGCCGGGGTCCCCCTGGCGGCCGGCGCGGCCCCGGAGCTGGTTGTCAATGCGGCGGGAGTCGTGGCGCTCGGTGCCGATGATGAACAGGCCCCCCGCTTCCCGGACCTTATCGGCTTCGCCGGCAATCTCTGCCTTGCGCTTGGCCAGAAATTCCTGATATTTCTGGCGGGCTTCCAGAATCTCCTCGTTCGTGGTTTCGGCGTAGCCGGTGGCCTCGGCGATGACCTCGTCGCTGTAATCCAGGCGGCGCAGGTCGCCCAACGCCAGATAGTCGGCATTGCCCCCCAGCATAATGTCGGTACCACGGCCGGCCATGTTGGTGGCTACGGTAACGGCGCCAAGCTGGCCGGCCTGGGCTACGATTTCCGCTTCCTTCTCGTGGTTCTTGGCGTTGAGGACGTTGTGGCGGATACCCGCCTTTTTAAGCTGGGCCGAGAGCTTTTCGCTCTTTTCCACCGATACGGTGCCTACCAGCACCGGCTGGCCCTTGGCGTGGCACTCCTTGACCTGCTCAATGACGGCCTTGTACTTGGCTTCCTCGGTCTTGTAAACCACGTCATGGTCGTCCTGGCGGATCATGGGACGGTTGGTGGGAATCTCGACGATGTCCAGCTTGTAGATGGTGCCGAACTCTTCTTCCTCCGTCAGGGCCGTACCGGTCATGCCGGAGAGCTTGTTATACAGGCGGAAGTAGTTCTGGAAGGTGATGGTGGCCAGGGTCTTGCTCTCCCGCTCCACCTTCACCCGCTCCTTGGCCTCGATGGCTTGGTGCAGGCCCTCGCTGTAGCGGCGGCCAAACATCAGGCGGCCCGTAAATTCATCCACGATGATGACTTGGCCGTCCTTGATGACGTAGTCGGTATCCTTCTTCATCACGCCATGGGCCTTGATGGCCTGGTTGATGTGGTGGTTGATGGTGGAGTTCTCCGGGTCGGAGAGGTTCTCCAGGCTGAAAAACTCCTCTGCCTTGGCAATGCCCCGGGCGGTGAGGGTGGCGGTGCGGGCTTTTTCGTCCACCACGTAGTCCGCGTCCAGGTTTACGTCCTCCTCCGCCTTCTCATCGGTCTCGGCAATTACCAGCTTTTTTAAGGGCCGCACGAAGGCCTCCGCCATATCGTAGAGCTGGGTGGATTTCTCCCCCATGCCGGAAATAATCAGCGGGGTCCTGGCCTCGTCGATGAGGATGGAGTCCACCTCGTCCACGATGGCGAAGCTGTGGCCCCGCTGAACCAGCTCGGAGGCGTAGGTGACCATGTTGTCACGGAGGTAGTCGAAGCCCAGCTCATTGTTGGTGCCGTAGGTGATATCGGCGGCGTAGGCCCGCTGCCGCTCCGGCTTTTCCAGGCCGTGGATGATCAGGCCCACGGTCAGCCCCAGGAAACGGTAGACCTTGCCCATCCACTCGCACTGATACTTGGCCAGGTAGTCGTTGATGGTGACGATATGGACGCCTTTGCCCGTCAGGGCGTTGAGGTAGGCGGGCAGGGTGGCCGTCAAGGTCTTGCCTTCACCGGTTTTCATTTCGGCGATCCGCCCCTGGTGGAGGACGATGCCGCCCACAAGCTGCACCCGGAAGGCCCGCTGCCCCAGTACGCGCACGGACGCCTCCCGCACAGTGGCGAAGGCCTCCGGCAGGATGTCGTCCAGGGTTTCGCCGGCGGCAAGGCGGCTCTTGAATTCAGCGGTTTTCGCTGTGAGCTTGGCGTCGGTCATGGCCTTGTATTCAGGCTCCATGGCTTCGATTTTGTCTACGATGGGGTATATCTGCTTCAGTTCCCGGTCGCTGTAGGTGCCAAAAATTTTTGTAATTAAACCCATTATTATTAACGCTCCTCATTGGTGAGAGTAGGGATTCACACAACAATACAAGTAATTAGTATACCACAAAAATTCCCAATATGCAACGGGTGGGAAACATCCTTCGCAATCTTTCCGGCGCAGCCGGCCGGTTTTCCCGCATCTTCACCAAAACCTTCAGGCGGGGAGCTATCCATTGCCATCGTTTTTTGCCGGAGCGCCGTCCGCAATTCCTCTCAGATGCCCTATTTGCCAAAGCCTTTCCTGCCGAACCGCGTTCATGTCGTTGGGGAATCGTAAGTTGATTACTTTTATGGCATAGTCCGAGGATACCATGGCGTGTTCCCGCATATGCCCTGTGGCAACGGCCTGCCCGGCCACCCGCAATGCCGTTTGCGTAACTGCGTCCGGGCTGCTTTTTGCCAACTGATGTATTTGAAACCCGGCCTGCCGTACGTCGTGCATACGGGCATCGCCTCGCTGCCAACGTTCATTTACGGCATATCCAGCCTGGATGACGGGATGTTCCATATCCTTGTAATCAATCAGCGTCAGAATATGCTTTGCCAGCGAGAGCGCGTATTTGCACAGCTTTATTTGGGAAGATTTCTCATATTCGCTGTCCAGGGCCTCGCGGAGCAGGGCGTCGTCCATTATTTTGATTTTTGTTCTGGTTGCCATACGATCCTCTCTTTCTATGCCCCATGTGGCGCGCCATCCCGGTTAAAGCCGCCCGTTGTCATGCCACTCGCCGCACATGACTGGGCTGCCGGTCCAGCCGGAGCGAAGGGCTTCCTCCACCGCGTCCAGATACCCTACCGCTGTTTTTACAGCGTTCCTTCACTCTCCGCCGTCAGCACATACATCCTGCTGCCAGAATCGCCCATGACCCGGGTCTGGCCGCCGTATCCCGTCCCGGAAAAGCTCTGTTTCAGCCACGCGCCGGTTTTCATCAGCACATCCCCGGAAGCGGTCAGGTTTTCTTTCTCGCCGGGCAGGCGCACGACCTTCTCCGCTACGGCCTCCGCCAGGGAGTCCGGCTGGATATGGATAGGCGAGATCATATTCACCAGTGACCCGAAAGCCTTCAGCTCCGTTGGCGCCGGACAGACCGACAGCCGGTAAACGCTCCCCGACGCCAGCCCCCTTGCCAGCAGCCGCAGGGCGGGGGCGTTGGGCTGGTTTTCCTGCTGGAACAGCAGGGCGAGGGCGGTCTGATAATCCCTGGACACCGCCATGAACTGCCACAGGCCCTTTTCCCCGCCCCGCATGCGGTAAAAACGGCCAAATTGCAGGGTTTCCCGGTACTTTTTGTAAAAGGCGATCTGGCCCGCCACCCGGGTGCGCTCCTTTTCCGGAAGGCTGCACAAATCAAGCTCATACCCCAGCAGCCCGAAGGCCGCTACATGGAACCGGCTGTCCAGCGGGGTGGAGCGCAGGGTTTGGTGGTTGGGGCTTGCGCTGACGTGGGCGCCCATAACCGACTGGGGATAGCCAAAGCTGGCCCCGTACTGAATCCGGCAGCGGCACAGGGCGTCGGTGTTGTCCGACAGCCACACCTGGGGCATATAGCACAGTATGCCCGGGTCTGTCCGGTTGCCGCCGCTGGCGCAGGCTTCAAACAGGATTTTCGGGAACCGTGCTGTCAGCGCATCCAGTACGCGGTATAATCCCAGGATATACCGGTGCCGGACTTCTCCCTGCCGCTCCGGCGGGAGGGCGGAGGAATAGGCGTCCGTCATGATCCGGTTCATGTCCCATTTCACATAGGCGGGCTTGGCTTCCTTGAATACTTTGGTCAGTACGGCGGTCAAATGGTCCTGGACTTCCGGACGGCTCAGGTCCAGGACGTATTGGGTCCGGCCTATGGCCTGCTCATGCCGCCCCAGAATCCAGTCGGGATGGGCTTTGTACAAGCCGCTGTCCTCGCTGGCCATCTCCGGCTCCACCCACAGTCCGAAGCCCATGCCCAGCGCCCGGACCTTGTCCGCCAGACCGCCCAGGCCGCCGGGCAGCTTCCGCTTATTGACGGTGTCCCAGTCCCCCAGGGAGCACCTGTCGTTGTCCCGCTTGCCGAACCATCCGTCGTCCAGCACAAACAGCTCCGCGCCCAGCTCCCGGCCCTGCTTCGCCAGACGGAGCAGATCCTTCTGGGTGAAGCGCATATAGAAACTCTCCCAGCTATTGACCAGTATGGGCCGCGGCCGCTTCTTCCACCAGCCCCGGACGATGTGTTCCTGGATGAACGCGTGGAGGTTCCCGCTCATGTCCGACAGCCCCCAGCCGCAGGTCATGGCCGCTTCTGGCGCGGTGAAGCCCTCCCCGGGCGCCAGGAGCCAGGAAAAACCCTCCGGGTGGATGCCGTGGAGGAACCGGAGTTTTTCATAGGCGTTCCCGCAGGCGCAGGCGAAGTGGTTCCCGCTGTAGAGCAGATGGAAGCCAAAACAGTTCCCGTGCTCCTCGTCCGCTCCCGGCTGGCAGAGCATCACGAAGGGATTGGCCCGGTTGGAGGACCCGCCCGTCCGGCTCTCATTGACGATGTTCCCAGGGCCGCAGGGGGTGTGGACAGGCTCGAATTCCCTGGCCCAGGAGCCGTTGAAGGTGGTCATCACATAATTTTGCTCCGGGAAATCCACCTGGCTGCTCAGCAGCCGCAGCACCGTTACAGGCTGGTTTCCCAGGTTTTCCAGCCGGGCCGACCGCGTAATGACGTCGCAGCCGTCAAAGGTGGTGTACAGCAGCTCCAGCCGCAGCCGCCGCGCCTTATCCAAAAGCCGCACCCGCAGCGTTTGGCACCGTTTCTCTTCGTCGTAGGACGAGGGTAGGCCGTCCAGGGGCGGCTTGCCAGCCAAAACCTCCGCGTCCGCAAAGCGGAAGTCCGTCAGGGCATCCCCCTGGGCGGTGCGGACGGACACCATGCTCTCCCGCAGGTCTCCCAGTCCAGGGGAGGAGGCCTCCAGGGCCATGTCCTCCAGGCAGGCCCCGTCCAGCACAGCCCCGTTTCCGGGATGGTGGCCGGCCTGGGGGACCAGCGCGTCCCAGCCGCCGGACAAATCCAGGCGGCGGCCGTAATAGAGGTGCTGCAAAAAGCCCTGCCTTGTGACCTGGAAGCAATACGTGGTGCGGCGGGTCTCTAAAAGATATAGGGATTTGTAAACGCGAATCATAACAGGCGCCTCCTTCTATTTCTGCTCCTGGGTAATTTTCTCATAGGCCAGCTCCGCGAACTGCCCATACTGCCGGACGCCGGCCAGCCGGAATCTGGCCAGGGCTTCTCCCTGAGTAAACAGCGGAATCCCCGCCCCCAGCAGTACCGGCGCGACCTGAATAATCATCTCATCCACCATGCCCCGGTCCAGCAGCGGGGCGAGGATGGTGTTCCCGCCTACAATCCAGATGTTTTTCCCCTCCGGGAACCGCCGCACAAAGTCCGGCACATCCCCGTCCACCGCTATAAATCCCGGCTGGGACAAGGGCTTATGGGTGAAAACGTAGTTTTCTGTGGAGGGGTACGCTTCCTGGGGCAGTTCCATTTTCTCAATCTCCCGGAAGGTCCTGCGGCCCATGACCGTGACGTCCATGCGCCGGTAAAATTCGTCATACCCGGTTTCCTCCGGCGAGCCGGACTGGTAGAGCCAGTCCAGCTCGTGGTTCCGCCCCGCCAGGTACCCGTCCAGGGAAATGCAGCCGTAAAAAAACACGCTCATAAGGACAACCTCCGCTGCGGCAAATATGGCTTTCATTATATCATATAAACCTTCCCGCGCACCTTCTCGAAAAAATTTTCGTCTTTTTTCCGAAAAACTATTGCATTTTTTGTGAAAGTATGATAAACTGATGCCAGACAAATGAAGAAAGGAAGTGATAGCGTAGATGAAGACAACTTTCACCGGTGTCGATATTGACGACATGATTTTCGGTGAGCGCGATACCACCCCCAGCGAGCGGTAAATCCTCTCCCCGGCGATATGAAGAGTTGAAGGGCCACGCTAGGAAAGCGTGGATTTTTTGTTTTTTATGTCAAATTTGTATCGTGTCCGCCGCCCGTCTACGAGACGGCGAAGCCCGGCCTATGGAATGATTCCCATTCCGCAGGCCGGGTTTTTTGTCCGGCGGCAAAGCTGCGTACCTTATAAGATGAATCCGCCGTCAACCGTCAGCACTTGCCCGGTAATGAAGGACGCGTCCTCCCGCAGGAGGAAGGCGGCGGCTTCCGCAATGTCCTCCGGCCTGCCCAGCCGCCCTATGGGGGTTTGTTCCCGCAGCATAGAGAGGGTGCCTTCCCCCAGTTCTGCGGCCATATCCGTGGCAATGACGCCGGGGGCGATGCAGTTGACCCGGATGCCGGAGGGGGCCAGCTCCGCCGCCAGGGACCGGGTCAGGCCGATCACCGCCGCCTTGGACGCCGCGTAGGCCACCTCGCAGGCCGCCCCCCGCAGGCCCCAGATAGAGGAGATGTTGACGATTCCGCCGGATTTCTCATGGAGCATGCGGGGCAGCACCGCCTGGATGGTGTGGAACGCGCCGCCGGCGTGGACGGCGAACATCCTGTGCCAAAGCTCCTCCGGGGTGTCCTGGAACAGTTGGTTCTGGGATATTCCGGCATTATTCACCAGGGCTGTTACCGGGCCGAAGGCGTCCTCCACCTTCCGGATAGCGGCGGCAACGGCTTCCCCGTCGGCCACGTCGGCCTGCACCGCCAAGGCAGTGCAGCCCCGCTCTTGCAGTTCTGCGGCCAGGGCTTCGGCCTGTTCCCGGGCTTGCAGGTAGTTGATGCCTACCGCGTACCCCTCCGCCGCCAGGCGGCGGACGATGGCGCGTCCGATTCCCCGGCTCCCGCCGGTGACAAAGGCTGTTTTTCCCATAACGTCCTCCTTGGCCGCGTTTGTTTTCCACCATAGTATACCGCTTGCCGCCCGCCTGTCAAGAGGGCGCGGGATGGTTCATCCAATCCCGTGCTTCCTGCACTCGGCCAGCACCAGGTTCCGGAAATGGGGTTCCTTGAAATGGCGGCTGACATCAATGGGGTCCACGTAGGACCCGGCCTTCAGGCATTGGATCACGGCTTCCGCTGTGAAACATTCAAACATGCGCTCATCGGTAAAGGCGGGTTCGATTTCCGTATTCATTCCTTCGTCGATGCCCCGCACCGCGCAGCGGTAGATCAGGTTTTCCCGGCCCAGCAGGCGCCCCATCCGTTCCAGGCACCGCAGGCCCTCTGCCATATCGCCGGTGGTGATCTTGCCCCGGTAGGCTGTGGCCCGTTCGCCGCCTGTTAGGATGAAATCCACCGTAGTCTCCAGTGCGCTGGCCAAATCTACCAGGATGGCTGTGTCCGGCAGGGTCTCGCCCCGCTCCCACTTGCTCACGGCCTGGAAGCTGACACCCAAGTGCTCGCCCAGGTCGTTCTGGGTCAGCCCCCGGCTTTTCCGCAGGGCGGCGATTTGACCGCCTACTTTTTGCATATCCATATTGGTTTCCTCCTGAATTGCCGGTTTTGAGACGTCTCTGGATTCATATTATATGGAATTTACTGTAAAAGCAATAACGGCGTGGTTGAGGATGTGGACGCATGATTCGCCCGGCCTGCCGGTGCTATTTTATAATAACAGAAACGATGGGGATAGCTGCCCAGAGGAAAAACAGTGCGCCATGCATAAAAGTGCCAGCACACCCAAACGGCGGCTCTTTTTCCCCTGGACGCCGCACACCTCAAAAATTACTTCAGCCCTTTGCTTTTCCGATAAATACGGTATACCATGTCCTTTACCACCAAAAAGGCGTCCAGCTCCGACAAGCCGAATTCCATCTTTACCCTTGTGCAAAGGTCCTCTACCTGGGACAAGTATCCCCCCATGCCTGGCATGGATGTGTATGACGCCAAAATCGGATATTTTTTGCTCCATGCCCGATTCCAGTCAATTTGCTCCGCCTTTGCCTCGTTTACAGTTTGGATTATCTGTTCAATCTCCTTCAGGTCGATGTCGAAGTCAATCAGTTCGTCTAACGTAAGATGGTAGAGGCCGGCCAGCCGCTTTGCCTGCCGTATGTCGGGAAGGGTTTCGTCCAGTTCCCATTTAGATATCGTCTGCCTGCTCACCCCCAATTTTTCGGCTACTTCTTCCTGTGACAATCCGCTTTTTTTCCTCGCGCTGTAAAGGCTGCTTCCTAAACGCATACATCGTACCTCCTTTGTTTTGTCGAAGAGGATTATACAAAATGCTTCTACAGAAGTCCACCAGCGTGGGTTTCCTTTTTCGCCCGTTTTCGCGGCATTTTATAAAAGCTAGGAACCGTTAGGTTCCTAGCTTTTGGCAATCCGCTCCCTATTCTTCCACGGTAAAAATTTCTTCAATTGAGATTTGAAAAACTTTCGCAATGTTCCATGCTAAAACCAGCGAGGGATTGTATTTTCCTTTTTCAAGGTTTCCGATGGTTTCTCTGCGAACGCCGGTCAATTTCGCCAAATCCTCTTGCTTCATGCCGTGCTTTGCACGATATTCTTTTATGCGGTTCTTAATCATATGAGGCCCCCCTGCGCTCTTTCATTTCCAAAATAACGAGGGCCATAGTAAAGGCAAAAATTGTGACGGCAAAACTCAAGCCAAAAGCCATCGGAACGGCTTTCACAGCGCCGTAAACATATGCACACACAAACATGAACGGGACAAGGGAAATCATTTCCGACATAAAGGCAAACGTTGCCGCCTTTTGCACATTGAGCCGGAAAAATTCATCTGGCATCACCCAGAAGTAGCGGAGGTAGTAGGCAAACCCGAAAAAACCGTACAGGCCTTTATTTTCCGTTGTCCACCCAAGAACCGCTATCCATGCTAAAACTGATAGAAAGCCTAAGTAGTTGATTTTGCGTTTCATAGAAGTCCTCCTCAATTAAGCGGTATATTTCGCTCTTAATGTTAAAAATATACCACCAGAATTTCGGAATGTCAAGAGCAAAAACCGAGAAGCGATAAGTAGAAGCCAGGCGTTGGTTCGTAAGAACCAACGCCTGGCCTTGCTTGCGGCGGCGCGGCCCCTCCCTCGCCTAAACGGACGCTTCGCAGTACAATGGTCTTTTCAGACAAGCCCATTCCAAAGAGCCGTTGAGAGAAACAGAGAACAGGGGGGATTCCATGCCTGCCAATACGTATGGCTATATTCGGGTCAGTACGCGGGAACAGAATGAGGACCGGCAGCTCACCTGCCTGCGGGAAATGTCTGTGCCAGATGAAAACATCTTTTTGGACAAGCAGTCCGGCAAAGACTTTAACCGCCCACAGTACAAAAAGCTGGTGCGGAAGCTGAAGCCGGAAGACCTGCTCTACATCAAGAGCATCGACCGTCTGGGGCGCAATTATGAGGAAATCCTGGAGCAATGGCGCATCCTTACAAAAGAAAAGCGGATCGACATTGCCGTGCTGGACATGCCGCTGCTGGATACCCGGCGGGGGAAGGATCTGATGGGAACCTTCCTCAGCGACATTGTCCTGCAAGTGCTCTCCTTCGTCGCAGAGAATGAGCGCACCAATATCCGGCAGCGTCAAGCGGAGGGCATTGCGGCGGCAAAGGCGCGCGGCGTACACTGCGGCCGCAAACGCGCCAGCGTCCCGGACGGTTTCGCGGATATCGCGGCCCGGTGGGAGTATGGCAGTATTTCCGCCACGATTGCGGCTACTGAACTGGGAATGTCCCGGGATACGTTCCTGCGGCGGGCAAAAGAGTTCTGCGCCATCGACAGGCTGTAGCTTAAACAATGCCAGGATATCCCGCTTCCTTTTTGGTGTAAGCCGCATACTGCCCACAAGTTTCCGGCTTGTGGGCAGTTCTCTCTTCCTCGCTAATCATCAGCCACCACGTCGGATTGTGGTGCTTGGCCTGGTATGGGGAGTCTCTTCCGCCGCGGTTCTCCCGCCCGCAGGAATTGTTTTGCGCTTTATAAGTGCGGGATATACAGCAAAATACACTATTTTTGTCTCCTGCGGGATTAAAAAATCAACTTTTCAGGTGCAAGCTAATAGTAATGGCCGGTTCCGCCGGAAGGCTCCAAAAATTAATTTCCCGATTTTTGAAACTAGGGCTTGACATTTGAAGAAATATGTGTATAATAACAAGTGTTCTTTGCGGAACACACGTCTAGCGGGATTGTGTAAAGGTAGCACAGCGGACTCTGACTCCGTATGTGAGGGTTCGAATCCTTCTCCCGCTGCCATTATTTTGCGTTGTCCAGGTATGGGTCGTTGCTTTGATCCTTCCCCCCTTGCTGGGGGAGCCTTGGATGACGCGGATAAGTGAATATGGGGGTATAGCTCAGCTGGGAGAGCGCTTGAATGGCATTCAAGAGGTCAGCGGTTCGATCCCGCTTATCTCCACCAAAAAGAAGGACTTATGTAGCCAATGTGTTACATAGGTCCTTCTTTTATATCATAAAAAGGAGAGCGGATATTTGATTCGGAATTGGGACTTGTATTATAGCGAGGAATCATGTAAAATAATAGTGAATAATTTCCAATTATTTGGTGTTTGCTGATTATCCGGAAACGCAAATCTGAAAAGCTGTTTCCACTAGATATTGTCTACAAGAGTTAAGCGCGAATAGCAACCCAAATAGCGATACAACGGACGTGTACCGCAGCGATAAAGGTATCTGAGGTTTTGGCATAACGAGTGGCAATGTCTCTCCAACGTTTTAGGGTTAGGAAGCAGTTTTCTACCAAATGACGCAGTTTATAGAGATATTTATCATATGACATGGGGGTTATTCTCCCTCTGATACGGTGCTTGATATTGCGATTGGGCTTGAGATTCGAGGTTCAACTCTGCGGAGGTTAAGGCCCATTCTGTAACCGCTGCCGCCGATGCTGTGGGTCACTTGCTCAACGTAATATTTCCAGAGAGTTTAAAAAGCCCTGTGATCTCTATCGTGTCCGAGACAATCAGCCCCGGCCTTGTCATCATGCTTATGCTCATGGTGGTGGTACCTCTGCTGGCGTTGTTCACTGCCGCCAGGGCGATGGCCGTCGTCTCTGTGAGGTTGTCTGCCGGTTTGTTGCTGGTTAAAAGCCGTTCCTCTGTCCCGGCCTTGACGG
The DNA here is from genome assembly GCA_947649615.1 of uncultured Clostridia bacterium. Taxonomy (GTDB): domain Bacteria; phylum Bacillota; class Clostridia; order Oscillospirales; family Oscillospiraceae; genus Pelethomonas. The sequence continues at coordinate 418 of CANSSG010000006.1, read as the reverse complement.
TAAAGGTTTCGTTTTTGTCGCTGTTGGTGTACTGGTACCGGACGCTGGTATATCATAAAAACAGTTGAAAAGCGGCTGCTTTTTTCTGCCTGAAATGCCGGGTGCAGACTTCTCTTTCTTCCACCCTACTCCTCTGAACTCAATCCGGTTGAACATTTCTGGGCCTGGCTAAAGCGCTTTTTGAGAAAAATCCTTCCCTCTGCCACTTCCTTTGATGATGCCTTTTCTACCGCTTTTCAAATGTGGTGGCTATATCGTTTTTTGTAAGCAAGGACTGCCGTTCATAAATTTGGTAGTTTACAAATTTTTGTAAGTTTGTCAAACAAATAGGACAAGGAAGTCAATAGGAGAAAGCCAATAGAGTGGCCGCATCAGCAAGTTGTTGGAGCGGCGGTTATAAGCAGCAAGCTGTTTCTGA
>CANSSG010000005.1 GCA_947649615.1 uncultured Clostridia bacterium | reverse complement strand
CTCCTTGCAACCTTTTATTTTTTTTTGGTGTGGGGGGGTGGTGTGTTTTTTTTTTGCTCGACACACCCCCCGCGACGCACCCCCACAAAAAAACACCCCCCCCCCCCCCCCCCCCCCCCCCCCTGCCCATACTTCTTTTCAAACGTTTCGCTATAGCTTGCAGCCATCTGTAAAAAGATCCCAGCCTTTTAGCTCCCCCTCATCTCCCCATAAACACCGCATCCAAATCCTTGACGAAGTTCTCTACGCTGTAGCAGACGAACACCGCGTCAATCTGGTTTTCCGCCGCATACTGCGCCACGGAAGTCCGGTTGTACCGCAAATCCAGCAAATGGACCTCAGAGAAGGCCTGGGAGAGGAAGGGCGCAAGACTGTCTCCGTAGCTGTCCCTGACCACCAGGAGTTTTTGCGCGGACGCCGCCTGGGGGTTGCGGACGATATAGAGGGGGGCGTTGCCGCCTAAAAAGGAGGAATATTGATCCTTTTCCGCCAAAAAGCTGTCCACATACAGCCCATGGGTTTCCTGGGCCAGCACATCCTCCACGGTAACGCCCTCGCCGGAGACATACCGCTGGATGCTGTCCGGCGGAATCCAGTGGACGCCGGAGGTAGAGTACAACGTACCGTAAAAATCCTCCGAAACGGTCTGCGGCGCACCCAACGGCGCAAAATCCCGTTCCATGGCGGCCATCAAGGCGGCATAGCCTTCCCAGGCGCCTGCGCTGGTCCAGTGGTGGTCGGTGCGGTAGAACAGCGGCGTACCGGATGCGGCAGCGGCGTCCAGCCGTCCGGCGATGTCCACCCAGACCGCGCCGGGTACGCTGTCCTGCACCAGCTTCAGGTAAGCGGACTGGTCAAAATTTTCCGACCCGGCGGGGAGAAGGTCCCGATAGACCTCCGCTGCGGTAGGAATCAGGCCGAGATACACTGGGAGGTCCGTCAATTCCGTCAAGCGCTGCAAATATGCAATATTCTGCTCTGCCCGGCTCACGTCTTCCAGCTTATGGATAAGCCTGCTGCCGCAGAGGTAGACGCCATGAAATTCCCGCTTTCCCAGCAGGCAGGCGTACCGGCTTTGCAGCCCCATCCAGCCGTCCCGCAGGGGAAACTGGTCTTCCAGATAGGCTTCCACCTTCGTGGTAAAGCTGCCGTCCAGCAGGGCGTCCCAGGAGAACGCCGGCGCCTGGGCCAGCGTCCTGTTTTCCACAGGGGAGAAATCCTTATCCGGCAGCAGGATATGCAGGATGCCGAACCCGGCCAGGAAGGCGCAAAACAGGACCGCCGTAATACGCTGTGAAATCTTAGTCATTATTCCCACACCCCCTTAAAACCGGAAATACAAAAATGGATTATACCCCGCGTCCACCAGGGATGCGGTACACAGGATCAGCGCCCCCAGCACCAGCACGGGCAGCAGGACGCTCCTGGCGCGTTCCCCCAGCTTCTCCCAAACGTGTTTCATCAGGGGGGTGGAGGCAATCGTCAAAATCACCAGCATGGGCAGATAAGTCCGCAGCCGGTAGCCGTCAACAGGGGCGAACAGCCCGCCGCCGCCGGACAGGGAGCGGAGGTAAGCGCCCAGCCGCCCCATATCCTCCACCGCGAACAGCGCCCAGCCCAGCAGGACGGCGATCATGGTATATCCATGCCGCAGGGCGTTAGGAAGCTTTTCCAGCCACCGCCCCAAAAACAGCCGCTCCGCCAGCATAAGCAGCCCGTAGTACAGTCCCCACAGCAGGAAATTCCATCCCGCGCCGTGCCAGATGCCGGTCAGCAGCCAGACGGTCAAGATATTCCGTATCCACTTTGCCTTGGACACGCGGTTGCCGCCGAGCGGGAAGTAGACGTACTCCCGGAACCAGGTGGTCAGCGAAATATGCCACCGCTTCCAGAACTCCACAACGGATTTGGAGATATAGGGATAGTTAAAGTTCTCCAGGAACTCAAAGCCCAGCATCCGCCCCAGGCCTATGGCCATATCGCTATAGCCGGAGAAGTCGAAATAAATCTGGAAAGAGTACGCCGCCAGCCCCATCCAGGCCCCGGCGGCGGTCAGCCCCTCCGAGGCAAGGCACTGCTCCCAAAGCTCTCCGATGGCGTTGGCCAACAGCACTTTTTTTGCCGCGCCCACGGTAAAACGCTGGATGCCGGAGACGAATTTATCCAGGTCTTCCCGCCGGTTCTCCAACTGCTCCGCCACGGACTTGTAGCGGACGATAGGCCCTGCAATCAGTTGGGGGAACAAGGTCACATAAGCGCCGAAGGAGACGATGTTTTTCTGCACCGGCGCATCCTGGCGGTAGATGTCGATGGTATAACTCATGGTCTGGAAGGTGTAGAAGCTGATGCCGATAGGCAGCGGCAGGCCCAGCACCGGCAGGCCCAGCCCGGTGAGCGCGTTCACGTTGGACGCGATGAAGTCCCAGTACTTGAAGAAGATTAAAATCGCCAGGTTAAAGAACACGGAGGACGCCACCGCCCGCCGGGCTTTCCTGCCGTCGGCCCGCCAGCGTTCCACCAGCATGCCGTGGACATAATCCACGGCGATAGAGAGGAACATAATCACAATATAGACCGGCTCTCCCCAGCCATAGAAAAACAGGCTCACCAGCAGCAAAACCAGGTTGCGCAGCTTCAGCGGTGAAAGCTTATAGACGGCCAGCACGGCCATCAGATAAAAAAACAGAAAGGGTAAGCTGGAAAAGATCATATATTTCTCCCACACATGCCCTACGGGGGGCGGCGCAGAAGCCGTCCCCCGTGGGTTATCTTGTTAAGCGAACAGGGCGTTGAACGCGGAAACGGCGTCCGCCTGCTGCTCACCGGCGCAGATCAGCGCCACCACCGCGCCGTTGGTGATGACCTCGGCTTTCTGCCAGCCCTCCACGGTCATGGGGTAGAAGGCGCCGCCCTCGATCTGGGCATCAATACGCGCCTGGAAGGTATCGGCCACTGCCTGGGCGTGGGCCGCATCTTCCAGTTCCACCATGGCAAACTCGAAGGGAACCGCAGTGATAGCGGCGGTCTTGAGTACGGACTGCTTGGTTCCATACGTCTCCAGTCCGGGATAGACCTGGCCTACCAGGTCTGTGTCCACGTCCATCATAGCGGGGGCGTTGTCCGTGCCAAGGGAAGCCATAAAGTCCTCATAATACTGGTTCAGATCCGGCGCGGCCTTCGACTGGCCGCCGTCTCCGCCGCAGGCTGCCAGCGAGAGCAGCAGGACTACGCTTAGAACAAGGCATGCAATTTTTTTCATGTGATGTGTTACCTCCAAAGGCTTTAATTTCCGTCCGGTGTCCGGACCTGTCCATTAGACGGCCCGCAAATAAAATTGTTCCCCGGATTCAGAAAAACTTTCCCATGGAAGCTACAGCAAATCAATTTCCCGCATCAGCTCGTCCACCAGCCGCTCCTGGGGGACTTTGCGGAGGATCTGGCCCTTGCGGAAAAGCAAGCCCTCGCCCTTGCCTCCGGCAATGCCCACGTCGGCGGCGGAGGCTTCCCCGGGTCCGTTGACCGCGCAGCCCATGACGGCCACGGTAATCGGCTTCCTACAGCCCGCCAGACGCCGTTCCACCTCTTCGGCCATAGGGATGAGGTCGATGTTTGTCCGCCCGCAGGTAGGGCATGCAATTAAATTCGGCCCTTCCTGCCGCAGTCCGGCCGCCGCCAGGATTTTCTTAGCGGCATAGACCTCCTCCACCGGATCCGCCGTCAGCGTCACCCGCAGCGTGTCTCCCACGCCCAGGCACAGCAGACCGCCGATGCCCATAGCGGATTTGATGATGCCCATAGCGGGCGTCCCCGCTTCCGTGACGCCCAGGTGGAGGGGATAGGGGCGTCTCTCCCGCAGCAGCCGGTACGCCTGCATGGTCACCGGCACGGAGGAGCATTTAACGGAGATGCAGATATCGGTAAAATCGAATTTTTCCAGCAGCGCCGCGTGGCCCAGCGCGCTTTCGGCCAAGGCTTCCGGGGTTGCGCCGCCGTATTTTTTCAGCAGGTCTTTTTCCAGGGAGCCGCCGTTAACGCCAATGCGGATAGGTATTTTCCCCATCCGGCAGGCGTCCGCCACAGCCTTCACCCGGTCCTCGCCGCCGATGTTTCCCGGGTTGATGCGGATTTTGTCGATTCCCTGGGCGGCGCACTCTAAGGCCAGCTTATAGTCAAAATGGATATCCGCCACCAATGGAATATGGATATGGCTTTTAATCTGCCCTACGGCCTTAGCGGCGGGCATATCAGGCACAGCCACCCGGATTATGTCGCACCCGGCTTCTTCCAGGCGGAGGATTTGGTCTACGGTAGCGGGGACGTCGTGGGTTTTGGTATTGCACATGGACTGGATGGACACAGGCGCGCCGCCGCCCACAGGGACGCCGCCCACTAAGATTTGTTTTGTCATGGCGCGGCCTCCGGCCGGATCAGCCTCATCACGTCGTTAAAGGTGACAAACAGCATCAGCGCCATCAGCAGCGCCAAAAAGACCATATTGATAGCCGCTTCATACTTCATCGGGATTTTCTTCCCGAACAGCTTCTCGCTGGCGGTAGAGACCATCAAAAACAGGATATGCCCCCCGTCCAGGGCGGGAATAGGCAGCAGGTTCATCACAGACAGGTTCACGGAGATAAACGCGCCGAAATAGACGATATTTGCCAGCGCGTCGGCAATACTGGCGCTCTGGGTTCCCACCTGGTTGATGGTGGAGACAATGCCCACAGGCCCGTTGAGGTCGCTGACCCCTGCGCCGCCGTTCAGGAGCATTTGCAGGCTGAACCATACCGTCCGTACAAAGTCGATTGCATTATACCAAGTGTATTGCAGTTTTGTACCCAGGGTAGCTTCTTTTACCCGAGAGGAACGATAGAAGCCGTAGCCCTCATACGGTTTTCCCTCGCTGTCACTGAAGGTGCCGACGGCCAGATTGTGGAAGGCAACCTTCTCCCCGTCACGCAGGACGACCAGGTCGATAGGCTCTCGTTTTGCGACCATCAGCAGCAGGTCGATATCATTTGCCAGATAGATTCTTGAGCCGTTAATGGAGTAAAACTCGTCTCCCTCCAGCAGGGCCGCGCCGTTGACCTGTTCAAACTCCGGGGCGCATCCGGCCACGGTAGGCACCAGGAACCCGGCGGCCTGAAAGTTCAGCGCCAGCAGGATCAAAACGCCCACCAGGAAGTTCATGATTGCGCCTGCGGCGAATACGAAGACTTTTTTCCAAAAGCCCTGGTTGCTGAGACTGCTGGGGTCATCGGACTCCTGCTCCTCGCCCTCCATCGCGCAGAACCCGCCGATTGGCAGGGCGCGGAGGGAGAAGATCGTGCCTTTTTTCCCCTTTTTCTTCCACAAGAGCGGACCCATGCCAATTGAAAATTCATGAACAGTAACGCCGCACAGCCGTGCGGCGATAAAGTGGCCCCACTCGTGGGCAGCGATTAAAATGCCAAAGAGAAGGATAGCTAAAATAATATACATGGTATTACCTCTTTGCAGGGTAGTTCTTTCGCGCCTTAGGGGCGCGAGCGCGAAGCATTTCCCAGGCCGGCCCGGGGCTTGCCCCTGCCGCGCCAGGTACGCCCGGCGAGTATGATAGAGTATACGCCCTTGGACAAGTGCATATTCAAACGAGACGCCCCTCTAACAAGCCGCCATTTCCATCACCAGCGTCCGGGCGCGCCGGTCGGCGTCCAAAATCTGTTCCAGGGAAGGGTGCCTGATATTGGCGGTCCTGTCCAAGGCCGCCGCCACCAAATCCGGAATTTGCCCTAAGGAGACCTCCTCCCGCCGGAACAGCTCCACCGCCGCTTCATTGGCGGCGTTCAAGACTGTGCAGCACGTCCCGCCGGCCTTAGCGCAGTCCATGGCCATTTTCAGGCACGGGAAGGCATCCAAATCCGGCGGCGCAAACGTCAGCGGCGGGCAGTTCAACAGGTCCAGGGGCGGCTGCTCCGATTTCCTCCGTTCCGGGTAAGTCAGGGCGTACCGGATTGGCAAGCGCATATCCGGCGTCCCCATCTGGGCCAGCACCGCCCCATCGGTGAACTCCACCATAGAGTGGATGACGCTCTGCCGGTGGATGACCACGCTGACCTGCTCCGGCGCGGCCCGGAACAGCCGCATGGCTTCGATATATTCCAGCCCTTTGTTCATCAGAGTAGCGCAGTCGATGGTAATTTTCTCCCCCATGGACCAGTTAGGGTGGCAGAGGGCCTCCGCCTTGGATTTTTTTGCCACTTCCTCCCGGCGCAGTCCGAAAAACGGCCCGCCGGAGCAGGTCAGGATCAGCCGTTTCATCTCACCCCGGTCCCGGCAGCCCTGCATGCATTGAAAAATTGCCGAATGCTCGCTGTCTACAGGAATAATCTCCGCGCCGTAACGCCGTGCGGCTTCCATCACCAGTTCTCCCGCGCAGACCAGGGTTTCCTTGTTGGCGAAAGCCACCCGCTTTCCCGCCTCCACCGCCGCCATAGTAGGCCACAGCGCCGCCATGCCGACGACGGCGGTAACCACCGCTTCGCTCTCCGGCAGGGAAGCCGCCCGGCGCAGGCCGTCCAGCCCGTAGGCCACCTCGATTTTCAAATCCGCCAGCCGCCGGGCCAGTTCCAGCGCCGGTTCCAGCTCGGCCACGGCCACCAATTGGGGCCGGAACGCCCGGGCCTGCTGTTCCAGCAGGTCAATGCGGCTTCTGGCCGTCAGGGCGGCGACCCTGATGCCCTGCTCCCGGCACACGTCCAAGGTCTGCCGCCCGATGGAGCCGGTGGAACCAAGAAGGGATATTGTGTTTACCATACGTCCTCCAAAGCAGGATAAATTATTCGCATTTGGCGGTAAGAAGCTGTACGGCCTCCTCCAGATGCTCTTCCTCTATCACGCGATACCGGATCCAGCCGCCCTCACCGCAGGGATACTTGTTGTCAACAACTTCTCTTCCATATGCGCTCAACTGCCCATATATCCCGGCAAATTGTTGGTTGGGCAACCGCATCATTACGGTAAAGGCGCCGTTTTCGGCAAATATGTCGCAGATCAGTTTTTTCTTTTTACGGTGGGATACGCACCAGCCATACTGATTGCCATACGGAAAGCGAATTTCCTGGACGGTATCCCAAGTCTCCGCCAGCCACTTGTTCAGCCGTAAAAACATCTCGCCAGCGCCAAGTCTTCCATTGAGGGAACTGTTTGTTTGTCAAGCAATCTTTCGTACACGAAAGCGCCCTCCTATAATTATGACTCTCTTACGGCCATGCTGCCAGCCCTGTCATCCAATCCGCAAAGCCCGCAGCAGGGCCGCCAGCGTTGGCGCCACAAACAGCACACTGTCAAACCGGTCCAATACCCCGCCGTGGGCGAGGAAAATCTTACCATAATCCTTGATTCCGAACTCCCGCTTGACGAGCGAGAAACTCAAATCCCCAATCTGCGCCACCACGCCGCAGAACAGCGCCAGCACCGTCATGGCCGCATAGGGCATCGTTCCGCCAAACCAGCGGTTCATCACATACGCGAACCCCAGGCCGCACAGCACATTTCCGGCCAGGCCGCCGATGGAGCCTTCAATGGTTTTCTTCGGGCTTACTTTGGGGGCCAGCTTATGCTTTCCAATGGCAAGGCCGGTAAAATAGGCAAAGGTATCGCATCCGAAGCTGAGGATAAGCGGCAGCAGCAGATATCCCCGGTGTCCCCCCAGCCCTTGCAGGCTGAAGAAGGCGCTGAAGGCGTAAGGAATCAACAGTGCGCCGAACATCCCCGCCATTAATTGGGCGAATTTGATTTCCCCGGCCTTCCAGACCGCCATGCCGAAGGCCAGCAGGCAGTAGAGCACCATGGAGGGCATCAGCCACTCATGCAGCGCCCAGCTGCACAGCACCATCCATGTGGAAAACATGACCGTCAGGCGGCAGAACCCGCCGGCGTTCACAACCCCTACGCAGTGGAGCAACTCATAGGACCCCACCCCGGACAGCGCGGCCAGCGCAATCGCCAGCACCCATTCCGGCGCGCACAGCACGATATACAGCAGGATGGGAACCCCCACCACCGCCACTAAAATTCTTGTCTTCATATCGTATCTCCTACAGCCCGCCGTACCGGCGGGAGCGATGCTGGTAGGCTGCGATAGCCCGGTGCAGCTCGTCTTTTGAGAAATCAGGCCACAGCACATCGGTATAATAGAACTCGCTGTAGGCGCACTGCCACAGCAGGAAGTTGCTCTGCCGCAGCTCCCCGCCGGGCCGGATCAGCAGATCCGGGTCGGGGATGCCGGCGGAATAGAGGTAGCCTGCCAGCATTTCCTCCGTCAACTCCTCCGGTTTGAACAGGCCGAGACGGCAGTCCTCCGCGAATCTCGCGGCGGCGTGGATCAGTTCCGCCCGGCCGCCATAGTTGATGCAAATGCTGCACAGGCACCCGGTCAGGCGGCTGGAAATGTCATTGCACCGCTCCACCAGGGATTTCAGTTCATCGCTGAGGGGCGCCATATCCCCCATGAACCGCAGGCGCACGTTGTCCCGCTCCATCGTCTCAATGGCTTCCAGCAGATACTTTTTCAGGAGGACCATGATGGTGTCCACTTCATCCTGGGGCCGTTTCCAGTTCTCGGTAGAGAAGGCGTAGACCGTCAGGTATTCGATGCCGATATCCCGGCAGTAGGTGGCGATGGCGCGGAAGGTTTCCGCCCCTGCCCTATGCCCGGCGGTGCGGGGCAGGCCCCGCTTTTTCGCCCAGCGGCCATTTCCGTCCAATATAATTGCGATATGGCGGGGCAGACGGCTGAAATCCACCTGCCCCGCCGTATCGCTGCTTTTTTTCCGAAAAGCAAGCTTCATAGGTCTCTCCGAAGCGCCGGCGGGCTTAAACCGCCAGCAGCTCCTTCTCCTTCTTAGCCAGCAGCTCGTCGATCTCCTTGCACATATCGTCGGTGAGCTTCTGGATGTCCTTCTCGGCAATCTTCATATCGTCTTCGGTGATCTCGCTGGCCTTTTTCTTGGCCTTGAAATCCTCCACCGCGTCCCGGCGGATGTTGCGGATAGCCACCTTGCCGCCTTCGGCGTATTTGGCGATTTGCTTGACCAGCTCCTTGCGGCGCTCCTCCGTCAACTGGGGGAAGGCGAGACGGATGATCTTGCCGTCATTCTGGGGGTTGATGCCCAGGTCGGATTCCTGGATGGCCTTGCAGATCAGCTTTACCGCGCCGGCGTCCCAGGGCTGGATGGTGAGAGTCCGGGGGTCCGGGGAGCCGACAGAGGCAATCTGGTGGATGGGGGTGGGGGTACCGTAGTAGTCCACCATAATCCGGTCCAGTACGGCGGCGTTGGCCCGCCCGGCCCGGACGGCGGCGAAGTCCGCCGCTACGGAAGCAACGGATTTCTTCATTCTTTCCTCGTAGGCTTTATATTCGGCTTTCATTTGGTGGTATCCTCCTTCACAATCGTTCCTATCTTCTCGCCCCGCAAGGCGCGGATGATGTTTTCGGGGTCTTTGAGGGCAAAGAGCAGCACGGGGATATGGTTATCCATGGCCAGGCTGGAAGCGGTGGAGTCCATCACGGCCAGCCGTTGGGCCAGCACCTCGTCGTAGGTAATGACGTCGTATTTGACGGCGTCGGGGTTTTTCGCGGGGTCGGCGCTGTATACGCCGTCTACGTTTTTCGCCAGCAGGATCACGTCCGCGCCAATCTCAGCGGCCCGCAGCACGGCGGCGGTATCGGTAGAGAAGAAGGGGTTTCCGGTGCCGCATCCGAAGATGACCACCCGGCCCTTCTCCAGGTGGTGGATGGCGCGGCCCCTGACGTACGGCTCGGCCACGGCACGGATTTCCAGGGCGGTCTGAACCCGTGCGGGGACGCCGTGCTGTTCCAGCACGTCGGCCACCGCAAGGCAGTTCATAGCGGTACCCAGCATGCCCATATGGTCGGCGCGGGTGCGTTCCATGCGGCCGCCGCCGTCCTTGGCGCCCCGCCAGAAATTCCCGGCGCCAATGACCACGCCCACCTGGACGCCCATATCCACGGCTTTTTTGATGACCCCGGCGACCTTGCCGATCATCTCGAAATCCAGTCCGAAATGTTTATCCCCCGCCAGGGCTTCGCCGCTGATTTTCAGCAGGACTCTTTTATATTTTACTTCCTCCATAGGCGGTATCCTCTACTTTCTTCTCCCAGTGGGAAATTTCGGGTTTATACCGCCCTCTATTCTAATATATTTTCCTGCGTTTGAAAAGTAGTAATTGTAAATTTTTTGAAGAAACCGCCCCGGAGGCTGTAAAGTGCAAAAAAATCCGCCGCGTCCCCGAAGGAAAGCGGCGCGGAGTCTAAAAAAGAAAGCCGCTGGCAGCGGCCTTCTCTGTTGGAGCAGGGTACGGGAATCGAACCCGCCTCCTCGGCTTGGGAAGCCGATGTACTACCGATGTACTAACCCTGCGAATCAGGAACGATGCTATTATAGCAGACTTCTCTGGAAAAAGCAAGGCGAAATTTACCGAATTTGTCATTTGATTTTTGACCGCCGCATAAACTGTCACCAAGAATCCTGAAATTCCAGGGAAAAGCTGAAAAAGGAAGGGAAACGGTATGAAAAAAGCAATATGCTGTTTGCTGGCGGCAGCGCTGGGGCTGATGCTGGCGGTCCCGGCGGGGGCGGAATCGCTGGCGGTGGAGGCGGGCGCGTACCTGCTGATGGAGAAGACGACGGGCCAGGTCCTCTACGCGGTGAACGAGCACGACCGCTTGGAGCCTGCCAGCGTGACGAAGGTAATGACGGTGCTGCTGGTTATGGAAGCCATTGACTCCGGCGTGTTAAAGTATGACGACATGGTAACGGCGTCCGCCTACGCCTGCTCCATGGGGGGCAGTCAAATCTGGCTGAAGGAAAACGAGCGGATGTCGGTAGAGGAGATGCTCAAGGCGGTGTGCGTCGCCTCGGCCAACGATTGCAGCGTCGCCTTAGCGGAGCATCTTGCCGGCAGCGCGGACGCCTTTGTAGAGAAGATGAACCAGCGGGCCAAGGAATTGGGCATGGAGGACACCACGTTCCTGAACCCCACGGGCCTGCCCGCCCAAGGCCATGTGACCTCCGCCTATGACATTGCGCTGATGAGCCGCGAGCTGATCTTGCATCACCCGGACGTCCGCCGTTTTACGACCATCTGGATGGACACCCTCCGCAACGGTGAATTTGGCCTGAGCAACACCAACAAGCTGGTCCGCTTTTACGAAGGGGCCACGGGCCTAAAGACCGGCAGCACGGACGGCGCGCTTTACTGTCTCTCCGCTACGGCGGAGCGGGACGGCATGGAATTGATTGCGGTGATTTTAAAATCTCCCACCTCCACCCAGCGGTTTGAAAGCGCGAAAACCCTTTTGAATTACGGCTTCGCAGCCTATGCCCTGGCCCAAGCCCAGCCGCCCCAGCCCTTGCAGCCCATCCCGGTCGTCCTGGGCGACGCCCCTGCCGTGATGCCGAAGCTGTCCGGCAGCGCGTCCATCCTGGCAGCGAAGGAGAAGGTTAACGCCATGGAAGTCCGGACAGAGCTGGAAGAAACCCTGTCCGCCCCGGTAGAAGCAGGCCAGCAGCTAGGCCGGATGGTAGTCGTCTCCGGCGAAGAGGTGCTGGCGGAAATCCCTCTGGTGGCGGAGCGGGCGGTAGCCCGGCTGACTTACTGGCAGATATTAGAGAAGTGCCTGCATACAGCGTTTCTCGGCGGATAAAATTGGGATGCCGCCCCACGGGCCGCTTTTCGCTTGTGCGGAAAGCGGCCTGCCGGACCGTCATAACCGGACCCCGGCCCACATAAAATAAGGACAAGCACACAAGCGAAGGGAGACAGCCATGACCATGAAACGCCGTCCGCGCCCCCAGTGGCGCAGGAGGATTACCGCCCTGCTGGCAGCAGGCGCGGTCATTTACATTGTTGCCGCCACCGCCTCCAGCGACAGCTTTTCCGCCGCCTGGGAAGCTCTGGGCCGGCGGAGCGCCCTCGCCCTGCCGTTGCTGGAGAGCCAGCTGGGGGGCGTCTGGACCGGCGGCGTACTGCCCGTCCGCACGGCCCTGGCCATTGGGCAAAGCCCCGTCCTGCTTTCCAGCCAGGATGCGGTGCTGGAACTGCGCCGGACGGAGGAGGAAGACGGCGGACCCTCTCCGGACCAGGACGGCGGGCCGCCCCCCGCCGCCCCCGTGGAGCCGACAGCGCCGATTGATGAGGAACCCGCCCAAGCGGAGCCGCCCCTGGTCTTTGCGGACAACGGGGTCCAGGCCCGTACGCTGACGCCCGCCTCTCCGGACGGCTACACAGTGACGGGCGGCGTATACATCAGCAACCGGTCTGACAAGGCCTTCGGATCCGACATATTTGACGGAACCTTTGCCGCCGCCCTCTCCCAGGAGGAAGGCCCGAAGGTCCTCATTCTCCATACCCACGGCAGCGAAGCCTACACCATGCCTCCCGGCCAGGAATACGAGCCAAGCGGCGACAGCCGCACCACGGACAACGCCTATAACGTGGTGCGGGTAGGGGACGAACTGGCAAAGACCTTGGAGGAAGCGGGCATCTCCGTCCTCCACGACGTCTCGCTCTACGACTACCCGGAGTACAGCGGAGCCTATGGCCGCTCCCTTGCCGCGGCGGAAGAGGCTATAGCCCGGCACCCGTCGATATCCCTGGTGCTGGACATCCACCGGGACGCCATATCCGACGCAGATGGAAGCCCCTACAAGGTGGTCAGCAATGTAGCCGGCCTGAACGCCGCCCAGATGTCCTTCATCATCGGCACGGACGGAGGCGGGCTGGAGCATCCCCACTGGCAGGAGAATTTGAAATTTGCCGCCGCCCTTCAGCAACGCCTGCTGGATGACTATCCCACGCTGATGCGCCCCATATCGGTACGCAACTCCCGGTATAACCAGAACGTGTCGCCCGGGGCGCTGCTGGTAGAGATGGGCGCGGCGGGCAACTCGTTGGACGAGGCGCTCTTGTCGGCCCGTTTGCTGGGCGAAGCCCTGGCGGCGGTATTTGAACCGTCCTCCCAGGCCGCCCCGGCGGCAGAATAGGCTGTTCTGGAAGCAACTGGAAGATGTTTTCCCGGATTCGTAAGAATCATTTCGGGAATTTTGGGATAAAAACCTTGCAACTGCGGGAAAAATATGTTAGATTAGAAAAAGCAATGCAGCGTCCGGGCATTTTCCGGGCGTTACGGTAGGAAAAGAAATATACAAAAGGAGTAACCCAATGAATAAGTCTGAACTGATCAACGCCGTGGCGGAGAAAGCCGCCCTGTCCAAGAAAGATTCCGAGGCCGCCGTGACTGCCGCCCTGGACGCCATCACCGCCGCCCTGGCTGAGGGCGATGAAGTCCGCCTGGTAGGCTTCGGCACCTTTGAGGTAAAGAAGCGGGAAGCCCGCATTGGCCGCAACCCGAAGACCAAAGAGGAGATTCAGATTCCCGCCACGAAGGTTCCCGCCTTCAAGCCCGGCAAGGCGCTCAAGGACATTGTCGCAAAATAAAAGCAGCCAGGGGCGCGGTGCGTACCGCGCCCTGATTTTTTAGAGGGAAAGGAGCGTACGCGTATGCGGCTGGACAAATATTTAAAGGTATCCCGGTTGATCAAGCGGCGCACAGTAGCCAACGAAGCCTGTGACAACGAGCGCGTAACGGTAAACGGCAAGACGGCCCGCGCGTCCTACGAGGTCAAGGAAGGGGACGTCATCTCCATTCGCTTCGGCCAAAAGCTGCTGACGGTAGAGGTGGTATCGGTATTAGAGAACGCCGGAAAAGCCGAAGCTTCGGCCATGTACCGTGAAGTACAGGCATAGGAGGGGGATGCGCCCGCAAAAAAACAGCGCGTGAAGGCATGAAGCTTCACGCGCTCAGTCCATTTACTTGCTGAAATAAAAAACCTTCTCATTTGGCAGGACAAACCCGAACTTATCCCTGGCGATATCCTCGATCAATGCCTGGCTCCCGCTGTTGTCCAGGTCTTCCTTCAGCTGTTGGTTGGCTTCCTTTAACTCCGCAAGCTGCTGTGCGTAGGCGGTCTCCTCCTCCCGGGCGGCCTGAAGCTGGTCAAACATCCGGAATATCTGTATGCTGATGCCCAGAAGCAAAAGCGAGAGGAGGAAAATGGTCAGCTTTCCGCCGGTGCTTTTGACGGGCTTTGGCTTTTTGGGCGGAGTGCGGTTTTTTTTCCCTTTCGGCGGCGCGGCCATGGTGTCAGCTCCTTCCTCCGGTGCGGCGGCATTTTTCTGATGTAGGGATATAAATTTCATTATAAACCAATTCTGCCAAAAAGAAAAGACTTTTTTTGCCGCTCCGGCGCATTTTTTCAAAAGCCCCGCCGCAAGCCGGGCGGGGAGCAGGGCCAGCGCCAGCCAGAAGGCCCAAACGGGCCGGAGCAGGCTTCCCAGCAGGCACCAGAACAGCACGGCGCCTCCCACGATGCCCATCACCATGAATACCCGCAGTTCTCCGCTTCCGGCCATAACAAAAAGGAAGACGGAGATGGCGCAGGTCAGGCAGAACAGCACGTCCAGTACGCCGCCCCAAATCCGCCCGCCCAGTCCTCTGAGCGCGGCCAGCAAGTCATAGACAAGGGCCAGCGCGGCGCCCAGTGCGATCGACTGAAGGAAGGAGAGCATTTGTTCAGAGACGTAATTTCCCATATTTCATCCGAACAGCCGCCGGAACAAGCCGCCCTGGCTGCTTCTGGGGGCGGTGTCCTCGTAGAGGAGGGTATGGATGGAGCCGTCCACATGAAGCTCGCCGCCGTCCAGGTTCAGCTTGCCGATATGGAGGTCGGAGCCGCCGACGACAAGGGTTCCCGCAGTAGTATTCATAACGATTTCCTCTTCATCGAAGCGTTCCACCTCCTCAACGCCGGAGACGAGGAGCCGTTCTCTTCCGTCCAGCTCCAGCCGGTGCTGCATAGAGCCTAATTCATCGTAAGACATGGGATTATCCTCCATCAGACAGGTTTGATACAATAACAATATATGGGAGGTCTGTCCCATATATGCACGGCGGCGGGCATCGCCCCCGGCCGGTGCGGGAGAAAATTCCCTGATGGGACTTCCAGGCCGGCTTAAAGCAATCTTTCACGCCTTCGGGCGTGAATCCCCCCTTGCCAAGGGAGGAAAAAATTGATATACTATTCTCGGAAAATTTTGCACCCACCACCAAGAAAGAAGAAAGGAAAAATTCTATGCGAAGAAGGTTTTTCACCCGCCTGCTGTCCTTGGTCATGACGGCGGCGATGACCCTCTCCTTACTGCCGGGCGCTTTAGCGCCCGCCCGCGCCGCCGGAGCGGTGACCGGCAGTATCTCCGCCGCCCTGCGGCTGGATTACGACCAATCCCTTGCCACCCTCTCCGCCCGGCGGGTCCAGGCGGAGCTGCTGCAAGGCAGCCATTCCCTCGGCGCCATCGACCTGACCGAACCCGGAAGCCAGCCCCTCTCCGACGGCTATACCGCTGCCGTTTCCCACCGGGACGGCGGCGCGGCCCTGGGCAGCGAGTGGCCGGGCTTCCTGGACTTTTCCGTTGCTGGGCTGCCCCAGGGCAGCTATACCCTCCGCTTCTCCGGCGACGGCTATGCCGAATATGAAGAAACCCTCATCCTGGAAGACTACTCCCTCCACCTGATTGCGGGAACGGAGGGCGAAACCTTCTCCCTGGGCGATTTTAACGCCGACGGGCAGGTAGACGAGGACGACCGGGACCTTCTGGTGGAAGCCCTCGGCTCTACAGCTGCGGCGGACCTGCGGGATTTCGACCTGAACGGCGACGGCGAAATCGACATCATTGATTTGTCTTACGTCAACTGGCAGATTGGCGCGCGGGGCGGGGCGCAGGTGTTGGAAACCGTCCTGCTGGCCCCTCCCGTGGACGCAAGTGAGCTGGAATCCCAGCTTGCCGATCAGGGCGTCGAGGTCTCCGGCGATTTGGAGGACCTCTTCCGTTCCGGCGGCGGCAGCGTCACCTTCACGGCCCCCCAGAGCGGTGAAATCGTCCTGCCCCTGGCGTTCACCCATCCCCAAGAGATGGAGCAGGTGCGCATCACCACCCCGGACGCCTACACCCTGGGCGGCACCGTCACGGTAGAGGACGAGGACGGCCGGATGTACGAATACGCCTTTGCGCGCGGCGAGGTCCAGCTTCTCAGCGCCCAGGACGCCGGGGATGAGAATACCATTGTGATTGACTTGGGCCAGCGCGTCCCGGTAAAAAAGGTCACCGTAACGGTGACCGAGACCGAAGACGGCTACACCACGGTGGAATCCATTGAATTCCTAAAAGAAGTGATTCCCGCTGAAGACAGCGCAGGCAGCCAGGTCACCGGTTTGACCGCCGCCGCCGGAGACGAAAAGGTGACCCTCACCTGGAACCGCCTGCCCAACGTTACCGGCTACCGCGTATCCTGGCACCCGGTCTCCGCCCCCGCGCAGACCCGCACCATGGATGTAGACGTAAACCGTGCGGAGGTCACCGGCCTGGAAAACCAGGTAGAATATCAATTCACCGTCTCGGCCACCGCCGGGGACTGGACGGGCAAGCCCTCCGACCCGGTTACCGCCACGCCCATGCCCGCCACCGCCCCCAGCGCCCCGGACATGGTGAACGTCAGCCCGCAGGAAAATGCGTTGGCAGTAAGCTGGAAGGCCGCTGAAGGGGCGACATATTACGAAGTCTATTATACCAGCCAGGAAAATGCCCCCACGTCTTCCTATACGCGTTTCGGCGGGGAGATCACGGGTACGGGAACCACCATCACCGGCCTGGAAAACGGCGTAACCTACTATATTTACATCATTGCCGGAAACGATATAGGCCGCAGCGGACCCTCCCGCATTTCCGCCGGTACGCCGGAAGCGGTGGTATACGAGCGTCCTTCCGGCATTCCCACCAAGGGGACGGTGGAGTACCAGGATGTAGCGTCCATCCGCCTTGCAGACCCCAACAACTACAGCCGCACGGAATATCCCAACGGCTTTGACCCCTGGAACATGGCGGACGGCGATTACCGCACCCATTGGACTGTCCGCAACTGGAGCAGCAACGAGCATGTCATCGTAACCTTCAAGGAACCCCAGGACCTCCGCGCGGCCATCTGGGTACCCCGGCTGGACGGCACCTACGCCACCAACCTGCGGGCTTACAGCGTCCAGGTGTGGTATGACGGCGAGGACCTGACCGGGCCTGGCCACCTGGTAACCCCCGGCGAGGACAATAACGGCAACTCCTACGGCGGCGACGTCCACACCTGGCCCGCCATCCGGGGCAACCCGTCCGTTACCAAGTTTGCTATCATGCCCTTCCTGCCCCAGAAGAATGTCATCCAGATCAGCGTCGCCGCCGAGCAGCGGGACTATGTGGATGTGAGCCTGTCGGAGATCATGTTCATCAAGTACGATGAAAACTTCCGCCTGCCGGAGGACATCGAGGGCCTGTTTGCCGACACCCTGCGCACATCTCTGGTTCCCGGCGTCACGGCGGAGCAGGTTGCAGCCCTCCGCGCCCGGCTCAACGGCGATGAGAAGGATTACTACATGGAATCCACCGCCTTGGCGGATGAGCTTGACCTGGCGGAAGAGCTTCTGGGCCTGCGGGCGGGGACCAGCGTATTTGTCGGCGGCGTGGAATCCCGCCGCAGCAACCGCGACGGCTCCGGCCAGGGCGGCAGCGTCCTTCAGCCCTTGGGCGCCGCCGCAGGCGTCCCCGGCAATGCCAAGCAGGGCGAGATCACCATTTACGCTTCCGGCATTCCGGCAGGGGAGCGGGTAGCCGTCTACGCCACAGAGTACAATGCCGAGGCATCTGCGTGGCTCAAGGAGATCGGTACGCTGGAAAACGGCCGGAACGTCCTCTATATTCCCAAAATCAGCAGCCAGAGCCGTCCCCACGGCGGCAGCCTGTACCTGGCCTACGACGGGTCCAGCCCTGACAGCATCCAGCTCCACATCCGCCGGGGAGTGGACATCCCCATGCTGGATGTGTCCGATTGGAACAATCTGTCCCAGCCGGAGCGCACGTCTGCCATTTCCGCCTATCTGGCCGAATTGGACAGCTATCTGGAGACCTATGCGGTCGCAACCTCCACCACCGATTGGCGCAATGTAACGGAGATTGCTACCCCCTCGGTGCTTTTGAGCCTGCCCGCCGGCGCGGTCCAGGCCGGCCTGCGCGGCACAGACCGGGCGGTTCAGTTAGAGAACTCCATCCTGGCCTGGGAGGACGTCATGTCCATCTGCCGCACGGTACAAGGCATCACCGTCCAGCCCGAGGCCCGTCAGAACATCCGCTGTATGCAGATGTTTACCGGCGCGTTCATGTACGCGGCGGGGAACCATGTCGGCATTGGGTTCAACTCCTGCGCGGGCATGACCGGCGGCGCGCCGCTGAGCCAGCTTGCGCCCAACGCTTTGTCCAACAATCTGTTTGGCTGGGGCATCGCCCATGAGATTGGCCACAACATGGACAAGCTGGGCAAGGCCGAAATTACCAACAACATCTACTCCCTGGCCGTCCAGACCAGCGATGGCAGGCAGAACACCCTGCCCTCCCGTCTGGAAAACAGCAATAAATACGCCGCCATCTTCAACAAGACGGCCCAAGGCCGTCCCGGCGCGTCCGGCGACGTATTCGTCCAGCTCGGTATGTACTGGCAGCTTCATTTGGCCTACGACGATGGCGAAGCCCCGCTGGATTTCTTCAGCCGTTTCTTCACCGCCTGGAAGACGGGATCCTATTTCTCCGCCGAAGATTCCTATGACGACCGGGTAGCCCTCACCGCGTCCGCCGTAGCGGGCTGCGACCTGACGGAATTTTTCACCCGCTGGGGCATGACCCTCAGCGAGGACACGAAGAACGCGCTGGAAGCCTATCCCTCTGAACCCCGCGCCGTATGGTATCTCAACGACCAGAGCCGCCGGGACCGTCTGGACGGCGTTTCCAGCGGCGTGGGGATGGTCACCGCGCAGTCTGAGAAGATTGGGGACAACCAGTTCCGTCTCACCTTCTCCGCCCCCGGCAAGGTCCAGGGCTATGAGATTCAGCGCAACGGCGCGGCCATCGCCTTTGTTTCCGGCGGCGAAACCACCTTCACCGACACCATCGGCTCCGGCAACAATCTGACCTACGCCTACACGGTGGTGGCATACGACACCCTTGGCTATGAGATTGGCCGCGCCGATACGGCGGAGTACAAGGTCTCCTATGACCTGCTGGTAGACGAGACAGAATACACCGTCAGCCGCAGCGGCGATACGGTGGAGTTCGTCCTGGAGAAGCCCACTGCCGTTTCCGGCCTGCGCCTGCCGCTGGAAGGGCTGGGCGCCGGCAGCTTCCAGGTCACCGTCACTGAGGAGGACGGCACGGAGACACAGGTTCGCGCCGGCGACTTCGCCAACAGCAACCAGGCGCCGGAAAAGGACCGCTTCATCAGCTACTTCCAGCGCAAGGGCGCTTCCAACGGCGACGCGCGGATTGGCACCTACCAGGCCAAGCGGGTTACTGTCACCGGCGTTCCCTCCGGCGTGAAGGAAGAGGACGTCCGCCTGATCAGCTATGCGGGAGACGACATCTCTTTCCTGGATGGGCCGACCGTAGGGCGTATGGACAGCGACTACCGTTACGGGCCGGGCGCGGACGACGTCGTCAAGGCGGGGACGCTGGTGATCCTGGGCAATTACCAGGGTGACCCGGTGTATAACACCGTCCGGATTTTCGGTGATTTCGCTCCGGCGGACATGAAGGATGAGGGCGAGGACGCAGGCAAGGGCGTCCAGCGGTACATCAATGGCTATGCCCTGATTTTCGCCGATGAGCAGCAGGATAATATCTACGGCACCATTAGCAACGGCTTCTTCCTGTTTGTCCCCGATGTGCAGGCAGAGGAGGAGCTGTTGGAAGGAGAGGTAACCTGCGGTGTTGACGGCGTACTGCCCAGCCGCATCCGGGCGGAGCTGTGGCGCACCGATGAGCCGGACAGCGCCGAAGGGACCCGGCTCACCGCCCAGACCATGTGGATCAGCAGCCCCGGCGGTACGGAACTGCCTGTGGTGAAGCTGGAAGGAGGAAACGGATGATGCGCAAACGGATTTTATCACTGCTGCTGGCATTGACGCTGGCAATAGGGCTTGCGCCCGCCGCCCTTGCGGCGGCGCGGCCCACCCTGTACTGCCTGGTCCGGCTGGACGATGAGGAAGTGCGCCTTACGTTGGAGGACCTAGACGGTGGGGATGTGTACGCCGTGCAATTGGAGCTGACCCTGGAAGGGGAGTACCCGGACTGCGTTTTCACGGCAGACAGCGATACGGCCTACGCCCCCGACTGCCTGACGGACGTGGGGCGGGGGAGGACCTATGTGACCATTTACCTGACGGACCGTGCGCCGCTCAATGACGGCGACACGCTGGATTTGGGGACCCTTGCCGTGGATGGCATTGAGGAGGACGCTATGCCGAAGTCGGCGGAGGTCATCCTGCTGGACGAAAACCTGCGGCCAACGGAGGAGTCCGGAAGGGTTTCCACGAATGTCAGCATCCGCGGCGAGAGCAAACCGGACCCCAAGCCCGACCCCAAACCCGACCCCAAGCCGGATACGAAGCCCACAACCCCGGCGCCTTCCCTGCCGGATACATCGGAACCCACCACGCCGGTGCTGCCGGACACCCCTGCCGTACTGCCCTTTGCCGATGTGAAGGCTGGGGACTGGTTTTATGACGCGGTGGGCTATGTGTACGGCAAGGGCATGATGAACGGGGTGGACAGCGTGTCTTTCCAGCCCAACGCCCCTACGGACCGGGCTATGATTGTTACTATCCTGCACCGCTTGGAGGGCAGTCCTTCCGCGCTGCCTGCCGCCTTTACCGACGTGAAGGAGGGAGCGTATTATGCCGGGCCGGTGGCCTGGGCTTCCGCCAACGGCGTGGTGAACGGCTATGAGGACGGCACGTTCCGGCCCGCTTCGTCCATCACCCGGGAGCAGCTCGCGGCGATTTTGTACCGCTACGCCCAGTATAGAGGGCTGGTCGGGCCGAATGCGCCTATGGGCAGTCCTGACCAGTTCCCGGACGGCGCAAGTCTCTCGCCCTACGCCGTGGAGGCCATGCGCTGGGCTATCGGCGCGGGACTGCTCAACGGAATCGACGGCAGGCTTCAGCCCCAGGGTACCGCCAGCCGCGCCCAGGTGGCGGTGATTCTCCAACGGTTCTGCGGCGGGCTGATGGGATTAACATGATCCTTGCCGTTTGCGTGGATGATAAGGGCGGGATGCTGTTCAACCGCCGCCGCCAGAGCCAGGACCGCCTCCTCCGGCAAAATCTGTTGGAGGAGGCCGCCGGGCGGGCGGTGTGGATGAACGCCTACTCTTACAAGCAGTTCGTCCCCGCGCCGGAAAACGTCCGGTGCGCGGAGGACTTTTTCACCCAGGCGGGGGAAGGGGAGTTTTGCTTCTTTGAAGACGAGGACCCCGCCCCCTGGCTGGCCAAGGCGGAGGAAGTCATTCTTTACTGCTGGAACCGGGCCTATCCCGCTGACCGGCGCTTTTTCCTGCCCCAAAAAGGCTGGACTCCGGCGCGGCGGGAGGATTTCCCCGGGAGCAGCCATGAGCGGATTACGAAGGAGGTTTTCCTACGAGCAGAGAGATAAAACGGGGCGCAATCGTCTTGCTGGCGCTGTGGTGCCTGCTGGCGGCGGGGTGCCAGGCCCAGCAGGGCGGAGGGGTTTCCTCTGTTGCGGCGCTGACGGATATTCCGCCCTTTTCCGGAGAGCCTTATGTGGTGGTCAATGACAACGAGCCGTACTTTTTGCCGGGGGAGATGACGTCCAGTTCTTATGAGGTTTACAGCCCTTTGGACAGCTTGGGCCGCTGCGGCGCGGCCAGCGCGTGTGTCGGTTTGGATTTGATGCCTACAGAGGAACGGGGGTCCATCGGTCAGGTGAAGCCCAGCGGGTGGCAGACGGTAAAATATGACTGCGTGGATGGGAAGTACCTCTACAACCGCTGCCATTTGATCGGCTTCCAGCTCACGGGGGAGAACGCCAACAAGCAGAACCTTATTACCGGTACGCGGTACATGAATGTAGACGGGATGCTGCCCTTTGAGAACATGGTGGCCGACTATGTGAAGGAAACGGAAAACCATGTGCTTTACCGGGTGACGCCTATGTATACCGGCGACGATCTGGTAGCCGCAGGCGTTCTCATGGAAGCCAAGAGCGTAGAGGACGGCGGCGAGGGCGTCTGCTTCAACGTCTACGTCTACAATTGCCAGCCCGGTGTGGAAATTGACTACGCCACTGGGGAAAGCTGGCTGGAGGGCGGGGAGCGTCCGGATGACGCCGGTACGTCTTACGTCCTTAACACCAGCTCCAAGAAGTTCCATCTGTCGGACTGCTCCGGTGCGGCTTCCATGAAAGAGGAAAACCGCCAGGAGTTTACCGGTTCCAGGGAAAGCCTGCTGGACCAGGGCTATCAGCCGTGTGGAACCTGCAAGCCATAATGCTTTTGTGCGGGACGCGCTCTTTTGGGGCGGGTCCCGCATTTTATCGTTGTCAGCGGGGCGGTTTTGTGGTACACTGTAGCTATCATGTTATTTCCTGCGGAGGGGAGGCGGGGCTATGGGAGATAAGCTGGGGCGGCTTGCGCCGGTGTGGATGGTTTTCCTCCTGCTGGCGGTTTTGCTGCCGGGAACTGGCGCTGCTGCTGGAAACGGCGTCTATTTTACCGCCGCGAATGAGCAGCTTATGGACCTTAACACAGAGACAATGCCCTTTTTCTCTAACGGCGTCCTATATGTTTCCAGCCGGGTCTTTGAGGGCGGCGAGGTAGGCTTGTCCTATGGCCGCAATACTACGCTGGGCTTGGCTACGCTGTACCGGCAGGGGAGCAACCTGGATTTGCGGTTTGATCTGGCGGGGCAGGTGGCTTACGACAAACAAGGGAATTTTTATGACGGTTACGCAGTGGAAAAGGGCGGCGTGGTCTTTTTCCCGCTGAAGCTGGTCTGCCGGTATTTTGGGCTGTCTTGGAGCCAGAACGAGACGGATATTGCGCCGCTGATCCGCGTCAAAAGCGACAGCGTCATTTTGAGCGACGGCGACTTTATCAGCGCCGCCACTAACCTGATGACCTCGCGGTATGAGGAGTATCAGCGGTCCCTGGGGACCCGGCCCACGCAGCCGGGGACTACGCCAGAGCCGCCCGTTCAAGAGGAACCGCCTGTTGTGGCGGCGGAGGGGCAGAAGGTATACCTCGTCTTCGACGGCAAGGACGCCCGGGACATTCTGCCTGCTTTGGGCGAGGTACAGGGTACCTTCCTGCTGACGGCGGAGGAAATGGCGGACGGCGACTTGCTGCGGATGCTGGCCGGAGAGGGGCATGGAATCGTACTGCGGATTTCTGGCGAGACGGCGGACGGCGCGGCGGAGGAGCTGCGGCGGGGCCGGGAAATACTGTGGCAGGCGGCTTGCTGCTGGCTGGAACTGGCTTGGTCCGGCGGGGACGCGGATTGGGGCGAAGTGCTGGAAGCAGAGGGATGCGCCAGGGTCCGGACGGAATTGGATTTATCCGGCGGAGCCGGAGAACTGCTGCGGTCTATTGGCCGGAGAAGGGAAGACGTGGCGGTCTATCTGGGCGGCGCGGAGTGCTTGGATGCTCTGCCGGAACTGCTTAAGAGCCTGGAAGAAGGGCGTTACCGGCTTAGTTCCTGGCGGCTGACGGCGTAATTTACAGAATGTTCAAGAAAAAATCCGGTTTTCGGGTATAATTGGATTCAATACGATGGAGAAGTCCCTGTTCCGGTAACGCAGCCGGGGGACGGGAGGTTGGCATGGCTAGAAAAATCTTGGTGGTGGAGGACGACCACAATATTTCCGATTTGATTCGCATGTATCTGGAAAAAGAAGGCTTCGAAATCCAAACGGTTTTTGACGGCGGCGCGGCGGTGGAATCCTTCCGTTCCTGGCAGCCCGACATGGTGCTGCTGGATTTGATGCTGCCGGTCATGGACGGTTGGGCGGTGTGCGGTAAGATACGGGAGAGCAGCCGGACCCCTATCATTATGATTACGGCCAAAAGCGAGGTTTTTGACCGGATTCAGGGCCTTGAGATGGGGGCGGACGACTATATTGTAAAGCCCTTTGAAATGAAGGAACTGATTGCGCGGATCAATGCGGTGCTGCGGCGGACGGAGATTCCGGAGGACACCCGGAAGCGGTTGGTTTTTGATAAGCTGGAAATCAATTTAGATTCCTATGAGTTGACCGTCGATGGAAAGAAGGTGGATACGCCGCCGAAGGAATTGGAGCTTTTGTACCATCTGGCGTCTACGCCGAACCGGGTCTACACCAGGAACCAGCTTTTGGATGAGGTGTGGGGGTTCGATTACTTTGGCGACAGCCGGACCGTGGATGTCCACATCAAGCGGCTTCGGGAGAAGGTCGAGGATGTCTCCGACCAGTGGGCGCTGAAAACCGTGTGGGGAGTCGGGTATAAATTTGAGGTCACACCCAAGGCAAAGTGAAAGCATTTAAATCGCTTATTTTTCCCACATGATTCATTTTTCAATGTACAATCGGGGCGGGACCTACTTTTTCCGTAAGGAAAAAGTAGCAAAAACTTACTTAAGAGGGGCTGGCCCCCCTTAAGAATCCCTCCTGTTGGTACGCTTCTGGCGTTCTGTCAGAACTGCGTAGACTTTGTGCGCCGGATGCTGCGTCTACCCACGGGCATTTTGTGGGTGCCTACCTTTTTTGCTTTGGGTACTCCCGGCGCTACGCATGCGGGGAGGTACAGTCCCCCGTGCCGCGTCTCACGCGGCAACCAGTACCATCGCTAGAACTGTGCGCAGAAGCAAGCACCGGCATCGGCCCACGGCACCGGAGATAGAAAAAACAAGACCAAAGGTCGTAGCGTAAAATAATGTCCCCCGTAATAAATAAGGGATTCTTAAACCGCAGGTTTAAGCGGTTTTTTGGTTACTTTTTGTTCGCACAAAAAGTAACCCCAGGGTTCGGGGCCGGGCAGGCCCCGGGGTCAGTCAAAGAAAAATTTATCTTTCGCGCCAACGGCGCGAAGAAGGAGTCTTTTATAATGAGCAAGTTTAAGGGCATCTACTGGCGGATTTTCACTGTTACCGTTGGAATGGTAGCGCTGACTTTGGTCCTGCTGGGGGCGTCCTTTTTTTCTTTGACCTATAGCTACATTATGACCGAGAAAAGAAGCGAACTGAAAGACCGCGCCGAAATTATTGCACAAATGGCGCTGGAAGCCTATGGGCCGGCCCAATCCCATCTCGCCCAGGCGGAAAACCTCCGCTCTATGCTCAATGTGGCGGAGCTGATGAGTGGAACCGATTTCTTGATTTGGGACCCCTATAAGCTGGAATTTATGGGTACCGATACCGAAATGCATAACCAAGAACTGAAACTCCCTGTGGCTATGTGGGAAAAGCTCTCTAAGGGCGAGGTCTATATGGGCGTGTCTACCCTCGGCTACTACGAAAAGGCCAGGGCCATCGTCGCCGTCCCGGCAAGAAGCAATGGATTGATGGAAATCGGACCCGTCCTCGCCGTGGCTGAGCCGAACGCCATGACCGAAATGTGGCGGGCGTTTTTGGGTATTTTCGGTATGACGGCGGTGACGGTGCTGCTGATTGCTTTCGTGGCTACGGCGACGACGGCTATGCAGCAGACAAAGCCTATCCGCGATATGGCCGCCGCCGCCAGGAAATTTGCCGAGGGGAATTTTGACGCCCGGGTCATGGACGCGGGGCGGGAGGACGAAATCGGAGAATTGACCGAGTCTTTTAACGCTATGGCCGATTCCTTGCAGAAAACTGAGCAGCAGCGGCGGGAGTTTATTGCGAATATTTCCCATGAACTGAAAACGCCGATGACAACGATTGCCGGATATGCCGACGGCATCCTGGACGGGGTGATCTCTCCGGAGGAACAGCGCCAATATCTCTCCATTATTTCCGGCGAAAGCAGGCGGCTGGCCAGGCTGGTGCGCAGAATGCTGGATGTGAGCCAGCTGCAAAGCTTGGACCTTATCAAACAGAAAAAGCCCTTCGATTTGTCTGAGTCTATGCGGCGGGTGCTGGTGTCTATGGAGAAAAAAATTACCAGCCGGGGGCTGGATGTGGATGTGGAAATCCCTGAGGACCCTGTGCTTGTGCTGGGCGACAATGATCTGCTGACCCAGGTGGTGTATAATCTGCTGGAAAACGCCGCTAAGTTCGCCGCCCAGGGCAGCACTTTGTTCCTTGGGCTGGAAAAGAAGGGCGGGAAAGCCGTGGTTACTGTGCGCAACACCGGACAGACGATTCCGCCCGAAGAACTGCCCCTGCTGTTTGAACGGTTCCATAAAAGCGACCGGTCCCGCAGCGCCGATAAGGACGGCGTCGGGCTGGGGCTATATATCGTGCGGACGATTCTGGAACAGCATCATGAGAAGATCACCGCCACCAGCGAGGATGGCGTGACGACCTTCGCCTTTACCGTGCAGTTGGCGGAGGAAACAGGGAAGGCTTGAGCGCGTTTAAATCCAAATGTGAGGGATGTGTGGATATGGATAATTTTCGGAGGGAATTGGAATCGTCCCCGGCGGATAAAGAGGTTGTGCTGACCTACCGCCCCCAGGAGACGGAACCGGTGGTGCTGCGCTATGAGCGGGAATTGCCGGAACAAATGCGGAAAATGCCCGAAACCCCTGTTGTACAAGAGCGTGTTCCTGTGGGGCAGAACCCCCTTAATCCGCCGGAAAAACCGAAAAAACATTGGGGCGTACGGCTGTATGTAGGGATTTCCCTGCTGGTTATCGTTATCTGCACCGGCGTGGGGATTTGGTACGCCGGGCAGTATGACTGGGGGCAGTCCAGCCAGCAACCGCCGCCAAGGGATGATTTGCGGCCTTGGGAGGACGATTACTATTATTGGAACGACGAGGCGATGAAGGATACCACCATCTCCATCCCCGTCTATCCTACCGGCGGGGAGACCAGGCTGCGGCTGGTCCAGGCGGAAAGCCTGCCGGAATTGTCTATTCAGGAGGTCTATGATAAGGTCACGCCCTCCGTGGTAGCCGTGCTCGGCAAGCAGGCAAAATACGCCGGGGTCAGCGTGGGAACCGGCGTGATTTTTTCTGCGGATGGGTATATTATTACCAACTGCCATGTAATCGCCGGGTGCAGCCAGTGCGCGGTGTGGATCACGGATCGATATGGCGTGGACGCGGAGTACGAAGCCAAAGTGGTGGGATATGACGCGGATGCGGATTTGGCGGTGCTTAAGGTGGACGGGACGGAGCTGCCTGCGGCGGAGTTCGGCGTGTCCGACGACTTGCAGGTGGGGGATCCGGTGTACGCAATTGGCAACCCTCTGGGGGTGGAACTGCGCAACACCCTGACCGATGGCATCGTGTCCGCTATTAACCGGGACGTGGATGTGGACGGCGTGACCATGACGCTCATTCAGACTACCGCCGCGCTTAACTCTGGGAACTCCGGCGGGCCGCTCATTAACCAATATGGGCAGGTCATCGGCATCAATACCATTAAAATGATGAGCGATTATGATACGATCGAAGGGCTGGGGTTTGCCATTCCTTCCAGCCTGGCCCTGCGGTGGGTCAATGAATTGATTGAGTTTGGAGAGATACAGCCCCAGCCCGTACTGGGCGTTGTTGTCAACCGCATCCCCAAAACCCTGCCGGATGGAACCACGGGGCTGCTGTTAGAGGAAATTACGCCGGGACAGAGCGGCGACCGGGCCGGCTTGCGGGCCGGGGATTGCCTTGTGCGCTTTGCAGGCCAGGATATCGTCAGCTTCCAGCAATTGCTGAATATCCGCAGGGAACTGCGGGTGGGCGATGCGGTGGCCGCACGGGTGTTCCGGGATGGCAAATATGTGGATGTGACGATGATTATGATGGCGGGGTGAGGACGGCGTATGGGACCTGACGTGCTGTTCTTTTTTGAGAAAGACCCGGCTGCTGCTGCGCTGTATGAGGTTTTTGAATCGAAAACCTTGGCGGCGGTGGAAAACGCAGCGGTCAGAGTGCAGAAAACCCAGATCACCTTTACGAATCCGAAGGTGTTCGCCGCTGTATCCCTGCTGCCTGTCCGCAAAAAGGATAAGCGGCCGCCCCACTATATTACCGTTACCCTTGGGCTGGACCGGAGGTTGGATTCGCCCAGGGTGGACGGGGCGGTGGAACCGTATCCCAGACGGTGGACCCACCACTTTATGATTGGCTCCCCGGAGGAGGTCGATGGGGAATTGATGGGCTGGGTGAGGGATGCGGCGGCGTTGGCGGCGGGGAAACGGTGAGACTTGGGTTCTCTTCTGCCGCGCCTGCATTCCTGCCCGCCATGGTGGTTATTCGGCGTCCTCGCCGTGGACTACGTGGCCTACGGTTTCGCCGTAGGTGATGGCGCCGCCGCCGTATTTTTTGCGGATGCTGTCTACCGCTTGCCCCAGTTTTTCTTTTTTAACGTCCTCCATAGGCTTTTGGGGAGCAAACAGGTCTGTTTGCTCGTAGGTTTCCAGGCTGTCTGTCAGGGCCAGGGCGGTGACGCTGAGCAGACGCACCGGCGTGTTGGGCTTCCAGGCTTTGTCAATCAGTTCCATCGCCGCTTCCAGCAGTTCTCCGCGCAGGTGCGTACTGTGGGATAAGTGCTTCTGGCGGGAGATGCTGCGGAAAGCGGGGTCCTTCAAGCCTACCGCTACCGCCCCGCAGTATAGGCCTTGGGCGCGTAAGCGGCCCGCTACGCTGTCGCACAGCATAGATGCGCCTTGGCGGAGCTGGCGGCGGGTGGTCAGGTCCGCCGGGAAGGTGTAGCTGTTGCCGACGCTTTTGACCGGCTCCTTTTCGTGCTGGGGACGGACGGGCGAGCAATCCAGGCCGTTGGCATATTCCCATAGCTGCCGGCCCAGCTTCCCCAACAGGTGCTCCGGCAGGCTGGGTTCCAGCGCGGCTAAGCCGCCGATGGTATGGACGCCGTACTGGCCTAAGGCCCGCTGGGCGGCTGGCCCTGCAAACAGCATGTCGCCTAAGGGCAGGGGCCATACTACCGGCCGCCAGTTGTCCGGGGATATGACCGTGGTGGCGTCCGGCTTTTTGTAGTCGCTGCCCAGTTTGGCAAATACCTTGTTGAAGCTGACGCCTACCGACAGGGTGAGGCCTAGTTCTTTTTTTACCCGGGCGCGGAGGGCGTCGGCAACAACCTTGCCATCTCCGCCAAATAAGTGCATGCTGCCGGTGATGTCCAGCCAGCTTTCGTCTATGCCGAAAGGTTCGACCAAATCCGTGTACTGGCCATAAAGGTCGTTGATTACCCTGGAAAAGTCACGGTATAATTTGTGGTGGGGCGGTAGGAGGATCAGGTCGGGACATTTCCGCTTTGCCTGCCAGATGGTCTCGGCCGTCTTAATGCCAAAGGCTTTCGCCGGTTCATTTTTTGCCAGGATGATGCCCCTCCGGCTCTCCGGGTCGCCGCAGACCGCTACTGGAAATTCCCGCAGTTCAGGGCGGGAGAGAAGCTCTACCGATGCGTAAAAGCTGTTTAAATCACAATGCAGAATCACCCGTTCCACTGCCGTCTCCTCCTAAAAAATGTGGTATGCTGCAAAAACAGCATACCACATTTTTTCCTGTTTGAAAAGAGGGATTTAGAATAAATGTTTTGTTATCTACCCTCCTAAAAAAGGCTTGCAATTCCCAACCCCCTGATGTATAATAAGTCTGACAACCTGATCGCCACATCTTCAGGGCGGGGTGCAATTCCCCACCGGCGGTAAGCGTCCGTATGGGCGTAAGTCCGCGACCGCGCAAGCGTTGAACTGGTGCAAATCCGGTACCGACAGTGACAGTCTGGATGGAAGAAGATGGCGTAAACGTGTTTTGTTGCGCTCGTTTACGGCTGTACTCAGAAGATGCTGTGTCTTCGGGTACAATTGTAAAGGAGTGTTTTATTATGTCAACCATGTCCAACACATTTTCCGCGTCGCAGAAATCCAGAACCCACAAAATCGCTGTCACTGCCATGCTTTCAGCGGCGGCAACGGTGCTGATGTTTCTGGAATTCCCCATCCCCTTCCTGATTCCTCCCTTTGTTGAAATGGACTTTTCAGAGCTTCCCGCCCTGCTGGCGGCGTTCAGCTTAGGGCCGGTTAGCGGCGTTGTGGTCTGTTTTGTGAAAAACGTGATCAAGGGCTTGCTTTTCTCCGGCACCAGCGGCGTTGGAGAACTGTGCAACTTCCTGCTGGGCGTCTGCTTTATCATCCCTGCCGGGGTGATATACAAGTACAAAAAAACCCGTTCCGGCGCATTGATTGGCGCACTGGCAGGCGCCGCCATCATGGCCCTGGGTAGCATCCCGGTGAATTATTTCATTTCCTACCCTGTCTATACTGTGTTCATGCCCCTGGACGCCATTATTGGCATGTACCAGGAAATCTACCCCGGCGTAGACGGCCTGCTGGCCTGCCTGATTATCTTCAACGCCCCCTTTACCCTGCTCAAGGGCTTGCTGGACACGGCGTTATGTTTTTTGATTTACAAGCCGCTGTCTCCGCTGCTGCACAGATAACAAACCGGTTATCTGCACCCCTGTAATTAAGCCAGACAAGGCCTTTTGACCTGTCTGGCTTGATTTTTTGCACTTTTCAGCGGCGATGGCTCCCTGCACCATATCAAGCCATTGAGGGTGGACGCCGCCCGGCGGAAAAAGAGCCGCCATTTGGGCGTTCTGTCATTCTTCAAACATACCCAAGGATGCTTGATCCGGTTGGAACCCCACTTTCATCTCCCAGCCGGCGCTTTTTTATTCGTGCAAGGTTGCAAACTTCCGCCAAATCATATACAATAAGGCGGGCGGCGGGACAAGGCAGGAAACTGCCCCCAGCCCCGCCGGTACATAGAACAAGGAGGACGGACAATGTTATCCCTTCTGCGGGGCCATGTCAGCGACGCGCTGGCGCCCCTGATTTTCGCGGTGATGTTTCTCGTCATTGTGGGCGGCGCACTGTGGCTGACGCCCAGGCTGGCGAAGTGGCTGGATAAAAAGGACGCAGCCAATAAGAGTTATTACGATGGCATGCTGACCGAAGACCCCAACGCGCCGGAGGACGGGGAGGAGAAGGATGGAAAATCCGGCTGACCCGCCCAATATTGGGGCAAAGCCGGCATAAACGAAAAAGGAGAACGTCATGTTTAAAGTCATCACACGGGAGGGCCGCGCTCGCCGGGGGCAGTTTTCCTGCGCCCATGGCGGGGTCGTGGAGACCCCGGTTTTCATGAACGTTGGCACCCAGGGAGCCATCAAGGGCGCGGTCAGCGCCCATGATTTGAAGGACATTAAGTGCCAGATTGAACTTAGCAATACCTACCACCTCCACCTGCGTCCCGGGGACGGCGTGGTGAAGGCCCTGGGCGGATTGCATCGAATGATGGACTGGGACGGTCCCATTCTCACCGATTCCGGCGGTTTTCAAGTGTTTTCCCTGTCCGGGTTGCGGAAAATCACGGAAGAGGGCGTTACCTTTGCTTCCCACATCGACGGGCGGCGGATTTTTATGGGTCCGGAGGAATCCATGCAAATTCAGTCCAACCTGGGCAGCGATATCGCCATGGCTTTCGATGAGTGCGTGGAGAACCCCGCGCCTTACGACTACGTCAAGCAGTCCTGTGAGCGGACGGTCCGCTGGCTCCAGCGGTGCAAGGAGGAGCATGACCGGTTGAACGCCCTGCCGGACTGCCTTAATCCAGGGCAGATGCTTTTTGGCATCAACCAGGGCGGGACTTACGAGGACCTGCGGGTCTGGTCCATGCAGGAGAGCGCGAAAATCGACTGCGACGGCTACGGCATCGGAGGCCTGGCGGTGGGCGAGGAGACGGAGGTGATGTACCGGATCTTGGACGTGACACTGCCTTACGCGCCAGAGGACAAGCCGCGCTATCTAATGGGCGTGGGAACGCCATCCAATATCATCGAGAGCGTCTGGCGGGGGGTGGATTTCTTCGACTGCGTCATGCCCGCCCGGAACGCCCGCCATGGGAAGCTGTTCACCTGGCAGGGAAGCCTGAACATCAAAAATGAGAAATATAAGCTGGACGAGCGGCCTGTTGACGAGGGCTGCGGCTGTCCCACCTGCCGGAGCTTTTCCCGGGCCTATCTCCGTCACCTGTTCAAGGCGGAGGAGATGCTGGCCATGCGTCTGGCGGTGATGCATAATCTGTGGTTTTATAATACGCTGATGGAGCGCATCCGCGCCGCCCTGGACGAAGGGGCGTACGAGGACTTCCGCAATGCGTACAGCCGGAAGCTGGAGGAAAAAGTATGAGTAAAAAAACCATTGCCGCGGAGCCGGAAGTCCTTCCCGCCGCCGCGGAGCTGGAAGCGTTATGCGCCGCCGTCCCGCCAGCGGTGGGGCGGGCCAGGGACGAGATGGAGAAACGGTATTTTGAGCGCCTGGCGGAGGAAGCCCTTGGACCCAAGTGGGAGGGCGGCATCCCCAGCCCGGAAGCCCGGGAAATGCTGAACCATGTGCAGGGCGAGCTTGACCGCCTGCATCAGACCTCCCGCTCTTTGTCCCAGTCCTATCAGGCGGTGGTGGAGCTAGAGGATGAGCTGAGCGCCCGGGTCCGGGATACCAGGAAAAGCCAGAACCGGAAATGGTACGCCGCCAATCCGCCCGCCAATGCGGGCATCGACCTGGCGGAAAAGCGGCTCAACCACTTCGCCCGGGGCCTGAACATCTATAAAATCCTACTGGTGTGCGTGGTGGGCAGCTTCGCCGGGGTGGTGGTGGAGATGATGTGGGCCTTCGCCCGGTACGGCATCATCGAAAGCCGCCGGGGGCTGGTCTACGGGCCGTTTAACCTGCTCTACGGCGCGGGGGCGGTGTTCCTCACCCTGGCGCTGTATAAGTACCGCAACAGGGGGCGGCTTTGGTCTTTCTGCGGCGGGTTTATTGTGGGCAGCGTATTGGAATATGTCTGCTCCTGGGGGCAGGAGGTTCTGCTGGGGTCCCGCTCCTGGGACTACAGCAATCTGCCCTTGAACCTCAACGGGCGCATCTGCTTTACGTACTCCGTTTTCTGGGGCCTGCTGGGGATTTTGTGGATTAAAGACCTGTATCCCCGGATGGCCAAGTGGATTCTGAAGATTTCCAACCGGGTGGGCAGGCCCCTCACCTGGGCTTTGACCGTCTTCATGATTGTCAACATCATCGTCACCTGCGTGGCCGTAGGCCGCTGGTCCAAGCGGATTGAGGGCAGCCCCGCCCCGAATGCCTTTTGGGAGATGGTGGACCAGCGGTTCCCAGACCAGCGGATGGAGCGCATTTTCGCCAATATGTCCTTTGGCGGCGGAGACGGGGAATGAGCCAGGGCCGGGAGAGTGCGGGTCCGTCCCCTGGCGGGCCGGGCCAACGGCTGTGCTTGGGGATGCTGGCCCATGTGGACGCGGGCAAGACCACCCTGTCGGAGGCCCTGCTCTACCAAACCGGGACAATCCGCGCCCTGGGAAGGGTGGATCACCGGGACGCGTTTTTGGACACGGAGGATTTGGAACGGGAGCGGGGTATTACGATTTTCTCCAAGCAGGCGGTGTTCCCCCTGGGGGACCGGACGGTCACGCTACTGGACACCCCGGGGCATGTGGATTTTTCCTCGGAAATGGAGCGGACGCTGCAAGTGCTGGACTGCGCCGTGCTGGTGGTCAGCGGGGCGGACGGGGTGCAGGCCCATACCTTGACCCTTTGGCGGCTGTTGGAGAAGTGGCGGATTCCGGTGTTTCTGTTCATCAACAAAATGGATTTGGCGGGCGTGGACCGGGAGGGGCTGCTTGCGTCCCTGCGGCAGCGGTTGGGGGACGGCTGCGTGGATTTCGGCCTGCCAGAAGACGCCCTGTTTGAGGAAGCCGCCACCGCCAGCGAGGAAGCCTTGGCGGAATATCTTGAGACCGGCGGATTGGCGGACGGAACCCTGGCGGAACTGGCCGCGTCCAGGAAGATCATCCCCTGTTTTTTCGGCTCCGCGCTGAAGCTGACGGGGGTGGACGAGTTCCTGGACGGCCTGAACCGGTACGCGCCCCGGCCCGTTTACGGGCCGGATTTCGGAGCCAAGGTCTATAAAATCGGACGGGACCCCCAGGGCGTCCGGCTCACCTATTTGAAGGTCACCGGCGGGAAGCTGCGGGTCAAGGCCCTTCTGTCCGGCGCGGACGCCGGGGGGAGCGTCTGGGAGGAAAAGGCGGAGCAGCTCCGGGTCTACTCCGGCACAAAGTGCAAAATGCTGGACGAAGCCCCCGCCGGGACGGTGTGTGCGGTGGCAGGGCTGTCGAAAACCTTCCCGGGGCAAGGGCTGGGGATGGAAGCCGCATCCGCCCCTCCGGAACTGGAGCCGGTTTTAAATTACCAGCTTCTTTTGCCCGAGGGGGTGGACCCCCATGTGGCCTTGGATAAGCTGCGGCTGCTGGCGGAGGAGGACCCCCAGCTTCATATCCTCTGGAATGAACGGCTTCAGCAGATCCATGTCCGGCTGATGGGGCAGGTGCAGTTGGAAGTCTTGCGCCGGGTCATCGCCCAGCGGTTCGGCATAGAAGCGTCCTTTGGGCCGGGGGGGATTATTTATAAGGAGACTATTGCCGCTCCTGTGGAGGGCGTGGGCCATTATGAGCCGCTGCGGCATTACGCCGAAGTACACCTCCTGTTGGAACCGCTGCCCCGTGGCAGCGGGCTGCGGTTTGACACGATATGCAGCGAGGACCGGCTGGACCGGAACTGGCAGCGGCTTGTGCTGACCCATCTGGGGGAGAAAGCCCATTTGGGCGTACTGACCGGCTCCCCTGTTACGGATATGCGCATTACCCTGACGGCGGGCCGCGCCCACCTCAAGCACACCGAGGGCGGCGACTTCCGGCAAGCCACCTACCGGGCGGTGCGCCAGGGGTTGATGTGCGCGGAGAGCGTCCTGCTGGAGCCGTGGTACGACTTCCGGCTGGAGCTTCCAGGGGAGACCCTGGGCCGGGCTATGAACGATATCCAGCAAATGGGCGGGCGGTTTGATCCGCCGGAAACCCTGGGGGAGACGGCCCTGCTCACCGGCAGCGGCCCGGTGTCGGAGCTGGGGGCCTATTGGCAGACGGTGGCTTCCTACACCAGGGGCCGGGGGCGGCTGAGCTGCACCCTGCGGGGATATGAGGAGTGCCACAACCGGGAAGAAGTCATCCAGGCCATGGCCTACGACCCGGAGGGGGATTTGGACAACTCCCCGGACTCCGTTTTCTGCGCCCACGGCGCGGGCTTCCCGGTCAAATGGAATATGGTGCCGGAATACGCCCATTTGGAAACAGACCTTGGCTTGGAGGGCGGGGAACCGCCCCCGCCGGCGTCTCAGGCCCCTCCGCTTCGGGTTCCGGCACCCTATCCCACCTCCCGGGAGGAGGAAAAATCCCTGCAAGCGATTTTTGAGCGGACATACGGCCAGGTCCGGCGGAAAGGCCCGGACCCCGGGGAAGCCTTTCGCTCCCGGCCTAAGCCGCCTCCGTCCCTGGAAAAGCGGACGGTGCCGCCCAGGGCCATGGGTCCTGAGTATCTGCTGGTGGATGGGTACAACGTGATTTTTGCCTGGGACGAGTTGAAAAACACCGCCCGGGAGAGCCTGGAAGGTGCGAGGCATCTGCTGATGGATTTGCTGTGCAATTACCAGGGATATAAAAAATGCGTGGTGATCCTGGTCTTTGACGCCTACAAGGTAAAGGGCAATCCCGGCTCTGTGGAGCACTACCGCAACATCCATGTTGTCTACACCAAGGAAGCGGAGACGGCGGACGCCTACATCGAGCGGGCCACCTACGAGATTGCCCGGGAGCATCCAGACCGCCGGGTCCGGGTGGCAACGTCGGACAACCTGGAACAGCTTATCATTTTGGGACACGGGGCGGTGCGGGTGTCCGCCCGGGACTTCCATGACGAGGTGGAAGCCGCCGAAGGCCGGATTTCCCAGATTATCGACCAGAACAACCTGCGGGGCAAGAGCTTCCGCCAGCTCCGGCACCAGCTTAAAAAGCCGGGGCAGGGCGGGGCATGATGCTTTCCCTTGGAAAAATGAAGAGGGAATCCGGCAGAGAGGACGCTTCCACCAGGAAGCGTCCTCTCTGCCGTCTCTGGCGGCGCGGAAAATGATGGCGGCAGGCTCTTGACATCCGTATTCCGGCGTGGTATGATTTGCTTAAGTACTATTCAATAAACAGTAGTATCGCACAGTAGAAAGGATGATGAAAATGCTCACCATAGGAAAGCCGCCCGCCACCCGGCAGGGATGGCTGGAGAGCCTGTGCCGCCGCCTGGCCTGGGCCTTCCCGGAGCCGCAGGCAAAGGAGATACTGGCGGATTATCGGGAACAGTTTGATGAGGGCCGCAGCCGCGGCAAATCAGACGGAGAGATCATCGAAGCCCTGGGCGCGCCCCGGGAAGCCGTGGCCCAGCTTTTGGAGGAGGACCCCGCCGCACGGATAGAGCAGCTCCGCTACACCCTGCTGTGGGTGGCGGCGGCTGTGGTGTGCTGGGCTTTCGGATGGTTCTGCCTGTATGGGTACTCCGACTTCTTGCGGCTGGCGGCGTTCTGCGCCGTAATCCCCATGATGGCTTCCACGCTGTTCATGCTGATGCGGGGACCTGCCAGAATCGCAATGGAACGGCTGGTTCCACCGGAGAAGCCGGTCTCGCGGCGGGGAACCTTCTGGCTGCCTGGCGCGGCTATGCTGATCTGCACACTGATACAGGAAGCTGTTTTCATCGCCGTGATGCGGCTGCACGTCATCCTGATGGAGTACATCGGGTATCCGGTCGCCCTTTTTTTGCTGTTGTTCATCGTTACTATGCTGGCGCTGGCGGCGTGGTTTCTGCTGCGGAGCGTCACAATGTCCATCGGGTATTTTCCCGGCGCAGTCCACGCCCTGGGGGGCGCGGCAGGTTCGGCGCTGTTTATGCTGCGTTACTATGTTTCCATGGATGTGGAACCGTCGTTCATCGTGCCGCCGGAGGTGGAAATTCTGACGCGTTTAGCGCCCTATTTCGTGGGGCTGTTTACCGCCCTGGCGTTCCAGCGATGGATTGACGGGCGCAAGCCGCTTCCCTGGTGCTTCCAGGCCCGAGCGGTGACGTGGACGGACTGGCGGCGCCATTTAGGGGTGAACCTGCTGGGCTGGTACGACCTGGAACAGGCCGGGGAGATTATCGCTGATTATCAGGAGCGGTTCGAGATGGGCCGGGAGCGGGGGAGAAGCGAGGATAGTCTCCTGTCCGAATTTGGCCGTCCCACTGCCGTGACCCGCGCCCTGCTGCAAGAGGACCGGACAGCCCGCCTGCGCAGCAGGAAGGCATGGCTGTGGGGCATCCCGCTCCTGCTGTCGGTCTGGTTTCTGGTACGGCTGCTGCTGTCGTACTGCTTTGGCAGTATTTTCACCTATGCAATATTTGACCACTTGGAGGGGTGCTTGTTCCTGCTGCTGGGGTCGGTTTCGCTGTTTGCGCTGCTCCACGGCCGGGGACGGGCCGTGTTGGAGAAAAAATTTCCTGCCGGCAAAGGGCCTGCCGTCTGGGTGTTCCTGCTGCCGCCGGTATGTGCGGCGGTGATCGTAAGCTGGACGGTGTACTCCATTGCCCATCCTGAGGTGGAGTTCATCGGCCATGCTATACCGTGGATTCTGATGCAGCTTCTTGAATGCTCCATGCTTGCCATGTTTGCGCTGCTGTTGTGGACGCTGGCGCGGTGTACCACCAGATCCATCTGGTACTTCCCAGCCGCCGTCCACGCCGCCGGGGGATTGGCAGGGATGCTGACAATGCTGATTATGCTTCAGCATCTTGATATTGCGTCTTTTCTGCCCTTTTTTATCCAGTATCCCTTTGTCCCGGAGTCGCTGCAAGTTTTTCTGCCCGTCCCTTATCTTCTGGGAGTACTGCTGGCGGCGGTTTTCTGGGCGGTTCTCCGTGCCGCCGGGAAGCGGGGGTAGCCATGGACGCGCAATTGAAAAAAGGCGTATTGGAGCTGTGCCTGCTCCAATGTCTCAGCAGCGGGCCGAAGTACGGCTACGACGTGATCCAGACTGTGCGGGAGTGCTTCCCGGATGTGACCGAAAGCACCTTCTACGCCATCCTCCGCCGCCTGGCCAAGGAGGGGGCGGCGGATACCTTCCAGGGCAGCGAATCCAACGGCCCGGTGCGCAAGTACTACCGGCTCACCGGGGAGGGCCGTACCCGCCTGGCGGAAATGACCGGGGACTGGCGGAATTTGCAGGTCATTATGGCCCGCCTGGGCATCACGTAGCAAAACAGGGCGCGGAATATCCTTCCGCGCCCTGCCTGTGTGTTAAATTTCGCTGAAGATATACCGGTGCTTCCGCCCACCCTCCAGGTGGGCTTCGATGACCGGCCCGCTTTCCTGCTGGGTGGCCAGGAACTCCACGGAACGCTCCTGCTTATACAGGTCTTGGACGTACATGGCGGGGTTGTCCAGTTGAAGCTCCAAGATTTCCCGGCGGTCGGGAACCATGTTCCCGGTGCAGGGAACGTATTCTTCTTTGATGACTTCATAGGTTTTCATGGTTTCTGTCCTTTCTTCGCCCAAATGGGACGCGCTGCCTTATTCTGCGCCAAAATGCGGGATTTTATACCGGGGCGTTGTAACAGAATTGTAACTGGACATTTTCCTGAATTGTGATATACTGACAGCAAATATCGGAAAGGGTGAAAAAATGATCGGCTGATTTGATTTTCGTGTAACAGGACGTTTTGGGGCGCCGCGCCATGGGCGGGCGTCTGGTTCCCGTTGCCGGAAGTCAGAGGATGCCAGGGTCATTTTGATGTGAACCGGAGCGTCTTGCTCCGGCGCGCCCTGTCATAGCCCTCTTGCGCTTCCGGCACGGTTCGGAGGCGCTTTTTTTGCTGCCATTTTGTGGAGAGGAGCTGGTGCATATGCTGCAAGTAAAGGGCTTGACCCTGACCCACCGGAAGGATTTGCGCACGTTGGCGGAGGATTTTTCCTTCGTGGTGGGAGACGGCGACAAGGCTGTCATTATCGGCGAGGA
Organism: uncultured Clostridia bacterium; assembly: GCA_947649615.1. GTDB lineage: Bacteria > Bacillota > Clostridia > Oscillospirales > Oscillospiraceae > Pelethomonas. The sequence goes on along the minus strand of CANSSG010000005.1, from coordinate 46,197 downwards.
GGGCAACGGGAAATCCACCCTGCTCAAGTGGGTCTGCGACCCCGCCCTCGTGGAATCATACTGTGAGTGGAGCGGGGAAATCGCCGGGGACCCGGGGCCTGTGGGCTACCTGGCCCAGGACTTATCGGAGGAGGAGAAGGCGGGAAGCATCTACGACTTCTGTGCCGCGTCCCCCTACTTCTTCGACCAGACGCCGAAGGAATTGGCGGATATCGCAAGGCAGCTCCGCTTCCCGGCCGGGGAATTCTACAGCGAGCGGCCTGTGTCCAGCCTGTCCGGCGGGGAGAAAATCAAGCTGCAATTGGGCCGGCTGCTATTTGGCCGCCCGGCCCTGCTGCTGGACGAGCCGTCCAGCGACGTGGATTTGGAGACCCTGGAGTGGCTGGAAGAATTCCTCAACGGCTTTCCCGGCAGCGTGGTGTATATCTCCCACGACGAAGCCCTCATTGAGAACACCGCCACCATGGTTCTCCACATGGAGCACCCCCGGGAGGGCAGGCCGCCCCGCTGCACCGCCCACCGCCTGGACTACCAGACCTACGCCAGCCAGCGGGCCGGGGCCATCGCCGCCCAGACCCAGCAGGCCCGGAAGGAAAAAGAGGAGTACGACAGGAAAATGGAGAAATACCGCCGCATCCAGCAGAGCGTGGAACACGCCCAGAACGCCATTTCCCGGCAGAACCCCAGTGGGGGGCGGCTGCTGAAAAAGAAGATGCACGCGGTGCTGTCCATGGGGCGGCGGTTCGAGCGGGAAGCGGAGGAGATGACGAAACTGCCGGAGGTGGAGGAAGCCATCTTCCTGCGGTTCCCGGAAGGGACGGGGATTCCCGCCGGGAAGGCGGTGTTGGACCTGTGCCTGCCGGAGCTGCGGGCGGGGGAGAGGGTGCTGGCCCGGGACGTCCGGCTCCATGTGTCCGGCGGGGAAAAGGTTGGCATTTTTGGCCCCAACGGCGCGGGAAAAACCACCCTGCTGCGGGAAATCCAGGCCCAGCTATTGGCCCGCAGGGATTTGCGGGCGGCATATATGTCCCAGGATTACGCCGAGACGCTGCCCCTGGACCAGACGCCTGTCGAATATCTGGCCCCGGAGGGGGACGTCCCATCGGAGACCAAGGCCCGGACATACCTTGGCAGCATCCGCTACACCCGCCAGGAGGTATCCCATCCCATCCGGGAGTTGTCCGGCGGGCAGAAGGCGAAGCTGCTGCTGACAAAAATGGTGCTGGACGGGGTGAACGTGCTGATTCTGGACGAGCCAACCCGGAATTTCTCCCCCATATCCGGGCCAAAAGTCCGGGAAGCCCTCCGGGCCTATGAGGGAACCGTCATCAGCGTATCTCATGACCGGAAGTTTTTAACGGAGGTCTGTGATAAATTGTACCGGTTTACAGAAAATGGACTTGTTTTGGTGGAAAAGGAGGAACTGTTTGTATGAAAAAGGCTGCTGTAATGCTCTACCCGCTGTTTTCGCTTCAGGAAATCAGTTGTGTGACGGAGCTGTTCAAGTTCTACGACAAGGAGATCGTGACATTCTCGGCGGACGGCAAGCCCGTTGCCAGCGAGGACGGGTTCACCATCCTGCCAGACCGGGATTTCTCCGGCTTTGACCGGGAGGAGTTCGACTGCCTGGTTCTGCCGGGCATTTGGGAGCCGCTGCCGGTTTTGCTGGACGGGAGAAACATCCGGTTTTTAGAGCAGTTCCGGGGGGACGGCGGATTGCTGATTGCCGCCATATCCGCCGCGCCCTTGCTGCTGGGGAAAGCGGGGCTGCTGGAAGGGAAACGGTTTACCCACGGCGTATATGAGGAATTCCTGGACGCCTTCCCGGTCATGCCCCGGGAGGGCATCGTGCGGACCTATCTGGTGGAGGACGGCAACCTCATTACCGCCCATGGCGGGGCGTTCCGGGAATTTGCCGCCGCCGTGGGGAAGAAGGTAGGGCTGGACTGCTCTGATGAAATTTTCTCCCCCATGGCGGGGCAGGCGTATGGAGAGGAAGACTTCATCTTCCACATCCCGCCGGAGGATATGGAGGAAATCCGGGCCGATTGGGACAGGGCCATAGAGGAGAGCCGGTTAAAATAACGAAGGGAGGGCATCGGTTTGCTGAAACCCGTACAGTTTGCATAGCGCGGCTATTGCAAATCTGAAAAAATAATACCATGTGATAGCCGCCGTATCGGGAAAAACAGGAGATACGATGGGCTATTCAAACCAAAAGGATTACAAAATCATCCATAAGTGCGGCCATTGCGGAAAGAAAATGGACTTTGTCAACACCGGGCGGTTCCGGGTGAACGCCAACAAGAACAAGCTGGACGTGTGGCTGATCTACCAGTGCGGTAAGTGCAGGCACACGCTGAACGTTCCCATTTATGAGCGCATGGCGGCGGGGCGGGTGCCGGAGGAGCTATACGGAAAGTTCCTGGAAAACGACCCGGCGTTGGCGGCGCGGTACGGCGGGGATGCGGCGTTTTTGAAAGCGAGGCGGCTGGTTCCGGCGAAGTGACGCAAAAAGTTTGTACAATTTGCCGTTGCATGCTTCACGGCAACTTTCGGCCCTTTCGGTCCAATGGTAGAAGCGTATTGCGCTTACACTACAACCGAAAAGGAGAGAACAGCATGCAGTATACCACCAACTACCACCTTCCCCAGTGGGCTGAGGACGACCACATCCTGCGCACGGACTTCAACCAGATGTGCGCCAATATTGATGCCGGCATAGCGGAAGCCGCCCAAGGGGGACAGCAAACGGAAAAGGAAGCCTGGGACGGCCTGCTGCGGACGGCGCGGCAGAATTTGTCCATCTGCTGGCCCGGACTGGACCAGAACAACCTCTATTCTGCCAATGGGCTTATATTCAATCCCCTGACCCGGCAGGAGCTGTCCCAAACCCTTAGCGGCCTGGTTTGGGACGACCAGAAGGGCGTCTGCGCCGGCCGGGGGGACTCCCTGGGGACCACCGTCCTGCGCAGCGGCCGCATCGACCACTGGCCCGGAAATTCCAGCGCCAGCGCCGGCGATAGCGACGCGTATGCCCTCTACCGCTTCAATGCGCCGGTGGACGGCTTGGTCCGGAGATGCGCCATGTTCCTCTACACCTACTTCACGGCGTCCAGCCCGAAGCTTGCGATGACGCTGGCTTTCACGGCGGAAAAGCGGAATGCAGGCGGAACATTTGATGAAATCTACCGGAAGCTCTTTTATATCGAACGCTCCGGCACGGAGACAAAGCGCCACGAACTGGAACTGGAATTGGGCTTTCCTATTGAGAAGAACGTGGAATACCGTTTCAAGCTGACCCTGGAAGAGAGTACCGACAGGGTAAAAGTTGCCGGGCGTTTCGGATTCGCGGTGGACCGTATCAGCGAAGTCAATCCCACGCAGGGCTACGCAGACCACAGCAGCTTCACGGTTGAAAAACCGCCGGTCACTGCCGGAAGCCTCACCCGGACCTTCGCCACCGAAGGCGGCGCCAGCCGTGGATTGGTGATGATGCAATACAGGAAAAATGTGGAGCAGACCAATATAACGCCGTCCCTGGATGGGAAGACCATGCGTCTGATTAGCCGGGCGCAGCGTTACGATGAGAACCAGGCGCTTTACTGGGAATCCTGGCACACCTGCACAGGCAGCTTTGCCAACTCGGTTCGGCTCCGTATCGACGTGAGCGCGGACCAAAGCGATGATTTGCGGCTGATGCGGTATGGCGTGATCATGCTGTAACAGAATTTCCTGAAAGGGATTTCATTCTGTTATGGAGCATCCGCATAAGGGGGCTGGCCTAGAGACCGTCCTACGCTCACCCGGCCGCCGTCAACCACGCACCGCATTCCCAGCGGGAGCGTCACCATTGGCGTACAGTGGGCGGAGCGGAGATTGTACAGCACGGGCTTCGGCCAGCTGGCGAAGAAATCCTGCAAAAGGGCTTCCGGCCCGTAGTCCGCCTGGTAGGCGTTGGTGCAGTTGGTAAACGCGCCGAAAACCAGCCCGGCGGCAGCGTCCAGGACGCCGCCGTATTGAAGCTGGCAGAGCATTTTGTCCAGGGCGTAAACATTTTCCCCCACGTCCTCCAAATACAAGATGCAGCCCTTGGCGTCGATCTGCCAGGGCGTCCCCATCCCGGCGGCAAGCAGGGACAAGTTGCCCCCCGCCAGCCGCCCGCAGGCCTTGCCGGGGCGGAGGACTTTTATTTCTTCCCCCGGCGGGTTCTGGATATCCAGGCAGGCGCCCATTCCCAGGGCGGCTTGCAGGCTCTCCCAGGAAAAAGGATCGTTCTGCCACTGGAAGGTTCGGTTGGCCGTAGGGCCGTGGAAGGTAACAAACCCGCACCGCTGTCCAATGGCGGTGTGGAGCGTGGTCACGTCGCTAAAGCCGATAAAGGGCTTTGGGTGGGCGGCGATTCTGCCATAATCCAGCAGGGGAAGAACCTGCCATGCGGTGCTGCCGCCCCGGGTACACCAAATAGCGGAAATATCCGGATCGGCAAAGCCCTCGTTCAAGTCGGCGGCCCGGACCGCCGCAGGGGCGGCGGCGTAGCCGCTGGGCGTGGAGCAGCGGCAGGAACGCCCGATTTTAACTTGAAAACCAAGGGCTTCCACATTGGCGGCGATCTGTTCCACCGGCTGGTCTGGAGAAAGCGGGGAAGAGGGTGAGACCAGTAAAATGGTATCACCCTTTTTCAATTTTGGTGGAAATTTCATAGGGCGGTTTCCTCCTGCAAGAGAAAGTTTGCCGCCGCCTGCGCTTCTACGGCGGCGGCCAGCGGCAACGCGTCCGGGTCTGCGGCGAAGTGGGGGCTGTGGTTGGGGAAAGTCCAGCCCTTCGCCTGGTTCCCCACGCCGATGTAAAAGTAGCAGCCCGGGGCCGCGTTGCTGAAGTACCCGAAATCATCGGTACCCATGGTAGGCGCGTCCTGCTCCAGTACGTTTTCCGCCCCCAGTACCTTCCGTGCCGCCGCCGTCAACAACGCCGTTATGGCGGGATCGTTCATGCAGCCGGGATAGCTTTCCAAAATCTCAATTTCCGCTTCCACGCCCATTCCGGCGGCGACGCCGGTGACGATGGTACGGAAATCCGCCTTCACCCGCTCCCGGGCCGGGCCGCCCATAGTCCGGAGGATGCCGGTAAAACGCGCCGTCTCCGGCAAGACGTTGCCCGCTTCGCCGCTGTGGAAGGAACCTACCGTCACCACCACCGGCTCCGTGGGGGAGGTACGGCGGCTGGCGATGGTTTGCAGGGCGGTGATGATATGTGCTCCCGCCGCGATCACGTCCGTCCCTAGATGGGGCTTTGCCCCGTGAGACCCATGCCCCCGCAAGGTAACGGCAAAGGGGTTGGATGCTGCGCATACCGGGCCGCTGCGGGTGGAGAGCGTCCCCGCAGGGATGCCGCTCTCTACGTGGCAGCACAGCATGGCGTCCACATGGGGGGACTCCATGCAGCCTGCCGCAATCATCCGGGCCGCGCCCCCGTCGCCTTCCTCGTCGGGCTGGAAAAACAGCTTGACAGTTCCGGGCAGGTCTTCCCGGTGGTTTTGCAGCAGTTCCGCCGCGCCTAAAAGGGCGGCTGTATGAAAATCGTGGCCGCAGGCATGCATCACGCCAGGGCGCTGGGAAGCGTAAGCAAGGCCTGTTTCTTCCGTAATAGGCAGCGCGTCAATATCCGCCCTAAAGCCAATCGTTTTCCCGGGGCGCCGGCCTTGGATAATTGCCATAGTACCGGTATCCGCCACTGGCGTATAGGGAATGCCAAGTTCTGCCAGACGCCGGCGGATCAGCGCCGCCGTCTGATGTTCCGCTTTACCCAGTTCCGGGCATTGGTGCAAGGTATAAAACAGTTCCCGCCATGCCGGGGCCAATGCGAGGGCTTCTTCTTTGTAATCTGTGGACATAGGCCGCTCCTTCTGCGTCATTTAGATTCGGAAGTCTTTGAGGTGTCCCACCATTATACACGCTGCGGCCAGGTTTGTCATGTGTTTTTTAGGGGGCTGTTCATGTACGTGCATCGGCAATAAAAGAGAAATAGTTAAAGGCCCAAAAGACAGTATCAAGTTTATCAGCGAAAAAGCCGCTCGACCTGATTCCGCTGTTTATACAATAGTTTATCGTAGTCCCACGGATTTTTGCGGTTGCTTTTTTACGGTACCGCAGGTATGCAACCAAGTTCCATAGTTCTGGCCACTAGCAAGCTGCGCCAGGCATATACTGGCACTTCGGCGTATTGATTGTCCACTACGGTCAGCACCTATTAACGAAGAGATTGACTTCCCCACGCCTTGATGCTATACTTGAATCGCAGTAAATCGACAAATCCGAATCTGATGGTGAAGTTATCCTTCATCTGCTTTATAGGCGGACTGTTGTAAAAATCACGGAAAGAGGTTGAGTGAGCATGAAAAAAGTTTGTTGGCTGTTTTTTCTGGTAGCTGGTCTCCTGCTGGTCCTAACGGGATGCAGTGAAGAAGCCGGAATACCCTTCGCAAAAACAGACGGCGCAAGCCAGACAGATTCCATTCAGGATGAACCCGTACCCAAACCCACTATTGCCCCGGAGGACGCTATTCATCCTCTGGAAGTAAAGCGATCCCTGATGACGCCGCAGGGGGTGGGCGGCATTGAGCCATATGCCGATTGTTGGTTCCGTGAGCAGGCAAGGATAGATGCCGATTTATCCGAAAAATTGGCTCTGACCTATTCTCTGACAATCGGTGACAAAACTACATTCCCTAATGGCAGTCCCCAGGGTTACGACATGGACTCGTTGTTGGAGTGGGGGAAAGCCCCTGGCTTGAACATAGATGTCCTGCATGAGCACGGCTTTACCGGCAAGGGCGCGGTAATTGCTTATGTAGATCAACCCATTGCTGAGCATGAGCAGTTCAGCGGCATGACGCTCCATTACACCAACAATACGGATTCGGAAAGTTCCATGCATGGTTTGGCGGTGTTGTCTCTGCTTGCAGGAAAGGACATCGGTACCGCGCCGGAGACGGAAGTCTATTACTATGGACACGCCGCTTGGGAGGGCGATCAGGCGAGTCAGGCTGAATGTCTTTACCAGATTATCGAGCAGAATAAATCGCTGCCGGAAGGGGAGAAGATCACGATGGTGGGGTTTTCCAACAATATCCGCAGCGACGTGAAAAACGAAGACGCTTTTCGGGAGGCTGTCGCCGCATGTGAGGAAGCTGGGATCATGGTTTGGTTCTGCGGCGAGTATGGAGCGGCCGTCTTCCTGCCTTTCAGCAACAAGGATGATTTCCGCAACCTGGTCTCCGACGTATGGTGGACAGGAAGCTCGCAGGAGGTGGTCTTTGTTCCTGAGGCGGGCCGGACAACAGCATCCGTCATGGATGGCGTCAATTATATCTATTGGGCTTTTAACGGCGGACTAAGTTGGGCAATGCCCTATATGCTGGGACTGTACGCTATCGCTAACGAAATCGACCCTTCACTGACCCAGAACGATCTGCGGACATTAGTAATGGACACCGCTTATAAAAATAACGGTATGTCCATCATCAACCCGACAGGTTTCATCGCCGCCGTTCTGGATGGCGCCGGCCGCAGCGATGAGGCGGATGCTCTCCTTCAGGATGCGGCGGCGCGGGAACGGTATCTCTATGCTGTGATGGATCCGACGGCTATGAGCGAGGAGGATATGACCGCCGTAAGCGCCTATCTGGCGGCTATCACTGATGCACAAATCATGACTGTCGATGCCCGCGCCTTCGACAATATGGCGGACCTAGAAGCAGCCCTCCAGGCGGACTCTGTTCAGCGCGGCGGCATGGTATCCGGCGTACAGTTTTTTGGTGCGCTTGGCTGGGATGCAGGACAGCTTTCGTGGCCAGCGGCCAGCCTGCCGTTAACAGAAGGGGCCTATGCGGATTTCTTCGACCAGTATAAAGCCGCTGAGGATTACACGCAGTCCGCAGAATTGTTCGCACCTAATCCCGCCTGGCCGCTTTTTATTGGATCTGCGCAGATTACAATGAGTTGAGACTGTACCGCATAGTAGAATAGCTCCGCCCCTCTGTGCGGATGCGGGCTGGTTCATAAACCGCATTTGCGCAGAAGGGCGGAACTGTTTTTCGCTTTGAATGCAGACGTTTTACCGCTTCTCTCCCGGGCGGAATACCAGCGCGGCAGCGAGAGAAAACAGTACTGCCGCCGCAATGCGTCTCGAATGCCGCTTTCGCTGCATCCAAATGTCTCCGCCATTTCTGATTGGTATGCGTCTGGGTGGGCCGCAACATATGCCTTCAGTTTTTCCGGATCGATCTTTCGGAAACTTCTATGCAGATCTTTCTTTTCCAAATTCCCTGTTTCTTTCAGCTGCTTTTCCCACTTTTGTATCGTCAATTTGGAAACCTTGAAGACTTGATGGGTCGCTTCCAAGCTATGTCCTGCCTTTTTTCAACCATTTTTACTATATTCTGTCCGCTCTTTCTTCTCCCTGGATGACTTTCAGAAACAGATTGCTGTTTATAACCGCCGCTCCAACAACTTGCCGATGCGGCCACTCCATTAGCTTTCTCCTGTTGACTTCCTTAGCCTATTTGTTTGACAAACGTACAATCCGCTTCGGCAATAATTTTCCAACCCTCTTGCAAATCCGGGCGATTCATGATATTCTGTCACTAATTTTATTTGTAAGAGAGAGCAGGTGTGCCATATGATTTACACCATCACCATCAATCCTTCCCTGGACTATACGGTAGATACAGATTTGGTCCCTGGCCAAATCAACCGAACCCGCAGTGAAGCCATCTACCCTGGCGGCAAGGGGCTGAACGTCTCCCTGTCGCTTCAGCGGTTGGGGCAGGAAACACGGGCTTTGGGCTTCGCCGCCGGGCGCATTGGGCAGACGATCCGGGACCTGCTGGATGACCTGGGCTGTCCCCATACGCTACTGGACCTGCCCAGCGGCCAGAGCCGCATCAATGTTAAGGTGCGCGGCGCGATGGAAACGGCTATCAACGGCTGCGGACCCAGCCTGGGCGCAGGAGACCTGGTGCGCCTTCTGGAATTGCTGGAGGATGTGCAGCGGGGCGACGCGGTAGTCCTCTCCGGCTGGGCGCAAAACATCTCCTTCTATGTATCTATTCTCCAGCAGCTTGCCGAAACGGGCTGCATGACGGTGCTCGATTGCAGCGGCGAAGCGTTGTGGCAGTGCTTGAGCTGCCACCCGTTTTTGATTAAACCCAACCTGACGGAACTTGGCGCACTGTTCGGCGTGGAGGACCTGGAATACGAGGAGGGCGTGGAATTGGCCCACCAGCTTCAATTGGAAGGCGCGCGCAACGTCCTGGTCTCTATGGGCGGCGTAGGCGCGTTCCTGCTGACCGAGAGCCGGGAGCTGTATATTGCCAACGCCTGCTGCGGCCCGGCGGTGAACACGGTAGGCGCGGGAGACTCACTGGTTGCGGGCTTTTTGACGGGCCTGCGGCAGACGGGGGAATTTGACAAGGCGCTGCAAATGGGCGTTGCTGCCGGCTGCGCCACGGCGTTCAACGATTGGCTGGGTACCCGGGAGGAAACCATGGCCCTCATGGAGCAGGTTCATGTGGAAAAGACGGAACTGTGAGCGGGAAGGCCAGTGTAAGGCTCCATATTCACGGGGGAGCAATCCGTAAAGAAAGCAAGGGTAAGGCAGACTGCCGCGTCGCCTTACCCTTTTTCGTTCAGCCGAGGAAAAATCCATGCCTCATGCCTATAGATTTATATTCATTATAAGTATTTGCCGTTTGACGGGGCCAGGTATATGATGTAGGCGCAGCAAACAGCATAAAACAGCAAAATATCTGCACCTGGGGCCAGTCCGTGCGACGGCTCCAGGTGCAGAAAGCCAAAATACCGCAATCCAAAGGAGTACATAACCATGACAACAATCCAGAACAAAACCTTTGATGAAGAACGGGCGCTTTATGGGGTGCAAGACGTTTTGGTAACGGACTGTGCCTTTGACGGGCCGGCTGACGGCGAGAGCGCATGCAAGGAGTGCCGGAATATAGCGGTGAACAACTGCTTTTTCAATCTCCGCTACCCGTTTTGGCACGATACAGGGCTGAAAATTGAGAATTCCGAACTGACGGCGCTTTGCCGGGCAGCCCTGTGGTATTCTCAGAATGTGGAGATTAACGAGACCAAGCTTCACGGCATCAAGGCCCTGCGGGAATGCGCCAATATCTCCATTCGAGACTGTGATGTAGTCTCCGCCGAATTTGGCTGGTCGGCGGAGGGCGTTTTAATGGAAGACTGCACGGTGGAAAGTGAATATTTTATGCTTCGCTCCGCGCATCTGACATTCCGTAGCGTCCGTATGAAGGGCAAATATTCCTTCCAGTACATTACGGATTCTGTTTTTGAAAACTGCACATTTGATACGAAAGACGCCTTCTGGCATGCGAAAAACATAACGGTAAGAAACAGCGTGGTAAAAGGCGAGTACCTTGCCTGGTACAGTGAGAACGTCACCTTTGAAAACTGCAAGATCACCGGCACACAGCCCCTTTGCTACTGTAAGGGGCTGCGGCTCATCAACTGCGAAATGACCGGCACTGACCTTGCTTTTGAGCGCTCCGATGTGGAAGCCACCCTCACCGCTCCCATCGACAGCATCAAAAACCCGCTGTCCGGACACATCTATGTTCCTTATGCAGGGGCGGTCATTATGGATATTGACGGCGCGAAGGGGGCGGTCATTTCCGCAAATTCCGCGGGGATTGATTGACATTCCCGCCGGAGTGTGGTACGCTTGGTGCATGACGTGAATCTTTGTTCACAAGAGGAAATGGAGGATTTGCCATATGGGTTACAACGGTTTTGCCATAGACGAGTACCTGGACGCGGCGGCGGTGACCGCGCAGCTGGACGCGCTCATTCAGAAGCCCGTCTGGTCGATCCGCCGGGAGAAGCTGGCGGACTATGTAGAAAACTATTTTAACCAGAAATGCCCCACGTCCCGGGCGATGATCTCCCAGGCGAAAAAAATCATCCCCGGCGGCGTACAGCATAACCTGGCCTTCAACTACCCGTTCCCCATTGTCATCACCAAGGCCGAGGGGGCCAAGCTGTGGGACATAGACGGCAACTGGTACTACGACCTGCTCCAGGCGGGCGGCCCCACCATTTTGGGCAGCAACATGCCGGCGGTCCGGGATCAGGTAATCGAGCTTTTGAACACCTGCGGGCCGTCCACAGGGCTGTTCCATGAGTATGAGTACAAGCTGGCGAAAAAAATTTCCGACCTGGTGCCGTCGGTGGAAATGTTCCGGATGCTTGGTTCCGGCACGGAAGCCGCCATGTGCGCGGCACGGATTGCGCGGCTGAAAACAGGGAAGAAGAACATCCTCAAAATGGGCGGGGCCTACCACGGCTGGTCTGACCAGCTTGCCTACGGGATGCGCGTCCCAGGCACCAAAGGCATCATGTCCAAGGGTGTGCCGGACTTTGTATTCAAGCACACCGGCGAATTTTTCCCCAACGACCTGGAAGACCTGGAACGGAAGCTGAAAGCCAACCGCCTGACCGGCGGCACGGCGGCGGTGTACCTGGAGCCGGTGGGTCCGGAGAGCGGCACACGGCCTGTCAGCCGGGAGTTCGTCCGGGGCGCGGCCCGGCTGGCGCGGCAGTACGGGGCGCTGCTGATTTTTGACGAGGTGGTCACCGGGTTCCGCATCGGCCTGAGCGGCGCGCAGGGATTTTTCGGCGTAGACCCGGATTTGACCGTATTCGGGAAAATTATCGCCGGCGGTTATCCCGGCGCCGGCGGCGTAGGCGGCCACGCCGACTGTATGGCCCACCTGGGGGCGGGCCTGGATTCCTCCGGGAAGAAGGTGCCGAAGGCCCTGTGCGGCGGCACTATGGCGGCAACGCCGGTGTCCTGCGCGGCGGGATATTATACCTTGTGCGAGATCGAGCGCACTGACGCCTGCGAGAGGGCGGGACGGATGGGGGACCGGCTGACCCGAGGTCTCCAGCTTCTCATCAAAAAGTACAACCTGCCCTTTGTGGCCTTCAACCAAGGCTCTATATGCCACCTGGACAACGCTGGCACCATGCACTTCTGCATCGACTGGAAAAAGCCCTGGACAATCCCGGAGATTCTCAAGCAGACCAGCGTCCGGCAGAAGGAGATGGAGCACATGGGCGCAGCTTACATGGCGGAAGGGATCGTCACCTTGGCTGGCTCCCGCCTGTATACCAGCGCGGCCTACACAGAGGAGATGATAGACGACGTGCTGGCCCGGTTTGACCGGGTGTTCGCGTCCTGCGGGCCATTGGAGGTTCAGCCATGACCGCCCTGGAAACCCGGGGGCGGGAACAGGTTCTCGCGGCGGCCCGGTGGCTGGTAGAGGACAGGCTGATTGCGCGCACCTGGGGCAACATCAGCGTCCGCGTGTCGGAGACGCAGTTTTTGATTACCCCCAGCGGGCTGGCCTACGAAACCATGCGGGCGGATCAGCTTGTACTGGTGGATATCGCGGACGGTTCTTACCGCAGCCTGGTAAAGCCTTCCAGCGAGAAGGGCATCCATGCCGCCGCCTACCGTCTCCGGCCGGAGGTTCGCTTTGTCATCCACACCCACCAGTACTGGGCGTCGGTGGCGGGGATAGCCGGGACGGCGGTCACCGGCTTCATCCACCCCCTGCTGGGAAAACGCATTCCCTGCGCCGCCTACGGCCTGCCGGGGACAAAGAGCCTGCGGCGGGCCGTGGAGACGGAAATGGCGGCGTGGCCGGACTGCCGGGCTTTCCTATTGCGCAACCATGGGGCGCTGTGCCTGGGAAGGGATATGGAGGACGCTTTTGCCGCCGCGCGGGCCTTGGAGGAGGTCTGCGAAAACCGGGTCATGGACGCCATGGGAGAGCCGGAACCGCTGCCTGTGCCCCCGGATTTGGGGAGCAGCATCCGGGAAGGCGACAGCTTTATCCTGACCCGGGGCGGGGTCAGCCGGCGGTATCCCCTTGCGGGGACCGGCCTACCCTCCGCCGCCGCCCTCCACGCGGCGGTCTACCGTGGGGGGAACTTCCGGCAGGTGGTTCACGGAACCGGCTGGGAGACGCTGGCCGTCTGCGGCCAGCGCCGTCTGCGGCCTTATCTGGACGACCTGGCTCAAATCGCCGGAGCGGACATCCGCTGCGTCCCGCCGGATCCCAAGCATGTGGAAAAAGCCATCCGCGGCCGGAACGCGGTACTGCTCCGCAGCGCCGGGGCGCTGTGCGCCGGAACGGAAGAAGGGGATGCGGAAGCAGTCCGGGTCTTGCTGCGCAAGGGTTGCGCCGCCTGCCTGTATGCCCGCGAGGTTCCCCGGTGCCGCCCTCTGAGCGAAGGGGACGCCAGGGTGCAGCGGTTCATTTACCAGCGGTCTTACGCCAGGAAGAAGCCGCCATGCTGAAAAAACTGTCCGGGGAGCGGCTGGACGCGGTTCTGGAAGCCGGGGTGGAAGAGTTCGCCCTCCATGGCGCCGCCGGGGCCAATATGCGCGCCATAGCGGACCGGGCGGGGGTCAGCGTGGGAGCCTTATACAAGTACTACGGCGACAAGGACGGCCTTTTCCGGGCCTGCTTGGACCGGAGCCTGCGGGCGGTCCAGGAAGCCCTTGAGGAGGCCACCGGAGCGCCTGCGGGAATGAAGGAGTACGCCCGGCGGGTGATTCGCGCCATGCTCCGGTTCTCCCGGGAGCACGGCGGATATGTGCGGCTGTACTGCGCCATCGCCGCTTCCGGCGGGGCGGATGCCGCAGGGCTGGCCGGAGAGCTGGAAGGGGCTGCGGCAGGGTTTTACACCCGCTTCATCTCCGCCGGACAGGACGCCGGGGATTTGCGGCGGGACATGGACCCGGGGATGTTCGCCTTCTTTTTCGACAACCTGCTGATGGCGGCGCAGTTCGCCGGATGCTGCGCGTATTACCGGGAACGGTTCCGGCTCTACTGCGGCGGGGCCTTGGAGGAGCAGGAGGAACGGCTGGAGCGGGAATTGCTGAAATTTCTGGAATCCGCCTTTACCTTTGCGGAGGAGGATATCTCCCACCGGCAAGGGGACAGTATGTGTGGGGAGGGATGAAAATGACCTATGTGCTGGCCTATGACATTGGGACGACGGGGGTGAAAACCTGCCTGTTTTCCCTTGCGGAGCGGATTACCCTGCTGGGCAGCGCCCAGGAGGGCTACGGCTTGTATCTTCTGGACGGCGGCGGCGCAGAACAGGACCCGGAGGAGTGGTGGCAGGCCATGTGCCATACCACCCAAGCCCTGTTCAAAAAAAATCAGATCCAGCCCGAACAGGTGGCGGGCCTGTCCTTCTGTTCTCAGATGCAGGGCTTGGTGCTGGTGGACCAGGAGGGGAAGCCGGTACGCAGGGCGATGAGCTACATGGATCAGCGGGCGGGGGCGGAGCTGAAAAAAGGCCTTGCCCACGGCCCGCAAATCGCCGGGGCCAACGTAGGAAAGCTGCTGCGCTGTCTCCGCGCCACTGGGGCGGTACCCAGCAGCGTCAAGGACCCGGTCTGGAAATACAAATGGGTGCAGGCCCATGAGCCGGAAGCCTTTGCCCGGACGGCGTACTGGCTGGACGTGAAGGACTACCTGATTCTGCGCTGCACAGGCCGGGCGGCGGCCACGGAGGATTCCGCCTACGCTACCCTGCTCTACGACACCTGGAAACGGGCATGGAGCGAGCCGCTGTGCCGGATGTTCGGCGTGGAAACGGCCCACCTGCCGCCTGTAGTCCAGGCCCAGGAGCAGATTGGAGGCCTGACCGGCCGGGCGGCGGCGGAATTGGGTCTGGCGTCCGGTACGCCGGTATTCGGCGGCGGCGGGGACGCGTCCCTTATCGGCGTAGGGGCCGGGGCGGTGAAAGTGGGGGATACCCACATTTACTGCGGCACCTCCGGCTGGGTTTCCACGGTGACGGACCGGCAGCGGGTGGATGTAAACGCTATGATTGCCGCCATCGTGGGGGCAAGGCCGGGGCGGTACAACTACTTCGCGGAGATGGAGACCGCCGGGAAATGCCTGGAGTGGGTAAAGGACCACCTTGCCTTGGATGAAATTGGCGTGTATTTGGAGAAAAAGGATGTGGCGGGCAGCCAGGAGACGGTGTACGCCAGCCTGTACGACTACCTCACCGAGACGGTGGAAAAAATCCCGCCGGGGGCGGGGGGCGTGGTCTTCACGCCCTGGCTCCACGGCAACCGCTGTCCCTTCGAGGACCCGGCCGCGGCGGGGATGTTCTTCAACGTCCGGCTGGACACCGGGAAGACGGAGCTGATCCGGGCGGTGCTGGAAGGGGTATGCTTCCATCTGCGCTGGATGCTGGAATGCCAGGCAAAAAAAATCCCCACCTCCGACCCGGTGCGGTTCGTAGGAGGCGGCGCTTTGTCTCCGGTGACATGCCAGATTCTCGCCGATGTGACCGGACGGATTGTGGAAACCGTAGCCAGTCCCCAAAACGCAGGGAGCGTAGGCGCGGCGGCAGTGATGGCCGTGGGGCTGGGTATCGCGCCGGACTTGGACGGAGTAGGGACGCTGATTCCCCCGGAACGCCGCTTCTCCCCCAACGCCGCCCACCGGGCGGCCTATGACCGGAACTACGGCGTGTTCCGGAAGCTCTACGCCGCCAACCGAACAAATTTCCGGGCTTTGAACGGATAGAAAGGATGTGCGCCTATGAAACGGAAGGAACTGATCCGGTCGCTGAAGTTTTTGCTGTTCTCCCTGTCGGCGGGAATCATTGAGATCGGCGCGTTTTCGCTCCTCAACGAACTGACCGCCTGGAGCTACTGGCCCTGCTACCTGATTGCCCTGACGCTGTCAGTGCTGTGGAATTTTACGCTGAACCGCCGCTACACCTTCCAGTCCGCCAGCAACGTACCCAAGGCCATGGCCCTGGTGTTCGGGTTTTACTGCGTGTTTACGCCGCTGTCCACCTGGCTGGGGCATTATCTGGCGGATGTGCTGGGGTGGAACGAGTACCTGGTTACCGCGATCAATATGATTGCAAATTTCGTGTTGGAGTTCCTCTACGACCGGTTTGTGGTATTCCGGGATTCCCTGGATACCAACTGTGTGGCAGAGAAGAAACGCGGGAAGTAAGATGCAAGCCCTTCCGAACGGAAGGGCTTGTTTACATGTTAAAAAACCTATCCAAATTAGGGGGGAAAGAAGCGGGATACCCAGGTGCATTCGACGAAGAAAGGAGGCGCCTGGCACTTCGGCTATAAGGCCCACGTTGGTGTAGACAAGGATAACGGGTTGGTACATACCTTGAAGATTTTTGCCGTTAAACTGAATTTTGTATTTGCCTTGGTGAATCTGATCCTAATTGTACAGCGCAATGTCGATTTCCTTCTGGCACAGTTCTCCCCGGTCCAAAGCGGGGGACTGGGCGGCTTCGGCTACAAACAGGGACGGCAGCTTTTTCGAGTCCTCCCAGCACAGATATAGCTGCTTCTTCGCCCGGGCAGCGCAATCCGGAACCCCTCCGCAAGAAAACCCGTCAGTTCTGCGAAGTCTCGGAGAATTCCGCTGAGGGGGAGGGAATATCCGTCTCTGCCGCTCCGGGCCGTCCGCCGCAGCTGCCGGAACCCGGCGTTCAGCCGTTCTTCCTGCAATACGCCCTTCCAGCACGCCCACAGCCGGGCAAAGCTGATCATATTTCCAGTGTTGCTGCCCCGGAACTGGTAGATCGTCTGGCCGTCGTCCCCCACTACGCAGATATTGGCCCCCGCAGCAGCGATGCTGGCAATCAGCTTCTCTTGTAGGTCGTCCACATCCTGATATTCATCCACAATGAAATACCGGATGCTCTTTAAATATTCCCCTGCCTGGGGATTGGCCCGGATTTGTTCCATCGTTTCCAGAAGGAGCAGGGAAAAGTCCATAAAACGGCGGCTGTGCAGCGCGGAGCGGTACTGTTCTATCACCTCCCGTTGCTTCTGGGGCCACAGTTCCCGGCAGCTATAGTCATCCGCCATCTTTTCAATGCAGGTACAGAACAGCTTGATATCGTTCAGCCACCGGGAGAGGCCCAAGGCTTCCAGACTGCATTCGCGGCTATACCGCTCCACGAGCAGGTGGGCCTTGACGGCGTCCAGGACTTTGTAATCTTGAAAAATACCGCTATAGCGGTTCAAAAACTGCTTGCAGAAGGCGTGGATGGTACCCACATGTATCCGCTGTCCCGCGTCTTCCAGCCCGGAACCTTCCATCGCCCGCCGGATTCTCTCCTTTATGGCGTTTGTTGCTATCCGGAGCGCGGCATTCCGCTTTCTGCGGTATGCCGTTCATATCAATCCATACCGCTGGGAAATATTCTGCAACTCCTCCGCGTCTGCGCTGCGGATTTCGCCTTCGTCCAATAGCATAGCGTCCAAGCCGGAGACCGCCCCAGCATATATTTCGTCCAGCAACTCCTGGCGCAGGGCTTCCGTATCATCGTTCCGTTTCATTTTTGCACCTTCCTTTTTAAAAATTACTTTCGATGCTGGCGCAGGGTGCCATTCTCCTGCTGTGTGTCAAAAAGGGCTGGGCGCAGCCCGCATCATAACCATATCTGCCGGGGATGGCTTCGCCTTAATCCATACTAAAGCCAATCTTGCGCTTGGAAGGTGCCTTCAAATCAATATCCGTATCCGTGATATAATCTTCTACGTCGCTGGCAATCAGGACGCGGTTATCATCGTCATCCTCTGTGCGTAGATTCTGATTCATAATAACCTGATCGAGAATATTTCGGACGGTTCTGGCATTCGCGAAATTTGGCCGCTGTCTATAGTAATCCGTTATATCCAGAAGCCGGTTTAAGGCCTGGGCATCAATCTTATAGTTCTTGTCATTCAAAAACGTTTCCGCAATTTCGCCAAGTTCTTCCCTGGTGTAATCTGGGAAATCCAGCGTAAACTGAATCCTGGATTCAAATCCAGAATTTGCGCTCAGCATGGCCTTCATCTCCTCCTGATAGCCGGCGAGAATCACGCAGAACTGCCCGCAGTGATCCTCCATCTCCTTTAGTAGGACGGCAATTGCCTCATCTCCATAGCTCGCGGGAATACCGGGTGCTGAACCGCCGCTGGACAAGCTATAGGCTTCATCAATAAAAAGCACCCCGCCCATGGCGTCCTGCACCTTTTCCTTCGTCTTCGGGCCTGTTTCGCCAACAACCTTTCCGATAAAGCCCGTAGAATCCGTCTCAACCAACTTGGCTTCCGCCAGTACGCCGGCATCATAAAGAATCCTGGAAAGAATGCGGGCAACCTCCGTTTTTCCCGTGCCTGGATTGCCATAGAAACACATATGGAGGTTAAAATTTTCAGCGTCCTTATTTTTCTTAGCGTACGCTTTGATTTTCTTGACCATGCGTTTTACCGAGACGAGGCCGGTCAGCCGTTCCAGTTCCTCTTCTCCGGTTAAAATTTTCTTCACGGCGCCATTCCCGGATATGGGAAGATTTATCTTTGCGTCTGTGATATAGCGATTCACATCCGTAATCCCAAGTTCATGGTCGTCCGTGCCTGCCGTGCGCAGGTTTTGACACATGATAACCTGATCGAGAATGTTGCGGACTTCCCGCGCATTGGCAAAATTGGGGTTCTTACGCTTTACGTCCGTTATATCCAGCAGCCTTTCCATGGCGGCATCCGTGAGAGTATACTTTCTGTCCAAAAGCATTAACTGCGTGATTTGCTTTAGTTCGTTTCTATCATAGTTCGGGAAATCCAGTTCAAATTGAATTCTGGACTGAAAGCCGGGGTTTGTGGACAGCATCTCCAACATCTGGTTTTTATATCCGGCAAGGATCACGCAGAACTTGCCGCGATAATCTTCCATTGCCTTAACCAGCGTTGCCACCGCTTCCTGCCCATAGTCCCACGCGCCCCCGTCTTTGGGAACCAGCGCGTAAGCTTCGTCAATAAAGAGGACGCCGCCCATGGCGCGATGGACCGCCCGCATCGTCTTCTGGGGCGTTTCGCCCACGTACTGCCCAATCAGGCCGCTGCGGTCCACTTCCACAACCTGTTTAGACGGCAGAATCTTATTCTCATACAGGATTCCCGCGATAATTCTGGCTACCTCCGTCTTCCCGGTTCCGGGGTTCCCATAGAAACACATATGAATATTCAGGGCTTTGCTCCCCTTGTTGGCCAGCGCGTATGCACGGATCTTTTGGATGCTGTCTTTGATGCTGGAAAGGCCAATCAACCGCTTCAGTTCTTTTTCGCTCTCCCCGATATTCGTCAGTTTTGCCGCGTTCACGCCCATGAATCCAAAAGAGTCCAGTTGAATCATCTTGTTATAGAGGTCAAACAGGTGGTCCGCGTCCTTCGCTGCCATAAAATCAGAGTCGATGGCCGGTGATTTGATTTTTGCATACCGCTCCGATATCGTGGCCGCCGTCTTACCGGCAAAGGCGTCGCCCATCACCTCGCCGCCGTCTTCGAAGCGGTAGATATACTCCTTCTTCAGCACCGGAAGCGTCATAACGGCACAGATTGCCGTCCATAAGGCCTTCAGCATTTCTTCGAGTTCATCCGAGCCGTCAGAGAAAATATCGACCACGTATTTTTTTGACAACACCTGTTTTACGGCTGCCAAAATATTGCTGAGAGCAGTCCGGCCGTCCGTTTCCCGCAACCGCTTCAGGGATGGCTTCATCTTTTTCTGATAGCCGGTTCCATAAATATTATTGACCTTGATGAACCGCCCCACCTTGGCAGACAGCTCCGCCAGGAGGGCAAGCAGTTCATCCGCAATATCCATAAGCCCCTCATTCGGCGTCTCGCGATAGTGCAGGACAACCTTCGGAAAAACCGCCGCCTTCAGTTCGCAGGGAAGGCCGGTCTCCCGCAGGGCTTCCTCCAATACAGCGTCAAGTTCTTCCATCTGGGATTTTACATCGCCAAAATCCACCTCATAGACACGCTGATAGTCTGTATGGATATGCGTTTTGATTTCTTCCAGGGATTGGTTCAGGCGGGCAAAAAAGTCCTCAGATTTTTTGCCGGCACAGACATAGCCTTGAATCCTGTCAAAATCCGGAAACCGTTCGTCATCTTTGCTTTTGGGGATTACCTTCATCTTTTTATCCCCGGATGCCTGCTCTTTTGGGGAAGACGGCTCCCGGCGAAGGAAGCTGACGGACTCCGTTTTGATTTCACTAAGCTGCAAACGCTGTAGAAACCTGTTGATTTCGTTTGCAAGCACCTGTTTGCGGTCATAAGGCGCCGGATACATCTTATAGCCGCAGTTGGGACATGTGCAGTCCTTCTCACTTTGCTTTACTTCGCCGCAGCATATACATTGATACTCTGCCATAACTCATTCCACTCCAAGCGCTTTTTTGACCGCGTCCAACGGCGATTGATAGAAGATAACCTCAAGTTCATCCTTCAGCTCCCTGCTGATGGTCTCGTATTGCTTTTCGCTCTCAGCAGGCAGCATGATTTTCCTGGCTCCTGCGTTGGACACTGCCACAAATATTTCATCCAGTTCTGTCGTAACCGGCATCATGCTGCCGGACATGACAACGCGTCCGCAAATAACAAGCGACGGCAGCACGGAGCGATTGGCTAGGGCTGAAAACAGGCCCACAACCTCCGCAACAGACACCTCGTCACTGACGTTCCGGTTTTGCAGGTCATTGAAATACAGGCTGTAATCATAGGTCTCGCAATCGCTGGAAATCAGCCGGCCTGCGTTTTCACTGAAATAGTTGAATGCGGCCGTGATGCTGTCCCGGACGCCCTTTGGGGAGTGGGCAAGCCCCTCCACGTTTTTGAAGCTGAATTTACCGGAGCCGGTCAGCAGCTTGTTCTCAAGGCGATAGATGCCGACCTTATCATCGACAGAACGGCCGACCGCGTACACATATCCCGGCTTTTCAAAGCCTTCAAAAATCAGTGTTCCGGTAGCCACCTCCGGCAGGCTGACAATATGCTCCTCGCCGGTGTCTAAATCAATATAGCCCAGTGCAACATCACTGAACTCCGCCGGATTCATTTTGCGCAGCTGCTCCTTGACCCTCCGCCTGCCTTCGATACAATATTCCAGCAGTTCGCGGGTCTCTTCCTTCGTCATCTCCTCATTGGGATACATCAGCTTTGCCATGCCGGAGAAGGTCCTTCTGACGGCGGTGTCATCCCGGGTGTTATAATTGTCATTGAACGCGAAATAGGCGCCAAATGTGTTGGTGAAGTCATACTTCCGCATCCCATGGCAAAATTCTGAAAAACAGTCGGAGATCAGGCCATAGCCCTTCGTGAACAGGCTGGCTCTCAGCTTCGGCGTCTCCCATCCGGGCAGATAGGCGTGGATGCGGTCAAAAAAGGCCGAGTCATGATTGAATTCCTCCGGAAACGGCTCGAACAGGTTGGTGGTCCGCATCATATCGGCAACGCTTCTAAAGGTGTTGCCCTCAAATGCGATGGACGCATCGGAACTGATAGACTCTGCCCCTCTTGCAAAGGAGCCGTTGGCCATATAATTCTTCATAATCTGAATCATGTCGCCGGAAGCCTGTGTAATCCCGCTGACCTCGTCAAACGCAATGCAGTCCCAATTCCCGACCAGGCCGATCTTGCGGGAACCCATATTGTAAAACATATTGGATACGGTCGTATGGCCGCTGCTGATCAGAATGGAATACGGGGACAGTTCGCTGTAAGCATGGGACTTCCCTGTGCCGCGCGGGCCAAGTTCCACCAGGTTGTAGTTTTTCTGGATGAACGGGACAAAGCGGAGCAAATAGTGGAGTTTCTGCTTGTCTGTCAGCGCTTCCGGCTCATAGCCTGCGGATTTCAAGAGCAGGGATATCCACTCGTCCTTGGTAAAGTTCCGGCGGGCGTCCTTGATCTCCTCCAGGTCCAGATTTGGCATCTGAATTGGCTTCAGCGCGGCAATCTCAAACGGAGATTCGTACCGGGAGCGCTTTTTACGGACATTCTTTCTTTTTTTCCGGTTTCCGAAAATGTCCTCCTCGTATTCATCCTCCTGCTCCCTGCCCTTGTCCAAGCCGACATACTCAATCTTGATGATGCACCAGATCCCGCCGACCAGCAGCTTTTCGTTATGGACAACCAAGTCCGAACTTACTTCAAAGGGGTCCATATTCAGATTTGTAAACCAGGCGATATACTTGTCCTCGCGTTCATCCAGCTCTACCGTGATCTTGTCAATAATGGTGTACTGGCCGTTCTCCTTGATCTTGGATTTGACATACTCGCTCTGGTCCGGCCTGACATAGTTTTCGCTCAGGATACGCCTGATTTTGTCCAAGCCGGTCTCAATCGCGTCCTCATCATCCGTGGCGCAGTACATGCCTAGCAGGTACTCCAACACGTATGTAGGCACATTTGCGCCCTTTTTCATCAGGGAAGTCAGGTCCTTCCTGACAACCTTTCCCGGGAAATTGCCCAAAATCTTTTGGTCCAACGGGGTCATGTCCTTGCCTCCCTCTGCGTTACAAATCAAAACTAAAGGTTCCTGCAAATGCCAGCTTTGCTTTAAAGGGAATTCTGGCAGCGATTTCATAGTCATCCTGGCCGCTCTCACGAATCATCAGTTCGTATTGTCCTCCGCTGTCGTCACGGGTATTCAGGCAGAACTGAACTCTTTCTGTGGACAGCTTGCCGTTTTTGATTTCAATTAGCTGGCGGTCGTTCAAAACATGGCCGATCTCGTCAATGAAAAACAGTTCATATGAGCGGTCCCTCGCTGCACCGGCATCGCTTAGTGCAAATTGCATACTGAAAATACTGTTTGTAATCGTATAATCGGTCTTTACGGGCCGGATTGCAACCGCGCCGTCCGGATTTACGACCTGATATATCTCTTTTGGAGATTTGCGGACAATTTTCTTCCGCTCCGCACCAGTGGATTTGCGGCCCTCAACCGCCTTTCTTGCCGTCTCCGCCAGGCGGACAAATTCTGCCCGCGTTGCAGAATCCTCGTTTGTCTCCACGGCTCGAATCGGATGGCATACGAAGTAAATGATTTGCTTATGCGCAGCCATAACATCCAGAAGTTCCAACGCCTTATCCAGGCGCTCCACGTCCAGATTCACAAACGGATCATCCAAAATCAAAAACGGCTGCTCGCTCTCAAACAACGTGTCCACCAAGGCCAGTCTCATGCAAAAGTCGATCAAGTCACAAGAGCCGGTACTGTACCCCTCGGCCACATGGGTCTTGTCATTTTCCTTGATTTCGATGTTGAAGTCAATATCCAGTATCCCCCGCACAGCATCATTGTTCATCCATATCTGCATATAGCTGTTGAAGCGCTGTTCCACCTTGCTTAAATACCGGTTGGCCAGATTTCCCTTCGCCTTTGTAATCAACTGGATCGTGCGCTTTAACATGGCAAGCGTGTTCTGGGCCTTCTGCTTCCGGTCGTAGAGCTGGTGGATTTCCTGTACCACATCGGGGTATTGCTCAAGAGACTGGTCGGCCTGGCGGATAAAGCCGCTCTTGTGCGTGTACTCGTCGCGCAGAGCGTCCCTTCGCTCTTCCAGGCTGGCGATCTCTGCCCGGAGTTCCGTTTCTTCCTTCCCGGCAGGGACGCCGCCGTCTGTTTCAGCCGGATTGGCAACGCTTTTTTGCTTTTCAAGCTGCTGCCTTGCTGCGGCCAGCTCCGAGTAAGACGACGCTTTCGCGTGAATTTCAGCCAGAATATCCTCTGTTTCCGGAGAAAAGTGGCCGTACGCGGATATAAACGCGGCAATAGACTCGTTTGCTCTGTCCAGTTCCACTCTCTGCTTCTCCTGACTGGCCTTAGATTCCGCCAGCTTCTCTCTGTACTTGGCCGCGTTGCTGGTCTCCTCACGGATTAAGGCCAATCTGGCCGGGACCTCCGCATCCGGATATCTGTCTCGAAGAACCACCAGTTTATCCGCTAGCTTCTTTTGAAGTGCGTCAAGCTGCGCCTGTTTCTTTTCCCGCCGTCCGGCATGTTCCTGGAGTTTATCCGCATACTGCCGGTATTCATGGAGCATCTGCCCCGCTTCACGAAGGGCCTGGATAATATGCGCGGAATCCGTATCCATTTCCAGCAGGGCCAGAACCTCATTCGCGTCCTCTATGGCCTGCGCCAGCTTTTGCGACGTCTCGGCCTTGGCCTGCGCCAGGTCTGCCATGCCCGGTGACTCCTCTGCGGAAAGCTGCGCTTCTGAAAGTTCTGCGCCTGCCAGAAATTCCTTCAGATTGCGCATAGCGGCCTGTAGCTGGCCGTCCATCACCATATAGCTTCCTTCCTTGGTGCGCAAAATTTTTAAGGCGCCGTCATAAGTTGCCCCCGCAATTTCTGGATAGGTTTGCTCATATGCCTGGCGCTGCGCGTCAATCTCCTCCAACTCCTGGCGGGTCTGCTCCTGTTCGCTTTTCATCTTGGCGATACGCGGGGATTCTGAAGCGCTGATTTGCTCTGCGGTGAGTTTGGATTCAGAGAAAAACTGATTCAGGTTTTGCTCGGCTGTTTGCAGCCGGCCTGCGTAAAGCGTATAGTCCGTCTGGGAGGAGCGCAGAAGCTCCAACGCATCCGGAATGGTTTTTCCCGAAATTGCGGGGAACCGCGCTTCAATTGTCTTCCTCCCGGCGGCAATCTGCGCCGTTTTTTCCGTTACAAAGCGCTCTTTTTCAGCGGCATCCTGCCGCTTCTCCCGGAGTTTGGCGGCCTGCGCCGCCTGTTCCATGGCCGCAGATACGCTCTCTTCATCCGCTTTCCTGCCGGACAGCCATTTTGCCGCCCAGGAATCGACCAATGCCTGCTCCGTTTGAAGGTCCCGGCTCAAACCGTCAATCTGTTTTTGAAGCGCGTCCACAGCGTTTCTTGCCGCATCGAATTGGGCCTGGAGTTCCGCTTTCTTCTGCTGGTTTTCCTGTCTCTGGGCGGAGGACGCCTGATATGCTTCATATGCTTTCAGTTTTGTCTTATAATTGTTCGTATGGACTATGCCCAGGGCTGCCAGGACAGCGCCGGCAGCGGCAACGATTGCCATAATGGGCGCAATCACAAACATCAAAACCACGCCGGCCACGGCAAGCGCAGCACCGGCCCCCATCATTGCCGTTCCAGAGGATTTCTTCGGCTTTTCCACCGCTCCGCCGTTTTCATCATCAGGCAGGGCGTTGAGCTGATCCATGGAGGCTTGCAGGCTGCCGGCCCTGCTCTGCTCGCCGGCCTTCCTGGCCTCCAGACCATGTATATCCGAAGCCTTTTGCGCAATGCCGCGCATTTTTTTCAGGACCTCGTTTCCCTCCGCTGCATCCGGCAAATCCCCAGGGTACTGCGCAAGCAGGGCCTCCTGCTCCGCGGTGAATCCGACCTCTGACAGTTCCTCCGATTTCACATCCACAATCTGCTGCTGCTTCTGCAAATCTTCCAGTTCCGCAATGGCGGGCGTGACGTTCTCCGGGGCAAATTCGCTCCTTGCGCCGGCCTCCGCCCGGAGATGCTCCACTTCATCTTTGAAAGAGACGTACCGGCGTTTCTTCTCACGCCATCCAGCCGCTTCCTGCTTGATTGCCGCGTCCTGGTTCGCGCTCTGCTGTGTCAAGGCCCTCTGTCTCTCCTGAAGCGACTCCATATCACGGATGACCGGCCCAATCACATCAGGCCTGTATCCCTCCGCCTGTCCCGCTTCATCCTGCAAGCGCACTGTCTCCTGTACAAGCGCGGCATACTGCTTCTTCTGGCCGGCCCAGGAATTTTGCTCTTGATTCCATTCGCTTTCGGCAGTCTCCAACGCGCGGATATGTCCCTGGACGGTTTCCTGTGTGCCAACGATATGCTGAAGCCTGGCGATATAATCTGGCGACCCGCCGGCGGCTGCTTTGATGAGGGTATATGCTTCCGGCTCCTCGCCAACCGCATCATCCGCTTCCACCCCGGCTGAGCGGATGCCTTGAAGCTCGCCGTAGATATTTTGCAGTTCGTCCAACTGTGCCGTGGTAGGCAATGTACCGTGATAAGCGTCCAGGAGGTTGTTATAGCTGGTCTCCAGCAGTGTATATCCTTCCTCTAGTTCAGCCAGTTGCCGTGCCAATACGGCTGCGGACTGCTTCTGGTGCGTTGCCTGGTTAAGTTCGGCGGCGCTGGGGAGTTCGCCGCCCAGGTCCGCTTTGACCGCATCCATTTTTTCTTGGAGCTGCGCAATCTGCTGATTCAAATCCGCCAACAGTTCCTCCGACGCTTCGCGCTTCTTGGCTTCACCGGAGACCTCGTCCAGCCTTTTCTTTTTTGCCGCAAGGTCATCCTCAATCGCGCTCAGAAGTGCGTCAATCTCTAAGATACGATTTCTGGCGCCGTCCTGCTTCGCTATATCAGATTCCAAATGGTCACGATGCTGTTCCAGCATAGAAATTTCCCTGTTTATATCACCAATCTGCCCTCTGGCCCCAGTCTTCTCATAAAGCTTGGCCTGCGCGGTCAGCTTCGCTATGGCATCATCAAAGGCGGCAACATCGTTGGCCTGACTGACCAGCGCATTCAGCCTGGTATGGATGCTGCTGGCGGCGCCGTCCAGAGACAGGCCGTTCTGATTGATAAATACGCTCCGCTGGAAAGCGCTGACATCCAGCTTGAACAGGCTATCGCCAATATTTTCCGGATCAATCTTGGCCGTGGTTTTGGAATCAAGGTTCAGAATTTTCGTTTTGTCGAAACGCGGCGTCTCCCCAAAGGTCCTAAAAATACGATATCTTACACCTTCGGTCTCAAAATCCAAAGAGCCGCCGTATTTGCCGCCCTGCCAGGGGAAGTAACGCCGCCTTTCATTCTCCGTGATATCTTTGCTTCTCTTGGAAGAAAAACCATACAGCATCGCCTTTAAAAATGCGCCCATGGTGGTTTTGCCCCAGCCGTTGTCATGAAGGACAACATTCAAGCCGTCCTCAAATTCATAGTCGTAATCGTGCAGGCATCCGAAGTCATCAATATGTATCCTGAGCAGCTTCATTCCGCTGACACCTCCCCGCCGCTTAACACATTCCAGCCGCAGCTAATAATCCGGCTGCGTTCGGACTCGCTCAAAGAATCGTCCTGAAGCGCCAGACGGACGAACTCGCTGCGCAGGGAAATGTCATTCTCAAACATCTCCTCGTCAATATCCATCCGCGTATTGTCATATATCTCCACAAAGAATATGCGGTTTTGAAGCTGCTTTTTCAAAGCATCGCTGCTTAAGGTCAGTCCAAATGCGGACCGGCCAGTAATCGTAATATGAAGAAATGTATCAATTCCAATTTTGTTCACTGCGGCATTGATTTTTCTGATCACATCCTTCTGCCCATCCTCCGGCAGGATCTTCAGTTCAACGGACTGGAAGGCGTATTTCTGGTCTTCTACCACATTACATCCGGCCAGCTTCTCTTCGGCCCATTCGAGCACAGAATATCCGGCTTGGATTTCCCGGGCATCTTCAAAGCCGATTGGTTCGAAGGAAGGTATGATTTGATCTTCACCGACTCCGCTTAGCACAAATCTGCCTTCTGTGTTTCTATGAATCCACACAGAAGCATTATCCGCAAGCTGAAGCTCTATTGAATCATTATCAATGCGAAGAGCAATATGATTGTCCAGGAAATTCTCTCCGGTTTGTGTGTAGATCAAATGCAGATTTTTCGGAAGATCATTCCTGTAGGAAATTCTCTTATATTCGTCAACAATAAGAAAAGCCATGACCTGAATATGTTGATCCCCGCTTACGGCGTGGAACAAACTGTCGATTACCGATTCTGAGACCCTCTCCCGCCCGAACATCCGCCCAAGCAAAAAAACATATTCAGCATTGTTTTGCGCGGCTTTATCAATCAAGTCCGTCAGTTTCTCTGTTCTGGCGGCCTGCCATTTATGCGAGAGATTTACGTCCAGATTCTCTAAGCAGGCAGCTCCCAAGCGCATATCCGCGCATAACAGCATTTTCATCGCTTATTTCCCCCTCCTTCGAAAATTAAGATACGCCAAATGAAAGCTTAACTCTTCTACTACTCAAATTATTATAGACGCAAAAACTGGAAAAATCAATATTGTGTCGTATTTATGCCAACTGGTTACTGAAATTTCCATAGACTTAGCACTCTGGCCAACACCTTGGTAGACTTGAGATACTAATTTTCCCCTGTCTTTATCTTGTTCTGGCATATTCAACTAAACCCTTGGCATTACTGGCCGAATGCCACACGTAAGCAATCAAGTAATCGCCGTGCTCCACCATGTATCGGTTGGCACGGATGATAGCGGCTCGCTGCGGAGACCAACAAACGCCTTGCTTAGGGCTTGTTTGATAAATGGCGGAATGACCAAAAGCGAGTAATTTTTTCGATGGACAAGGCAAATATGATTCCACAACGGCCCCGTCGAGGGGCCGTGTGGAATTCAATCGCGCATGGGCGCTCGATGCGCCCATTGCGCGATCTACGCAGGAATACTTTGTGTATTTCAAGATTTTTTAACGCTGTACAGCGGAAAAATATCCGCCGTTTGGGCGTTTTGACATTTTTCAAACACGCCCTAACGAAAAAACCCAACCCCTCCGCACAGCCGCTTAACGCGGCCGCGCGGAGGGGTTCAAGCTGGGGGGGGCTTCCCGCTATCTGAGGACCGCCCCCAATTCCTTCTCCAAGGCGGCGAGAACTGTCTTGATTTCTTCATCCGCTTCCCCTGCGGTAATGGACCGGTCGTCTGCACGGAGGGTCAGGCTGAAGGCTACGCTCTTGCTGTCCTCCGGGATGCCCTTTCCTTTGTAGATGTCAAAGAGGGCGATCTCCCGCAGCAGCCTGCCGCCGGCCTTGCGGATGCAGCCTTCCAAGGCGCCCACGGTGACCCCGTCCTTGCAGACCACCGCGATATCCCGGTTCACCGCCGGGAACCGGGGCAGCGGATGGTACTCCGCGCCGGGGCCTTGGGCGTCCAGCAGCGCGTCAAAGCTCAGCTCCGCGCAGTACAGCTCGCAGTCCACGCCGTAATTAGCCGCCACAGTGGGGTGGACCTGCCCCATGACGCCCAGCAGCTTTTCGCCCGCGTACACCCCCGCGCAGCGGCCCGGGTGGTAGGAGGGGTCGTCCTGGCAGGCCAGGAAGCTTACATCCGCGATCCGAAGCTCCCGCAGGAGGGCTTCCACCGCGCCCTTCATGGTGAAGAAGCCGTATCCCTCGCCGTACGCGCCCAGGGTGAGCATCCGCGGCTCGTTGGCCAGCCCGTCGGGACCGCCGGGGAGGTAAATGCGGCCGATCTCATAAAACCGCGCGTTTTTGTTGCGGTAGCTGTAGTTTTTTGCCAGAATGTCCAGCATGGACGGCAGCGTGGTGGTGCGCATGATGGACGTATCCTCTCCCAGGGGGTTGAGGATTTTCAACGAATTGCGCAGCGGCTCGTCCTCCGCCCAGCCGATTTTGTCATAGCAGGCGGGAGAGATGAAGGAATAGGTGATAATCTCGCTGTACCCGCAGGCCCGGCAGAGGGCGCCCAGCCGCCGCTCCGCCATCTGGACGGGAGAGTACCCGCCCTGGGTGGTCTCGCCCCGCTGGAGGGTGCAGGGGATGTTGTTGTAGCCGTAGAACCGGGCCACCTCCTCCGCCAGGTCCGCCATCCGCTGTACGTCGCCGCGCCAGGACGGCACGGTGACATGCTCTCCGTCCACGCCAAAGTCCAGCTTTTTCAGGATGCGCCGCATTTCCTCCTCCGGCACACCGGTACCCAGCAGGGCGTTGATCTTATCCGGCTCCAGCTTCAGAACGGTGGGCTGGGGGACATGGTTGAGGATGTCGATGACGCCGTCCAGCACCTCGCCCGCCCCCAGCAGCTCCACCAGTTCGCAGGCCCGGTTGACGGCGGGCAGGGTGTTCAGCGGGTCAAGGCCTTTTTCAAACTTGGCGGACGCTTCCGTGCGCATGCCCAAAGCCAGGGCCGTTTTCCGGATGCAGGTGCCGTCGAAGTTGGCGGACTCGAAGACCACGTCCACGGTGTCGTCCACGATCTCGCTGTTTTCGCCGCCCATAATGCCCGCCAGGCCTACGGCCCGGGTCTCATCCGCGATGACCAGCATATTGGGTGTCAGCTTCCGGACGTTTCCGTCCAGCGTAGTCAGTTCCTCGCCTTCCTGGGCGCGGCGGACGATGATCCTGCCGCCCTTGACGTAGCGGTAGTCAAAGGCATGCATAGGCTGGCCGTATTCCAGCATGACGTAGTTGGTGATATCGACGATATTGTTGATGGGCCGTACGCCCATTTCCCGCAGCCGCTCCCGCATCCACTTGGGCGAAGGGGCAATCTTTACATTCCGGACCATCCGGGCGGTGTACCGGGGGCAAAGCTCCGGGTCGGGTGTCTCCACGTCCAGCAGTTCCGCCAGGCAGCCGTCCCCGCCGCCCTTCACCTCGGGCGCGTGGAGGCGCAGGGGCGCGTCAAAGGTGGCGGACGCTTCCCGCGCCAGGCCGATGACGCTCAGGCAGTCGGGACGGTTGGGGGTAATCTCAAATTCCACCACATGGCCGTCCAGGCCCACGGCGGTGCGGATGTCTTCGCCTACGGTCAGGCCCGCCAGTTCCGGGTCGTCGGAGAGGATCCAGATGCCATCCTCATAGGCCCCGGGGAAATCCCGCTGGTCCAGGCCAAGTTCCAGGTAAGAGCAGAGCATTCCATTGGAGGCCTCGCCCCGCAGCTTGCCCTTCTCGATCTTCTTCCCGCCCGGGAGGAGGGATTTGTGCAGGGCGGCGGGAACCAAGTCCCCCACCTTCACATTCTGCGCCCCGGTGACGATCTGAACCGGCTCATCCCGGCCCACGTCCATCTGGCAGATCCACATATGGTCGGAGTTAGGGTGCCGCTCCATAGAGAGGACCTTCCCCACCACCACGTTCTGAATTTCCGCGCCAAGGTCCTCGGTGGTCTCCACCTTGGAGCCGGAGAGGGTCATGGCTTCCGCAAAATCCTTATCGCTGGCGTCAACGGCGACGAACTCGCCCAGCCATTTTCTGCTTAATTTCATAAATTGGTTCCCCCCTATTTAAAACTGCTCTAAGAAGCGGATGTTATTTTCAAAAATCAGGCGCATATCGTCAATCTTAAACCGCCGCAGCGCCAGCCGCTCCAGGCCGAAGCCGAAGGCCCAGCCGGAGTAAACCTCCGGGTCGATGCCGGCCATTTCCAGCACCCGGGGATGGACCATGCCCGCCCCCAGCAGTTCAATCCAGCCCTCGCCCTTGCAGGTGGGGCAGCCCACGCCGCCGCATTTGTGGCACTGGACGTCCATTTCGCAGCTCGGTTCGGTGAAGGGGAAGTGATGGGGCCGGAAGCGGGTCTTGGTACCCTCGCCGAACAGGCGCTCCGCCACGGTGTTCAGCGCCCCCTTCAAGTCCGCCATGGTCACGCCCTTGTCGATCACCAGCCCTTCCACCTGGTGGAACATAGGGGAATGGGTGGCGTCCACCTCGTCCTTCCGGTAGACCCGGCCCGGGGCCAGTATGCGGATGGGCAGGGGCAGGGTGTCCATCGCCCGCACCTGCATGGGGGAGGTCTGGCTGCGGAGCATCACCCGGCTGTCCTGGTCGAAATAGAAGGTGTCGGACCAATCCCGGGAGGGGTGGCCCTCCCCGGCGTTGAGCCGGTCGAAGTTATACGCCGCCAGTTCCACCTCCGGGCCGTCCATGATTGTGAAGCCCATGCCGGTGAAGATGTCCTTCAGCTCGTTGAGGGCAATATTCATCGGATGCTCGCGGCCTACGGCGACGGCCTGGCCGGGGATTGTGACGTCGATGGCTTCGGCCTTGAGCCGCAGCGCCAAGGCGGCGGCTTCCAGCTTTTGGGACGCTTCGTCCAGGGCCTTTTCCAGGGCGGCGCGGACGTCGTTGGCCATCTGGCCCATGACGGGGCGCTCCTCCGGGGAGAGCTTGCCCATCATCTTCAGTACGCCGGTCAGCTCACCCTTTTTGCCCAGGTACTTGACGCGCAGCCCGTCCAGCCCGGCGGCGTCCTGGACGCCCTCCAGAGCCGCCAGGGCTTCCGCGCGGATTTTTGCTAATTGGTCTTTCATTGCAGATACTCCTTAACCATTTTTGTGTTTTTTGAAGGACATACCCAGCGGGTATTGCCAAAAACGAAACGATGTCACGATAAAAATGCCGGAACAAAGCAGAACCGCCCGCCCACGGCGCGCGCCGCCGCTGCATCCGGCCAAGAAAAAAAGCCCCCCGTCCCTCCAAAGGGGACGAAAGGCAAGCCTTCCGCGGTACCACCCGCATTTCCGCGCCATGGCGCGGACACTCCGGCCCCGGTAACGGCAGGGCAGGCCGTCCCGCTCTCGCGGGCCGCTCCCGGGCGAACCAAGGGTGTCCTGACCAGGGCGGCTTACAGCCGGCGGCCGCCCCTCTCTGTGGCTGAACTGCTCCCTATTTTCCCGTTCCTCGCAATTTTACTTTTTCTTTTATAGCACACTTTTCCCCTTTTGGCAAGGGTTTTGCTAAAATTCACGGAAATTTCCCATCAAGCCGCCAGCCTGCGCCGCATTGCCGCAATTGCCCGCGAAGCGCGGAAAGCGATACGCATCTTTTTCTTTGTGCAATTTTTTGCCGGGGGCTGAAAAGCAATTTTTCATTCTGCCCGCCTGGAACCGCATCAAATCCTTCATCCTCCGGGAAATTCTGCAAGAAGAAAATCATCGGATTGCAAAACCCCGCGCCCGCAGGGGGAAGGCCCGTCAATCATACGAAAATAGGCTGGAAACCAGTTTTTTGCTTATTCACTATTCACAAAAAAAGCAAACTGTGCTACACTCATGCTGTCAACTCAAAGCGGGCGGGCTGGAACCCCGCCGCAGACGTATGGAGGAAAAACTTTATGGTAGAAGTCATAAAAAAAGGCGCGTATCTTCTGGATGGACAGATCGTTTGGGCCAATGAGGCCCAGGGCCAGCCCTCCCCCGAGGCCGCGAGGGAAAAGACCATTGCGTACTCGATCCTGCGCGCCCATGACAAGTACGGGGACCCCAAGAAGCTGCGCATCAAGTTTGACGCGCTGATCTCCCACGACATCACCTTCGTAGGCATCATCCAGACCGCGAAAGCCAGCGGTTTGAAGGAATTCCCCATTCCCTACGCCATGACCAACTGCCACAACAGCCTGTGCGCCGTGGGCGGCACCATCAACGAGGACGACCACGCCTTCGGCCTCTCCGCCGCCAGGAAGTACGGCGGCATCTACGTCCCCGCCAACCAGGCCGTCATCCACCAGTACGCCCGTGAGCGCCTGGCGGGCTGCGGCAAGATGATCTTAGGTTCCGACTCCCACACCCGCTACGGCGCTTACGGCTGCATGGGCGTCGGCGAAGGCGGCGGCGAGCTGGTCAAGCAGCTTTTGGAAAATACATACGACGTGGCCGCTCCCGAGGTGGTCATGGTTTACCTGGACGGCAAGCCCCGCAAGGGCGTCGGTCCCCAGGACGTAGCCATCGCCCTGGTAGCCGCCACCTTCCCCAAGGGGGACGTAAAGAACAAGGTTTTGGAGTTCGTAGGCCCCGGCGTGAAGGAGCTGAGCTGCGACTACCGCATCGGCATCGACGTCATGACCACCGAAACGAGCTGCCTGACCTCCATCTGGGAGACGGACGATACCATCCGGCGCTACTATGAAAACATTGGCCGTCCCGAGGAGTATAAGGAACTGAAGCCCCAGGACGGCGCATATTACGACAGCGTAGTCAAGATTGACCTGAGCCGCGTAGAGTGCATGATCGCCCTGCCCTTCCACCCCTCCATCGCCTATACTGTCCACGAGCTGCAAGCCAACCCGGACAAGATTTTCGCGGAAGTGGAAGCGGCCTGCAACAAGCAGCTTGGCGGCAAGGTCACCATGGACCTCCACCGCAACATTGTGGACGGCAAGGTCGCCTGCGACCAGGGCGTCATCGTAGGCTGCTCCGGCGGCATGTATGAGAACATCGTGGAAGCGGCGCACATTTTGGACGGCCAGTCCATCGGCAACGGCTATTTTGATATGAGCGTCTATCCCTCCTCCACCCCCATTTCCCTGGCGGTCACCCGCTGCGGCGCAGCGGAGAAGCTGATGGAAGCCGGATGCGTAATGAAGCCCGCCTTCTGCGGCCCCTGCTTCGGCGCGGGGGACACCCCGGCCAACAACGCCCTGTCCATCCGCCACGCCACCCGGAACTTTGCCAACCGGGAAGGCTCCAAGCCCGGCAACGGCCAGATTTCCGCAGTAGCCCTGATGGACGCCCGCTCCATTGCCGCAACGGCCCGCAACGGCGGCGTTCTGACGGCGGCCACAGATATTGAATACGAATCCCCCACCGCCGAGGAGCTGCACTACACCTATGACGGCAGCGTATATGCCAAACGGTGCTACGAGGGCTTCGGCAAGGCCGACCCCACCGTGGAGCTGCGCTACGGTCCCAACATCAAGGATTGGCCCCACATGCCCAAGCTGGAGGAAGACCTGCTGGTGAAGCTGTGCGCGGTCATCCACGACCCCGTCACCACCACCGATGAGCTGATTCCCTCCGGCGAGACCAGCTCCTACCGCTCCAACCCCATTGGCCTGAGCGAGTTCGCCCTGAGCCGCCGCGTACCGGAGTACGTAGGCTGCAGCAAGGCAGTCCGCGCCCTGGAGGAAGCCCGTGAAGCGGGAGAAGCCCCTGCGGAAGCGGCGGAAGTCCTCTCCAAGGTAGGCGGCGATGTAAAGCGGACCACCATTGGCTCCTGCGTGTTTGCCAACAAGCCCGGCGACGGCTCCGCCCGCGAGCAGGCGGCGTCCTGCCAGAAGGTGCTGGGCGGCTTCGCCAACATCTGCTATGAGTACGCCACCAAGCGTTACCGTTCCAACTGCATCAACTGGGGCATTGTACCCTTCACCATGGAAAGCGGCGCGGCGTTCCCCTACGAGGACGGCGACTGGGTTTACATTCCCGGCGCGAAGAAGGCCATCGCAGAGGGTGTCGAGGACATTTCCGCCAAAGTCATTTGTAAAGATGGTTCCGTCCACGACCTAGCCCTCAAGTGCGCCGGCCTGACCCCTGACGAGCGGCTGATCCTCCAGGAAGGCTGCCTGATGAACTACTACGCGGCGGGGTATGGGAAAGATTGATGACAAGGATTTTCTGCTGAATGCTTACGGCAGATGTTATAACGAGGAAGCTGGCCCTTGGAATCTATCTCTCCAGAACAAGTATCTGGAGTATATGATCACTAAGTTCTTTGAGAACTATTTCCCTATTCAGCCCGGGGCGAACCTCTGCAATATCGGCATTGGGGCTGGATATTGGGACCGCTATTTGTCTTACCGTTTAGATGGCGGGATACTGACAAGCATTGATATTATGGAGGAATGCTGCCACCAATTGCGGGAATGTCTAGTCAATGAACGGAACCCAAACCCGGTACGTATTATTCATTCCGATGTGATGCAGTTAGATATTTTATCTGAGCAGTTTGATGTTGTGACAATGGTCGGTTCCACCCGCAGGGAAAGCGGCCTACACGAAAACATTTTAATGAAAGCCATCTCTTTCTTGAAACCGGGAGGAAGCTTATATTACCAAACCTTAGACGCAGAGGAATCGAAAGATTGGATGGCAACTTTTTGTGAAAAATACAATATCAATCCGGAAGCGTATTTGCTGGATACCGCGCATGATATCCGAGCGCAGTATTGGAAGCTGACAAAACTGCCGCACCATCGGCGCAGCAGAGAAATTTACCGATAGAGCTATGCGCAGAAGTAAGCAGTTTCATCGGCCCAATGCACCGGAGATAGAAAAAACAGCTAAAGGTCGTAGCGAAAACTAAACAACCCCCGTAATAAATAAGGGATTCTTAAACCGTAGGTTTAAGCGCGTTTTTGCCTACTTTTGCCGCGGGGCAAAAGTAGGCGCAGGGTCCGGGGGTGCGCAGCCCCCGGGCCAATACGAAAAAACAACTGCCGTGCCGCCCGCAGGGCGGCAGATAAGGAGATATAAGCTATGGAAAAGATCAAAATGACCACCCCTCTGGTAGAGATGGACGGCGACGAAATGACCCGCATCCTGTGGGCCATGATTAAAGAAAAACTAATCCTCCCCTACGTGGATTTGAAGGTGGAATACTATGACCTGGGCCTGCTGCACCGCAACGAGACCAAAGACCAGGTCACGGTGGACGCCGCCAACGCGGCGAAGAAATACGGCGTAGCGGTCAAGTGCGCCACCATCACCCCCAACAAGCAGCGCATGGAGGAATACCCCCAGCTCACCGAGATGTGGAAAAGCCCCAACGGCACCATCCGGAGCATCCTGGACGGCACCGTTTTCCGCACCCCCATCTGCATTGACGCCATCAAGCCCGTGGTGAAGAACTGGAAAAAGCCCATCACCATCGCCCGCCATGCCTATGGCGACGTATATAAGAGCGTGGACTTCGTCACCGAGAAGCCCGGTTCCTGCACCATGACCTTTAAGAGCGACGACGGCTCGGAGGAAAAAACCGTCACCGTCCAGAAGACCGACGGCCCCACCGTCTGGCAGGGCGCCCACAACAAGGATAAGTCCATCCGCTCCTTCGCCCGCTCCTGCTTCCAGTACGCCATCGACACCAAGCAGGATTTATGGTTCTCCACCAAGGACACCATCGCCAAGGTCTACGATGGCGAATTCAAGAAGATTTTCGAGGAGGAGTTCGCCACCTACAAGCCCAAGTTTGACGAGCTGGGCCTGACCTACTTCTACACCCTCATTGACGACGCCGTAGCCCGCGTCATCCGCAGCGAGGGCGGCTACATCTGGGCCTGCAAGAACTATGACGGCGACGTGATGAGCGACATGGTCTCCACCGCCTTCGGCTCCCTGGCGATGATGACCAGCGTCCTGGTCTCCCCCGACGGCTCCACGGAGTACGAAGCCGCCCACGGCACCGTCACCCGCCACTATTACAAGCATCTGAAGGGCGAAAAGACCTCCACCAACCCCATGGCCACCATCTTCGCATGGTCCGGCGCACTGAAAAAGCGGGGCGAGCTGGACGGCTTGACCGACCTGGCCAACTTCGGCGGCAAGCTGGAGGAAGCCTGCTTCGACACCCTCAACGCCGGCGTCATGACCAAGGACTTGGTAGGCCTGGTAGAACCCGGCTTCGAAGCAAAGGCCGTCAATTCCGAAGAATTCCTGGATGAAATTGCCCGCCGTTTGGCAGAAAAACTGTAAAAAGGCAAAAAAACTCCCCGGCGTCCCATCGGATGCCGGGGAGTTCATCTATCGTGTTACGCGGCCTTTATGGTGTTACGCAGCCTTCTTCGCCATCTCAACGAGCTGCTTGAAGGCGGCTTCGTTGTTGACGGCCAACTCAGCCAGCATCTTGCGGTCAATAGCCACGCCGGCGGTCTTGAGACCGTGCATGAAGGTGGAGTAATTCATGCCGTTCATCTTGCAGGCGGCGCTGATACGGGTAATCCACAGGCGGCGGAAATCTCTCTTTTTCAGGCGGCGTCCTCTGTACGCGTAGGTCAGGGACTTCATCACCTGCTGATTGGCCATCTTGAAGTGCTTGCTCTTAGCGCCCCAGTAGCCCTTCGCCATCTTAAGGATTTTGTTTCTTCTCTTGCGGGTCATCATTGCGCCCTTAACTCTTGCCATTGTAAAAGCCTCCTATTCTAAAGCGTATCGTATTATTTGTAAGGGATCATCTTGCGGATGGCGGCCTCGTTGGTCACGTCGGCATAGCCGCCCGCCCGCAGACGACGGGTACGCTTGGTATCCTTCTTGGTAAGGATGTGGCTCTTAAAGGCCTTGGCCCGCTTGACCTTCCCGGTCTTGGTCAGGTTGAATCTTTTCTTCGCGCCGCTATGGCTTTTCAGTTTCGGCATAATTGGTAACTCCTTCCGTATTCCTTGATTACACTTGAAAGCGCTGGCTTATTTCTTAGGGGAGAGGAACATGGACATGTTCCGGCCTTCCAGCTTGGCTCCTTTATCGACGTTGGCGATCTCGGCGCATTGCTCTGCAAACTGATCCAGGAGCTTCCTGCCGATTTCGGTATGGGCCATCTCCCGCCCGCGGAAGCGGACGGAAACCTTCACCCGGTTGCCCTCGGTCAGGAACTTCTGGGCGTTCTTCAATTTGACATTGAAGTCGCCCACGTCGATGCCGGGAGACATGCGGATTTCCTTGATTTCCACGACATGCTGGTTCTTCCGGGCTTCCTTTTCCCGCTTACCCTGTTCGAACCGGAACTTGCCGTAGTCCATCAGCTTGCACACCGGCGGATTTGCCTGGGGGGAGATTTTCACCAAATCCAGACCCTTTTCATCGGCAATGCGCAGTGCGTCATCTGCGGACATGATACCAAGCTGTTCCCCCTCGCTGCCAATCAGGCGCAGCTCCTTGTCACGAATGTCCTCATTTAGTTGATGCATTACAATGCTAATAACCGAAGCACCTCCTTCAACATTTTGCCACAAACCACGGGACATAAAACAAAAACGGCGGATGCACACTGCACCCGCACGAACACACGCGCCCCGCCAGACGGGACGCCGCTTGCCGTATCGACCTCTTCGCATTGCTGGAGGTGAGGCGGATGCACCTGCCTACTTTGTTTTCTCGACTGATTGTAGCAGGTTTTCCCTGCGTTGTCAAGGGGCGTTTGCGGAAAAATTTATCATGGGGCCGTTCTATTTAAAATTTAGCTTGTACCTTCCGGACCCATGCGCTATAATAAAGCCAAGGCCGTCCGTCTCCAACGGGAGGGCGGCAAACAGTAAGGAGGGCTTGTTCATGAAAAGAATTGGAATGTTGACCAGCGGCGGGGACTGCCAAGCTTTGAACGCGGCCATGCGCGGCGTTGCCAAGGCGCTGTTCAACTCCGGGGAAAAAGTAGAAATCTACGGCTTTCAGGATGGATACCAGGGCTTGATCTATGGCCGGTTCAAGCTATTGACCTACGCCGACTTTACGGGCATCCTGACCAAGGGCGGAACGTTCCTTGGGACCAGCCGTACGCCGTTCAAGACCATCCAGGTTCCCGGCGAAGACGGCGTAGATAAGGTAGCGGCCATGAAGCAGACCTACTACAAGCTGCAATTGGACTGCCTAGTGATTTTAGGGGGCAACGGCACCCATAAGACGGCCAACCTGCTGCGCACGGAGGGGCTGAACGTCATTACCCTGCCCAAGACCATCGACAACGACCTTTGGGGTACGGACATGACCTTCGGCTTCCAGAGCGCGGTGAACGTGGCGACGGAGGCGATTGACTGCATCCACACCACCGCCGCGTCCCACGGCCGGATTTTCGTCGTGGAGGTCATGGGCCACAAGGTAGGCTGGCTGACGCTGAACGCGGGCATAGCCGGCGGCGCGGACATCATCCTGATTCCGGAGATTCCCTACGACATCGACAAATTGGCGAAGAAAATCAAGGAGCGCCACGACGGCGGCAGCCGCTTCACCATCCTGGCGGTAGCCGAGGGGGCCATTTCCAAGAAGGACGCGGAGCTGTCCAAAAAGGAGTATAAAAAGAAGCTGTCCAAACGCACCCAGCCTTCCGTCTCTTATGAGATAGCGGAGGAGCTGGGCAAGCGGTGCGGTTTAGAGGTCCGGGTCACGGTGCCGGGCCACACCCAGCGGGGCGGCAGCCCATGCCCCTACGACCGTGTATTCGCGTCCCGCCTGGGCAGCGAAGCCGGGAAGCTGATTTTGAAAAACGAGTACGGCTTCATGGTAGGCTACAAAAACCGGGAGATCGTGAAGGTACCCCTGGAAGAAGTGGCCGGGAAGCTGAAGATGGTAGACCCGGATTCCTCTATTGTCAAGGAGGCCAAGCTTCTGGGCATCAGCTTCGGCAACTGACGTGACGAGCCGGGGGTGCTTGTATGAAAGAACGCAAATCCGCCGGCAATGGACAGGATAGGATTGAGGGTGGTGTGCATGTGGAATCTATTCGAAAAGCCGCCCCAGGGGACGCGTCCCGGCTGGCGGAAATTCTGATTTTCGCCAAGCGCACCGCCTACCGTCCCATTTTCCGCAACGACGCCGTCTCCTTTGGGGAGATGCAGGTTCTCCCTCTGGCTTTGGACTACCTGGAGGGCAGAAAAAGCTTATCCCACATCTGGGTCTACGACGGTGGATTTGTCAAGGGCATGGTCCGCGTTGATTCCGGCGAAATCCACGAACTTTACGTGGACCCCTTTTTCCAGAACGAGGGCATCGGCGGCCTGCTGCTGGACTTTGCCGTCCGCCGGCAAGGCGGGCGTACGCTATGGGTTCTGGAGAAAAACCGGAACGCCCTTGCGTTCTACCGCGCCCACGGCTTCCGGCCCACCGGAGAGCGGCGGCTTGAGGAAGGTACGCCGGAATATGTCCTCCGCCTGGCGCTGGGCAGCGGCGTTGCTCCCTGAATTCAGAGGAGGCATCAAATCGCTTTGTAATGAAGAAAACCGCCCGGGACAAGCATCCCGGGCGGTTTTTATTTACTCGATACTGACGATATAATAGTACACCGGCTGTCCGCCCGACAGGACGGACAGTTCCGCGCCGGGGCAGTGCTGGGTAAAGATTTCTTCCGCCTGTCCGGCCTGCTCCTCGGTGACGTCCTCGCCGTAGAAAAGGGTGACGAACTCGGCGTTTTTCTCAGCGGCCTTTTCCGCCAGCTTTTCCAGCATGACGAAAATATCCTGATTGGTGCCGAACAGCTTCCCGTCCAGCAGGGATAGGTAATCGCCCTCGTTGATGGCAAAGCCGTCAAAGTCGCTGTTCCGGGCGGCGTAGGTGATCTGCGCGGTAGCCACGTTTTTGACCGCGCCCGTCATGGTCTCCAGCAGTTCGCCCACGTCCATCTCCGGGTCCACCGCCATCATGGCGGAGACGCCCTGTGGGATGGTCTCAGTGGGAACCACCACCACTTCCCTGGAAGTCAGGCCCACGCACTGCTGTGCGGCCATAATAATATTCTTGTTGTTGGGCAGCACAAAGACGGTTTCCGCCGGAACCTTTTCAATCTCCTTCAAGATGCTCTCGGTGGAGGGGTTCATGGTCTGCCCGCCGGAAATGATGCCATCGGCCCCCAGGTCGCGGAACACATCGGCCAGTCCATCCCCGGCGCAAACCGCCAGGAAGCCGTACCGCTTTTCCGGCGCGGCGGGGGCGGGAGAACCACCCGCCAGTTCCTCCTCCACAGCGTCCAGGTCGTCTACGCTCTGGGCCTTCTTCCCTGCGGCGACGTCATCGTACTGGGTGCGCATGTTTTCGATTTTCGCCAGCTCCAGGGTGCCGAACTTCTGGGACTCCGTGAGTGCGTTGCCGGGGACATTGGTGTGGACATGGACCTTGAAGGCTTCATCATCCTCGCCGATAACCAG
Organism: uncultured Clostridia bacterium; assembly: GCA_947649615.1. Lineage (GTDB taxonomy): Bacteria > Bacillota > Clostridia > Oscillospirales > Oscillospiraceae > Pelethomonas. Next base: position 4,862 of record CANSSG010000005.1, on the reverse strand, counting down.
GCTGTCGCCGATGCTGTTTAAATAGTCCCGCAGGGGGGTCAGGTTGACCTCCGGGTCGGTTTTGCGCACGATGAACACGGTGTCGAAGGCGAAGGTGATCTCTTCCTCGGAAAACACGTTGAAATCGGCCTTGGCGGGCTTTGCGGCGGCGGACTCGTCGATCTCCGGCATAGGCTCGCCCCGCAGCGCGGCCAGCATCCCTTCCAGGATGACCAGATACCCTTTGCCGCCCGCGTCCACCACGCCGGCCTTTTTCAGCACGGGGTTCATATCCGTGGTTTGGGCCAGGACCTCATAGCCCACGCGGATGGCTTCCGCCAGAGCGTATTCCACGTCGTTGTTCTCCCCTGCGGCCTCGGCGGCGCGCTTGGACGCCAGGCGGGAAACCGTAAGCACCGTACCCTCGGCGGGCTTCATGACCGCGCCATAGGCGGCGTTGACGCCCTCCTGCATAGCGGCGGCAAGGAGGACGGCGTCAGCGGTCTCCTGCCCCTTCAAGGTCTTGGAGAGGCCCCGGAACAGCAGGGAGAGGATGACGCCGGAGTTGCCCCGGGCGCCCCGCAGCAGCGCCCCGGCGGCGGTGGCAGCGGCCTGACCCAGGTTTTTTACATCGCCTTTTTTCAGTTCGGCAGCGGCGGCGCCAATCGTCAGGCTCATATTGGTGCCGGTGTCCCCATCGGGGACGGGGAACACGTTCAGGTCGTTGATCTGCTGCTTTTGCAGCATAATCGCGGCGGAACCGTGGAGGACCATCCGCTTAAACTGGATGCCGTCAATGCATTGAATCATCTTACCGTCAAACCCCCTTGGAATTGGACACAACAGAGTCTACGCAGACATCCACGCTTTTGACGGGGATTCCGGTGTACTTGCTGACCTTGTATTGGACTTCGCTCATGATGGAGCGGCATACGGCGGTAATGTTGATGCCGTGTTCAACAATGATATGGAGACGGATAGAGACGGTGGAATCCTCGTTGTAGATGACTTGGACGCCCTTGCTCATGGCTTCTTTGCGCAGGAGGTGGACGATGCCGTCGGTCATAGACCGGAAGGCCATCCCCTTCACGCCGAAGCAGTTCGTAGCCGCGTTGCCGGTGATATTGGTAAACACGGCGTCGCTGATACTGATTGTGCCTTTTTTCCCTTGCAGTTTTATCATGAAAAACACCCTTTCAGCGGAAATAGCAATGATTTACAATGATTGATTATATACTATTTTTTCCTGGATGGCAAGGGGGAAAAAAGAAATGCGGCCAACGGCGGCGGAAAGGGCGGAAGGGCGCGGCATGCAAGCCGCCCTCATGAAGCATGGGGCGGACTATAGTGCGCGCCGCACCACGCCGCAATCTCCCGAATCAAATCCAGCGGCAGGGGCTTGCCGTAAGGGAATCGGATCGTCCCTTTGCTGGCGGGATAATCCGCCAGCCTGTCCCGGAATGCGTCCACTGCTTCCGGACCCGGATAAAGCCCCAGGTGGGCTTTTGACGCCGCGAACTGAATCAGGTTCTTTCCCTTCCAATAGGTGGGCATGCTCCACGATATCCGCTCCTGGGCCTCTGGCAGCGCCTCGCGGACGGCGCCGCGCACCGCAGTCAAATACCCCCTTGCGGTTTCCGGCTGCGCCGCGATGTATTCGTCGATACTCTTAGGCGCTTCACCACAGTAATGCCCCTGGTTTTTCTTCTCAAAGCTTCTCCCGCAGTTTGGGCAAATCCACATTTCTGCATCCTCCTTCACAGTTTCAGCCGCCTCACCCTTTTGGCCTGACGGCGATTTCCTCCACGGGGACTGATCCAAAATAGGCCAATTCCTCTCCGTCCGCCAGCAGCCGTATTTCCTCGATGGCGTCCAAGGAGTACAGGGAATCCGCCAGGGACCACAGGATCAACCGCTGCGTCTCCATATCCCCCGGGAGCGCCGCCAGGGAAGCCGCCGGGAGACTCACATAGCACACGCCGCTTTCCACCCGGACATAGTTGACCGCGAACCCTTCGGGAATCACGCGGACCAGTTCCCGGCTTTCCGGCCCTTCCAGCAGGGCGGCGATCAAGGTTTCCGCCAAGGTCTGCCCTTCGTAGAGGGAGATCGTCCGCCGCTCCACGGCCATAGCGCCGCTGGCGTTGGGGAAGGACAGGCTGACCTCCACCGTCTGCAATACGTCGCCCATATCCGAGAGCAGCACGTCCCACTCATAGAATAGCTGCTTTGGCTGCTGGCCCACGGGGCGGCCCATGGCGGTAACGGACACCGCCCGAATGCCATCGAGCGCGGTCAATGACAGCGTCAGGCAGTAGTCTGCCAGCACCAGCTCCACCCCGGACATTTCCCGGAACTCCTCGCTGAGGTCCACCCGGGCCATCTGGTCCCGCAGTTCCACATGCAGCAGTTCCACCCCCTGGGGGAAGGGGCTGTGCAAATCCCCCTCCGGCGGGCCTTCCAGCAGGCGCGCCACAACGGCTTCCGCCTGCCGCTGCAACCCGGCGTCCTCCGGCAGGTCCAGGATTTCCCTCTGGGCGCGGATGCGGTCGCTGCCCTGGGCTTCGTCTGCCGGGGCCAGGAAGTAAATCTGTACGCCCTCATTTCCGCCGTCCTGTTCCGCCGGGCCGGCGCAGGCGGCGGCCGGCAAGAGGGCGAGCGTCAATATCCAGGCAAGCCACTTTTTCAAACCGGCTCCTCCTCCCCTCTGATAACGCTGGGCAGGGTCACCACGAACCGGGTGCCGCCGCCGGGAACATTTTCCGCCCGGATGGCGCCGCCCCGGCGGCTGATGGTGTCGCTGACGATGCTCAGCCCCAGTCCGGTGCCGCCCGCCGCCCGGGACCGGGCCTTGTCCACCCGGTAGAAGCGTTTAAACACATTGGACAGTTCCCCCGGCGGAATGCCGATGCCGTTGTCCTCCACAGTGATAACGGCGGTTTCCTCCCCCGGCTCCGCCGTCACGCGGACATAGCCGCCCGGGCGGTTGTATTTGATGGCGTTTTCCGCCAGGTTGTAGATAATCTGATGGACCTCGCCTTCTGTCGCCGCCGCTTCCGCGCCGGTGTGGCTGACGGTCAGCAGCTCCACGCCCTTTTCCGCAGCCACGGGCCGCAGCATCCGCGCCGCCCGTTCCAGCACAGGGGCCACTTCCACCAGCCTTGCCGCTTCCGCCAGCCCGCTGTCCAGGCGGGTCAGCCGGAGCAAATCCTCTGTAATGCGGCTGAGGCGTTCCGCCTCCTGGCCGATGTCGCTGACGAACTCCCTGGCGGTGTCGTTGTCCATGTTTTCATTCTGCAAGATGGAGTCCGTCAGCAGCCGGATCGCCGCCAGCGGGGTTTTCAATTCATGGGAGGCGTCGGAGACGAACTGCCGCCGGGCGCTTTCCGTCTCCTGCAAGCGGTCCACCAAGTCGTTGAACTCCCCGGCGATTTGGGTAAATTCGTCGTGGCCAGAAAGGATGGCGCGCTGGTTGTAGGCGCCCTCCCGAACCCCGCGGATAGCGGCCTGCAAGCTTTCCAGGCGCCGGGTAAGCTGGCGTGAGAAAAAGGCGCTGAGCATCACCACCAGGGCGGCGATGCCGATAGAGATGCTCAGCAGCGTACTGCTCAGGTTCTCCAGCAGCGAGGCCTGCTGGGTGTCGTACTCATAGACGTAGATGCCGCCAATGGTCTGATTCCGGTACAGCACCGGCTGGGCGGCAGAGGAGTGGAAGGCCCCTTCTTTATACACGCTGTAAGCGGTGCTGTTGCCCAAGAGGGCTTCCACCAATTCATTGTAGAACACATACCGCCCTACGGCGCTGCCGATTTCGCGGGTATCGTAGAGCACCTTGCCCCACGGGTCGGAGATAATCGCCCGGGAGACGCCGGCCACGTTGACGCCGGAGAGGGCCTGTCCCACGTTTTCCTCCGTCAGTTCATCCAATCCGGAGACGGCGGTGTTGAGGGAGGCGGCGGCGCTGAGCAGGCTGGCGCATTTGGACTGGAACACCAGGTCTTCGCTGACCACCAGGGGGTAGGTGTTCATCAGGACCATCACAATCAGCAGGATGGCCAGGTAACTGGCGCTGATTTTTAGCTGTAAGGAAATTCTACCCTTTAAAATAGTAGCCAACTCCCCACTTGGTTAGAATATATTCCGGCTCTGCCGGTTGGCGTTCCAGCTTCTCCCGCAGGCGGCGGATATGGACGTCCACCGTACGGTAGTCCCCGGTATAGCTATAGCCCCAGACCACGTTCATAAGGTTTTCCCGGCTGTAGACCCGCCGGGGGTTTTTCATCAGAAGCTCGATTAAATCATACTCTTTGGCGGTCAGTTCGACGGTTTCTCCGTCCCGGATGGCGACCCGCTGTTCGGTGTCCAGGGTCAAGTCCCCGGCGGTAATCAAGCTGGCGGCCTTTCCCTGGGCGCCGCCGGTGGCCCGGCGGAGCATCGCCCGTATGCGGGCCTTCAGTTCCAGGATGTTAAAGGGTTTGGTGATGTAGTCGTCGGCGCCACATTCGAAGCCAATGATTTTATCGGTATCTTCACTCCGCGCGGTAAGCATAATAATGGGGACGTTGGAAAATTCCCGGATACGCATACAAGCATCCAGCCCATCAATTTCGGGCATCATCAAATCCAGGATAATCAGATCAAACCCACCAGAGCGGGCCAGTTCCACGGCGGCTGCGCCGTCGTAGGCGCATTCGACTTGATAGCCCTCGTTTTCCAGGTTGAATTTAATGCCCTTTACCAGAAGTTTTTCATCGTCCACTACTAATATTTTCATAGGAAATCTTCCTCCTTCTTATCTTTTCTTTCGTTTTACCCCCCTCCGGGGGGACGGGGTCCTACTTTTTCCGTAAGGAAAAAGTAGCAAAAACTTACTTAAGGGGGGC